>NZ_JAHLQG010000036.1 GCF_018919065.1 Blautia sp. MSJ-9 | reverse complement strand
TGAATAGTTTCAACAACACCGCAGAGGCATGCAAAATCTCACCATAACGATAAGTGCATATATTGTCTTCCACCCTGACCACGGTGTCGACCCTCTGATACTTTGGGATTTCGGTGCTCCATAGCTATCCCTGCTATCTTGCTGTCTACGCTTAGCCTGCGCGTTACCGTAGCAGACTCAAGACTCGCTTCAAATGCTGTGGTTAGCAGCTTATTTGATGGGGCTTCCACCCACCGGACTATATACCCTTTGCTGGACGCACGGTCAGACCCCAACATTCTTTTAAACCACATATTTAGGAGGATATGTCAAGATATTTATATAAAAAAATCCAAAATATAAGCCCAGAATCGTTGATTTTTCAGCATTCTGGGCTTAAGTTGACCACATTGCGGTCAGACCCGAACAGGTTCAAACCGGACAGATTTAAGAGGGGCAATCTAATGGTATATCTTCTATTGCGCAACAAATAATTGATGCAAGTTGGTTTATAGCATTTTCACATATATAAATAGATTGGCTTTCAGCTATAATAGATGGATGTCCAATTTTGTTTCGCAAAGCAGTAAATTGATCTTCTTGTTCATTTTGCCTTGCGCCAGGACGGGTACTTGGAGATAAGCTTAATGTTATTCCAACTCTTGAACAGTTGTCGGAAACATAACGCACAACTTGTTTTTGGCTTTCGTTTGAACTAGAATATATTTCTTTTACTAAGCTCATTAAATAAGCATACATAGCCATATATTTCTGAATTATATTCTTTCCCTGAAGTAACAAAAATAAAATATCATATTTATCTTTTTTGCTTTGGTAATTCGAAACGTTAATATCTTGAATCCATTTCTCTAATTGCTCATTCCCATCCAAAACGGATTTTGTAACTGCAGAATCTCTTATATGAATATAATCACATAGTGTAATGCTTTTTTCTTTTAATAAGTTTGTCTTTGAGAGTTGAGTAGTTGGCTTAAGCAGGACACTTGAATATGGTAAACTGTTTTTTATAAGCGAAATCATCATAGTACTAAGATATAAAATTAAATACTTAATTATTTGCAAAGCAGAATCTTCATTAATTTCAAGAGAATCATGTAAATAAAAAGTTGCCTGGCTAATATCTGAAGATATGATTATTTTATTTATAAATTCATCATTACTGAGAATATATTCCGCATCTTTGTCAAATGTAAAAGAGTTTGTATAATCATTTTGCTTGATTCCTAAAATATCAAAAATAGCATATTTCTTATTTTCCATATTAAATCCTTCTCTTTAATTTTACCTAACTTTTATAATATTTACAGTTGAATATGGTAGCTTTCTTGAAGTATAACGTGTACTTCATAGGGTCAGACCACGGAAGCTTCTCAAATGCTATAATTTTTTTAATGTTGCATTTCGAATGATTTTTGAGTATACTATAAATGAGTCAAAAGCTTGCCGGTCATCACGGCTAGAATATGATGAACGTGTATGTTTAACTTCCGCAAGCGACGGGGTGCTTCAAAGCGTAGAGTATCGCTTACTTGTAAGAAGAGTCTACTGAAAAGTAGATTCTTCTTTTTTAGAAAGGACAACTTGTTATGAAACTTGTTACGATAAATAATTCACTATTACTCAAATACCATGAAGATCCAGAAGTACTTCAAAAATCTACTCGACCTTATGTACTAGTCATACGTCTGAAATATAGGAACACCAATTATGACTTTGCCATCCCCATTCGCTCAAACATCCCAGCCTCTGCACCAAAGAATCAATATTTTGCATTACCACCTCGTCCACAGACAAGACCCAAAAACCGTCATGGTTTACATTACATAAAAATGTTTCCTGTCACAAAACAATACCTTATCCGCTACCGTACAGATGGAAACCGCTTTGCTGCTTTAATTCAAACCATTATTGATAAGAACAGCAAACAAATTGTTAATGAATGTCAACGTTATCTCGATCTTTATAGTCAAGGCATTAAACCTTTATATTCAACAGACATTGACTATCTTATAGAACAACTTTACAAATAAACTACTGCCACCTTCACTGGTGGCTTTTTTCTTCTCTCTTTCCACTCTATATCCAATTTTATTCTTCTTTTATAGATCTTTTATCGTTACTTTATCCTTCTTAGTTGTACTTCATGGAGACAGACCTTGACATCCTTCTATCTTCATTCGGAATCCACCAGAACCACTATAGAAGTTCACACACATTTGACACATTGACAGGATAACAGAACAATAGCAGAACTTTGATAGCAAAACCTTGTTCCTATACTCTATGTCTCTCTCAAAACATATTTTACTCGTTTTGTTTGTTCTGACATAAAGCTTGATTCTAGCATTACCTATTAATTGATCTGCAAACTTTATACTTTCTTAGATTTCTTCGAATCAATCGGTCCTTATTTTTCGCCTCTATATGCGTATCAAAATATTCCGTTTTTCCATTTTCAGACTGCCTGACCAACGATGGCGGAATAAAAGCTCCGTCTGTATCAATGATCTGAATCACCTTAAGGATATCATCCGCTACTATGAAGGGATTTTTAAGCAGATACTTTTGGATTTCCTTATCAATCCGTTCCTCAATATATTTTACCGTCATGTTTTCGTCTGCAGTGATATCTGTATGGAGCACGTCAAATTCTATATCATGATCGTTTACCAGTTTCGTAAATATCACAGCCAGTGCATCTTCATCCGTCGGCCCTTCTACAAGAAACAGAATAACTTTTTTAGTCATTAGCACGTATCCTTCCTGCCCGCCTCATAGCAAGCTCCATCTCATATATATTTGTTTCATTGTAGAGCTTTTCTTTTTGCCCGCCAAGCTTAATCGTCCGCAAATAAGATAATCGGGTATTTTGCGTATTTTTGATATACGTAGATTTTATATAGCAATTCTCGGGATTCACAGTCGTATAAAGCAGAGAATCGTTTTCAAGGATTTCCAATGGGCGTAAGTTATGTGACGTAAAAATTAATTGTCCTTTAGCTTTATCCTGCATAACTTCCAGGCATTCTCCCAGTAAATACTCATAAATACCAGAATCCAGCTCGTCTACCACAAGACAATAAGACTCCCTGTTATAGCAGGCAACTAAATTACTGCAAATAGAAATCAGCTTCTTTATTCCTGCGGATTCATATAAAAGCGGAATCCGGTTCTCTCCACGCATGGCAATGATTTCAAACTGCACTCCGTCTTTTCCATCCTTCAGCAGCTTATCAAACGCATTATAAATTTCTATGTTGATCTCAGGTATTAATGATTTCATTACAATGTTGATCTGCTTGATCGTATTTGCTACATAAGGAAAAACTTCTTTTGGCACCACATTTATATCTGTGAAGCGTAAGAAGATGCCTTCACCTTTTTTTGGTATCGTGTCCGGCCAGTCAATATTAACGGGCATATTTTCCAGATTTAAGGATAAATAACCGTATTGCGCGTTTTCAACAACAGCAAGATCATAAATTCCATATTTCTGAAAACACTGGCTCAGTAGAGAAAGCAATGCAGCCTCACCCTCGGCTTTTTCAAAGACTTCCTGCGCTTTTCTTGAAAATAAAAAGGAACTTACTTCCGGAACGCCCTTTTCCTCATTATAATTCTGCGTTGCCTGCTCTGCGACTCCAAGTGCAATAACATTCTGGATATCCTTAGAAAAACGCTCATACAATTTCAACGGACGAAAAAGTTCTTTCCTTCCTTTTTGGTAATCAAAAACAGGTGTGATACGTTTTCCTTCCGACATTTCTCTCTGACTGAATTTTTCTTTGCTGATGCAGAAGCTCTTTTTACCGTTTTTCTGCAGTTCAATTTCATATTCTACCAGATAGCATTTTTCTTCCATTTTCAGCTCAAAGCGATACTTTACAGTGGAGGTATCACTTGCTTCATTTATATAGTAATAAAAATTCGACGGGATCTGACGTCCGGAAAGAAGATATTTCAACAATACCATACAGTCCACAATTACTGTTTTTCCAGATCCATTAGCTCCATAGATTCCTAAAATGCTTCCTTTTTTATTTTGGGGCATTTCAATTTCACCGTGTATTACGTTTTTTATGTTGTTTATCTCCATTCCCAAAAGCCGAATAACGTACTTCATCTCCATCACATCTCCTTTCAGTTTCATTCACCTGTACTCAGTATATCTTATTATATTGCAAAAATCAATTCTTATTGTACTTTTGTTAATATTTTTAACATTTTTCTTTTTACTTTTCTTGTAAACATACACGTATCTTGCTTATTGTAGATGCTTCTAAGATAAAGGATAATTCCTAATTATCCATGTTCCCAGTAGTCTTAAACCATTATATTAATTATGAAATAAAAGGGGGAAACATATTATGAGATTGCTTATATTGGCTACAACGAAATTTGCACCTACATATAATGAAAAACTTATATCACAGATTAATTATTTTAATAGCTTTGACAATATGAAGGCAGATATTTTTATTGATGCTTCTTTAGTAGAAATTGAAAAAATGTTAAGTACATCACAGTATGATCTTATTTATCCAACAACTGTTTTTGATTATAGTAATGACGGATCAAGTATTATTTCATTTAATTCATATTTATACAAATTATTAGAGTATTATAATATAAATTATATTGGAAGCCCACTTTTTTCTCATTTGTTGTTAAATGATAAAGCACTTACAAATTTAGAGTCAGGAATGGGACTTCCAAATCAAATTGTTACAAGACAAGCATGGATTGCTAATAGAAAATCTGTCGAAAAAAAATTATTAACCTTTAAACTACCGGCAATTGTAAAACCAAATACATTAGCTGCATCATTAGGCATTGATGAATCTTCTATAATATGGAATACTGATGATTTTGGAAAAATTATTGATCAACGTTTTCAAAGCTTCCCACATCTTACCGAAATACTAATAGAATCGTATCTGAACGATGCTACAGAATATACGGTTTCCATAACAGGAAATACGGGAAGGTATTTATTTAATGTATCTAAATTGAAATCTAAAACCCAGCATCATGCATTGCATTCATATAATAGTAAGCTTACCATTTCAGAAAAAAGAGATTTTACATATGTTATTGAAGACAACCGTGGAGTATTATATGAACTTCAAAAGCATACAGAACAACTTTTTGAGCAAATGCATCTTCGCGATATGGCCAGATTTGATTATTTGCAAGATAAAAATGGAAAATTATATTTGATAGATGCAAACTCGCTTCCTGCTTTGTCTAATAATTATCTATATGAATATATTTCTACCGGACGGTTGCGTTTAGAACAATTGTTATTGCTAATTTGTTTAGTAGCACAAAAAAGAATTGGATTAAAAATAAACACTAAATTATTAGAGGAATATCCTGTTGAAATTGTCAGGGCTCTGTTTTAAACAGGACCCTGACAATTCAATAATTCATCAATGTTTTTTTGAAGTTTTTGCGCTTCAAGAAAATATAAATGATCAGTTGCATTGAGGCTTTCGTAATAACTTATAGCATAAGCGATATACCTTTGGGCCTCTCGTAATAATGAAATATCTGATCTGTTATGCTCAAGAATAATTTGTGCAAATTTTCTGCAGCAGTCACAATATAATGCCGGTTTGGATCAGGATAGCTGGACATTTCGCCAAAGAAATCAAAAGTTGATTTTGAATTCGGAAGTTCGATCCTGGAACCATCTACTGCAAAAAGATGATAACCCTGCCACAGCTTTCTTGAAGGGATCTGGCTGTAAAACAGATCAACAGAAAGATAATAAAGTTCCTTGAACAGTGAAGGATTAATGAACTGTCTGGCTTTGGAAAGTGCCTGTTTTGAAACATCCGGAAAAGAAAGCGTGCCCAGTTCTTCTCTGATCTGTGAAAGATTCTGGAACATGGAAGCTTTTGAAGAGAAGAACAGATAAATAATAACTTGCAAAAGTGAAAGTTTTCTTCGCCGTACAAAATGTTTTTCCACCCGATGGGGTTCCAGTTTAACTTGATCTGTGATATAATCTTTAATGGATTGGACGATATTTTTACAAATATTAGTTCGATTCATATGGCATACCTCCTACGTATTGGAATAGATAAATATTTCGCTGGTAACGTAATATTGCTTAATCTATAAACCACATATTTAGGAGGATATGTCAAGATATTTATATAAAAAAATCCAGAATATAAGCCCAGAATCGTTGAATTTTCAGCATTCTGGGCTTAAGTTGACCACATTGGGGTCTGACCCTGAAAACTCTAGCTGTACTCCGTGAGGTCAGACACCTGCATTCCCACTTAATAATGACTCAAGCTGGTTGTTAATGGAATTTTTTAATAATTTTGAAAATTCCTCCCCATTAAAAAAATACTTTTCTTTTATAAGTTCTGGATTCTTTGTACATGAACTCTCTGGTGCTGTAACATCAATCAAATCCTTAAGTAAATTTTCACATTTTATTTTTAAAGATTCCAATTTTTCAGTATAACACTCATCTAGTAATGGTTTTGCAATTTCATAACGTCCCAAATCATCCAAAAATAAATTGATCAATCTACAAGATGCCATCTTGCTAACTGTTTCCCCCTTGATTTCAGAATCATATTTATGCCAATTTATTATTAATTCATACAACCTGCTATATCGATATTTATCAATTTCATTTATCTTCTTTTGAGATTCAATCTGTTTTAATCTATAACTATTAATTAAAGAAATTATTATATTCGCTATTGATGTAATAAATGCTGCAAATACCGTTGCTGTCAGAATCACAGTATATAAAAAGCCACTTATTTCCATTGAAGTATTCCTTTCCTATAATGTCAAGCCCTAAAGTATTGATTTTATGGGCTTTTTCTTTAAATATTACCACTCAAAACAGAGCTAAAGGTGTACGAAAGTTATCGTATCCTGTACTGAACAGCCATAAAATGGTATAGCTTATAAAGCGTCCTGATAATGGGGCTTTTTAAGGCTATAATCCTCTATTAGCTATGAGGGTGAACCTTCCGTGTCTAATGGGATCTTGTCCCAACTTTCTTCGTCCCAACTGTTCATACACTGAGTGCTTGCCAAGCTTTCGAACAGGGTCGTGCCCTATGGAGTGAACTACCGCAAGCTACAGCTCTTGTTTGTCGTTTGATTCTTACTGACCTTATGATTCTGCAAGGTGCGGTTTCCCGCGGACGCTTACCCTGCATCTCTCAACCAGCCGTTTCGTTATGATCCACGTTCCATGGATCTGGGTCAATGGGTTCCTTTCCAGAACCCTGCTCAATTTCAGAAGTTTCTGAACCTCAGCAGGATTCTGGAATACTGCTTTGCTTTATACTCCTTATGCAGCCAGGCTTTCCTGTCCGCTGAATTTCTTTACAAGTCCCCCCTGCAAAATTATATTTAGGTCTGGAACACCCATTAGATTGGGAAAACGATAAACAACAATTTTCGCTTCGATATGTTGGTCAAAACAGTCTTTATGAATTTTTTAGAGAACTTTAAGGCCTAGTTTATTCATTTTATTCGTACCTCATAGGGTCTGACCCCAATGTGCTCACATAAGGCATCCCTATGAATACATAATCTTCACAAGAATGCCCTAAAATATTGATTCATCAAAATCCTCAATAGGCATCCTTTAGCCGACCCTCACCTATTGTTTTCGCTTTTTATCATAACATATTCAAATATTGATTACAAGAATCTATCTTAATCTCCTGTGATTTTCCGTCGACAGATGTTACTGTTCAAGGGCTAACTGGACAGTAACCATGATCGAGGGATACCAGAAAGACTGATGGTAAAAATTGATTCTTTATGATATAATTTTTGATAGATAATTAGCAGTTATCCTTTAGTCAGACGTCTTAGGATAACATTTTGCTGATAATATGTAGAATTGAGGGGTGACTATTATGAACGATTTTCCTGAATTAAGCGTAATTATACCTGTTTACAATGTTCAAAGTGAATTAAGAACGTGTTTGGATTCTGTAATTAACCAGTCTTATCTGAATATGGAAATAATTGTCATTAATGATGCATCTACAGATGGCTCTGCTCATATTATTGAGGAATATGCTGCTAAATACCAACTTATAAAACCAGTTTTCCTACAGCATAATATTGGTGTAGGGGACGTTCGAAATCAAGGAATTGCTTTGGCGAAGGGACGTTATGTAGGATTTGTCGATAGTGACGACTGGATAGATATGGATTTTTATCAAAATCTAGTAGCTTCTATAAAGTCCAATGATAGTGATATTGCTGTTTGCGGTGTAAAAACCGAATATAACAATTCACTGAATTATCAATTGCGCTATAAATACAATTCCGAAAATTGCATTACCGGAGAATATGCATTAAAGCTTCTCACAAAATCAGAAAATTATGGATGCTTCATAACTCCAATTGTCAATAATAAAGTTTACAACGCGGATTTTCTAAAAAACACAAATATTCGTTTTAACTCTGCCCGTAGTTTCCAGGATGACTTCTTTTCGTTTTTTGCAATTTTACGTTCAAAAAGAATATCCTTAGTAACAGATACATATTATCATTATTATCAAAGACAAAGTTCCACAACCCATACATTTTCCAAAAGGCTGGTTACAGATTGTCTTGATACCCTAGTTCAAATCCGCGATATCCTGCAGAAAGACATGTGTCTGGAGAAGTACAAAAAGGAGTACTATTCATATGTAGAAAGACTGATTACTTCTCTTTTAGATATGCTTATAAGGAAAGAGCAGGACTCTGTCACCCAAAAAGAATATCTTAAGTATATTCTTTTGCAATTCAGTAATCATTTTACTGTTTCAGAAGTAATTGACTACATTGATGCAAGTCGTATTTTTAATTTTTTTGATTTGTAAAAGCAATTCAGAAATACCCGTTCCTAATCTAACAAAAATCGGGAACGGGTATTATATATTTCAGCTAGTTCTTAAATAATAATATACTATTTTAAAATATAGGAATCCATATAAACGGTATATTTTTCTTTGAATGAAAGAACATATTTTTGGTCTGGCGTATTATCCAAACACCCCAATGCTTTGTAAATATGTTTAAGAAGAAAATACTGGTGGTCTTGTATTGCCTTTTCGATGTGCTCATCTATCCATTTATTAATAAATGCTATATCATTGAAATCGCCTATTTTTCCGATTGCTTCTATAATACTTGCTACAGTAAAGTAGTTTTGTTCTATATCCATCTGTTTAAGTAAGCTTTGATGGCCTTCATATAATTTTTTCTCACCGATAATATCTGCCATATGTTCACGTATGTGGCAATTCGGATTGAAAAGAGAATTGATGATTATTTGGTTTATATCTTCATATTCGGTTGTCATAAGGAAACTTTCCAATTTGTAACGATTTAAGTCGACTGATGACGCCTTGGATCGAGAAAAATAGTCAATAATCCATGGAATAGAAATTTTTAATAGCTTTCTATACTTTGCCAACAATAACATCAAATCCGTTTTCCAGGTTAGAATTTCATCGTCAATATTGTTATAATTAACGAACAATGTCTCCATGAAATTGCGAACGAATGTTTCGGATATTTTTAAATCATTACAATTAACCAATAAATTATAATATACATTTAATAAGCCAGCCAAAAGTTCCGTTTTGTTATCATTTAATGCATGAATTATTAATGCTTCATAGTCTTTGAAGAATTCGACTAATTCCTTTTCTGTATATTTGTCAGATGATTTATTTAAAATATTCGTAATAATACTGATGTTAGACCCAAAATATTCCTGTATGTAATCAATAAATCTCTCTCTTGATTCGCATACAAGATTTGTAACACCACACAAATTTAACGCTTCATGAAAATCTGATAAGTACTGGTTTTCGTTAATAAAATTCCTTATAGTGGCTGTTAAAAATCTCAGATTTGACGGATCATACTCTATATAGGTAAGATGGGTCAGGTCAAATGGGATTTTTGAAGATTTTTGCTTGATCATAAGTATATTTTGTGCATCTTTAAAGGAATGCGCTATTCCCAACTCATAAAATACATTTGGGTTATATGCAGTTAAATCAGCTATAATATATCTTGACTTTAATATTTCAGTTAATATTTTATTTAAGATTGGCTTGGAACCGGCAATCTCGTCAGCTCGATTACAAATTAAACCATTATCATTTAAATCTTTCTTTATTGTTCCATAGATATAATCAAATTCCGGGCTAAACGGCATTAACATAAAGCAACGATTTTTTTCTATGGGTATTTTTTCGTTGATAAATTGTTTCGGATAGATTTTATAATCTTTCATAGACATTACCTCTCAATTTTACATATTATCAGCAAAATGTTATCCTAAGACGTCTGACTAAAGGATAACTGCTAATTATCCACCAGTACATGGTTTATATTTTTATTATAGCTTCTATTGAAATTGATACTGAAAACAGTAATATGATGTTTATAAAAACAGGAGGAAGTTAAAATGAGATTAGAAGCTAAAATGGCAACATATTTGGAGTATTGTGAATATCGAAAGGAACTGGATAAAAAAACACTGAAGGCATATCGCATTGATCTCCATCAATATTTTGAATTTGTTTGTGTTGATGAACCTGAAAAGGAGAAGATTGAAGAATATATCACTCATCTGCATAAAAACTTCAAACCAAAAACCGTAAAAAGGAAAATAGCATCAATAAAAGCATATTATAATTATTTAGAGGAAACAGAAATTATTATTGAAAGTCCATTCCGAAAAATAAAAGTCAGATTTAAAGAAAATGTAACTCTTCCAAGAATCATTCCAAGAGAGGAAATTGAGCAGCTTCTGAATTATATGTACAAATGCCTGAATGAAAGTACTGCTTCGTCTCGTAAATATATGCTGCGTGATATAGCAATTATAGAAGTATTTTTTGCAACCGGGGCAAGAGTATATGAGATTTCTAATATCCGGAAAGATAGTGTTAACCTGAATACAGGTCTGATAAGATTAATGGGAAAAGGCGGGAAGGAAAGATATGTTCAGATCAGCAGTACTTCAATTCTGGCGTTGCTGAAAAAATACTATGCTGAAAATGAATCTGCGATCAGACAGAGCGGATACTTTTTTGTAAACAACAGAGAAAATAGGTATACAGAGCAATCAATACGGTTGATGCTGAAAAAGTATACAGAACAGGCTGGAATTGAAAGGAACATAACCCCCCATATGTTCAGACATTCGTTTGCCACATATTTAATAGAAGAAGGAGTAGATGTAAGCTGTGTCCAGCAAATTCTTGGTCACAGCTCCATAAAAACGACACAGATCTATATACATATTGCGGCTAAAAAGCAGGCAGAGATTTTAAAAGAAATGCATCCTCGCAACAATATGAACATAATTGGTGTGGCATAATTCATAACTGTCAAATAAAAGACTTTTAATATTTATAAGTTGCTGAAATAGAATTGAAGAACGCAACAATAAAGCGTTAGACTGACCTGAAAAGGGCGGTCTTTTTGTCGTGAAAATATCAACATTCAAAGACATGCCGCGCGAATTTGGTAAGTAGGTAATCATCCGTATATTGACATTTTATAAAATCCATCTGATACTGTTCCCGGCTGTCTGCCAGATTCTCTATCAGATGGCTTGGTATTATTTTTTTAGTTTAATCGTGACCGGGTGATAAGATGCAGTCAGGAATGGCTGGAACCGGTCTACTGGAGGATTCATGAGAAACTGCTGGAATGCGGGCTGCTCCATATGGATGAGACAAGGATCCAGTGCAATAAGGAAGAAGGGAAACTTCCAGGCAGCGAATCCTTTATGTGGGTCATGCGCAGTGCAGCTAGCGAAGAGATCCAGGCAGCATTTTTCTTTTATTCCCGCAGCCGGAGCGGTGAGAATGCCCGGAAACTGCTTAAGAGTTTTGATGGATACCTGATCACGGATGCCTACTCCGGTTATGATACTGTGCCGGACATCAAAAGATCCCTGTGCTGGTCCCATGTACGGGGGTACTTTATAGAAAGCATTCCGCTGGATACAAAGAGTGATCGGACAGGCGGCTCTGCCGCACCGTAATATTCACCAGAGCAGTGCCATTTAAAAAGGAACAGAAAAAAGTGCCTCAAACATTGATGTAGGTATTATAGCAGGAACTCTGCTAGTTTACACTACGCCATGTTTTGAGGCACTTACTATTATTTCCTGCCAAATTTTCTCTGGCTTTTTTCTTCACTTTTTAATCGACTTTCAATCAGCACTATCGATACACCACTGTCTTCATTGGATATTCCCTCCATATTTTTATAATTACCTAGTGCCTCATCTAACAATGTCATATCTCCCATGCCCTCTGTGCAAAAATGACTGAACTCATTAATCCTGGAAAATGACTTAAGTTGTGCATTCTTTCTTTTTGAATATTTGAAAGCCGCAATCTGTAATAAGTCCCATATCATCTTAGACCATCCATCTTCCGTTGAATATAGGTCACTATCAAATGTACGCCCCGACTTAAATTTCAGTAAATTAATAAGCTCGCTAGACAAACTGTCATTAATGTATAAGATATCATCAGGTATCGCACAACCCATTGGGAACATTCTGTTTCCAGCAAAAAATCCATTGGCCAATAAATTGTCAGCAATCAATAAATATTGTGCCCCATCATTTATCGTTTTAGGAAAAATATTTCTCATCTTTCCATTCAAATTTCCCGCTCTACAATATGTAAATTGAGGCCAGTTTTTATATAATTTTAACTGATGTCTCTCACTTTGATGTACGTGTAGCCAAGGATTCTTTGATATCTTTGCCTGAAGCAAAAGAGAATTCAAGACCATTTCACCTTTTCGCTTTCTATCTGCATAAACAAATAAAATATCTCCCAACTCTGGCTTCTTAGCTTCTTTAATATCTACTATCGGCTTTTGATGACAATATACACCTACAATAGAAAAATCATAATGCGGAAAAACTGCAACTAATACATTAAAAAAATCTTTAACAAATTTGGTCGATAACATTGCCACATAATCTGGTTCCTGTGGTTTCCGCGGTGTACATTTTTTATTAGTCCACATTGCAGCATCTAAAAGCGCCTTACCTATTAACTTTTCCAAAATATATTGATTACTATTAATATCATATGTATTCATTCTACACCTCACAGTTTCATAATTTAGAACCAATTCTATTATACTACACTTTTTTCTCCCGTATTATCTTTTTCATCAACATTCTTCAACATTTTTACAATACACTTCTTCCTAAGCTATACAATTCTTATATAATACTTTATATTTATTCTAATCTTATCTTATTATATATCTGCCTTTTATAAGGAGAATACAGCCTTAGCCGAATTCTCCTATGTCCACAGAATCCGTTTCCGATTCCGTCACTCAATCCCTACCATACAAATCCCTGGTATACACCTTCTCCTTCACATCATCCAGACAGCTGTCATACCTGTTCGCGATAATAGCCTGACTCAGCTCTTTAAACTTCTCCAGATCATTCACCACTCTACTGCCAAAGAACGTACTTCCATCCTCCAGTGTCGGCTCATAAATAACCACCGTTGCACCTTTCGCCTTAATACGCTTCATAACTCCCTGGATAGAAGACTGGCGGAAGTTATCAGAATTTGATTTCATCGTCAGACGATAAACACCAACCACAACTTCCTTCTCTTTACTTGCATCATAATCATCATTAGCCCCATAAGCCCCTGTCATTTCCAGCACACGCTCTGCAATATAATCCTTACGTGTTCTGTTCGACTCCACGATCGCGGACATCATGTTCTGAGGTACATCCGCATAATTAGCCAGAAGCTGCTTCGTATCCTTCGGCAGACAATATCCGCCATATCCAAAAGACGGATTATTATAATGGGAACCAATACGCGGATCCAGACATACGCCATTGATAATCTGCTGCGTATTCAAACCTTTCATCTCTGCATAAGTATCCAGTTCATTAAAATAAGACACACGCAAAGCCAGATATGTATTCGCAAACAGCTTCACAGCCTCAGCCTCTGTAAATCCCATGATCAAAGTATCAATATTTTCCTTAATAGCACCTTCCTGCAAAAGTCCCGCAAAAGTATTCGCAGCTTTTACAAGTCTTGCATTCTGCACATCTGTTCCAACAATAATTCTGGATGGATACAAATTGTCATACAGTGCCTTCGATTCCCTTAAGAATTCAGGGCTGAAAATAATATTATCGCAGTGGAACTTCTCTCTCACGCTCGCCGTATAACCTACCGGAATTGTAGACTTGATAACCATAACAGCATCCGGATTATACTGGATCACCAATTTGATAACCGACTCTACTGCAGAAGTGTCAAAGAAATTCTTCTTGCTGTCATAATTGGTAGGCGCTGCGATCACCACAAAATCCGCATCCTTATATGCTGTCTCTGCATCCAAAGTAGCCGTAAGATTCAAATCCTTCTCCGCCAGATATTTCTCAATATACTCATCCTGAATCGGAGATTTTCTCTGATTGATCAGCTCTACTTTCTCCGGAATAATATCTACAGCCGTTACTTCATGATTCTGTGCTAAAAGTGTTGCAAGCGATAAACCTACATATCCTGTACCTGCTACTGCTATCTTCATACGTCAAAACTCCTCTTCTACATATCCTATTTTATATGCGAATTTTGCACATGATTATTCCGGGGGCTTCTGAGCCATCTGTCCAGACTTTGAGAGCCACCATTCCGGAGAATGAGAGCCAGTCAAATTTTCTGATTTTGGTTTGATAATAGTATCTGTCAGAAAAACCCTTGTAAAGGCTGCTAACGCCCCGCTAATGCGGCTTCGGTCTTGACAAGCACTGTTCTGCCAAATAACCAATAATCAAGCAAAATCATAGTGGCTCTATGTCTCCAGAACACTGGCTCTAAGATGACCGGACAGGCGGCTCTGCCGCACCGTAATATTCATGCACATTTGTTACACCAAAACCTTAAATGCTAACTTCCCATCATTTTCCTACTCAAACGCTTAAAACTCTGATAAATACTGAGTTATTCGCAATTTTGTTGGTGGATAAATGAGTAGGTATGTTATTCAGCAAAAAAACTTTAAAAACTTCTGTTTTATCTAATAACAGGGTTTGAGTAGGATTATTTATGGAAGTTAGCATTAAAACATTGAAAATGCACTAATTGGATTGACTGTAATTTTACATTTCTTTTAAAAATTCTTTAAGGATATTTCATTCTTTTTATATGCCCTTCACTAGATCAAACCCCTGTCGTTTTCCCCTTCTAAACACTATTTACAGAAAAAATTTCATACTCTCTTTTTTTCCATAAAAAGCATAGATAAAGACTACATAAATTCCTAAAAATACAAAAGTATATAGTAATATATTTATGAATGGATGAAAACTAAATATATATCTACTTATACAAACCATTGTTCCAGCAATTAATGTTGACAATACTATTCTTTTCATACACGTTATATCCAATCGTTTCTTTAAATAACTTCTAGAATAATAACTCTGCACCAGCATCTGAACAACTTCCGCTATCACTGTTGCTAAAGCAGCTCCATAAATAGAATATCTCGGCATAAGTAAACCATTTAGTATCACGTCTATGACCGCACCACAAACAACAGCCTTTGTATAATATTTATCAAGTCCATGAGGAATTAGTATCTGGTTTCCTGTAATATTTGAAAACCCTGAAATCAGTAATATTGGCATAATAATTCTCATACAAGAAACCGCTCCAATATACTCGCTTCCGCCTAATATAATAATTATGTCACGTGCTTCGATTTCAAACAGTACCGTTAATGGAACAGCTATCATAAAAATTATTCTAATAGATTTTTTTAACATTTCATTATACTGGTTCTTTGCATTTTGGGCCACATAATAAGATAAACGCGGTAGCAGAACTCCACTGATTGAATTTATAAGTGACAATGTTACTGTTTTTGCCTTTACAGCCATATCATATAGCCCAACTGCATTATCTCCATTAATAAATCCCAACATAACAGAATCCAGACTTGTATATACGCTAATAGCCAAAAGTGAAGCAAAAAGTGTTAGTGATGGTTTTAAATGTTTTACAAATTCCAATTTCTCAGAACAGCGAAAATATATAAATTTTCTTGAAAAAGCAAAATTGCAAATGTAATTTCCAACACTACTAAGCCCCAAAATTAACGCATATTTTATATAATCTTCTTGAGTGCGAACAAATCCAAATATTAAAAATAACGATATAACTTTAAATATAATAGCTCTTTTAGTAATATAACTGTATTCTTCCAATCCACCATACAGCCATTCCATTGAAAGAGGTGCAATTGCTATCTGAGCCATACTTATAAACAGCAAATATCGATTTGATTTAAATTTATCTACCCATATAAGCGATACACCAAGAAAAACCAATACTAGCACAGTTATAATACTATTTATTAGAAACAATTCCTTAACTGTTTTGGATAATTTTTCTTTATTATCTCTTACCTTTGCTATAGCACGAATACCATACGTAGATATTCCTATCGAACCAAACAAAAGTCCATAACTTGTCACATTAGAAAAAAAAGCGACTTTTCCCAGATTTTCAGCTAGTAAAATCCTAGATACATATGGATAAACTATTAGTGGAAATATCATACTTGAAAGTTTATAAATTATATTTAGCAAAGCATTTTTTTTAATCGAACTTCGACTTTCCATTTTTATTTAAATCTCCATTTGTAAAAATCGTTTTTTCCTAAACTGATAAATAAACTTTACCAAGACATCACTGATAAAATTACAATGAACTCTTCTAACACCTTTAAACAATTTATTGATTCGTTCTACCTTTGGCATTTTAATCATACATTTTAATATATGTAAGTAACCTACACTCGTTTTATCTGTTCCAAATGTCATTAACATTAAATTTGAAAAATTACTTTCTTCTAAATACAATTTGCGCGTATAACACATTAAATATGTCTCATGTAAATAAGCCGTAAACTCTTTAATCTGAATTGTACTCAAGGTAATCTCATTAAATATTTTGTTTAGCATAGTGACAGTCTTGCAAATACATTGTTTATTTTCTTTCATTAAATCATATAATCTTTTTTCTTTTTCACCATATTCAGCCAGAATACATTCTCCGTCACGATAACAGTTTGCAGAACCATGGGATGCTTGTAATAGTCGTTCCAGCATTCTATGATTTGTTGAGTAAACAGAAAAATATCTACTTTTAATTGGCACATCAGAATAAACTAGCCCAAATTTTCTATTCTGCGAACTAATGGAAACATCACCTTCTATTCCATAATATAATCCATTGATTTCCATATTTCCCTCAAAATAATTATACAAATTATCCTGAATAGTACCTTTCCATCCAATATCCACAATAGTTATATTTTTATTATCTCTTCTAATTCCAATTGATTCTAAATACTTTTCAAACTCTTTTTTTTCATTTACAACTGCTATCTCATATTTTTCTGAAAACATCCTGTCACCCTTTATTGACTCAAATTCTTTACTCGTCCAAAAATGTGGTATAACTTTTTCTATATCTACATTCTTATACAAACTATAATCTTCAGGCTGTAATCCTAATGTTGCAATAAATTCCTCTAAAGACAAACAATCTGTAGATTTTTTTAATGCCATAAATTCTTCTTTCCGGATATCTTTATTTAATGATGGAAGTAACGTAGACTTCCTTGATACTAGCAAGTAATGAGTTCTTATTGTTCTCCCGTTTTGTCGCATTAACATATCGAAAATTTCCTTAAAAAATTCGCCTTCCCGTGAACAAAAATAAATATCTTCAAGTTCATTTTTGTCAGCGTAATTTAAAAGTTCCCTCATAAACAGATATAAAGAAAAGCTATAGTTTGTTAAAGGATTCCCATTAAACTGTCTCTCAAAAATTTCCATCAGTTTCTCGTTAATTGTTTTTTCAGATTTTGAGTGCGTAATTTTAATCCTATAAGCCAAAATACCATTTTCTTTTGGTCTTTGATAATCGCTAATTTTGTTATCTCCAATCATTATGACATTATGAGCATCGATATCTTTTTTTTTCAGCAACCACTTATACATTAACCCCGAGTTTTTTCTATATCCTACATCAGATGATATATACATCCCATCGAACAATATTCTTATATTCAATTTTTCAAATATACATTCGAAAAAATCTTGTGGCATATAGAAATCTGAAACCAGATATATTTTCTTTCCTTTCATTTTTGCATTTTCTAAGACGGAACAAAGCTCATTGTTGAGCACCAATACATCTAATTCTATTTTTATGTAACTTTCTAACAAAAAGGTATAAAATTTTTCAAAATCATGCAGTTCCTCTTGAAAGTATTGAACCCGACTAAAAATATTATAAACAACTGTTCTAAAAGATAGCTCTTCTCTTATTTGTCTATTAGTTTTTACAGATAAATTCCAAATTTCTTTTACTACTGAAACATCTATAGCATATTTTTCTGCAATAAGATAAAACCATCTTTTCAACACGGTAACCGAACTGCATTTTCTATGTACTAACGTATCAAAGCAATCAACAAAAACAATATTTTTCTTTTCAATTAAACTTACTAGAGTACGTTTCAAATGTTTTCACCTCTTCATTTTTAATATTTTGTTCAATTATACTGTTTTTACGAAAAGAAAAACTATCACAATTCACATATAATTTTGCCGCAATTATTTTATCAAAAATCACAGCATAAACAATAACAAGCAAGTATACTGTCTGAATAATTATCAAGTCATAATACCCAAAAAACATAACCATAATGACAATCGAATCTGCTATAATTCTGGAAATCCTATTTTTATGATTTGATTTATAAATAGTTCCCAAAAAGAAGCCAAATAAAATACTTAAGCCGACTATTCCCACATAAGAAAAATCTCTATACATATTTCCAAATAAAGTATAAACATTTGAAGATGTAACATCTGTCACCACATCCTGAATAATTGAAACATGTTCCCCTATACCGATATAAGATAAAATATTGATAATTGGTCTAAAACATAGATTTCCTTTTGTATATTCAATAGAATTTAAATTCAGCAATGCACCGAAGGCTTCTATTGGTATCGAAATATATTCTCTCAAAGTACCTAATACAGCATTTCCATATCCCGAATATTTTCTCTGTCCAATATAATTTCTCTGAAAGCTTATTACTATAAGTAATACAATAACCAGAATTCCAAAAACAGTTCCATATTTTCTATAAAACTTATATTCCTCTTTTTTATCTTTTAATAACAAAATGTAAACAGATACAAAATAGATAGCATCAATAATAAATGCTTCTTTTGACATTGTAACAATTGAATTAAAAAGTCTGATCAAAAGAATCATAGTTAGTTTGGGAACTATTTTTTTTACATGATACTGTAATGCAATTGGAACAAAACAAAAGGTCACAAAAAAGTTTAAAGAAAGAAAGATACCTATAATTGTAATAATTGTATTTCCTGATCTCCTTAAATATAATTCTCTGACATATGTACTATTAGTAAATATACTAATAAAATTGGGCGCGACTTGCATTACAGAATAAATTCCAACAAAAAGAGCTAAGATACTAACAATTAGATTCAAATTTACCAACATATTTACAATTTTCAAATTGAAAGCAACTGGGCAGAAAAGATTTACCGTTCCTCTTCTTTTAAATATAATTTGTGCACATATAAAAGCAATAACAAAAAACATCTCTCCAATCACAATCCAAAATACTGCGGCTTGAAAATTTTTTGAACTGCATTCACCTATTGACAAGATTACACCTATCAGAAGCATCACAACAAATAATAATATTGGATTCCATATTCGATGATAAAATGCCACCGAAAAAATAGAAAACATAATTGTTAATAGTAATAAAGTCAAGAATATCATTTTTTTCCTCGTATATTTTCTTCCTTAATCTTATAGTTTGATTTAATCGTCAAAAGGGGTACTTTAATAACTAAGGCTACTGTATTTGGTATATTTGATTCGTGTGTTACAACAATATACTGTGACCAAATTCGGTAAAAAAGGCTTTTGACGCTTAAATCATTTGATAATTTTATCTAAGTTAACACTAAATTTACCAGATTATAGTTTTAATATTAGCACATTGGAAATGTAAACTTCTGTTTATCAAGGACATTAATATCCTTTCCAAGTTGCACTTCAATCAACTTCAATTCAGTCTCAGCCATCACTGTATGTCGACATCCAGATGGCATAATAATAACATCGCCTGTCTTGATCTTTTGTTCTGTATCATCCACGATAGCCTCCCCACAGCCAGAGATGACCACCCAGGCTTCCGTTCGATTCTTATGACTGTGATAGTTCATATTGTGTCCAGCATTCAGAGTTACTTTAATTGTCATAGATTCCGTTTCTACATCAATAACTTTAAAACTACCCCAGCTCTTTTCAGCAAACATAGTCTGTTGCTCAAACTTGTCCACAAAAGGTTTGATGTAACTACTCTGCTCCTTGTCGGCAACTAGAATGCCTTGCGGAGAGGCTGAAATCACCACATCATGTAATCCCATAGCTAATACAGGAACATCCATTTCATTGACAATGTGAACTCCACTACAAGTATTATCCATCTCTCCCTTACCAACTACTGCTTCTTCCATTGCCTCAGTCAGCGTATTCCAAGTTCCCAAGTCCTTCCACTGACCTGAAAATCGCTGAACCTGAATTTTCTTTTCCTTCTCAACAACCGCATAATCAAACGAAATTTGAGGGAAGCTATCATATTTGTTAAGTAAATCATAATATTCCGTGAAATCCATTAACCGATGAGCAATATCCATCACATACTTCAATTTATAAGCAAATACACCCCCATTCCACAAAGCCCCCTGAGCAATGTATTCCTTAGCCATATCTGCTGTCGGCTTCTCCTTAAATGTCTTGACTACTGCTGTATAGTCGGCGCTTTCTGGTATAATATAGCCATATTTTTCACTGGGATAAGTTGGCTCGATGCCCATCAAGACAAGGTTGGCCTCCCCTTTATCTGCCTGCTCAGCCAACCTTTTCAAGGCTTCAAAGTAATCCTCCTCCACATATGGATCTACCGGACAAACCACTACGGACTCTTCCGGAGTGATATGTAGCACATCTATCAGATATGCCGTAGCCAATACAATAGCCGGGAAAGTATCTCGGCGACAAGGTTCAACAGAAATTCCAACTTCGTCTCCCAGTTGATTACGTATGGAAGACACCTGAGTCTTACTAGTAGCAATTATTACATTAGCATCAATGTCTACTTTCTTAATCTGTCGATAAACACGTTGTACCATTGACTCATAGTTATCTTCTCCTTTCTTGAATATTTTGATAAACTGCTTAGAACGGATATCATTAGACAATGGCCACAAGCGTTTACCAGAACCACCGGATAATAAAACAATATTCATATATACTCCTGTCGTTAAAACAAAATGCTACCGCATTTTCATACGCAGCAGCATTTTTCCATTATTTCTATTTAGAGCTTCTCGACTTTGTTCTCTTTTTGCACAAAGATATTCCCAAAGCACTTGCAATTATTCAAAAGAAAATTTCTGCTTATAATAAGCTTAAAATTTATTATTTACATATTGAATAAAATTTTCTATTTCAGAAAAACTGAAAAATGTTGAAAACTCATTCCCCATGAAACAATGCGAAGTCCACATATTTTTCCAAACCACTACATTACTCATACAGCGTCTCTTCGAATATTCATGCAAATAAAATACCTCTTCAAAACTTTAATAAAGAAATTTAATCTATATCATAAGTTATTCAATAAAAAAGAATCGAGGATTTCAATAAAATAATCTACCTGCTCATTATTATTACTGCTATGATTTCCAATAAATAACCCTTGCTCATGAATTTCATCTGCATTTGTTAATGGTGATGGAATTCGATAATCCATATATTTAATTACAGGATTCCTTGTAAAGTTACCCGCAACTATTGGCCTGCACTCTATATTTGCCTTTCTTAATTTTTCGACCAGACTTCCTCGTTTATCAAAAAGCTTTCCAGTTAAAATCATAGCAAAACCAAACCACGACGATTCCCCTACCTCTTTCTGAACTCGGATATCATCATATTTCTTCATCTTTTTCAAAAAATACTCTGCATTAGAACGTCTAATATCAATCATTTTATCAATCTTTTTTAACTGCTTAATCCCTATTGCACCTTCCATCTCAAGCGGTCTAATGTTAAATCCCGGCACAATAAAATTAAAGCTTTCGTAAAACGAATCCTCTTTTTTTTCATAAATTTTACTATTCGTTGGTAAATTTCGTGTCCATCCATGTGCTCTGATAGCAAGCATGTATTCATATAATTCTCTATCATCTGTAACAACAACTCCACCTTCCATAGTGCACATATGATGAGAATAAAATGTAGAGTAAGTTCCAAGAAGACCAATCGTTCCAAGATATTTGCCTTTATACGTAGCTCCAAGTGATTCACAATTATCTTCTATCAGAATAATTCCCTTCTCGCTGCATATTTTCAGTAATTTATCATACTCATTCGAATTACCCAGCAAATTTACTGCAAACACCATTTTAGTTTTATCTGTAATCGCATTTTTCACGCTATTTATATCTAAATTCAGAGTATACCTATCAATATCCACGAAAATAAGTTTCATTCCAAACTGTTCAAGAGGAGCATATGTCGTACTCCAGGACACAGCCGGAACAATGACTTCTGAGCCCCTATCAAGCTTTCCCGAATACACCAATGCTGCAATAGCGAGAAGATTTGCTGTTGAACCAGAATTTACCTGAACTGCATACTTTGCTCCAAAATGCTCTGCAAACTGCCTCTCATATTCTGCAACATTTTTACCCATCGTGTACATATCACTATCTATAACACTTTGAATTGCTTCTATTTCCTCATTATCCCAAGGACTATCACATAGTTTAAATTCCATCTTAACCCCTCCTTTTCTGCGCTTACTTTTGCTCAAATAATTTCAATGTCTTTTCTTTTTCTGCGAGTTTTCGATCATGCTTAGCCATTATCTCCACCAACTGCTCATAAGTAGTCTTCTGAGGATTCCACCCGAGAACTGTCTTTGCCTTAGCGGGATTTCCCCAAAGGTTATCCACATCCGTTGGACGAAACCATTCCGGATTCACACAAACCAACATCCTGCCGGTAACTGCATCGTATCCTTTTTCTTCGAGACCCGTGCCCTTCCAATCAATGGTGATGCCATTAACTTGAAATACTTTTTCCGTGAAATCTCGAACAGTATGTTGCACACCTGTAGCAATAACAAAATCTTCCGGCTTATCCTGTTGCATAATAAGCCACATACATTCCACATAGTCCTTGGCATAACCCCAGTCACGCAAGGAATCTAAATTTCCCAGCTCAAGGTGATCCTGCAAACCTTCAGCAATTCTACCCGCTGCCAACGTGATTTTACGAGTGACAAAATTTTCGCCTCGGCGTTCAGACTCATGATTGAATAAAATACCATTCACCGCAAACATCCCGTAAGCCTCTCGATATTCCTTGACCATCCAGAAACCATACTGCTTGGCCACTGCATAAGGAGAATAAGGATGAAAAGAAGTAGTTTCACTCTGAGGAACCTCCTCCACCTTGCCATACAATTCAGATGTGGATGCTTGATATATTTTAGTCTTTTTGCTAAGATTACAAACACGCACCGCTTCCAAAATGCGGAGCACACCTAAAGCATCCACATCACCAGAATATTCTGGTGCATCAAAAGAAACCTGAACATGGCTCTGCGCTGCCAAATTGTATATTTCATCCGGCATAATCTCACCAATAATACGAATCAAACTGGAAGAATCGGACATATCCCCGTCATGCAAAGTAATCTTTTTCATGATATGGTCAATGCGTGCAGTGTTAGAAATAGAAGCACGACGAATAATACCATGTACTTCGTATTCTTTCTCCAAAAGGAATTCTGCCAAGTAGGAACCATCCTGACCAGTAATACCAGTAATAAGTGCTTTCTTTTTCATTCTGTTCTCCCTTCTAATTAAATTTCTCATAGTTATCCAAATACCATTGATATGTTTTTTTCAGACCTTCTCTAAGTTCTGTTTTATATGTCCATCCTTTTTCAGTAAGTCTTGAACAATCCATCAGTTTCTGAGGCATACCATCTGGTTTGGAAAAATCATAAAACAGTTCACCTTCATATCCAACAACCTCCTTAACAATCAAAGAAAGTTCCGTAATAGAAACATCTGAGCCCGTTCCTACGTTAAAGAAGTCATTTCCAGAGTAATTTTCCATCAAGTAAACGCAAGCATCTGCCATATCATCAGCAAACAGCAATTCACGACGGGCTGTCCCAGTTCCCCAAACTGTGACTATTGGAGCATTATGAATTTTTGCCTCATGGAACTTACGAATTGTTGCAGCAACAACATGAGAACGAACCGGATCAAAATTATCCCCAATACCATACAGATTGCACGGCATAATGCTGATATAATCTGTTCCATATTGTTTATTGTACATTTGGCACAACTTCATTCCAGCTATTTTCGCAATCGCATATCCTTCATTAGTTGGCTCTACCTTACCATCAAGCAAATATTCTTCTTTCATTGGTTGGGGGCAATCTCTAGGGTAAATGCAAGATGAGCCGAGAAATACTAATTTCTTAACTCCATATTTATACGCTGAATTAATCACATTACTTTGAATCATCAGATTATCATACAAAAATGTAGCTGGAGATTGTATATTTGCCATGATTCCTCCAACTTTAGCAGCTGCAAGAATCACAATCTCAGGTCTTTCGTTATCAAAGAAATAATTAACATCCGCCTGAATTGTCAAATCCAATTCCTTTGATGTTCTAGTTAGAAAATTACTATATCCCTTTTCCTTGAGCTTTCTGTATATTGCAGAGCCTGCCATTCCATTATGACCTGCAATATATATTTTTGAGTCCTTATTTATCATTTAATCCTCCTCATATAATCAAGTGTTTTTTATTGAAAATTCAAAGTTTTTCAACCTCTTATATCTCAGTGAACAAGCCACAGTTATGGATATTTCGATGTATCAGATTCTGAAATAGCGGCTTCAGGGTACACGAAATAGAACGTCTTCATTTCTGTTCTACATGGCCTTGTGTATACCCATCCCTGTAGAATATAAATACTCTTTCGGAATCTCTAAGCCGTTATTTATCTGGCTTCTGAAATTCCATTTTTATTTTTCTTCACCTTTTTTCGAAAAGTACTTAACTTTTGCCCCTAAAAATGCGACGCTTCATGCCTCTTGCTTAACAAGACATATGTTCCTAACCTGAACGTTTTATACTTTTTAATCTGGAGTTGCGTTTCATTGAAACCTATCTTCTAGACTGGCAAACTTAATCTTTAGCATCTTCATAAAAAACATAAAATAATACTCCAAACAATTACAAAAATCATATGTCTCAACTTTCCTCTTTATATAAACTTTCAACAGTAGTGCTCATAACAATAAATGACCGATTTTCTTAATTCAGTATTAACATTTCCGTCCCATAATTTCATTGATCCGTCTTCTTTATGCTCACATTCTATAGATTTTAAATAATATATCGGTATTTTTTTATTTTTCACCCTTTTTGCTAGAACATGCTCTTCCGAAAATAAGAAAATATTTTCATCAAATACTGGTAATAATGCATCCAATGCTTCACTTCCAATTGCAAAAAAGCTTCCATGTGCTGCAAATATTCTATACTTCTCTTTTTGAATAACTTTTATCATAAAATTAAAAATAGCTCTATAAATTTTACTAATTCCTATCCCTGCAAGAAAATAAAATCTATTATTTTTTTTCATTCCCTTATAAACTAATAATTCTGATAATATATTTTCCTTTGGATACATTGGATTTTGTAACTTACCGGATAAATTTGTTATTTTCCCACAGTACAATGCATTTTTTTTCGATGCCTGAATACCAAACTTTTTTATAACTATATCTGGATTAGAAATAATCAAATAATCAAATTCATATTTCAACTTTGCCAGTTCGATTCCTCTATTATTTCCTGCACCATATCCTCTATTGGGAACATTTATAAAATCACATTGGTTCTTCTCTGCAATATCTTCGAATTTATATTTAGACTCATCATCAAAATAACTATTAACAATAATTACCTTATAATTTTGAACACATCTTTTTAAGGATTTCAAAAACTCCTCAATATCATCTATATTCTTATATGTCAAAACTACAAAAATGTACCTATATCTTTTCTTCTCAATAATCATGGTTAGTATCCTTTTCTCCAATTCTAATCCATGTTGGTGGAATTATATCTATTGGTTTATTATCGAAAAACCATTTTTGGGGGGATATAATAATTTTATCTGGACTATTTATCAGCCAAGCCCCCCACCAATGGAATGTACTATTTCCAATAATTGCATGATGACATGATGACATCAACTGTAATTCTTCAAAATCATCTACAATAACTTCCTTTTCTCTATAAATCACCTTTTCTCTCCTAAAATCTAAATTTTGTTTTACCCATTTTATGTCATTGGAGAATATGTAAAAAACTGGATTATCAATAGTTTCCAATAATATTTTAATTGCATCATTATAATATTGTTTACCAAAAGAGCCATAATGTTTTTGATCCAATAAATAATCTCCTCTTCTAATCCCAATAAATACACTATTCTCTTTCTGCATAGTCTCTTGCAAATTTAGCGTATTTATATGCAATTGATAATTAGGCAAAAGCTCTTTTCTTATTAATTTCTCAATTGGTTCAAGATATCTCCACGATTGCCAATATCCATCAAGATATGAGTATTTTAATAACTTTTTCGGATTTCTATATCCTCTATTTGTTTCAAAATAATATTCTTGATTTATGACTCGTTCTAACATGATTTTGATTTTATCTTCAGTTTTAAGAGGACTATTTTTTATTTGGAATTTTCTCTTCTTCTGGATTTCTTCAATATCTGCAATATCTAAGGAAATATTACATTTCAATAATCTTGGTCTTCTAATTTCATCATCAATAACATTATCATAAGAAGACATATCTATTTTTACATTTTCATTCGTCATAGCCCGCATTAACATAGCAAAACTATACTGAAATAATTGATTTCCAAGTCCACCTTTTATTTTTATAATTTTCACAACAACTAACTCCTCATATAATCAAGTGTTTTTTATTAAAAATTCCAGTTTTTTTACATTGCTATATCTTTAGAAAATATTAATTTTGACATTTATGTCCAAAATAATTTTCTACTTTTTTACATACCTCTTTTTTTTATACAAGCCACATATCATATTTCTTACAGTATTTAAAAGACTTACAACAAAAGACTCCTTTTCAGCATTTCGAAATAATCTATAATGCCATTTGATTAATTCTTTATACCCCTGTGTACTGATACTTCCACTTCTTCCACGCCTATATTCTGCTAAAACCTCATCAAGTAAATAACATCTAGTTTTCTTACATACTTTCAGCCACATGGCATAATCATTATTTTTCTTTATATCCTCAATCTGAATCAATCCAACTTTTTTTCTGTCATACATAACAGTCAAACATCCCGGCCAACAGTAATTAAACATTCCTGTTTTAGAAATTACCTTCGGTCCTGAAACAACTACATTTGTTTTATTTCCATCCGTATCTATTTCCTCATAATTGGTATAAGAAAAATAACATTTATTTTTCTTCATAAATTGAATTTGTTTTTCTAGCTTTTCTGGTTTCCACAAATCATCTGAATCCAGAAATGCAACCCATCTTCCTTTTGCTTCTCTTAATGCACAATTACGACTAACAGCTGCTCCTGAATTTTTTTTATTCTTTATATATCTGATTCTGGAATCCTGTATCGCTCCAACAATAGTATCCGTATTGTCTGTTGAACAATCATCTACAATTATCAACTCCCAGTTCTTATATGTCTGGTTTATTACTGACTGAATTGTTTCTGCAATATATTGTGCTGTATTATAAGATGGCATTATAATTGACACCAAATCCACCATATATCTACCCTTTCCGTTACTCACACTGTCTGTGAAACTCTTCCATTTTTAAAATGGCGCATAATAAGCTTCCTATCTTACTTTTATTGCTTATTTTTTTGAGAATGGAAATAATATTTTTACCATTACATTCAATGGGAATCTATAAAGAATATGTAATTTACAATATGCTTTTCTAAAGCCAAAATACTTTTCCAAATAATCTTGAAATGCTGTTTCGTGACGAATTGATCTTGAACCATCATTAATATATATTCCTTTTTCTAATTTCATACGGTTATCTTCAAGTATTCCAGCAACCATTGCTGCATTAATTCCATTTCTCTCTGCTTCTGGTTTTACACGTAAAACATTAAAGTCTAAATGCCTCGAATATTCCTTCAAATATGCAAAACCACATAATTCATTTGTCTCTCTGTTAAATCCACCATAAACAATATCCCTTTCCCACTTAGCTATATCTTTTTCAAAAATATTCTTTTGAATATTAGGGCGATATTTTTCAGGCCATGACTCCAATGCACAAATCATAACATGATATAATTCTTCTATATACTCTGACGGATTAATTCTCTTAACTTCAAAATTCTTTTTTCCTTTATTTATCTCATATCTTCTTTTTGATTTAAGTACAGCGATATCCAATGGTGTATCTTTTACAACATACCACCAACTAGTTTCATATCCGCAGTCATAATCAGTAGTCCACCTTACCGGGAATGGTATACCGCCCCCCTATTTTCCAAATTGATCCATCTTTTATACAACACATATCTGGTTCTTCATGAGGTTCCACTGACGGAATAACTGCATGATTATAATATTGCCAATCCTCTATACTCATACTATTTCTCACTTTTTACTAAAATTTCTTTTGCAACTTTCTGCTTTTTCTGATATCCTTCTAAACTAACCTTACCCGCTCTCAGCAAATAAACCCCAAAGTCCTCCGCCGTAGCCATATCATCTTGTGAAACCCCTTCCCGCTTAATAAATGCTTTTTTAACAGTCTCAAGAATGATTCCAATGTCCCCTACAAATCCAACTTTTTCAATATATTTCTGATCCCAGTTCAGCTTATCTTCCCACGTTATAGCATTCCTACCATTAACCTGTGCCAGTCCAGAAAGTCCCGGCTTTGCAGTATGGCGCATTCTCTGCTCTTTCGTCATAAAGACCATATCACGAACCAACTGCGGTCTCGGCCCTATAACACTCATTGTTCCATTCAAAATATTAAACGCCTCCGGAAGCTCATCAAGACTAGTCTTACGTAACCACGCACCAAACTTTGTCAGTCTGACATCATCTGGCAACAATTCACCATTTTGATCTCTTTCATCTGTCATCGTACGGAATTTATACATTTTAAATACAGTTTCTTTTCCGTCTTTGTCTATCAATCCCGGTCTATCTTGCGTAAAGATTACCGGAGAGCCAAGTTTTAACTTCACCAGTAGCGCAACACCGATATACAATGGACTGAAACAGATGATTGCAGCAGAAGCACACGCTACGTCTAACCCTCTCTTCACATACTTCTCATAAAATCCCATCTTTCGAGGCTGAATCGCCTCCATTATTTCAGCCTTATAGGTAGTTTTTTCTGTCTTCTTTCGCAATACATGTGCTGTAATTCCTGCTGCCAGAGCCGTTTCTCCAGCAAGGATTGCTATAATTTTTTTCTTAGACACGCTCTTCTCCTCTTACCTATCATTCAAAACAAGCTTTGATGATTGCTATAATTCTATCCTGCTGCTCCACTGTCATCTTATTATCACTCGGCAAACACAGCCCTCTTGTAAAAATATCCATTCCTGCATCCACCGATTCTCCCGAAATATACGCATTCGATCTTGCGCGTCCATTACCATCTCTGACAATAAATGGATTCAACCGATAAATCGGCTGCATATGCATCGGCTTCCATATCGGTCTTCCCTCCGCATTAATAGCAGCAATTGCCTCCAAAACCTCTGTCGGACAAGTTTTCCCAGTCTCCTTTATATAACAGACATCCTGTTCACCGCGAACCTGCCTGCACATAGCATCCTGATCAATAATCATACAAGACAACCAATAATTCGGCTCAGAATTCTCAAAGTCTATCGGATTCATAGATACCGGAAGTCCCTTTAATCCTTCTTTATATCTTTCATAAATTGCTTTTTTCTGTGCAATATGTTCATTTAAATACGGAAACTGTCCACGTACAACTCCTGCCACTACATTACTCATTCGGTAGTTGTAACCTAATTCTTCATGCTGATACCACGCAGCATTCTCTCTTGCCTGTGTAGACCACTTACGAACCTTATTTGCAGCTTCTTCATCATCTGTCAGGAAACAGCCCCCGGCACTTCCGGTAATAATTTTATTTCCATTGAAAGAAATCGTATTATACTTTCCAAATGTCCCTGTCTGTCTTCCCTTATATGTAGCACCCATAGATTCTGCTGCATCTTCTACCAAAATTGCACCATGTTTTTTGATAGCCGCATTTAATTCCTCTACCTTACCTGGTGTACCATAGAGATGAGCTACAACCACTACTTTGGTATCTGGATAGATTTCAAATGCTTTTTCCAGTGCTACCGGATCCATATTCCAAGTGTCATATTCTGTATCAATGAATACCGGTTCTCCCCCTTCGTAGACAACTGGATTTACTGTTGCGTCAAAGGTCATATCAGAACAGAACACTTTCTTTCCCTCTAGTGCCCCATGTCCAACTTTCGACATTCCATAACATTCAATTCCTGCTAATTTCATAGCCAGATGCAAAGAGGCAGTTCCTGCTGACAGAGCAACCGCATATTTACAACCAATATATTCACAAGCCAGTCTTTCTACTTCATTAATATTTTTTCCTACAGTAGACATCCAGTTTGTCTCATATGCTTCTTTTACATATTCAATTTCCGGACCATGCATGGTCGGACTGCTTAGCCATACCTTAGACTCAAATTTTTCAAAGTTATTATTTTCTCTAAACATTTTTTCTCCTTCGCATCTGTGAAATCACTGGTAACATTCCAAACAGTTTTCAGAACACCATAATTCTTCTAGGTGTTGGTCTTAAAACTTAAGCCGGATGATACGTAGCAACTACCTTCTGCACTCTCTCCTTCACATCATCCTTATTCTTATAAGCCGCCTCCAGCAACCCATCCAACTCTTTCAAAAACTCCTCCACATCAAACGGAATCGGGCACCCAATATGTATCAGATCATTCTTCGTCTTCTTCAACCCTTCCTCCGCCATCAGTTTCTCCTCATACAGCTTCTCTCCAGGTCTCAACCCGCTATAAACGATCTTAATATCCACATCCGGCTTATACCCCGACAACCTGATCAGATTCCTAGCCAACGTATCAATCTTCACCGGCTCACCCATATCCAGCACGAAGATCTCTCCGCCCTTCGCATATGTACCTGCCAGCAGCACCAGACTTACCGCCTCCGGAATCGTCATAAAATATCTGATAATATCCGGATGTGTAACCGTAACCGGGCCACCCGCTTCAATCTGTTTCTTAAAGAGCGGAATAACCGATCCATTACTTCCTAACACATTTCCAAAGCGAACTGCCACGAATTCCGTCTGGGCATTCTTTAACCCTTCTGTCACTTTCGGATCCACGATCACGTCATCCATACCATGAGTGAAGAGCTGCGGAATCTCATTCGCTTTTCCTTCTTTAATCTTATAGTCAAAAGCCTGGATGATCATTTCACACAAACGCTTGGACGCACCCATAATGTTAGTTGGGTTTACTGCTTTATCTGTACTGATCAGTACAAATCTCTTACATCCATGTGCCATCGCTGCATATGCAGTCTTATAAGTTCCCATCGCATTGTTTTTGATTGCTTCGCATGGGCTGTCTTCCATAAGAGGTACATGCTTGTGCGCCGCTGCGTGATATACGATCTCCGGTCTATATTCATCGAATACTTTGAATATCTTTCTACTGTCACGAACAGATCCGATAATGGTATCCAGTTTCAGATCCGGATATTTCTTCCGTAATTCCTGCTGAATGTCATAAGCATTGTTTTCATAAATATCGAACAAAATCAGATGTTTCGGATTATGTGCCGCAATCTGTCTTGCAAGCTCAGATCCGATAGAACCAACACCTGTAACCAGAACCACTTTTCCTGTGATATACTGGAATACTTCATCCATATCCGTCTTAATCGGGTCTCTTCCAAGCAAATCTTCAATCTGAACAGGCTTCATCTTACTTACGGATACTTCACCGGTATAAAGCTGATACATTCCCGGAAGGTTCATCAGTTCGCAACCTGTCTCATTGCAGATTCTGAGGATTTCTCTTTTATCCTCCGGTTTTGCGCTTGGAATAGCGACATAAATTTTCTCAATTCCAAACTTCGCTACCGCTTCCATGATATTCTCTCTACCGCCGAATACCGGAACATCATCTATGTATCTGCCCCATTTATTTGGATTATCATCAATGAAGCAGTAAACTCTCTCACTTGTCTCTTTGGCATGTTTAATATCGCGAAAAATCATCTGACCTGCACTTCCTGCGCCGATCAGCATGACTCTCTTCTCATATGCTGCATCTGTATTTCTCCGTCCCCTAAGCAGCAGGATAAAGCGGTATGCAAACCGGATTCCCAGTGTCAGACAGAACTGAATGATAATACCGAACGCATAATAGGAAATCGGCATTCTGTATATACATACATTCACTACAATTAAATGAACGACTCCCGTAAACACCGTTCCCATGATCACACGGATCAGTTCTGCATAACTTGCGAAACGCCAGATACTCTTATAAAGGCGCAGGAACCAGAATACTACCACGCAGAATATTGCATAAATCCATACTGTGTGAAAATATGTCTGCAGATAGTCTTTCTGGATTCCGCCAAATTTACAGTCAAACCGAATCCACAGTGCTGCAAAATATGACACCAGAATTGCTGTAAAGTCATATACCATCAATAACAGGGATACGATTTCCCAGTGTTCCAGTTTTTTCTTCATCTTTGTCATACCGTTACTCATTTGTATTTCTCCATATTTTTCTTTTTATTTGTCCTTCTTATTTCCAGTCCATCCCTATGCTGTCCAACTGCCTGATCCTATGTTCATCCAACACCATCCCGCTCCCCTCAGGATGTTTCCTCTTCGCCCGTATATTCGAGATCCACCTCCCCAGCTTCACTCCATTCACACTATACGAAACCGGAACATTCAGATTCCCATATTCCTCATAGTAATCTTTCGCCAGCGCATACTTCTCATTCCACTGTCTGACAGTCTTCTTCTCCGTCTTAAAGCCAATCTGCCTAAGCCGTTCCAACTGTCTCTCTTCCAATGAACTCCGACATGCATTTTTCTCACCAAGCTGGCTCCCAATCTCCGCGAGCCATCTCCCCAGCGGCACCCCATTCTCCGTCACATACTTCACCGGAACCTCCAGATCCCCATGCTCCAGATAATACCTTTGTGCCTCCCGGAAATACTCTTCCCATTTCTCCCCATTCCGGTCCCAGATCATCCCCAACTTCTCCAACTCTCCCTGCTGTTCCTTCGTCAGCGCCTGATCCAGTCCTTTATTCTTCACTTTCGTCCTCAAATTACAGACCCATCTTCCAAGCCTGAACCCGCTGTCCGTCACATATCTAGCCTTAACATCCAGATTCCCATGCTCCTTGTAATAAGCCTGCAATTCTCTCAACGCCTCATTCCAGCTCTGGTCCTTACTGTCCCAGACCATCCCGATCTCATCCAGCTTCCTGACTTTCTCCTCACTCAGATTCCCAGTCACCGAACCTGCACGGACCCTGCGCTGCGTCTGAATCCAGCTTCCAAGCGTAAGCCCTGTCTGCGTCAGATAACTCTTCGGAACTTTCAGATTCCCTTTCTCCTGGTAATACTGCCTTGCGGCAATATAATAGGTTTCCCAGGCGGAACTTAAATTCGTCTGCAGTTTCTGGAAAAGCATCCTGCAGTCCTTCGTCTCATCCGTAATGTGGAAACGCTCACTAAAGCGGAACCCTTTCCCATACGTCGTCGGAAACAGCACAAATGCTTCTTCCATTTCTTTCTTCAGACAGTCAATACAAGAAAGACTATCAAAATTATTAACCAGGTCAAAAATAACCGGTGTCTTCCCGCTGCCCGCTGACAATGCACGCCCAATCTGCTGAAGATAAATGATCGGCGACACCGTCGGACGCAGAAGAATCACACCATCCACATCATCCACATGAACCCCTTCATTGAGCATATCAATGCAGAAAAGGAGCTTCAGATGTTCACTGTTATCCTTCTTAAATTCCCTGAATTCTCTGTCTGTAGCAGTATCGTTATAAAACGCTGTATAAATCCGCGGCTCACTGTCTACCCGGCGAAACCACGTACTGACCTGCTCTTTCATTTCGTCCATATGTTCTTTACCGGAACAAAAGACAATATATTTTCCATTTTTCTTTTCCATGTGCTTCTCAAACACAATGTCCAGCCCTTCTGCCTGTTCCAGTGCGCGGCGCAGCTGCTCAAGCAGTTTCTGGTTCTCTGTGATAAGGCCCTGATTCGATAATGCCTGGATTCTTTTCTTTAACTGATCCAGTTCTTTCTTATACGAATACATGGCAATCACATATTTCGGTTCCGGGAGTATTCCCCGGACGATAGCTTCTCCGAGTGTCATCTCGGATGCGATCTTTCCATCAAAAATCTCCTCTGCCATATTTCTCTGGTTGTCCAGATAGCGGATATTGGTCGCAGACAGCCCGAGTCTCTTCGCATTTGGACAGGCGTTCAGAAGTTTCCTGACGCTTTTGCCCCATTCTGCGGCACCGCAGCGGTGAAATTCATCCAGGATGATATAATCCGGATGCAGGGTTTCGATGCTGTCTTCGTTCTTCATCAGACGGCTGTAGGACATGAATTGAATGTTTTGGAATTTCATATTCAGGTTTTCCAGCTGGGTCTGATAGATGTATTCACTTGGGGAGAGCCATAAAAAGTGATCTAACGGATGTTCTTCTGCCAGTTTGAAAGCAATCAGAGATTTGCCTGTTCCGGTTGGATGGATGATTGCTGCCATTCCAGTCTGTTCAAGCATTTCTGTCGCTGCTTTGTACGCTTCTTTATTATGTTTGAAAAGGTTTATGCCCATTTCATAATCCTCCAAAATACGCAGCAAAAGGAGTAATGTTTTCACAGATTCTTTTAATCTGTGAAAAGTCAATACCATATAATTTTCTTTAAAAAACTCAATAATTATATTAAATCACTAGTAATATAATATTCTGAACGGACCATTTTGTCAATAAAAGTCACATTATTTGTGCATAATGCCATAAATTGGTATATGTTTAATGACTTTTTCTAAGTATATTTCTCCCCAAAATGGGCAAACTATCTATTATGGGTCAAAAAAGTGGTCAAAATCCATCGAAAGAACACATTATTTCATAAATCTGACACGGGCAATACCCTGAATCAAAATTCTTAAATTCTAAATCTCTTTCCCTATTATAAATGGTCAAAAAAATGGTCAGCTTCTCTCAAAGTTCTTGATTACAGGCACATTTCAGATACTTTTCACAGATTAAAAGAATCTGCGAATTTCTGATATTGGATGAATTTTCTCACAACAAAAATATCCGCCTCTGATGATTTATATAATCTGTCAGAGACGGATATCTTATTTACTGAAACCCACATAAATATTAGCTTCTTTTATGCGGATTCATTCTCTTATATTTATTTTTCTCCGGAAAGAAGAATACGGTCATTATCCAGCATCTTACCGGCACCTGTCTTAAATTTCTCCAGAAGACCTTCCACTGTCAGGCCTTTCTTTTCCTCTTCATGGATATCCAGCACAATGTCTCCGGAATCCATCATCAGGATACGATTTCCCAGATCCAGGGCTGACTGCATATTGTGGGTGATCATCAGACAGGTAAGCTGATGTTCTTCCACAATCCGTTTCGTAAGATTCAGCACCTTCTCTGCAGTTCCCGGGTCAAGGGCTGCTGTATGCTCATCCAAAAGCAGAAGCTTAGGCGGGTTCATGGTTGCCATGAGAAGTGTCAGTGCCTGTCTTTGTCCGCCGGAAAGAAGTCCTACCGGCTGAGTCATTCTCTTTTCAAGTCCGATATCCAGAAGCTTTAACTCTTCATGAAAACGTTCTTTCTCCTGCCTGGACACATGGGAAAGCCATCCGCCTTTTCCTGCTGCAAGTGCCAGATTCTCTTCTATAGTCATTCCAGGCGCAGTTCCTCGCATAGGATCCTGATACAGACGGCCGATGGTCTTTGCACGTACATGCTGAGGCATAAAAGTAATGTCCTGTCCATCCAGCATGATCATGCCGGAATCTGTAAGAAAATCTCCGCAGATTGCATTAAACAGAGTAGATTTACCAGCACCGTTGGAACCGATGATCGTTGCAAAATCACCTTTCTCCAGATTCAGGGATAAATCTCTGATGGCCTGTTTCTCGTTTACCGTACCCGGATTAAAAGTCTTGGAAATATGTTCAATCTTCAGCATAAATCACTGTACTCCCTTCCTGTGAGTCATTCTTCTCTTAATCTGCGGCCACTGTTTTTTCAAATATGGACCTGAAATAGCCAGCACAACGATTACAGAAGATACCAGTTTCAGCATAAATGCCGGCATATTGAATCTCAGTGCGACGGTATATACCAGACGGAAAATAAAAGATCCAAGTACCATGCCTACCGCTCTCACAAAAATTCCACCTCTGCCAAGGATCGTACCACCGATCAGCAGGGAAGCCAGCGCGATGGTAACCATTCCCTGTCCGATATTGATATCTACAGATTTCTGTGACTGAGACAGAAGGCATCCGGAAAGTGCTGTGAAGGAGTTGGCAACACAGAGACCTACAATCGTAGTAAATACCGGATTAATAGATGAGGATTTTACCATATCTGCATTATTTCCTGTTGCCCTGATCGCCAGACCAAGTCTTGTTCTTAAGAAAAATACAAGGAAGGCAATCACAATGGCTACTGCAATGAAAGCAACTACAATATCTCCTCTTCCTTTCAGCGGTGTACTTTTCAATGTTTCTTTCATCATGGAAAATACCGTCTCTGTTCTGTTCATATTAATCAGGGAGGAACCTCCCATCACTGCAATATTCACAGAATAAAGAGCCGTATTAACGATAATTCCTGCAAGAAGGCTGTCAACGCCCAGCTTTGTCTGAAGTATGGCTGTTACAAAGCCCGAGCATACACCTGCAGCCATAGCTGCAAAAATTGATAAAAAAGGATGTCCGCTGACTGCCACTGCCGCTCCCACCGCTGCTCCCAGTGTGAAACAGCCATCAGTGGAAAGGTCACAGACATTCAGCATGGAATAGCTGAGAAACAGGGCAAGAACTGTCAGTGAGCAGATCAGGCCAAGCTTCAGTGCGGTCTCTCCAAGAGAGAGTATAGTCGCAATAGTCACGATAATTTCCTCCAGTTTGTGTTTATTTTATTACATTCAATGAACAGCAACAGAAAATATCTGCTGCTGTTCATTTTAATTCAGAAAATATTTTGCTAAAATCCTCATCCGACAACTATCAGTCTTTTCAATCGGTACAATGGATTCCATAAACTCAGAACTTATTCTGAATTTATTCAAAATGCTGTCCGAATATCCTTATTATTTCTCTACATCATCAAAGCTCTCTGCTGTGACAATCTCGTTTACCTGTGTGCATAACGGTTCGAAATCTTTTTTAACAGTTTCAAGATCAAGTCCAAGTCCCTCACAGGTTTCCGTGTTTACTGTTGCAGTACCGTTGTCAAAAGTTTCAACAGGTGTTGTTGCAGGATCTGCATCATTCATAAGGATGTCTGCGATCATGTCTGCTGTCTTCTGTCCAAGGTTTGCATAGTCAACACCATATCCAACGAATGCACCATTTAATGCAAAGGAATCAGCTCCTGTATACTGTGGGATTCCTGCATCAATGAATTTCTCATAGATAGAAAGCTCTGCTGTCATGATTGTGTTGTCAGTTGGTGTAAATACTGCATCTACGCCATCTGCTACCAGTGCATCTGCTGCAAGCTGTACCTCATCTGTTGTGGTACCAGTACGCTCTACATATTCGATTCCCTGCTCATCCAGATAATCCTTTGCTTCCTGAATCGCTGTTGTGGAAGAATCCTGTCCGATATCATATAAAAGTCCGATCTTCTTTACATCCGGGTTTACTGCCTGGATCAGTTTCATGATAGAAGAAGTATCCAGATAATCACTTGTACCTGTGATATTTGCTCCAGGTGCATCTAAATTCTCTACAAGACCGCTTCCTACAGGATCGGATACTGCGGAGAATACAACCGGTGTATCAGTTCCTTCTGTTGCGGACTGCATACGCATTGCTACAGGTGTTGCAACACCTACCATTAAATCTACATTATCAGCCTGAAAATCAGAAATGATCTGTTCCATAACGTTGGCATCTGCATTACAGTTGTCATAGGATACATCAAAGTTTACATCCTGTTCTTCACCGATTTCTTTCAGACGGGACTGGATATTGTCTACAATCTGGTTCAGGGAAGCGTCATCTACATAGTTGCAGATACCAATCTTGAAATCCTGTGCCATTACCGGTGATGCCATCATCATAGTTGCCATTGCTGTTGCTGCGATTACTAATGCTCTTTTTTTCATAGTCTTTTTCCTCTCTCTACATCAATTATTTAGCCGTCTGTGATATTTTTCTGACTGCCATAGTCTCAGGGATATTTGCCAATCCCTTGTTACTGTCTGTGAGAAAGAACTCCCCGGATTCCTCTTTTTCCCGGATGTGTCAATTTCTGTGGTAAATACTTATAAGCAAAATAGATTCCTGTCTACCGAACTTTTTATATACATCAGAAATTCCTGTGAAATTTCTTTATATATAAAAAAATCCGTCACAAGCTATCTGCTGCTTGAGACGGTAATAAGAATCTTATTATCGCGGTACCACTCAAATTGACGAATTGTCCACTTTCTCATGTACAAACATACACTCCTGATTTATAACGGGTTCGGTTCCCGTCGGTGCCTACTCTCACGCTTATTAAGATTTCGGACCGCCCTCGAAAGGCCATTCGACAATCAGTTTCATACGGCTTCCCACCAACTGCCGCTCTCTGGAATGATTCTTAATTGTTTACTCTTCTTTCTCATCGGTTTTGATACGTTTACTTTACCACGCTAATGTGCATATGTCAAGACATTTATTTTTCTTTTTCAGACTTTTTTAGAAACTCCGGCATCTTTTCTTTCCCTTACTGGTTATTAATACTGTATTGTGTTAAAATACCAAATAGAAAATAGTTATTGTTCATTCCATGCCCCGCAACACACTTTGCGGTGCACATAAACAGTAACAGAAAATACTTACTGCCAATAAGCAGCATAAAACTTTATACAGAAATGAGGAATGTAATATGCCAACTACAAAAATGGTCTTTCACGGAAGTGATATTGAAAAAATATGCGAAGTCTATCATCTAAATCAAAAGGATATTGTAAAATTCGGTGCCAACGTAAATCCTCTGGGGCTTTCTGAAAATGTAAAAAAACAGCTCGCCAGCCATCTGAACATCCTGTCCTCCTACCCTGACAGAGACTACACAACTCTCCGCAACACAATTTCAGAATACTGTAATGTCCCTGCCGAATTCATTCTCCCCGGAAATGGCTCCAGCGAACTCATCGCCCTTCTGATCCAGGAGCGAAACCCGAAACACACCCTGATCCTCGGACCAACCTACTCCGAATACTCCAGAGAACTCTCCTTCTCCGGCAGCACCCAGGAATACTATCATCTCCGTGAAAAAGATAACTTTGTCCTCAATGTAGACGACCTCTGCCACACTCTGGAGGGAAAATACGACTTCCTGATCATCTGCAACCCAAACAATCCAACTTCGTCTGCCATCACCAGAGAAAATCTGAGAAAACTCCTCACCTTCTGCGCAGAAAAGAACATCTTCGTAATGATCGACGAAACCTATGTAGAATTTGCCCCTGAAATCAACGAAATCACCGCTGTAACTCTCACAAAAGAATTCACCAACCTCATGGTCCTCCGCGGCGTATCCAAGTTCTACGCAGCCCCAGGCATGCGCCTCGGCTACGGAATCACAGGAAACCTCGACTTCCTCAAAAAAATGAAAGAAAAACAGGTTCCATGGTCCCTGAACAGCCTTGGAGCCCTTGCCGGCGAACTCATGCTCCAGGATAAAGACTACATCCACCGCACCAGAGAACTCATCCTCTCCGAACGTACCCGACTGCTCCAGACATTAGAGGAAATCCCAACCTACAAAACCTACCCGGCCTACGCCAACTTCATTCTCCTCAAAATCCAGAAGCCAAGTCTCACCTCCTACGACGTCTTCGACACCTGCATCCGCCAAGGCCTCATGATCCGCGACTGCTCCTCCTTCGAATGCCTCGACGGAGAATACATCCGCTTCTGCATCATGAACCCCGAAGACAACACTAGACTCTTGAACATCTTGGCATCCTTATAATTAAATTTAACTATTCAGTCAAGCGGATATTTGCAATCCGCTCCGCGTCCCTCCTAAACAAAACAAAAGCCAGAAACTCCAAATTTCGAAGTTTCTGGCTCTTCTCTTTATTCTTAAAGTTTTAATTTTTAAAGCTATGAATCGGCGCCGGAATTCTGCCTCCACGCTGAACAAACGCATCACAGGAGAACTGATTCACCGGCATGATCGGTGCATAACCTAAAAGTCCACCGAACTCAACCACTTCGCCAACACCCTTACCAATTACCGGAATCAGACGAACCGCTGTAGTCTTCTGGTTCACCATACCAATGGCAGACTCATCTGCAATAATACCAGCAATCGTAGAAGCTTTCGTATCTCCAGGAATCGCGATCATATCAAGACCTACAGAGCATACACAAGTCATCGCTTCCAGTTTCTCAATCGTAAGCGCACCCGCATTCACCGCATCGATCATACCCTGATCTTCGCTGACCGGAATGAATGCACCACTTAAACCACCTACTGCTGTAGAAGCCATAACTCCGCCCTTCTTAACCTGGTCATTTAACAGAGCAAGCGCTGCTGTTGTACCCGGTGCACCTGCATGTTCCAGACCAATCTCCTCAAGGATCTCAGCAACACTGTCACCGATTGCCGGAGTTGGAGCAAGAGACAGATCCACGATACCAAACTTAACACCAAGACGTCTGGAAGCTTCCTGAGCTACCAGCTGACCAACACGTGTAACTTTGAAAGCAGTACGCTTGATCATCTCACAGAGAGTCTCAAAGTCTTTTCCTCTTACCTGTTCCAGAGCAGTCTTAACAACACCAGGTCCGCTGACACCTACGTTAATGATGGTATCCGCTTCTGTCACACCGTGGAATGCACCTGCCATAAACGGGTTATCATCCGGTGCATTGCAGAATACAACCAGTTTCGCACATCCCAGAGAGTCCTGATCCTTAGTAGCTTTCGCTGTTTCCAGGACAATCTCACCCATGAGTTTAACCGCATCCATGTTGATACCAGTACGTGTAGAACCAACATTTACAGAACTGCAGACACGTTCTGTCTTCGCCAAAGCCTGCGGAATAGATTCGATCAAAAGTTTCTCTGCCAGAGTCATACCCTTGCTTACCAGAGCAGAATAACCACCGATAAAGTTCACACCAACAGTCTTGGCAGCTCTGTCCAGTGTCTCAGCGATTGTTACAAAGTCTTCAGCAGTCTTACATGCAGCACCACCGATCAGTGCGATCGGAGTTACAGAAATTCTCTTATTTACGATCGGGATTCCATATTCAGCGGAAATCGCTTCACCTGTAGATACCAGATCCTTTGCGCAAGTTGTGATCTTGTCATAAACTTTTTTATTTAATGTCTCGAGATCACTGTCAATGCAGTCCAGAAGACTGATTCCCATAGTAATGGTACGCACATCCAGGTTCTCGTGCTCGATCATTTTATTCGTTTCATTTACTTCAAAAATATTGATCATTTTAGTTTTTCTCCCTTGTATGTTTTCTCAGAGTTACGAAGCAGCTGAAATTCGCAGTCCACTTCGCCACACAGCTCTACACAAAATAACTGCTTCGCAGTTTACCAGAAAGAGAGTAACTCTTTCTGATACAGGCAAGTCTTCGGCGACTTATCTGATTTTATCAGATTCTGTGCATTACATTGAAGATGTCTTCATGCTGGCAGCGGATCACTACGCCGATCTGATCTCCAAGGGCTTCCAGTTCTTTTGCAAGAACTCCATTATCTTTCTCACATTTGCTGGCATCTGTTACCATCATCATGTTAAAGTATCCCTGTACGATGGTCTGAGAGATATCAAGAATGTTTACATTGTTGTCTGCAAGATAAGTACAAACTTTCGCAATAATTCCTACGGTGTCGTTTCCTACTACTGTGATGATTGTCTTTTTCATAAATTCTTTGTCCTTTCTACACTGTAATTACTTCTGATATGCAATCCCTCTTCGCCACCTGAATCTTAAAGTCCCGGGACTTATAAGGGTTGTCACCTAAGGTTACTTCTGAACAAACAGTTTCGTATGCCAGTTCTTCATAGTTATTCTCCCTGCTGAGATGTCCCAGGAAAATGGCTTTCATATTGTCATGCAGCAGTCTGCATAAAAGTCTGCCTGCATTCTCATTGGAAAGATGACCTCTGTCTCCAAGGATTCTCTGTTTCAGGTAATACGGATATTTTCCAACCTGCAGCATACGGATGTCATGATTTGCTTCCAGAAGAAGCGCATCCAGATCCTGCAGATTCTCAACTATGTATTCATTATATTTTCCAAGGTCTGTAGCAATCCCTACAGATTGTTCCCCGCATTCCACGCGATACCCAACCGGCTGTGCTGCATCATGGGGAATGGTAAACGGATTCACTGTCAGGTCTTTAATCTCAAAAGGCTCGTCTTCACGGATTTCATGAAAAATCCCCTCTGGCATCTTACCCAGATTCATCCTGGACAAGGCATCCACTGTCCCCCCGGTTGCATAAACCGGGATATGATGCTTTCTCGCGATCACTCCCAGACCTTTGATATGATCTGAATGTTCATGTGTAATCAAAATACCATCAATATCTTTTCCTGTCAAATCCAGAGAATTTAATCCCTGTTCTACACGCTTCCCGCTGATGCCCACATCCACCAGAAGATGGGCGTTGTCTGAGCCCACGTAAATACAGTTTCCGCTGCTTCCGCTGGCAATGCTACAAAGTCTCATATTTTCTGATTCCTTCCTCGATCTGCTGCCTTGTCTCTGCAAAATCTCCGTTATTTACCACAACGTAGTCTGCATTTGCCCGGAAAAATGACTCCGGTGCCTGACTGGCAATGATACTGGCTGATTTCTCTCTGGTATAACCGCGATTCTCCATCAGTCTCTGGATACGGATTTCTTCATCCGTGTGGATATACCATATTGTATCACAGAACTCCTGATAATGATCCTCCAGAAGAAGTGCAGCTTCCACCACACATACCTTCTGTTCCTGCTGTTTCTTTACCGCTAACTGATCCCTGATATACTGTTTTACAGCAGGATGAATGATCTGATTTAATTTCTCCAGCATACCCGGATGTGAAAATACTACATCCGAAACCTGTCTGCGGTCAATAGTTTTATCATTTTTTATCACTTGTTTTCCAAATAATCCGATCACGGGTTCGTAACAGGGCTGCCCCGGTTCCATCACCAGATGCCCGATCTCATCCGCTTTCATCACATATGCCTGATACTTTTCTTCCAGAAAATCAAGCACTGTACTCTTTCCGGCGCCTACTCCACCGGTGATCCCTATTGTAATCATTTCTGCCTCTTATCTTTATTATGTCCACTGCTTTTACAGATCAGTCGGATACTCATAATCCGTATTCAGTTAAAACAGCAGACGTATTTTATTCATTTTATCTGATGTACCAGATTTCATTTATATTTTATCACTACTTCGCTTCGTACCAGTTATTTCCCTGATGCATATCTACATCCAGCTCTACAGCAAGCTTCGCAGCACCTTTCATCTCTTCCTCAAGAATCGCAGATACCTGCGGAATTTCCTCTTTATAAGTCTCTATCAGAAGCTCATCATGTACCTGAAGTACCAGACGGGATTTCAGATTCTCGTCTTTCAGTCGTCTGTATACACGGTTCATGGCAATCTTAATGATGTCTGCTGCAGTTCCCTGGATCGGAGAGTTCATGGCTACTCGTTCACCAAAGGATCTCTGCATGAAATTGCTGGATTTCAATTCCGGGATCGGTCTGCGTCTGCCAAACATAGTAGTCACATAGCCCTTTTCTTTTCCCTCTTCTACCAGTCCATCAAGGAATCCCTTGATCCTCGGGTAAGATTCAAAATATCTCTCAATATACTCTGCGGCTTCTTTTCTTGTAATACTTAAATCCTGACTCAGTCCAAATGAACTGATCCCGTATACGATTCCAAAGTTTACTGCCTTAGCATTTCTTCGTTGCAGGTCTGTTACCTGATCAAACGGCACGTGAAATACTTCAGATGCCGTATGTCTGTGGATATCCTGTGCTTCTTTATATGCCTGGATCAGCTTCTCATCTCCTGACATATGTGCAAGAACACGAAGTTCAATCTGAGAATAGTCCGCATCCAGGAATACATAACCGTCCTCAGGCACAAATACTTTACGGATCAGGCGTCCCAGTTCCATTCGTATCGGAATATTCTGCAGGTTCGGCTCTGTACTGCTGATTCTTCCCGTTGCAGTGATCGTCTGATTAAAGGTGGAATGGATCCTGCCATCTGCAGCTATCACATTTGCCAGACCATCTGCATAGGTAGATTTCAGTTTCGCAAGCTGACGATATTCCAGAATATCCTTTACGATCGGATACTCCGGTGCAAGCTTCTCGAGAATATCTGCTGCTGTAGAATAACCAGTCTTTGTTTTCTTTCCGCCTTTAAGCCCAAGTTTTTCAAACAGAATCACACCCATTTGTTTCGGAGAATTGATATTAAACTCCTCTCCTGCCTGCTGCCAGATCAGCTTCTCCAGTTCTTCAATACGGACATTTAGCTTCTCGCCATAGTTCTTCAGTTCCTCACCCTTTACACTGATTCCCCATTTTTCCATGGAGTCCAGAGTAAAGATCAACGGGAGTTCAATCTGTGTGTACACATTCCACATACCAGTTTCTTTCAATGCATCACACATCGGAATACGGCAGGCAAGTGCTGTGTATGCCATATAGCATGCCAGGGATGTGAGTCCTTCTGCGCCTTCTTCCCAGGCTTTCTCTACTGTTTTCTTTCCGAAAAGTTCTTCTCTTGTAGGCAGCATACGGCCATTCAGATATTCCTTTGCCATATCATCATATGTGTAAACAGATTTCAGAGGATTCAGAAGATATGCCGCTACTCCTGCATCAAATACTGCACTCGGATCATCAAATGTAATATGCTTAAGTATGGATTTTACATCAAGTGCGCAGATTACATGACTTTCCATTTCACTTACCATACCATTTTCCATACTGTTCGCATCGTTATTTTCTATAACATTCGCGCCATCTTCTGCGGTACCTCTTACATGATTCTTCTCATTATATTCAGATACTTTATGGAAAAGTGTCTCCAACTTTCCACAGAGATAGCTTTCGGTGATCATTCCCTCTACAGGAATATAATAAATCTCTTCTTCACTTAATGCCAGTCCTGCACCATATACCTGTCCATTCTCTGCAATCAGGGAAACGCCTGCCGCTTTCTGGGCTTCTGCTTTTTCAAACAGGTTTTCACATCCTGCCAGATCCGCACATGTGAAAAATTCCTGTTCCAGCGTATCTTCCTGTACAGCCTCAGAATCGAAGCGTCCAAGCAGGTTCTTAAATTCCAGCTGTCTGCAGAGCAGAAAAGCCTCTTTCGTATAAAGATTTCCGAGCTTTGCATCTTCATAAGAGAATTCAATCGGGCTGTCTGTACAGATAGTAGCCAACGCCTTACTCATCTGTGCCATATCATAATGCTCTCTCATGGATTCTCTGGCTCTGTTTGGTTTCAATTCTTCCAGATGTTCATGCGCATTCTCAATACTTCCGTACTCCACAATAATCTTCGTAGCAGTCTTCTCTCCCACGCCTGGAATTCCCGGAATATTGTCGGCACTGTCACCCATCAGCGCTTTTAATTCAATGATCTGTGGCGGTGTGACCTGATATTTCTCGATTACCTGCTGTGCATGGTAATCCTCGATCGTAGTCTTTCCTCTTACAGTCTTTGGCAGACGAATCAATATCTTCTCTGTCGCAAGCTGAAGCAAATCTCTGTCACCGGAAAGGATCGTTGCCTCCATTCCTGCCGCTTCGCTCTTCTTTGCCAGTGTTCCGAGGATATCATCGGCTTCATAGCCTTCTTTGCTTATAATGTTTACGCCCATTGCAGTAAGAACTTCCTTGATCAGTGGTACCTGCTCTCTCAGTTCCTCAGGCATCGGCTTACGTGTCCCTTTATACGCCTCAAACATCTTATGGCGGAAAGTCGGCGCTTTCAGGTCGAATGCCACGGTCAGATACTGGGGATTCTCCTCTTCAATTGTACGGAAAAGAATATTCAGGAACCCATAGACTGCTCCTGTATGCTTTCCTTCTGAATTTGTAAGATCAGGCAGACCGTAAAAAGCCCTGTTCAGAATGCTATGTCCGTCGATCAGTAATATTTTTTCGCTCATAAATTCCTCCAGTATCTTATAAAATATGCACCGTTTCCATCATTACATAAACGAGAATTGCCGCCAGAACTGCGATCAGGAGACATATACTCGCTCCAAGCAGAAACCAGCTCAGCTTCTTTTTTCGGATGTATCTTCTGGATTTCCGGATATCCTGTTCCAGCAGATTCTTGAAATCGAGAACAGAGTTGCTGCTGCTGTCGTCCAACTGCTGCGTCACCTCATGAACAATGAAATAAGTTTCCAGCTCATCATAGCAGGAAGAGCAACTCTCCACATGATCCAGGAACTCCTCCAGTTCATTTACAGGAAGCTTATGCTCAATATAACTGCTTACCATTCCTTCTGCAGTACGGCAATCCATATCAAATCCCTTCTTTCTTCTGTAACAAGTACTCTGCGTTTACTGTCCGAAAAAAGTAACCGCTTTTATTGATGCTCACTATTACGAATTATACCCGAACCACACTCAAATGGCAAGAAAAAGCGTTGCGCCCAGTAACACGCTTCGCGAGATAGTGGTATGCGAACAATAACGCAGGAATAACCGTAAAAAGCAGCAAAAATCCATAACTCGACTTCTGCTGCTTTTCTTTTGTATTTATTCTATTTAATTATTCAACTGTTTCTGCTGTTGTATCTGCCTCTGCTTCCACATTGGCATTCGGAACCTGTACAGGTGCTTCCAGGATCTTCATAAATTCCTCGCCTGTAATTGTCTCATGTTCATAGAGATATTTGGCAAGTTCATGAAGCTTTCCGATATTGTCCTGCAAGATCTTCAGTGCTTTCTGATGTTCCATCTTGACAAGTTCCACAACTTTCTTGTCCAGAAGTGTCTGTGTCTCGAAAGAACAGCTCAGGCTGGAATCTCCGCCCAGATACTGGTTTGTCACGTTCTCCATGGCAACCATGTCAAAGTCTTCACTCATACCATATCTGGTGATCATCGCTCTTGCAAGCTTGGTCGCCTGTTCAATATCGTTGGAGGCTCCGGTTGTGATGGAATGAAAGATCAATTCCTCTGCAGCACGTCCGCCTGTAAAAGTTGCGATCTTGTTCTCCAGTTCCTCTTTTGTCATCAGGTAATGATCTCCGTCATCTACCTGCATAGTGTAACCAAGCGCACCGGATGTACGAGGAATGATCGTAATCTTGTGAACCGGTGCAGACTCGGTCTGCTTTGCGGCAACCAATGCATGTCCGATCTCATGGTAGGAAACGATCAGTTTTTCCTTATTGGAAAGAACACGGTTCTTCTTCTGATATCCGGCGATAACTACCTCGATGCTCTCTTCAAAGTCTGCCTGTGTGGCAAATTTTCTGCCCTCACGTACTGCACGCAGTGCTGCTTCATTGACGATGTTCGCAAGCTCTGCACCGGAAGCTCCGGCTGCTGCTTTAGCAATCTCATCAAAGCGTACGGAATCAGCAATCTTAATCTTCTTTGCATGAACTTTAAGGATCTCTTCACGTCCTTTTAAGTCTGGAAGTTCTACAGGAATACGTCTGTCGAAACGTCCCGGACGAAGAAGTGCAGGATCAAGGGAATCTGGTCTGTTTGTTGCTGCCAGGATTACAACGCCCTTGGATCCGTCAAAGCCATCCATTTCTGTAAGTAACTGGTTCAGGGTCTGTTCACGTTCATCGTTGCCGCCTGTAAATCCGGCACCGTCACGTTTCTTACCAATCGTATCGATCTCATCGATAAACACAATACATGGTGCTTTCTCATTTGCCTGTTTGAAGAGGTCACGCACCTTGGCAGCACCCATACCTACAAACATCTCTACGAACTCAGAACCGGAAATGGAGAAGAACGGAACTTCTGCTTCACCGGCTACTGCTTTTGCCAGAAGAGTTTTACCTGTTCCAGGAGGGCCTACAAGAAGGGCTCCTTTCGGCATAGATGCACCGATCTCTCTGTATTTCTGCGGGTTATGAAGATAGCCTACGATCTCTGTCAGAAGCTCCTTGGCTTCATCCTCTCCTGCTACGTCTGTAAATTTGATTCCTGTGGAAGATTTTACATATACTTTGGCATTGCTTTTACCAAAGGACATTGTTCCGCCAGGGCCGCCGCCCATGGAACTCATCATCTTCTTGCTGAGCCATCTTCCAAGAAGAATAAAGATAGCGATTGGCAGTACATATCCCGCGATCAGGCTGATCCAGATGGATGTCTGCTGCGGTGCTGCTGCGCCGAATTTCACATTTGCGTCATGTAAACGGTCTACAAGGTCAGGGTCACTTACTTTAACGGTTCTGAAATAACCTTCCTGTCCGTCACTCTCTGCTACGTAATAAATATAATCATCCTGAATTTCTACTGTCTTAACGTATCCCTTCTCTACTCCTGTAAGGAAGACACTGTACTCTGTTGTCTGTACCTTTCGTCCCTCAATTGCAGGAAGTAACAGCACGTTCAGAAGAATGATAATAACTGCCGCGATGATATAATATACATAAAGCGGTTTTCTGCCTGGTTTTTTATTACCAAGGTTCATCGGCTTTTTCCTCCATTCGTTTTGTTAAAATGTACCTTATCACTTATTTCTTTGTTTTTCAATAAAGGCCGGATAAATTTCACAAACATTTAAGAATTAACAGATTTTTTTTATAATATTCTGCGTTCAACACTCCGAAAAACTATTTTACGGATTTATACCATTTACCTGCGGCAGAAAGATCTGAAGTCTTGAAGTTCCCGGTTCTGGTGCTGCTGCTTTTGAGCAGGGAACAGCTTTCATTCTTGTTACTGAGATCCCAGCACACATAACTGATCTTGTTTTTCTTCAGGAACTGGATCCAGGTATTTGCTTCTTTCTTGTCGATACTGCCATTTCCTGAACTCTCAGAAATACCGAATTCACTTACAAAAACAGGCAGACCTTTATTAATAGCATTCTGAACTTTGGTCCTGTAATAATCTTTGTGTGTTGCTGCGTAGAAATGAAACGTATACATAATGTTCGAATAGCCTGTGATCGGATTGTCCGCAACAATATCTACGTCCTGTGACCAGGTAGGAGTTCCTACCAGAATGATATTCTTCTTGTCATAAGCACGGATTGCTTTTATCACTGCAGTGGCATAACTTTTGATGGTCTTCCATGAAGTATTCCCATTTGGTTCGTTGCATATTTCATAAAAAATATTTTTCTGATTTTTGTATTTCTTTGCCATTTCTTTAAAAAATGCTACCGCCTGTTTCTGGTTCTTCTTTGGATTTCCATCACTGAGAATATGCCAGTCAATGATCACGTACATTCCCAGCTCTGTGGCATATTTTACGCCATTGTCTATGATTTTCTTTAACTCACTCTGATTGCCACCAGAGCAATAGCCATTATACTCTTCTGTATACATGGCAAGTCTGATACAGTTCACACCCCACTGGTCACGCAGGGTTTTGAAGGCAGACTTATTAACATACTGCGGAAACCAATTGATACCATGGGTGCTCACCCCTTTCAGGATAACCGTCTTTCCGCTGGAATTTACGATTTTTGTACCTTTTACTTTTAGCTGACCATTTGTCTGCAGCGGTGTGGAACTGACAGCATATGCCGGAAATACCGGCAGTTGCAGAAGCAGACAGCATATCAGAATACTGACCATTATCTTCTTGAGGATTGTGTATCTGCCAGATTTTGACTTCCTTTGTAACGTTCCTTTCTTCATACTTTTACCTTTTCCTTTCTTCCTTACTTTTATTTTTCTTTCTACTATAAATATATCACGAAAACAGCAACTTTCATACTGATAAAAGTTTTAACAATAAAAGCCCTGTCGAAAACAATTTCTTCCAACAGAGCTTTTAAGTATTTCTTTATTTATTTTTCATAATTTTTACAGATCTTTCTTCGGCAGCAAAGCAGACAGCAGAAACAGGCATAATAAAAAGCTCTGTTCTTTTTATTGAACAGAGCCTCTCTTTTTACTGCCGGCAGTGGGACTTGAACCCACACGTGGTTGCCCACAACAGATTTTGAGTCTGCCTCGTCTGCCATTCCGACATGCCGGCACGAAACAAATATTATATTAGCATAACTTTCAAAATATGGCAAGGGTGTTTTGCAATTTTCCATTGAATTTTTTAGATGAGTAAACGGATATCTCTATATGTATTGAAACAAAATACTTATTCATCCAGCAAAAACTGGCAGCGCCTGTTGGTTTGTGTGAAATATCCAGGTTCTGCCAGTCTTTCAAACACTCTCTAGAATTTTACAAATGTTGTTTTAGAATATACACCACTTGCTTTCAGCAGTTTCCGATACTTGGTAAATGATTTCTTTGGGAGTCTCAACGTTACTGTTTTGTTGGCCGCAAATGCTTTCTTTCCAATGTATTCCAATGAGGAACCATTAATCTTAATGATCTTAACTGCCGGACACTGGGCAAATGCATAAGCATCAATGTGTTTGATACTTGCAGGAAGTGTAAAGTTTTTCAGTTTCGGGCACTGAGCAAACGCATTACTGCCAATTCGGGTTACTTTTGAGCCGAACCTTATGGTTCGCAGGTTCGTGCACTGATAAAAGGAATACTTTCCGATAGTAGTTATGTTGCTTCCGAAAATAACATCTGTGATTTCTTTATTTCCCTTAAATGCATTCTGATCGATCCTAGTTACTTTGTAAACCTTATCATTAATAATAACAGTTGCCGGAATCTGTATGATATTAAATGTCGCTGCAAGACTTGTAACACTCACTTCGTTTGCATTTAAAATCTTATAGCCGAGACCACCTGTATAATAAACATTCTTATTGTCTTCAGCAGTTAATGGCGCTGCATTGAACTGATATCTCACAGGCTGTATGATATCATTTTGTACCCATGCATTCTCAATATATTCCTCCCTCTGGAAAAATATATACATGTCATACACACGCTCTACCTTTGTATAAATTCCGCTTGCTGAACCGATTTCCCATTTTCTGTGGATATCACTCTCCTGTGGTTTGATGGACAGGCTCCAATATACCGGTGTCCACTTGATATCTCCCTCCACAGGATTTGTATTCTGCGTTCCTGCACCGAGTACATTGAATTTGTAATAGGTATTGGGATAAAAAGTTAGAGGCTTATCCAGGCCTTCTACAACACTGTCATTGGCGCTGATACTTTGTTTCTCATCTGTATCTGTGGATTCATCCTCTCCCGCAGACCAGGAATATTCGAAATTGTCCGCAAAATATGCATTACTCTGTGCACCTGCTCCGTCGGAAAATTCTGCTGCGCTGACTGTACTGAATGATCCAGCTGCCAGCACACCTGCCAGCATGATCGCTGCCATTTTCTTCATCAATCTCTCCTCCTCTTTTACTCTTAGTCCCTGCCCACTGCATTTCACAAGTCAAACAGATAAAATCATCCAATCTGCTGCCTGCTTATAACCAAATAACCGTTCCGCAGTTTGGTTAAGCAAAGGACCAAAGTTATCTCTTATAGTTAGCATTTTACTTACTTTTCTGCCAAATGTCTACTTAGATTTTTTGCTAATCCTGTCGTATATTCACGTTATTATTCATTCTGTTCTCAGTAACGAGACCAAAATTTATTCCAAATTTCCTGCATTAATGAAATTGGAACTTGTGGCTGCAGATTTTATTCCTCATTATCAGTATTCCACTTCTCATATGTGATATAATCTGCTCCCATTTTTCTGAAAATATCTACCATGTCTTCATTCTGACAAAGCCATATAGAAATACGTATGCCATTCTGGTGCACATTGCTAATGTCATACATACTGACGTTCCAGTACTCGACGCTTATATCCAGATTATATTTTTTACATTGCTGAATTACTGTATTTGTCACTCGTGCAGTCCTAATCCACTGCATTTTTCCATCAAACCCTAATTCTCGCAGCTTTCGCAAAGTGTCTATTCGAAAACAGATCAGAATCGGCTTTTTCTGTGATTTGGAAAGAAGCTGCATAAATGAGCCCATCCCTTCTTCCGTGGAAATTGATTTTATCTCAATCACAGGTGTCATGGAATATTTATTGCAGCATGCAAGGTATTCTTCCAGTGTTGGAACTACATTGTCCGGATATTGTGACGCATTTGTACCATTTATGATCGGATACTGCTTCACTTCCTCATAAGTCAATTCCGAAATCAGCTTGTCTTCGCCACACATGCGCTGCAGGGAATCATCATGGGAAAGTACCAGCACACCATCCTTTGTCTCCCTTACATCTGTTTCCACATACTCTGCCCCGCCACGTCCTGCTGCCTCAAAAGCAGGCATGGAGTTCTCCGGTGCCACAGTCTGGTCGCCTCTGTGCAAAATATAGCAGGTTGTTCCATCCAGCGGTTTCTGAAAATCCTTGGGTTCTTCTGGTGTTGGTGTCGGTGTAATTTCCGGGACATCTGGTTTTTCCGGAGTTGCTGTAGGTGTGAGCTCCGGTGTTACAGATGGTTCCGGAGCTGGTGTATCGGTAGGTGTTGGTTCTGGAGCTAGCGTAATTGATGGAGTCGGTTTTTCTGGTACTAATGTCGGCGTGATTTCTGGTGTTACAGATGGCACTGGTGTTACTGTCTGTTTTGTAACCACCACTTCAATCTCTGAAACGTATCTGTTTGTACCATAAGAAATACAGGTAATCTTCGTACTTCCGACTTTTTTTGCAGTAACTTTTCCCTTCTTTGAAACAGTTGCTACCCCTTTATCTGAAGAACTGTAAGTTATCTTTTTTCCACATTTCTGTGGTTCTAAAAGAAGTGTCTTTCCTGCTGTTATTTTCACCTGATTCTTATATTTCCTGAATGGAACTGCTTCTGTTTTATTACAGACATAAACTTCGCAGGACAATTTCACCTGATTCTTCTGAGCAGTGATCGTTGCCGTTCCTGGTTTCAGACCATAGATCTTTCCGTTTACAACTTTCGCGTACTTTAGATTACTGCTGCTCCATTTAAAATTTTTCAGATTTACCTTTTTGTTATTATTCAATATTTTTGCTGTATAAGACGCACCTGTCTTTATGACCACAGATGTCTTCTGCATCTGATACTGGTCTGCTGCGTATATATTCTTTGAAAAAAATCCAGCACAACTCAGGCTTATGAACAGCATAAACACAAGCACTGCATATATTCTTCCCGGTCTGTTTCTATATCTGTCTGTTTTTCCTTTTTTTTCTGTAGTTACTTTATATCTCATCTCTCATATGCCATTCCTGATCTACTGCTTTTATCTCAGGTATATTTTTAAACACTTCACAGTCCTGATCACATCCATCTTTGATACATGGACAGACCATTTTTACTTTCTTAAAATGTCCGGGAACGCCCTCGTACTGTACACTCCACAGACCATTATAATGCAGTTGTTTACACATTCCTGTCTCATATTCGTATTTAATCATATGTAATCTTCTCTTTTCTGTTCACTTCTTATGCATATTGCTTTTTTATAACTCAAGCGGATAAAATCATCCGCTTTGCGGCTTACTCATAACCAAATAACTGCTACGCAATTTATCAGAAAGAACTTGCACTCCTGATTTTGTTGAAAAGTTCTGATACGCGAAATGAAAGGCGCCCAGATCAGCGCCTCCCATTCTCATTTCGATTCAGTTCATCCTATTTCACATCTTCCAGTAATTTCTCATAAATCGGGAAGCAGTCAAATGTTGCGAAATAATCCTTCGGTGTCTCAGCACGGCGAATCATCTCGAAGCTTCCATCCTCATGAAGAAGAATCTCAGAAGATTTCAGTTTACCATTATAGTTATATCCCATAGCAAAACCATGAGCTCCTGTATCATGGATCACAAGGAGATCACCCATATCTACCTTCGGCAGATAGCGGTCAATAGCGAATTTATCATTATTCTCGCAGAGGGATCCAGTTACATCATATTTGTGATCGCATGGCTGGTCTTCTTTTCCCATAACAGTGATGTGATGATAAGCACCGTACATTGCAGGACGCATCAGGTTAACTGCACACGCATCTACACCAATGTACTCTTTGTGAGTATGTTTCTCATGGATTGCCTTTGTTACCAGGCAGCCATACGGTCCCATCATGAAACGGCCCATCTCTGTATAAATCGCAACATCGCCCATTCCTGCAGGAACAAGAACTTCCTCATAAACTTTGCGGACACCTTCACCGATCTCTCTGATATCGTTTGGAGTCTGATCTGGTTTGTAAGCGATTCCGACACCACCGGAAAGGTTGATAAACTTCACATGAGCGCCTGTCTCTTTCTGAAGTTTCACTGCCAGTTCAAACATCTCTTTTGCTAACATTGGATAGTACTCATTTGTCACTGTATTACTTGCAAGGAATGCATGGATACCGAATTCCTCGGCACCTTTCGCTTTCAGAGTCTTGAATGCTTCAAAGATCTGCTCGGTAGTCATACCATATTTTGCATCTCCTGGGTTGTCCATGATGTCATTGCTGATCTTGAACACTCCGCCCGGATTGTAACGGCAACTGATCACTTTCGGAATATATCCGACAGCTCTCTCTACGCTCTCGATATGAGTAATATCATCCAGGTTGATGATTCCGCCGATCTCATTTGCATATTTGAACTCTTCTTCCGGTGTATCATTGGAAGAAAACATAATGTCTCCTTCTTTGCATCCGATTGCTTTGGACATCATCAGCTCTGTCATGGAAGAGCAGTCACATCCACAGCCATACTCCTGAAGAATTTTGATCAGGAATGGGTTTGGAGTTGCCTTTACAGCGAAGAATTCTTTGAAACCTTTGTTCCATGCAAATGCTTCTTTTACTGCTTTGGCATTCTCACGGATGCCTTTTTCATCATAAAGATGGAAAGGGGTTGGAAACTGTTCGTTGATTTCCTGGAGCTTCTCCAGGGTGACAAATGGTACTTTTTTCATAATAATCTTGTCTCCTCTTACTTCTTGTGTATATGTGTATATAAATGATCCTGACAGTACTCATAGTTTCCGTTGCATTTGGAACAGAAACGGAATTCCAGATTTGGATCATCTTTCTCTGTACGGCCACAGACTGCACATTTATGTTTCGTCACTCCCTGTGAACTGCCAGGGAATGGCACCGTCTTGCTTTCTCCCATTGCTCTCTTAAACTGATTTCTCCGATGGACTTCTTTCGGATTGTATCGGCTGAGATTTCTTGTGCTCAGGAAGAAGATGATAAAGTTCAGTAAGGATGCAATGATTGGCAATGCCATAAACCATGCTCCACCCATGACATATCTCACAATGTCATATGTCACGATCAGGGCATATACGATTGCCATCCACTTCATCTTGATCGGGATTACAAAGTACAGCATGACTCTCATATCCGGATATGTCAGCGCATATGCCAGGAAAATAGACAGACTGATATAATACGTAGAAAATTGTGCTCCATTCAGAAAAGGATCAAACACTCCTTTTGTAATAATATAAAAAATAAATGCAGAAATTACCGTAAAAATCATTCCTGATATAATATACACGGTAAATCTAAATGATCCCCATGTACGTTCCAGTGATGCACTGATCGGATAATAAAAGAACAAAATCGCGATCACAAACCACAGCGTAGATGATGTAGACGGTGGATAAATAACCCATGTGACCAGTCTCCATATCTGTCCCTGAAGGATCTTGGAAACATTTAAAGTCAACATACCTAATACACTTGGATTCAGGATCATCAGCGCGTATCCCAGCACATAACTTACGATAATATAGATCGTAAGATTCTCAATTCCGCGTCCGTGAAATTTTCGTTCCAGTTTGTCAATAAATTTCATAAGTCTCCTTTGCTAAATCAGAAAAATTTCTTCTTGGAAAGAAATACCGCCGCAATGATACTTGCCACAATGGAGAGAATGATAATGATCAAAAATCCCCACGATGTCCTTGAAAACGGCATTCCCAAAGCACTTACGTTCATACCGTAAGCACTGAAAATAATGGTCGGTATACTCATGACAATGGTGATGACTGCCAGTACTTTCATAACGATGTTCAGATTATTGGAAATAACGGAAGCAAAAGTCCCCATCATACTGCTCAGGATCCCGCTGTAGATATTCGCCATCTCGATGGCCTGCTTGTTCTCGATGATAACATCCTCCAGAAGCTCCGTGTCCTCCGGATACTTCTTGATGCTCTCAACCTTCAGCAGTTTCTCCAGCACCATCTCGTTTGACCTCAGAGATGTTGTAAAGTATACCAGTGATTTCTCCAGTTCCAGAAGCTCCATCAGCTCCTGATTTCTTGTAGACAGATGAAGTTTCTCCTCTATCTGCTCGCTCTTCTTATCTATAATACGCAGATATCTCAGATACATGCTCGCATTACGGTACAGGATCTGCAGAATGAAACGTGTCTTCATATTCGTATAGAAGTTTCTCACTCTGCCTTCCATAAATCTGGTCAGCACCTGGGTGTCCTCCAGACAGACTGTAAAGATCATCTTCTGAGTTACTATGATACCAAGAGGGATGGTCACATACCAGTCCTTCTCATTACGTTCTTCAATCGCAGGTACATCTGCAAGGATAAGGGTATAATTGTCCTCCACTTCAATACGGGAACGTTCTTCCTCATCCAAAGGCGCGCGCAAATCGTCCACCTCTATCCCAAACTGCTCGGAAATTTCAAAAATCTCTGTTGCTGTAGGATTCGTCAGTGCAATCCAGCATCCCTCCTGAGGTTCCTGTATTTCATGGATTGAGCCATCGATTGTCTTAAAAATCCTTACCACGATCCACACTTCCCTTCTTCTCTCGATTTCCCCTCATATATAAGCTGCTCCTCATCCCTGTATCACAGCTTACACCATGTCCTGTTTTTGTACAAAGACTCAACAATCATTATAGTTTGAACATGAATTTTTGTCAATTCATATGCTTTCGGTTTACAAAACTTTTACACTTCGCTATAATAAAGTCATATATGTGCCCGCTACATGTACACACTACATAAAAATTGCAGCTCTCATCTATATTACAGTCAGGCGGATATTCTCAATTGAAGCAGGGGACTTACTTGATCTGATTAATATATCAGGAAGATTTCCGTAATCAAAACCAGAGCAGCAAACAGCAGCAAAGTTACTGTTTACTCCCTTCTCAGTAACACCGCAAAGCACAATAGATCAACAAAGAAAGGATATAAATCATATGAGTCAGTCATCATTTGGAAATAAATTCAAGGTAACTACCTGGGGTGAATCCCACGGAAAAGCTCTCGGAGCCGTAGTAGACGGATGCCCTGCTGGACTTCCGCTCTGTGAAGAAGATATTCAGGTTTTTCTTGACCGAAGAAAACCTGGGCAGAGCAGATACACCACTGCCCGCAAAGAGGGCGATCTGGTAGAGATCCTCTCCGGAGTCTTTGAGGGAAAAACTACCGGTACTCCAATCTCTTTAATGGTAAGAAACACAGATCAGCGTTCCAGAGACTATGGAAACATCGCGTATTCCTACCGTCCGGGACATGCAGACTATACCTTTGACCAGAAATACGGTTTCCGCGATTACAGAGGCGGCGGACGTTCTTCAGGACGTGAAACCATTGGTAGAGTTGCAGCAGGCGCCATTGCCTCCAAAATCTTAGGAGAACTCGGTATTTCCATCTGCACCTACACAAAATCTATCGGACCTGTAGAAATCACTTCCTTTGATAAAGAAGAGATCAACAACAATGCGTTCTACATGCCAGACGCACAGGCAGCAGCCAAAGCCGGAGAATATCTGGAAGAATGCATGAAGAATCAGGACAGTGCAGGCGGGGTTATCGAATGCCGCATCACTGGAACCCCGGCAGGCCTCGGCGATCCGGTCTTTGATAAACTCAGTGCTCTTCTTGCACATGCTTTAATGTCTATCGGAGCAGTTAAAGCTGTTGAGATCGGCGACGGTATCGGTGTAACTTCCTTAAATGGCTCCATCGACAACGATGGCTTCACCATCAAAGACGGCGAAATTGTCAAAAACTCCAACCATGCAGGCGGCATCATGGGCGGCATCAGCGACGGCAGTGAAATCGTCCTCCGCGCCCACATCAAGCCAACTCCATCCATCAGCCAGCCGCAGCAGACTGTTACCAAAGATAAAGAACCACTCTCCCTGGAAATCCACGGCCGCCACGATCCGGTCATTGTTCCGAGAGCAGTTGTTGTAGTCGAATCCATGGCTGCCATCACATTGGCAGATGCACTCTTCACTAATATGAGCGCACGTATGGATAGAGTTCGTGATTTTTATCTTTGTGATAAATAGTAAAATTAGAATCCAATGTTATTCATGACCAAATAACTGCTCCGCAGTTTATCAGGATGACCAGACAGAAAAATCCCTCCGCCAGAATTTTCCTCTTATGGCGGAGGGATTTTTTTATCATCTTATCTGATATCAATTCATTGAACCCACTGATTATTCTTCCGGAACCGGCCAGATTCTGATGCTGTTCGGCTGTGCAATCTTAATCGGCTTGCCATTCATTACGATAATATTCTTTTCATAATCCACTGTAAAAGTAGTCAGTGTATTGCTTGCATGATTAGCCAGTACCAGGTGCTTGTCATCCGGTAAAAGTACCAGATCTTTCGGATATTCGCCGCTGATCGGAAGTGTAAACTTTCTTGTCAGCATACCAGTTTCCTCATCACGCTCAAACATGGAAACTGTATCCTCACCTGCTGTTGTGCAGAACAGATGCTTGCCATCATTTGCAAGCGACAGTCCGGATGCCGCATTATGTGTATCATGTACATCTTTCTTCGCACTTGTCTCAATCGTCTGAACCAGCTCAAACTCCGGAGCCTTACCACTTCCATCATACTTGTAAGCCTTAATCTCATTACTGAGTTCAAACAAAATATAAGCAAACTTACCATCATCACTGAAACGGATAATACGCGGACCGCTCTCTCTCGGACATCTAAGAATATCTACTAACTCCAGCTTATCACGCTGCTTGTTAATACGATAAATCTTCACCTGATCAATTCCATTATCTACCGCACAGAGATACTTATTATCCGGAGTCGGACGAACACAGTTTACATGCGGACGGAAGTTACGCTCTGCAACACTTCCAAGTCCTGTATGGAACACACCATCCATCAGACTTCCCAGTCTGCCGTCCTTATGAGTATGTACAACGGTCACCTTACCGTCATGGTATCCGGCAACATAAAGATATTTGCCGTCAACATCTGTAGAAAGGAAACAGCCTCTCATTCCATCAATGTTCACACTGTTGATACGTGAAAGATCACCGTTCTTATCACGTTCAAACACTGCAACACCCTCATCCTCGATAGAATAAAGATACTTACCATTCTTCGAAACAGCCATGTGGGACGCATTGCTTACTTCAACACTGCTGCGCTCTGTAAGAATACCATTCTCCACATCAACATCATAAACATGAATTCCCTGTCTGGAAGAGCCATGTGTGTAACAACCCACATAAGCTACATATTTTTTCTCACTCATAATGCTTCTTGCCTCCTGCTGTCCTTTTCAATACATCATCAATTAAACAGCCATCTAATCCTTCATAAATCATGGCTGTTCAATTCCCGATGCACTAATCTTCTGCCTATTTGTTCTGGCCGGCACTGCCATATGATGTCGATATTATAGCACATTTTGCCAATGCTCACAATACAGCACACCCTATTTTTATGTATTTTTCCAAATCCAAAGTTACCCGGTTCTAACAATTCCCGATTCTTCCCTCTCCTTTAACTACATTCCACATCTCTGATTTCCAGCTCGCGAAACCGCACCTGAACCAAACTATTTTTCTGCCGGGCGCCCCTTTATCAAAAAAGCTGCCATCCCATCTCTGAAACAGCAGCCATTTTTTCATTCTTATTTAAAACAATTTCCAACAGCCTCAAGTGTTCTGTCAATAATCTCATCTGTATGTGCCACAGAAAGGAACATAGCCTCAAACTGAGACGGTGCCAGATGAATCCCCTGTGCCAGCATCCCCTTAAAGTACTCAGAAAACGCCTTAATATCCGCACTCTTGGCAGAAGTATAATCCACAACCTCCTGCTCCGTAAAGAACAGACTTCCCAAAGAAGATACATGATTCACATGATAAGGCAGTCCTTTTTCAGCCAGAATCTTCTCCATTCCGCCGTAAAGTCTCTCCCCTTTCTTCTCCAGATCTTTATAAATCTCCTGATGCTCATACAGATATTTCAGCTGAGTCAGTCCCGCAGCCATAGCAATCGGATTACCGCTTAAAGTACCAGCCTGATAAACCTTACCAACCGGAGAAACCAGCTCCATGATCTCTCTTCTTCCGCCATAAGCACCAACTGGCATACCCGCACCAATGATCTTACCATAAGTAACCAGATCCGGTTTCACTCCGAAATACTCAGCAGCACCGCCGAAAGCCAGACGGAAACCAGTAATAACCTCATCAAAGATCAGAAGCGCACCATACTCATCGCAAAGCTTTCTCAGACCTTCAAGGAATCCCTTCTTAGGTGGGACCACACCCATGTTGGCTCCGACAGCCTCAACGATCACTGCAGCAGTCTGGCCATCTGCCTGCTCCATCAGAGCACGTACACTGTCCAGATCATTATAAACAGCTGTCATGGTATCCTCTGTGCATCCTTTCGGCACACCGGCACTGTCCGGCACACCGCTTGTCATAACACCGGAACCTGCGCTTACCAGCATGGCATCACTGTGTCCGTGATAACATCCTGCAAACTTAATGATCTTATTCTTTCCTGTAAATCCTCTGGCAACGCGGACTGCACTCATAACAGCCTCTGTACCGGAGTTTACCATACGCACCATATCTACATGCGGAATATGATCACAGATAAACTCTGCCATCTCCACTTCAATTGCAGTTGCGCATCCAAAGCTCAGACCTTTTTCACATGCTTTCAACACGCTTTCTTTTACTTCCGGGAAATTGTGTCCCAGGATCATCGGTCCCCAGGAATCAATATAATCCACATACTCATTTCCCTCAACATCATAAATATAACATCCGTCTGCACGGTCAATAAATCTCGGTGCCATACCGATCGGACCGTATGCACGTACCGGGCTGTTTACACCGCCCGGGATTACTTTCACTGCTCTGTCAAATAATTCCTCTGATAAACCCATCAGCCGATTCTCCCTTCATCCATGCATTTCGCAAGTTCTTTTGCATAATAAGTCAGGTATATCTGCGCACCTGCACGGTAAGCGCTGACTGCCATTTCACACATGATACGTTCTTCCTCGATCCAGCCCATCTTTGCGGCAGCTTTTACCATTGCATACTCGCCACTTACGCTGTAGGTAGCAACCGGTACATTTACTGCCTTGGAAACCTCAGAAACCATATCCAGATAAGACATTGCAGGTTTTACCATAATGATATCTGCGCCTTCTTCCACATCTGTCAGAGCTTCTTTCATGCCCTCTCTTCTGTTGTGGAAATCCATCTGATAGCTCTTTCTGTCACCAAAGGACGGTGCAGAACCTGCTGCATCACGGAATGGTCCGTAGAAAGCAGACGCATATTTTACTGCATAAGACATGATCGGTGCTTCATAATGTCCGTTTGCATCCAGTGCCTCACGGATGGCACGTACACGTCCGTCCATCATATCAGACGGTGCAACCATATCTGCACCTGCTTCTACATGAGAAACCGCAGTCTTGGCCAGTAATTCCAGTGTAGCATCATTATTTACATCATGACCGCAGAGAACTCCGCAGTGACCATGAGAAGTATACTCGCACATACATACATCAGTGATATAATACATATCCGGGAACTGCTTCTTCGCTTCTCTTAAAGCTTTCTGTACAATTCCGTTCGGATCATATGCTCCGCTTCCAACTTCATCTTTGTGATCTGGAATGCCGAACAGCATAATGTTGTTTACACCTGCATTCTGCAGACGTTCCAGTTCAAAAGGAAGACGGTCTACACTGTAACGGTACTGTCCTTCCATGGATGGGATCTCTTCTTCAATCCCTGTTCCTTCTTTTACAAATAATGGATAGATAAGGGAGGACTTGTCCATTCTTGTCTCTCTTACCATCTTTCTCAGTTTCTCACTGCCTCTTAATCTTCTCGGTCTCTGAATTAAGTCCATTTCTTCCACTCCTTTTACTGTTATCGCCTGATATCAGAATCTCTGCTCACCCTCACAGAAATCATTGCAGAATGTCAGACAAAAGTCTGATCCAGACAATAAATATAAATATATTTTTATTGATAATTTGTAACTATTCCGCAACCTGCTATTCCATGAGATACTGAATAGTTACGATAATTTTATCAACAATTTTCCTGTCTCATTTCTTCTACAAGTTCGATCAGGCTCTCAATGGTTGCTTTCTTCGCCATCCGTGTCTGCATTCCATATGCATCTGCAGCAGCTTTCGTCTGCTTTCCGATACATGCAGCCTTTACAGTCGTATAATCAAGCCCCAGAGTTCCCTCCACGAAGCCTTTTACAGTAGAAGCACTGGTAAATACAACACAGTCCACACTGCCTGTCTCAAATTCTTTTTTCTCATCGATCAGTCTGCTCTTTTCATAGCGGGTTGTGTAGGTAGCAATATCATCTACTTTCGCACCTGCCTGCTCCAGCAGTTCTGGCAGCTTCTGATTTCCGGCTTCTGCTCTCGGGATCAGAATCTTCTCATTTCCCTGCAGTTCTTTTGCAAGCTCTGCTCCAAGGGTATCTCCATCATACACACTCGGCACAAAATCCGCCATAAGATGATGCTCTTTCAGTTTCTTCTTCGTGCCCTCACCGATCACTGCGATCTTTGCCTGTCCCAGACTGCGCACATCCATCTCTTTTCTGTCCATCTCGTCAAAAAAGATTTCTACGCCTGCCGGACTTGTAAAAATGATCCACTGATAAGTATTCAGCTTCTCAAATGCCTCATACAGTTTACTGTTATCCTCTACAGGCACTGTACAGATAGACGGCAGTTCCAGCACCTCTGCACCCTTTTTGCGGAGCAGATCTGCAGTTTTTGAGATATGCTGTCTCGGTCTTGTCACCAGCACTTTCCAGCCTGCCAGCGGAAGTTTCTCATACCAGGCAAATTTATCTGCCAGTGAGCAGACCTTTCCGACAACAATGATGGCCGGTGTCTCGATTCCCTGTCTGTCCACTTCTGCTTTCAGAGTACTTACGGTTGCGACCACTCGCTTCTGTCCTGCGGTAGTTCCTTTCTGAAGTACTGCAGCCGGCATATCCGGGTCCATTCCTCCATCGAGAAGTCCCTTACAGATATCTTCCAGTGCAGCGATTCCCATCAGGAATACCAGAGTTCCTTTTGTCTGGGTCAGTGCCCTGAAATCAATATCATATTCCTGTCCTGCACGTTTATGCCCTGTAATAATATGCAGGGAAGAACAGAAGTCTCTGTGAGTCACCGGAATCCCGTTATAAGCCGGAACAGAGATCGGAGAAGTCACTCCCGGCACGATCTCATACGGAATCCCATTCTCGGAAAGAAGCTCCAGTTCCTCGCCGCCTCTGCCAAAGAGGAACGGGTCTCCGCCTTTAAGTCTTACTACTTTATTCCCTTTCTGGGCTTCTTCCAGAAGAACTTTGTTGATTTCCTCCTGTACCATCGTATGATGGCTTGCTCTCTTTCCTACATTGATCAGCCTTGCATGCTCCGGGATCCTTGCAAGGACTCCCTCGCCCACCAGACTGTCATATACTACTACATCTGCCTGCTGCAGAACTGCCGCACCCTTTAATGTAAAGAGTCCGATATCTCCCGGTCCTGCACCGACCAGCCAAACTTTACCTGCTGCCATTTTTTATTCTCCCCTCTCACAGTCCTCTTTAAGCTGCTTCGCAAGTGCGATACCAAGTTTCTCACACTCCTGTGCAGCACCTTTAATCTGTCCTGTGATCCATTTTCCTGTTGCTTCACTGTAATATAAACCGCGAATAAAGATCTCCTCTCCATTAACTTCTGCAAATGCAGCCACAGGAGAGGAACATCCTCCGTCCAGATATTTCACATATGCACGTTCTGCACTTCCTGCGATCCATGCGTCTCTGTCACAGTATCCATCCAGATAAGAATAATCCTGATCTTTACGTCCCTGCACTGCCAGGATTCCCTGACCTGCTGCCGGGAGCATCTCATCCGGTGTAAAATACCGGTTAATTCTCTGCTCCAGCCCAAGACGTTTCAGCCCTGCTGCTGCCAGGATCAGTCCGGAATACTCCCCGGAATCCAGCTTGCGCAGTCTTGTCTGCAGATTTCCGCGGATACTCTTCACTTCCATATCAGGATACAATTTCTTTAACTGCAGAGTTCTTCTTAAACTGGAACATCCCAGCGGTTTCTCCGGATCCAGTTCTGCCACTCCTTCCGGAAGCACCAGCACATCTCTCGGATCCTCTCTCTTTGAAAAAGCCAGCAGTGGAAGTTCTTCCGGCACTTCCATAGGCATATCCTTCAGACTGTGCACGGAAAGATTACTTCTGCCATCCATCAATGCCCTGTCCAGTTCTTTTACAAAAAGTCCCTTTCCGCCTACTTTATCAAGTGTACGGTCCAGAATAATGTCTCCTGTAGTCTTCATAGTCAGAATATCTACAGATACTCCGGAACCATTGTTTGCTTTATTATTCTGCTCTATGTAACTCTTTACCATCTCGCTCTGCAGAACTGCCAGTTTACTCTCTCTGCTGCCAATGATCACCTTAGTCATCGTTCTCTTCCTCGTCTTCCTGCGCCACTCTCTCCAGTGCTTTCTGTATTTCTTCTCTTACTCTGCGAGCTTTCTTATGATCCAGACCACTTGCTGTGATCCCCACAACTAATCCATCCTGCATATAAATTCCCGGAAAATAGAAATCACACTGTTCTCTGTCGCTGGCAACATTGACATAGATGCCCTCCTGCTTACAGATCCTGTGGATCTCATCATTCAGTTTCCGGTCATTTGTAGCGGCGATTACCATATACGCCATAGCAAAATCAGAACGTTTTACCGGACGTGTGATCAGCTGCACATAACCAGCCTTGCCAAGTTCCATCATCTCCATGGTAACTTTCGGCGCGATCACACGGATATTCCTCGTAAATGACAGCAGCGTCTTCACTCTTCGTGTCGCAATATTGCCACCGCCCACTACCACGATATTTTTATCCGATAAATCTATAAACATTGGAAAGTAAGGCTTATTCTTCATATATTTTCTCCAGTCCTGCCACACACTCCAGGAAAGCTTCCTGATTCAGACTGTCCCGTAAACCAAAAATTAATTTGTTCACCACTTTTCCGGCCGCAGTGTCCACTGCTTTTACTAGATTCTGTCTGTCATCGTCTTCCATCGGTGTCTTCTTCAATATTTTCGCAATCCTTAAATTCAGGTCATTGACTGCCTCGTCCTTGATCTCCTGAATCCTCGGGATCAGGTCTCTTCCGTCCAGCCATTGGAAAAATTCATCCATCTGTTCTCTTACAATGGCACCTGCTGCCTCCAGATTCTCCTGCAGTTCTGCCGGAATTTCCTTAATACGGAAACTGTCCATATCATAAAGTGTAATCCCCTGTATCTTTCCAATAGATGGCTCGATATCTCTCGGAACTGCCAGATCGATCAGAATCAGATTCTCCTTTGTCTGAAGTCCCTGAAATAATTCTTCTTTTAATGTATAGTTCGGACTTGCAGTTGCACTTACCACCAGGTCACACTGTGGAATATACTCCATTCGTTCCCCATAATTAATACGCTTGCAGCCTAACGGAATATTTACAACTCCGCTTCTGTACTGGCGAATAGTCACAGTCACATCTGCCCCAGCTTCTCTTAATGCCTGTGCAGCTACCTTTCCCATTTCACCGTTTCCGATCACCATACATGTCTTATCTTTCAGTGAATAACCGTTATCTGTCAGGAATCCGATTGCCTGATGGATCACAGATGGATTTCCATGTGAAAAAGGAACTTCTGTTTTAATTCTCTTTCCCGCAGTAACTGCCATTCGGAATAAAACTTCCAGAACACCATCTGCTGCAAAGTTCTCTCTTGCCAGATTCAGCGCATCCTTTACCTGGGTAAGAATCTGATCTTCACCGATGATCTGGGATTTCAGTCCACTGGTCAGATAAAACAGATGCTCCACTGCCTCCTGATTCTTTCTCTCTACAAAATATTCTCTGTAAGAATCTTCTGTAATTCCTTTTAACTGGCAAAGGCAGTCATAAAGACAGACTTCCTCATCATCGTCTACACTTGCCCATACTTCCAGTCTGTTACAGGTAGACAGGATCACGCACCCATAGATGCCTTCCTGCTCCTTTATTTTCTCCATGGCTTCTCCGGCGTTCTTCTTTGTAAAAGCAAAAAGCGCACGGATATCTACCGGTGCCATATTATGGTCTATTCCAATCATGGAAATGCTCATAATTCTTAATTCTCCTTCGTATCCCCTTTATTCCTCATCCATTTCACATCAAATAAACAGATTTCCGCACTCTGCTTATTTGATATGAAATGCAGCCGACACAAAATGCCAACAGAAATATCATAAAACATTTCTTATTGGTATGTCAATGCAAACACACAAAAACATAACTATCCTGAACAGGCTGCAAAATCGAAAAATCTTGTAGCTGTCAGGATAGTTATGGCTGTCATCATATTATTTTTGTATTTCCATCACAACTTTACATTTCTTCTTATAACAGGCAATTCCATACTTTAATTTTGTCGGCTTTTGCGCAAAAGTGTCCCGTATGCTGATTGTTTTTCTGTTTTCCCCATTCAGTAAGTAGCTGTTCGATTACCCGTGTCTTATCTACATAATAAAAGTCTTCCTGTCGTATTTCTTCAAAGTTTTCAATTCCGATGGGAAGTTTTTTTAATCCTGCCATTTGGTGCACTCCTCTACTTACAAAACATATACTCTCACTGTTACACATCTTTATTACTTTAATGATAACATGAATCCCATATGCCTGCCAAGTAAAATTGAGACCAAAAAGGGCTTCGCACTGCTGTCATAACAACAATACAAATCCCTCTCTCTTATTTTCTCACCTGTCACGGTGAATATTTTCTTACTCTTAACGGAATTCCGTTCTGTGCTGCCACAATCTTGCTCTGCTCTACTTTCTCCTCACCGATCACATCTACAACAGTGAAGCGTACATCGTCGATATACTGTTTGCAGTCTCTTGCAAATTTCAGCATTGCATCAAAAGATTTCTCTCCGTATGCCGGGCGGACTACTTCATTATAAGAAGCTGCATCCGGCATATTTAAGCTGATGGATACGCTGTCTACTGCCTGACAGACATCCTTCGCTGTAGAACGGTTATGGATCAGGTCTGAGAGCCCATTGGTATTCAGTCTGATCTTAAATGGATATCTTGCTCTCACATATTTGCTTACTTCGATCAGATTCTCCAGTGCCATAGTCGGTTCTCCGTATCCACAGAAAACTACCTCATTGCAGTCTGTAAAATCAAATTCGTCGATTGCTTTGTAAATTTCCTCCAGACTCGGTTCATGGTCGAACCAGAGATTGGATGCCTCACCGATGGCGTCTTCTGTATTTCTGATACAGAAAGTACATCTGCAGGGACATTTGTTGGTAATGTTAAAATATACCTGGTTTTTATATCTGTAAATGATATCTGTTGTCATTTTGTGTTCCCTTCAATCTTTATAATTACTGTTCACTTCGTGCACAGTAACATATTTCGCGATACACAGAATTTATTTGTCATTTATATAACTGTTCTTCTGCTGATATCTGATATTTTTATTTTCCTACATTTGCGATCTTGGTCTTAAATCCAACTCTGTCAAGCGCAGCTCCAATGATCAGGAACATAACTGCACTTCCGCCGGACTGTACAATACTTCCACTGACAGATGTAAAGAAAGATGCAGTAAATCCAAACATAATTCCTTCTGCCACATAATATCCTGTTGCAGAAATCATAAATGCAAGAAACAATGCGATCACATTTCTCTTTGTAACAAGTTTCTTTCCTTTAGAAGAAAATGGAAGACAGATCAGCATCTTGATAATGATCGTTGCAGGTGCCCATACCGGTGCAGTCAAAAGATCCGCTAGACCTCCGCCAATCGCGCCTGCCGCACATGCATAAGGCAGTGGCAGAAATGCTGCTGCAATATAGATCATCGTATCACCCAGATGTACATATCCGCCATTTACACCTACTGGAATATGAAAAATATAGGCAGTCATCAATGTAGTGAGAGCTGCCATTACTGCAGTTGCCGTAATCCTTCTCAATGTAACAGAAGTCTGTACATCCTGTTTCGTTGTTGTTACTTCTGACATAAACTTCTCCTCCTCGGCTGGATCATACCAGCATTTTTAAATATTTTTCAAAACAAACACCGTCATTTCTGTCTGTTCCTTCCAGCACTGCGTCATGAATGGCTCCTGACAGAAAAGCGATTGCCTTCTGCACACATTTCTTCATGGAAATGCCCTTTACCATTCCTGCACTAAGTACAGAAGCGAACAGATCTCCTGTTCCGGAATAGCTTCCACCTTCCTTCACAGAGAAATACCAGGCTGCTTCGTCTTTCTCTACAACAAGATTTCCCATCTTTACACTGCCATCCTCACACAGGATATCTACTCCTGTAATGACAATGGACTCCAGTCCAAAATGAGCTGCCAGTTTTCTTCCCAGTTCTTCGGTCTCACTAAGCAGCTGCTCTTCTTTCATACAGGAAAAAAGTTCCATTTTCTCTTTCATTCCCTGTTCTCCATACAAAAGGAGCAGTGCTTCCGTAATATTCGGTGTGATCACAGTCGCATGCTGTACTAGCACACGCATCTTCTCACATAATTCCTCGGAATAAGTTTTGTAAACATGTCCCTGATCTCCCATTACCGGGTCGATCAGAATATGTGTCCGTTCTGTACAGAACATATCCACAAATTTCAGGATCACATCTACCTGTCTGGCATCTGCCAGAAATCCTGTGTAAACACCATCTGGCTGAAATCCCATTTTCTTCCATTCTTCCATGATCTGCTCCATACGGTCTGTGTAGTCATCACAGAAATAAGAGCCGTATCCTGTCTGATTGCTCAGAACTGCTGTAGGCAGAGGACAGGCCTGCACTCCCATAGCAGAAATTACAGGGATCGCCGCTGTCAGGGAACATTTTCCCATACCGGACAGATCATGAATGACTGCAATTTTCTTCAATTTATCTGTACCTCTTACTTTCTCGTAAATCTGTTCCGAAAATTAAGAAAAATTTACATCCACTATTACTTTTCGCAATTAAAGCAGGAAACTCACCTAATTGGATTAAATTCCAGATTTTCGAAACAAAATTAGAATGATTTTTTATTATTCCATTCTGATCTTATTATTATAGCATCAGATTATTCATCTGAATATATTCAGTTTTGTAATTTTTTTAGAGATCAGTTTTATGTCGGTTTTATTTCTATTAAAAAACTATCGCAATTTCCATTTTATTTCTTATCATGCTCATCATGTTCATTCATAAAAAGTAACAATTTCCGTGTTCATATACTACTTAATTCCTATAGCTAACAATCTACTTTCATTTATAAATATAGTATTATACTTGTAAAAATTGTTATTTTTATATAGTTCTAATTTTTATTGCACTATGTAATCACCCTAATTCTATTCTTCCATCAATGTTCTTAAATGATCAATAATTTTACGCATATACACAATATTACTTGCAATATACTGTGTCATATTATCCATTACATGAATATCATAATTTTGTAATATTTCAAAATTATGTTTCTCAAGTTGGTCAAAAGTTAACAACTCTATCAAATCTTTATTTTTAAACTGGATATCTACCATCTCATGTGCCAATATATTGCGCATATTCAGCAGTCGGATCGCACAATCATAAAAAGAATATTCCGTAGTTGCTCTTTGAACAGATGATATTTCAAAGTTAAATGCTTTTAGACAAGAATTCTTTTTAAAAATTTTTACAATCTGGTTAATAGTAAGTTCCTTAAACAAATCATTATCCTTATACTTTATAGCAGATAACTTTACAGATTCTTCTTCAACATCAATATATGTTCCAATTCGACCTCCGCTATAAAAATAAAGTTGTTGAATGACTGTATTTGGCAATAAGGGAATATTTTTCTCAAATATTCCCCTAATCATCCGTTCAAGTTTATTATACTCTTTGAGAAATTCATAAATCATAAGTGATTTTATTTGAATAGATAAAGTATTTTGATCTATGCTTTTTATGCCATTCATATCATTTCTCCATTATCAACTTCTTCACTCGACAAAGTCGCTTATTCACATTACTTGTAGTTGCAGGTGATTTTTCAAGAGTATTTTTAACTAACTCATCAGAAAATATCCTATCTAATCCTATAAGTGCTCCATTATTATTGATTAGATCAATAAAAGGAACAAGAGCGTCAATTACATAATCTGCATTAGGAATATTTCCATAAGTCCTTTTCAGTTCAAGTGTTACATTCAGCAAAAGAAGTAGCTCCTCTTTCTTTATTGAATTGTTGCCTTTCTGTATATCTTGCAGTACATTATTGATCATATCACGAGGTCTAGAATTGTAGCCTTCAACAACACCTTCTTCAATATTTGAACGTAAATAAAATGCAAGAGATTTGTAAAAGCGCCCATAATCTTCATATCTCTTAATATCATTGGCCGTAAAAATAGTGTTATAAAATTCTTTATTTGTTTTCTGTTGACAATCAACAAAATCCGTAATCCAGCCAGTAATTTCTGACTTATAAATAGCTCGCCTAATTTCATTTACTTTTAGCTTTTCTGCACCCCGATTCAATCTGGCAAAAATATCATACTTTGTAAATTCCGGCGAATTAGCTGTAATTACATAAATATCAAGTATTGACGATAGCATTTGAGATGTTCTTTCAGGGTCAATTTCACGAACCTCAGAAAATGTTTTTCCGCCAAAAATATCAGCATAATATTCAAGATCACGTTCATTTAACTGCAATGAACCTTTTATAAAATCCATTATAGCTGTTAATCGTTGTTTGCCATCAACTACTTCATACTTTGTTTCATCAAGAATGTCTTCCCCAGGAATTTCAACAACATAAATTGGTGGAATCATAATTTCCATATAAAGAGATTCAATAAACGCTGTCTTTTTATCACTTCCCCAAATTACACGACGTTGATAATCAGGATCAAGAATAAGTTTCTTATCCTTTATTTTTTGATAAATTTCAGCAATAGACCATGTTTGACGAACAATTTTAGTTTTTTGGAGCAGACTTCGCTTTTGTACAAATTCATTCTCTACAAAATCTTTTTGTTCCTGCTCAATTTCTGTATTTTCGGCAAGAAGTTGAAGAGCTTCATCTTCTTTATCCTCTTCAACATTCATATTAACTCCCATTTCCATTTTCTCCATAATTCCCTCTCCTTTATATTCTATCACTATAAGGAAGTGATTTAATGTATTTTTCCATATAATTAAAATCAGGCATTCCATACTGGTCAACCGGTAACTTAATAATAACTTTTTCTATTCTCTTTGTCCCTAATTTTCTTCCATATGCATATTTAAATTTTTCTAACTCAATAACAGTTTTTATAAATAGTCCAGAATATACATTTATTTTTACATTTTCTTTAGGAGTTAAAATTCTAACATCATCAGGTGATGCAGCATAAGGTACAGGTTGAAAAAAGGTCGATCCAACAGACCCATTACGCGCAATTGTCAAAGTATTTGCTGCCTGTGATGGCTCTGTATCCACATAAGCTGTCAGTCCATTATTATCTGCTGAAGACGAAATGTACGGAGTTGTTCCACGATTACTATTCTGTAAATTTGGATCTTTGGACGTTGACACCAAAAATAAGTCAGAAAGTGGCATTTCTTTCCAATATTTAGGATCACTAAGTTTTATTAGTTCAGAAGCCGCATATTTCGAATTTAAAACCGTTATTCCATTTTTTACCTGAAAAGCCAAATAATCTCTAATAGATTGTTCAAAAATTGAATCATTTAACTTTTTATAATCTGTTTTCATATACGCTTCACATAACCATTCATCTTTATCAGAAACACAAGCTTTTATTGTGAATCCATCAACAACTTCCTTTTCTCGATATAAATGTAACCATCTTGCTTTTATATTGTCCCATTTGTTATATGCATCTATTCGTCCAAGTTTTTTTCGTTTAACAAATCCATCATCTTTATAATAACCAAAAAACGTAGAGATCTCCGAATTATGAGGTTTTCCAGCTTCCCAAATCATAACACAAACACACGTTCCCGCGCCTTGTCCATAAAAAATATCCTCCGGCATCGAAAAAACAGCTTTTAATGTATGTTTACTCATCAAACGTGACCGTATATCTTTAAATTTTGTTCCAATAGCACAGCTCGTAGGACATACAATAGCAACCTCACCACCCTGACAAATAATATCAAGTTCTTGCTCTAAAAATTCAAGTTCTGCATGATCTTTTTGAGAATATGGTGGATTCAGTAAACCTTTATTTAACACTATACTATTTCCTCTAGTATCTTTTAAATTTTTAAGTTTCTTTATTGTTTCATTATCAAAACAATCTCCATGAAAAATATGGGATTTTCCATCTCTTCTCATAATCATATTTGCAAGAGCAAGCGTATGAATATCTGAATCCTGCTCAACACCATAAAGATTATTTTTTCGAATATATTCAATCTCTTTTTGGGATGTAGCTTGCTTAAACATTTTCCCCATAGCAGTTACAAGAAACGCACCACTACCACAACAAATATCAACAACATGTGAATTCTTATCTATATTTATCAGCTCAGCCATAAACTCTGTTAAATGCTGTGGCGTTAATACAATGCCAAGAGAGTTACCATCTCCAGACGAATAACTAATAAACTCATGATAAAAAATTCCAAGAGCATCTATTGTATTCCCTACATAATCCATCATAGGTTTTATTTTCATTTCAAGTTGATTAATGTACCAACGCAAAGAGTGGTCATCTGAAAGAGGCGTAGCTTTCAATTTAATTACTGCCTTAATTTCACCAAATTTTCCTTTAATTTCATCAATTTTATCATATCCAATTTCACCATCAGAAAGTACACGGCTAATCGCAGAACAACAACTATCTAACAGTGTATCAAAACTTGTAATTTGATCGTAGTCATGGCTAAATGGATTATCTTGCAACGCTATAAGAATTCCTGCAATAAATAACGGTTTCAATTTTTCTGTCATCTTATTTATACGCAATGAATTATGAATGGTCACTGCTGTCGCCTTAACTTCCGACAAATTATATTCTTTTTGAACCCTCTCTCCCCGTACCAATTTCAAATAATTTTCTGGTTCCAAAATAATATTTTTTGCTTTAACAAGTTCTGTAAAAGATTCCTGGTTTTTAGGCCAATAATATGCATCAACCTGCAGTTCATTTTTTTTAGTTCCAGAAATTCCAATTGCAATCACATTAAAACTATTTTTAAGATATTTCGCATAATATAATACGCCATCAACTGCATAGTCTTTTGGGTGATCCAGTTGCTCACTTTTATGTTTTTTTACTGTATTCTTACATTCTACAACAAGTAATGTATTTAGATCACGTTTAAGAGTGATAATATATTCAGGCTTTGCTTTTCCTGTTCCATGAATATCAAAATCCGTCAAAGAACAGACTTTTGGTTTACCTCCAGCAGATTTCAATGCCTCATTAATGTTAGAATTAGGAGTATTTTCTCCCTGGACATATACAAAGCCAAAACTATTTTCGCCATATTCACCTATTTTCATTTCTTGTTCTGTTAATTTTTCAGTATATTTTTCAATCTTAGTAACTGCCATTCTTTATTCTCCATTTCCATAAAGAAAAAGTATTTACTCCAATATTTCATTGAACCCTTTTAAATATCAAGCACATTTCTTACAGGATTATATTAATTATATCCATCTATTTTATTCTTTCTACAATGTTTCCAGACTCTTATTATATCATATATAATCGAAGCAATAAACATTTGTTCTATCTTGAGCTAGGCAGTACATTTTCACTAGAATAATATCTCTAATATTACTATTCGCTATATTTTAGCAATATATTTTATGATGTACATCATGCTAACTTCAAATATTTGTAAAGAAAATTAAACTAATTTTCTATATTTTTGTAGGAATTTATTATACTCTCAAATAAAATAATTACATATTTAGCAATTGCATTTTGAACATTAAAACATTGTAATTAACTTGTATACAATTTTTACTAATCACTGCAAATCATCCTCATATTTACAAATTTTCGAATTCTCTTTATTTAAATCAATATCCTCTGTTATTATCAAGCATATAAAGCAGTGCATTACAGATGCATGCCGCGATATTGCTGCCGCCTTTTCTTCCTCTTGCCACGATATACGGCACATCTGCCTGCATGATCAGTTCCTTGGACTGTACCACATTTACGAATCCTACCGGTACGCCGATGATCAGTTCCGGATCAAGTTTGCCGTCTTCGATGAGCTCATAGAGACGTACCAGCGCGGTCGGAGCATTTCCGATGGCAAAGATCAGTTTCTTTCCCAGTGCTGCCGCTTTATCCATGCTTGCTGTTGCTCTTGTAGTCCCATTCGCTTTGGCTGTTGCTGCCACGTCTTCATCAGAGATAAAACAGAATACCTCGCCGCCGTAACGGGAGAGAACTCTCTTGTTGATCCCGGATTCTGCCATATGTGTATCTGTTACAATGCAGGCACCGTCTTTGATGGCTGCGATTGCTTTCTGTACGGCATCTTCAGAGAAGCAAAGGTTCTTTGCATAGTCAAAATCTGCACTTGTGTGAATGCATCTTTTTACGATCAGTTCTGTTCCAGGGATCAGTTTTGTATCGCCAAGTTCCTCTGTAATGATCTCGAAGCTGCGTTTCTCTATATCCATTGGTTTTACATTTTCCAGTTCTACTTTCATTTCTTATCTCCCAAACTCCATATTTCCCGTATCATTCATATAACAGTTACTTCTATTTCCGGCACGATAAATTTTCGCTATACTGATTCAGCCTATATCCCCTGCTCCAGTATCTCATAAATTTTCTTCATATCCAGATGTTTGCGAAGCTCCGCTGCCAGAATATCATACTGCGTCTCTTTAAATGCTGCGAAATCAACCCCTGTCATCTGAGACACATCAAGACCTTTCTTCTCACCAAGCACACGGACAACTGCTTCTGCCACATCCTCTTTATCAAAGACTCCATGTACATAGGTTCCACAGACGTTTTTACAGTATGCGCCATCTTCTTTCACAGTCCCTGACACATGATCCTCAATAGATACGCAATGTCCGGCATTCTCTTTCAAGCCGGTCTCTCCCATATGAATCTCGTAACCCTCCAGCTCTGCGCCGGAAAGTGCCGCCAGTTCTCCATCCAGATTCAAAAATTTTCCAGATACTCTGGTTCTTGTCTTATTCTCCGCAAATACAGTGTCCATAGGAAGAAGTCCCATTCCTTTGATAGTGCCACCTGCTTCCACATGATGAGGGTCGCTCAACGTCTCACCTAACATCTGATAGCCACCGCAAATTCCAAAGATGATCTTTCCTCTTGCAGCTTCTTTGAGAACTGCTGCCTCCAGACCATTTGCACGCATCCACAGAAGATCTTCCATCGTATTCTTAGTTCCCGGCAGGATGATCATATCCGGAGTCTTCAGTTCACTGACATGCTGCACATAACGGAGGGAAACCCCCGGAATACTTTCGAATGGGTTAAAATCTGTGAAATTGGAAATCCTCGGCACACGGATCACCGCGATATCGATCAGATCTACTTCCTGTTTTCTGTCAAAACGTTCCGTCAGACTGTCTTCATCTTCTACCTGAATATTCAGATAAGGCGCAACTCCCACTACCGGAATATGACTTCTCTCTTCCAGCATGTTCACACCTGGGTCAAGGATTGTCTTATCTCCGCGGAATTTGTTGATGATCAGTCCTTTGACCATCTGACGTTCATCTTCCTCCAGAAGTTCCACCGTACCGATGAGCTGTGCAAAGACACCGCCTCTGTCAATGTCTCCGACCAGAAGTACCGGAGCTTTCGCCATCTTTGCCATTCCCATATTTACGATATCTTCCGTTTTCAGATTGATCTCTGCAGGGCTTCCGGCTCCTTCGATGACGATAATGTCATTCTCTGCTGCCAGCGCATCATATGCTTTCATAATGTCCGGCACCAGTTTCTTCTTATATTTGAAATAGTCTCTGGCACTCATGGTTCCAAGAACTTCTCCGTTTACGATCACCTGAGAACCCACATCATTGGTAGGCTTCAGCAGGATCGGGTTCATTAGTACAGACGGCTTGATACCCGCTGCTTCTGCCTGCATCACCTGTGCCCTGCCCATCTCCAGACCCTCTTCTGTAATAAAAGAATTCAACGCCATATTCTGTGACTTAAAAGGTGCCACTCTGTAGCCATCCTGCTTAAAAATCCTGCACAGGCCTGCTGCCAGGAGGCTTTTTCCTGCATTGGACATTGTGCCCTGCACCATAATCGCTTTTGCCATTTCTTTGTCCCCTCTCTTAATCAAGTACCTCAGTCAGTACCTGTATCAGTTTCTCATTCTGTTCATGCAGCTTTACTGCAACACGGAAATATCCTTTCTCCAGTCCCGGATAATTGCTACAGTCACGAATCAGGATTTCCTTTGGTACACAGCGTTCAAACAGATCCGCCGGACCATGGAAAAAAATATAATTCGCTTCTGACGGATATACCTTCAGACCAAGCTGTGTCATCTTCTCTTTCATCCATGCAGATTCCCGGAAAATAAGCTGTCTGCCTTCTTCTACATATTCCGTTTCCTCAAGCGCTGCCAGTCCTGCCTGCTGTGCCATTGTAGATACATTCCATGGCTGTGTCACAGCTTCCATCCGCTCCAGCACACTGCTGTCCGAACAAAAGCCATATCCCAGACGCACTCCCGGAATCGCATAACGTTTGGTAAACGCTTTCAGCAAAAAGAGATTCGGATACTCTTCCAGCTTTTTTTTAAGAGAATGTTTCTCCGGTTCTCTCACGAAATCCAAGAAACATTCATCTACCACCATAAAGATTCCAAGTTTCGCACAGCTTCTGAGAATTCTTTCCAGAAGTCCCTGCGGCATGGTGATCCCTGTTGGATTATTCGGGTTACACAGAAAAATAATATCCGGTTTTTCCTTTTGCAGAATCTGCAGATAATCTTCTCTCACGCAGAAGTCCGCTGTTTCTTCCAGATAATATCTGGCAATCTCACATCCCACACTGACCAGTGCCTGTTCATACTCTGCAAAGGTCGGCGCCAGTAAGAGTGCTTTCTTCGGGTTCTGCGCTCTGCAAAGGGAAAAAATAAGGTCTGCGGCTCCGTTGCCGCAGATCAGATATTCTTTTTGTGTATGTTCATAGGCTGCGATTGCTTCTTTCAGCGGACCGCACCCTACGCGTGGATAATCGCTGAGCTCATCCACACTGTCCATAATTGCCTGTTTCACACTCTGCGGCGTTCCCAGCGGATTGCAGTTCGCTGAGAAATCCAGACAATGGTTATATTTGTAAACATCGCCGCCATGTATATGTTTCGTCATTGTTGTCTCCTGTCTCAAAATATAAGAAAACGCGCACCTGTGCCGATCAGCAGGAACACTGCCGCTCCCAGAATCGCAGTTGCATAAAGCAGGCGGTTGGATCGTCTGATATCTTCCACCTCTACCGGACGAATCGCATCTCCGATTGTTGGCTTCTCATAGAGTTTTCCAAAATAATATGCATTTCCGGCAAGCTGTACGTCCAGCGCACCTGCCATTGCAGCCTCTGTCTGTGCAGAGTTCGGGCTTGCATGGTTTCTTCTGTCCCTGCGGTAGATCTTAGCAGCATTCTTTGTATCCATTTTTACAAATACAGTTGCCGCAACCATAAGCCATCCGGAAATTCTGGCAGGAATAAAGTTCGCCACATCATCCAGTTTGGCAGCACAACGGCCAAAATAGAGATATTTGTCATTCTTATAGCCCAGCATGGAATCCATCGTGTTGATTCCCTTATAAAGGAACATTAACCATACACCGCCGATCGCCATATAGAACATTGGCGCTATGATCCCATCAGAAGAATTCTCCGCTACTGTCTCTACTGCTGCTTTTGTCACACCCTCTTCTGTAAGTGACTGTGTGTCACGGCCTACGATCATGGATACTGCATAACGCGCTTCATCTAAAGTACCGTTCTTCAGTCTGTCATAAACTTTCATACTCTCTGTTTTCAGAGATTTGGTTGCCAGAAGCTGATAACACCAGAATGTTTCCAGTGCAAATCCCGCCCATGCAGAAACTCCATACAGGAAATGCAGGATCAGATATGGGATGCCTCCGCTTAGGAGACAAACCAGAATTACCTCTGCAACACCTGCCACAAGTTCTCCTTTGTTGGTTTTCGGAAAAATCTTCCGAAGTATTTTCTCCAGAAATGCGATCAGATTTCCGATCAGACAGACCGGATGATAGAGCCATCTGGGGTCTCCTATGATGAGATCAAGGATAAAGCCTGCCGCAAGAGCAGTCATACTGTAATAAATCATACTTAATAAAACTCCCTCTTCTCACGTATTTTTCATACGCTCTGTTATAAAATCTTTGTCACTGTCCACTCTCTGCTGATTGCATAGAATGAACAATAACAAATTTTTTATATTCTCCCAGTTTTATGATATTCCATACATTTAAGCAGAAATGCTCTCGGAATCTCAGGATTTCCATAATAATATAAATGCGGATATCCTGCCAGCAAATTACCTGTACTGTGGATGCAGTCCCATCCCCGTTTGCTAAGTGGTTTCACTGCATGAAAATCATTGCCGCAGTTCTCTGAATCAAAATAGTGGAATTCATGAGCAGGAATCTCACCCACTTCTTCTGCGGCTATACCAAATATCGGCTTTGTGGCTGTCAAAGTAACATATCCGAATCTTGTCAGCTTCGGTGTCCGGAAACATTTTCCGGTAATTACTCCACAGGTCTTACGGCTGATTCCGTCCATGTCTTCCATCTGTTCATGAAGATACATAAAACCGCCGCACTCTGCTATACATGGCATACCTCCATTAACTGCCCGCGCAATCTCCGTTTTCATAGATTCATTGCGTTCCAGTGCTTCTCCGTTTAATTCCGGATATCCTCCGTAGAGCAATATTCCGTCCAGATTTTCTGGAAGATGTGCATCATGAACAGGTGAAAATTCCACCAGTTCTGCCCCCATTTCCTGAAGCATCCGGAAATTATCCGCATAGAAGAAACAGAATGCTTCATCCTTTGCCACTCCGATCCGTAATTTCTCAGGCAGGTGGAAATCAAATGCAGGATTTTTCTGTGACAGAGATTCCGGTGCATTCAGATCCGGCGCGTTTTCAGCAAGTGCAAGAATCCTGTCGATCTCCAATGTATCTTCCAGCACTCCCGCCAATTTCTGTAGCCGTTCTTTCAGATCAACAATCTCCTCTGGCAGTACCAGTCCCAGATGACGGCTCTCGATCACACAGTCCTCTACTTTCGGGACATATCCAAAAACTTCGATGCCAAGCTCTTCTTCCACCAGTTTCTTCATTCGTGGATAGAGCATGGGCGACATCTGATTAAAAATCACGCCTTTGATATGGCTGTTCTCTTTGTACTCCATAAATCCCTTGATATAGGCTGCCAGGGAAATGCTCATGCCTCTGCTGTTTACGATCAGGATTACAGGAGTGTCTGTCGTATCTGCCAGATCATAGGCACTTGCTCTGGTAGAGATTCCACCTACGCCATCATAAAAGCCCATAACACCTTCCATCACCGCGATATCGCAGTCTGCTGCGTTTCGTCTCAGAAGATATCTGGTTGTATCCGCATCTGTAAAAAAGGTGTCCAGATTCCGTGATTTTGTCCCGATGACTCTGGAATGAAACATCGGATCTATGTAATCCGGACCGCATTTAAAAGAAGCCACTTTCTTTTTTCTGTTGACAAGCGCCTGCAGAAGGCCGCAGGTGATCAGTGTCTTACCGCTGCCGCTGGCTCCTGCTGCAAGCAATATTCTTGGAATCTTCATTCTGATTCTCCTCTTGTTTTTTCATAAACTATACGAGTAAACTGCTCATAATCAGATAACTGCTTTGCAGTTTATTTGAGTCAGATAAATAAGATCTTTCGCCTCATTCCTTGCTCATAACCAAACAACTGCTATACAGTTTATTCAGTTGAATTATTTCTGAGGATTCTGCAATGTAATAATATAGATTGGATTCTCGCCCATCATCATATGATAACGCCCAATCGCCTTTGAACGCGCTGCACTAAGCTGAACAATCTCATTCTCCTCAAATCCGAATTCTTTCGCTGTTTCCAATGCTTCGGAGACAGTTTCCAGCGTGATGCAATTAATCACAATACGGACCTGCGGGTTCTTTTCGATCAGAAGCTTTACAATTTCTTTCAGATTTCCGGAAGAACCACCGATAAATGCATGGGTTGGGGCCGGAAGGTCTACGAGTGCTTCCGGTGCAAGTCCCTCGATAATTTCCAGATTGTCGGTTGCGAATTTCACCTTGTTCTGGCGGATCAGTTCTACTGCATCCTCTTTCTTCTCAATCGCCCAGACTTTACCCTGATGTGCGCGCAGTGCCATTTCTATAGAAAGAGAACCAGTTCCTGCTCCTACATCATAGCAGATGGAATCTTCTGTCAGACGAAGTTTGGAAAGAGAGACTGTACGCACTTCTTCCTTTGTCATCGGTGCTTTGCCTCTGATAAATTCTTCATCTTTAATTCCGTGGGTTTCCAGACGCTCTCCGGCAGACTCGTTTATTGCACAGATGACAGATAACGGATCACCTGTGTATTCTGTCATCTCATCTGCTGTTTTTACAAAAATCTTCTCATTATCGTAGGATAAGTTCTCTCCTACATAGAGAAGCACATTACCCATTCCATATTCTACCAGTTTCTTTGCCAGAACAGCTACGCCGTCTGAAGTCCCGAGAATGGCAAATACTTTCTTCTCATTGCAAATATAAGAAATAAGATTACATCCCCTGCCATGGGCGCTGACGATCTTTGCATCATCCCAGGATAGTCCGATCTTTGACATAAAGTAGACTACAGAAGAAATCCCACACTGAACCTGAATCTCTGGTTGTGTCGTATCCTGTATCAATCTGCCCTGTCCCATTTCATTCTGTTCAGGGATTTCTGAATTCAAATCATCCTGACTTAATTTGTTTCGTTCCGGCATCTTTTCATTCATAATACCCTGACACTGTCGGTTCTGCTGTAACACATCCAGAAGTTTCTTGGCCCCGCTATAGAACCCCACATCTCCAGATAATACGATCACGATATTGTTATATTCCGGATGTGAATCAATATAATCTTTGATCTCCTGACTTCTGTATTCTATAAATACATCCTGCCCCGGGCGTTTCACAGAATCGACCATTCTTCTGGCACCGATCAGGAGATCTGCCTGATCCAGACTGTTCTTTCCCTGTACGGTCAGCATTTCAGGACTTCCCATTCCGATTCCCAGAAGTGTGACATGTGGTTGATGAGTCAGCGAAAAATGTTCTGTCAGAAATCTCTTACATTCTTTTACAGACATTCCCTCTTCTTTCAGGGGGCGTCCAATGATCACAGGAACTGCGTCACATTCTAAAGCAGCATCTATCTTGTCCTGAAATCCACCGGCTTTTCCGGTATCCTTTGTCACAAGATATTTACAGTGATACTGTCTGAGCATTGCTGCATTTAATTCTCTGGAAAAAGGTCCCTGCATCCCGATCAGGTGCTTGCCCTCGAAGCCCAGCTCTGCACATGCCTGCATCACATTCGGCAGGGAAAGGACTCTGGCATAGAGACGTTCCTGGTAATCTTTCATCCCTGTAAAGCCTGCCAGTTCCTTACTTCCTGTTGTGAGCAGGACATTTCCCTGTGTCTGATCCAGATATTGGGCTGCAGCCTGAACGCTCTCTACATAGACTGCTTTGTCTTCATGTACGCCAGACTCCCGCAAAACTCTTCGATAAGGAATCTGTGTTTTCTCACAGGCAGTCCGGATATTTACCGTAACTTCCGCTGCATAAGGATGAGTCGCATCCAGTACCATCTCCGGCTTCTCCTGAGCGAAAATCTGCTCCATGGCTGCTTCGTCCAGTCTTCCGGTCTGTACAGTGAGATATTCATTTTCTGTCAGGGATTTGCTGCCATATTCTGTAGCCACAAATCCCTTCGTCTGTACCTGATGATCTGCCAGGAACCGGCAGATTTCATACCCTTCTGTGGTTCCTGCAAAAACAAGAACTTTATACATTCTTATATCCTCTCGGTGTTACCATCTTGTGGTTCAGTTCCTTTGTCTGAGAATTTCCGATAAATACAGTGGTAAACATATCTACCTGTGTATCTCTCAGTTCTTTCAGAGTCATTACATTCGCAGTTTCGCCCTCTCTTGCGATATTGGAAACCGTACCGCATATGGTATCCGGTGATTTATATTTCATCATCAGATCACATGCTTTCTGCAGATAGTCATGACGTTTCTTGCTTGACGGATTATAGAGACACACTACGAAATCTGCCTGTGCTGCTGCCAGAAGTCTTGCCTCGATCTTTTCCCACGGGGTAAGAAGATCACTTAAACTGATCAGACAGAAGTCATGGATCAGCGGTGCACCGAGAACTGCTGCTCCGCCTGTTGCTGCTGTTACGCCCGGGATGATCTCAAGTTCTGTTTCCGGATAATTGACACCAACCTCATACATCAGGCCTGCCATACCGTAAACTCCTGCATCACCACTACAGATCATGGAAACGGTCTTGCCTTTCTTTGCTTCCTCAAAAGCAAGGACGCAGCGGTCTACTTCTTTCTTCATCGGTGTGGTCATAAATTCTTTTCCCGGGAAATATTCTTTTACCAGGTCAACGTATACAGTATATCCGATGATCGCATCACTTTCATTCATGGCACGGATCGCTTTTCCTGTCATCTGGTCATAAGCTCCCGGTCCGATTCCGATTACATATATTTTACTCAAAATGTATCCTCCATTCTCTGGCTGCCACTGCTGTGGTCACACCGTTCTCTCCATTTTTTTTCTGAAGCAGAGTGCCATTGCCGCTGGCAAGGACTGCGCTTCTCTCACAGACATTGTCCACGCCTGTAATCTTCTTTACAAAAGGTGAGGGGGTAAATTCTCCCTGCACCTGTTTCAGTTCGTTTTCTGTATATGTGACAAATGGGATCTGCCAGTCTTTTGATAATGACAGAATTCCCTGTTCGTCTTTCTTCAAATCGATGCTGGCGATCTGTTCGAATGCTTCTCTGTACAGTTCTGACGTGTCAAGCATTTTCTGTGCAGCTTCTGCAATTCCCTCTGCCTCTTTGCCTTTGCGGCATCCCATGCCCAACGTCAGACACTTTGGTACTACCTGAGTTGTAGATGCAAAAGGCTGACAGAATGTGTGCGCGGTAACTGCCACTCCACACTCTGGTTTTGTATCATCTGCCATCATACTGCTTGTATTTTCGCATAAAGCATCACTGCCTGCGAAACTCTCTTTATCTTTCAGCAGACCGTCATCCGCAGATCTGACCGGCTTTCCACATTCATCACATAAAAGCAGACCGTCCGGCAGCTCTCCCTCTACAGGAAATTCACTGTAAAATCCAACCGTCCTGCTTGCCAGAAGCGCTGCAGAAACCTCTTTTGCAGCTTTCATATTGAAAATACTGCAGTTGTTCTTTTTTGCAAAAACATCTACTGCAAAGCGATGATGCAGATCTGTAGCTGTTGTTACTACAGGAACTGCATGTAATAGTTCTGCTGCTTTTAATGCCAGTTCATTGGCGCCTCCCAGATGTCCGGATAAAAGGGAGATTACAAATTGCCCGCACTCATCTATTACCAATACTGCAGGATCTGATTTCTTTGAGGCCACATACGGTGCAATACTGCGGACTGCGATACCTGTGGCACCAATAAAGATCAGAGCATCTGAATCAGAGAACTTCTCCCCTGCCCAGACAGAAGTGCTGAACTTTATGGAATCCGGCAGATATTTGCTTTTCTTATCGAGCGCCGCTGTCATACCGGCTTCTTTCAGGCCAAGGCATAATTTCTCTCCGGTTTCCTGTCCGGTAAGGCTGAAGCATATAAGTGCGATCTTCATTTTCTCTCTCCACAACGAAAGTTCTCATCAGGCAGATAAATCATCTACTTCTTCACTGTCTGATTTGGTTAAATGATTCTGTATACAGTCCAAACTGATTTATGAATGATGAGTTTTGGACTTTGTAGCCTCACGGAATTCTGTAGTAAATTCCGGATCATACAATTTGGAGCGGTCGTAATGTCCGGCTGCCACTGTATCTCCAATGATCATCAATGCCGTCTTTGTAATATTATTCTCTGCCGCTGTCTTTGCAAGGGTTCCTACTGTGCAGACAAAAGTCTTCTGCTCCGGCCAGGTCGCTTTGTATACGATAGCCGCAGGGGTATCTGCTGTATATCCGCCTTCGATAAGACGTCTGCTGAGTTCTTCCAGCATTCCTGTGCTAAGGAACACTACCATAGTTGCCTGATGTGCGGCAAAGGACTGGATGCTTTCTTTGGATGGAACCGGAGTTCTGCCTTCCATACGGGTGATAATCACGCTCTGTGAAATATCCGGCAGAGTGTATTCGAGGTTCAGGGCACTTGCAGCACCGCAGAATGCACTGACTCCCGGGCAGTAATCATAAGCGATCTTCTTCTCATCCAGAATATCCATCTGCTCACGGATTGCTCCATAGATGCATGGGTCTCCTGTGTGAAGACGAACAGTGGTTTTTCCCTCAGCCTCTGCTTTCTCAACAACTTCGATCACTTCTTCCAGCGTCATCTTGGCACTGTTATAGATCTGACATCCCTCTTTTGTATAAGTGAGAAGTTCCGGATTTACCAGAGAGCCTGCGTAGATCACTATGTCTGCTTCCTCCAGATATTTCTTTCCTCTTACTGTGATAAGGTCCGGTGCTCCCGGGCCAGCTCCTACGAAATGTACCATGTTTCTCTTCCTCCTTATTTACTGTATAATCTGTGTTACTGTTCACACGCTACTATCCCGAGACATGCATCGTGAAGCGTGTTACTGAGAACGGAGTGAACAGTAACTAATCTAGTTTACAGGTCATAAATTTCTGTTAATTACTATTTTCATCTGACTATTCTTTTGATAATCTGTCATTCTGTGCGCTGATCTTCTCTATCAGTTCCGCTGTATCCGCAGTCTGTCCCAGATATCCACATGTATTGTTAAAGATTACTGCCCCCAAAAGAATCTGCTCATAAGACCTATGGTTTAAATAAAACTGAATCCGGTCAAGGATTTCTTTCATTGTCCCCTGCAGTATCTGGTATCTCTCCAGAATCTCCAGTGCTTCATCTGTGGTAGATGCATCCAGAATCTCCTTTGCACACTCCAGGGGAGCGCCTGCACGGATCGCATTAGATGCCAGAACTTCCATTCTACCATCAGCACTGTGTGAATGCGTATTCATAATCCCGGCAGCTACCTTTACAAATTTTCCAATATGGGCGATAAAAAGGATTCCCTTAACTCCCATATCAACTGCCATGTCTATGGTTTCTCCTACATAGTTGCTGCATTTAATGTTCTTCTCATAAGGAAGATCCATATGTTCTCTCAGATAATCCGCACCATAATTTCCAGGTGTGACCAGAATATATTCCTCTCCCTGTAAAAAATGCTGCTTCATTTCCACATGAATACTCTGCACAAGTGCCGCCTCGCTCATCGGTTCCACAATCCCTGAAGTTCCAAGAATAGAAATTCCACCTACAATGCCAAGCCTTGGATTAAATGTTTTCTTGCCGATTTCCACTCCTTCGGGAACCGAAATAACAATCTTGAGACCGCCTTCATAATCATACTTCTCGGCTGTCTCCGAAACTTCCCGCAAGATCATCGCTTTTGGCACTGGATTAATTGCAGCCTCTCCGATCTTCTGAGAAAGTCCGGCTTTTGTCACTCTTCCAACGCCAATGCCACCATCTACGATAATTCCAGGTTCATTTGTCTTTTGTATAGAAGCATAGACCAGAATTCCGTTTGTAGTATCCGGATCATCCCCTGCATCTTTCTGGATCGCACAAGTTACTTTATCAGATTCTATCTGAATGTCTTTCAGCTCCAGGGTAAGCAGAATTCCCTTCGGTGTCATCAAAGATACCGTTTCCAGTTTCTGACCACTCAGAAGCATCTCAGCAGCACCTTTACACGCTGCTGCTGCGCAGGAACCAGTCGTATATCCAAAACGCATCTTTTTATTTCCACGGATTACATAGTAATCTTCCAGTCCATTTTTCATATTTTCTCCTTTTTTGCATGATATCGCAGGATATATTTTATTATTTCCTGTATCACATAAAAAGAGAGATTCTGTATGCAACAAAATCTCTCCTGAAAATCTTTGTCTTGAAATAATCTCTGGTTGCCGCAGATTCTATTTCTCTGTGAAAAGCAGACAGTATCTGACTGTTACAGTAACGGACTTGTGCAGGACTTCCACCTGCTTCCTGTATATGCTTTTTCGAGTTTATTTTTCGACAATTATTATATAATTTTGAAATATAAAAGTCAACGTATTTTGCCCATTATGACAATCTTATACCACCTTATGGTTAAGCCATTTCCGGCTATGGAAGCGGATTCCGAAAATGATGCCTCTTATTGTCCAGTCAGTAAACATTCCAATCCAGACTGCCATTGGACCAAACCCCTGGAAACGGATAAGATATACACAAAGACAAAATCTGAACACCCACATAGTAGTACAGGATGTGATCATGGAAAATTTCACATCGCCGGCGGCTCTCAAGCCGTATGCCGGTACAAATCCCATTACCCATACGATTGGTTTGACAATTGTGATCCAGGTCACCATATGGAAGCACATTTTTGCACTTTCCGGTTCCATTCCACCCAGTTTTGTTATCGGAATAGTTAAGGCAAATACCAGAAGACAGCTTACAATAATGACAATTTCAGCAAGAACACATAATTTCTTAATGTAATAAACTGCCTCATCTTTTCTGCCGGCTCCAAGACATTGGCCTACTACTGTCATAAGACCAATTCCTACACCAATAGCGGCAATACCATTGAGATTCTCAAGAATGTTTGTCATTGCCTGGGCAGCAATAGCTGTTGTTCCTAATGTAGATACTGAGGACTGAATAGACAATTTTCCCAGCTGAAACATACTGTTTTCTACTCCGGATGGGATTCCCAGAGAAAGAATCCTGCCGATCATTTTTCCATCTGGGCGAATCTGATAATAATCCTTTACTACGATCGGCTGTCTGTCCAGTCTCAACTGCCAGAGTACGACTACAGCGCAGAAAACTCTTGACGCCAGTGTTGCAATAGCGGCTCCTGCCACCCCCATATGGAATACCCATATCAGAATTGCATTTCCACCAATATTGATACCATTAGATATCACAGAAACTATCATTGGTCCTCTGGTGTTTCCCTGAGATCTAAAGATAGATGCACCCGCATCATAAAGCGCGATAAACGGGAACGATAATGCAGTATAGAAGAAATATACTCTGGAAGCAGTCATAACATCTGCTTCTACTTTTCCGAATATCAGCTGTAACAAAGGCATACGAAATATCAGACATAGCGCAGTTACTGCCACAGATATGGCTGTTATGATAAACAGTACCTGTCTGGCTGATTTGTTGGCCATTTCATGATTTTTCTGACCTATGTACTGTGAACAGATAATGGCGCCGCCGGCTGCCAGAGCCGAAAATGCCTGAATCACCAGAACATTAATGGAGTCCACCAAGGATACGGCTGATATTGCTGCAGAACCTACATTGCTGACCATCATGGTATCAACAGTTCCCATCAAAGAATTTAATACCTGTTCAAAAATAACCGGAACCAGCAGATTTCGGAGCATTTTATTTGTAAAAATATGTTGCTGTTCGTTCATCTTTCCCCTACCCATTTGTTTTTCTTTTTCTGATTATACGCCTAATTTCTTTGGATGCAAGGGAGTATTCTGTGTTTTTTATAAGATTTTGGGAGATTATTGGAAAATATTTTCTTGTTATGTTCCACAAAATCTGATACATTAATCTGCAGAATCTCTGCTCAATCGGATATTCCCGATTGAACACTATAAAAAAACAGGAAAGCAGATACATTATTATGGAAAGAATTATTGAATACTCTATTTCCGAAAGTACAAATCCGGTTACCGTTCTGGATTTTCTGAAAAGGGAGGGTTTTTCCCGCCATATATTAAGTTCTATGAAAAATTCTCCAAATACGATCATACTCAATGGCGAACGCGGTTTCGGAAGATCTGTTCTCACTTCCGGGGATCATCTGGTGATCACAATTCCTGAAACAGAAACAGGGGAAAATATCATTCGCACAGAAATGGATCTGAAGATTCTTTATGAAGATGAAGATATCCTTGTGATCAATAAGCCTGCCGGAATGCCGGTGCATCCATCTATGGGTAATTATGAGAATACTCTTGCAAACGGAATTGCCTGGTATTTCGCAGAAAAAGGCGAAGACTTTGTTTACCGGTGCATCAACCGGCTGGACAGAGATACTACCGGTGCACTGATCCTTGCCAAAAATCCTCTAAGTGCCGCCATTCTGTCCGTGCAAATGAAGAACCGGCAAATCCGCAGGACTTATCTGGCTCTTGTTGATGGACTCCTTCCTGAATCAGGTACAATTGATGCACCGATTGCACGAATGGAAGGCTCTGTGATCACCCGGGAGGTAAATTTTGAAACAGGGGAAACGGCAGTAACGCATTATGAACGTCTGGCAGTCGGCAGAGAATATTCCCTGGCTGAGCTTCATCTCGAAACAGGACGTACACATCAGATCCGGGTGCATATGAAATATATCGGGCATCCGCTTCCCGGCGACTATCTGTACAATCCGGACTACCGCAAAATCCAGAGACAGCCTCTTCATTCCTATCAGCTGGAATTTACCCATCCTGTTACAAAAAAAGCCATGCTCTTTACTGCACCGGTTCCTGAAGATTTTATCTCTGCTTTCTGAAATATCCGGCAGATAAAAAACAGTTCACCAGACAGAAAAAATCTGGTGAACTGTTTTTATTATTCATAATTATTATCTGTTTTTTTCATAAATATAGAGAAGTCCTCTCAGAAGAAGTTCTTCATCCAAAATGATCTTTCTCTTACAATGTGGAACAATTTTCTTAGCCAGACCACCGGTCGCTACTACTGTAGCCTTTTCACCCAGTTCTTCTTCGATCCGGTCAATGATCCCATCCAGAGCTGCTGCATTGCTGTACAGAACTCCACTCTTCATACATTCAATAGTGTTCTTTCCAATGACATGTTTCGGAGCATCGATACTGATCCCGCTGAGCTGGGAAGCTCTTGCAGTAAGTGCATCCAGAGAAACACCTACACCTGGCAGGATCATTCCTCCTACATACTGCTTCCTGCTGTTGACAACGGACGCTGTAGTTGCAGTTCCCATATCAATCAGGATCAGAGGTACCGGATAATTTGCAATTCCGGCCACTGCATCTGCAACCTGGTCTGCGCCAAGCTGTCCCGGATTATCCATCATGATATTCAGTCCTGTTTTCACACCAGGGCCAAGAACGATTGCTTCTTTCTTAAGGATCTTCTCTGCTGCCAGCTTTGCAATATTAGTGATCTGCGGCACTACAGAAGAAATAATACATCCCTCAATCTCTGTTTTTTTGATATGATAAATATCAAGAACGTTCTTAATGTCTACCGCATATTCCAGCTCTGTCTTTGTACGGTTCGTAGAAAGACGCTCTATAAAATATGTCTTTTTGTCATCAATACATCCAACTACAATATTGGTATTTCCGATGTCAATCGCTAAAATCATACTTCTTTATCTCCATATTTATATCAATATACAATTCCGGCTGATAAAACCCTTAGACTGTTGCTTTGGCAACTTTGTCATTCTCGCTGTCTGCAGCTTTCTGTGCCGGAATCAGATGTGCTTTGGAAAGAGCAGCACCTACAGCTCCTGTGATAACTGTTGAAGATACCATTTCACATACTGCATTAATACCTACCATCATGCAGCATCCAATAATGATGTTTCTTCCACCCATCAGTCCCTGTACATATTCTGTATTTCCGAACAGACCTACTAAAGCTGTCATGAAGAATAATGTATTCAGGAATGCGGAGAAAAATCCAGTTACTGCGCAGGATACATATACATTTGTCTTCTTGCGCATAGCCTTGTAAATATAGCCAAGGCAGATTCCGTCGAGAAGACGTGGCACAAATCTCTGGACAAATGCCAGAACCGGATTGATACTAAACAGCATAGCTCCCATTGCACTTGTTCCACCAAGTCCGATACACTGTCCAAAGCTTGTCAGTCCGAAGATCGCACCTGCGATGGCTCCGCCTGTCGGTCCGAGTACAACTGCACTGATCGCAACCGGGATCACATTAAATGAGATTGCCAGTGGTCCTATGTTCAGGTATCCCAGTGGTGTGTAGGCCATCAGCAGAAGAACTGCTGCCATAAGGCCAAGCATGGTGAGCTGTGTTGTTGTGAATTTCTTTGTTTTCATTTTTTTCCTCCTTGTTACCGTTCCGTTTCCGGATACAATACGGTGATGGAAAGCAGATCTGAGATTTTCCCTTACGGGATTTCCGCTTTTCAATATTAAATTTTATGTTACTGGACACAGAGTGAACAGTAACAATTTTCTCTGCAGTCTGATTTTACTTTTGAATATCAGCTGCATTCTTCTTTACTGCTCCTTATCTGAAGTCAGCAAAAGAATTTTATCCAGGATCTTAAGAGCTGCATCCTCTTTGCTCATAAGCGGGAGTGATACTTCCTCATCCTGTGTAATCAGAGTCAGCACATTAGTATCTCCCTGAAATCCGGCTCCCTCAACCTTTACGTTGTTGGCAGCTACCATATCCAGGTTCTTCTTTGTGAGCTTGGCTCTGGAATTACCAATCACATTCTGTGTTTCCATGGAGAATCCGCAGAGGAACTGTCCCTCACGTTTGTGTTCTCCGAGATATTTCAGAATATCATCTGTTCTTTCTAATTCTATGGACATCTGTCCGTCACTCTTCTTAACTTTCTCGTCACTGACTTTCGCAGGACGATAATCCGCTACTGCTGCTGCCTTGATGATAATATCCTGCTCATCACTGACCGAAGTCACTGCTTCATACATATCCTTTGCAGTCACAACAGGTACCAGATTTACGAACATTGGCGGTTCGATGGCAGTACGTCCGCTCACCAGCGTGACATCTGCACCACGAAGCATCGCAGCTTTCGCAATAGCATAGCCCATTTTTCCGGAAGAATGATTTGTAATATATCTCACAGGGTCAATTGATTCCTGCGTCGGTCCTGCTGTTACCAGGATCTTCTTACCTTTCAGATCTTTCTCACAGGCAGTTTCTCTCTCAATATAAGCAAGTAGTGTCTCAGGTTCCGGCATCTTGCCTGCACCTGTGTCACCGCATGCCAGATATCCGCTTGCCGGTGCAATCACTTCATACCCGTAATGCTCCAGAATCTTAAGGTTATCCTGTACAACCGGGTTTTCAAACATATTTGTATTCATGGCAGGAGAAATAAATTTTTTACATTTACACGCCATGATCGTGGTGGTAAGCATATCGTCTGCAATTCCATGAGCTAACTTACCGATCACATTGGCACTTGCCGGTGCGATCATCACTACATCAGCTTTCTTTGCAATAGATACATGCTCTACCTGAAACTGAAAATTCCGGTCAAAAGTATCCACCAGACATTTATTGCCTGTGAGAGTTTCAAAAGTGATCGGATTAATAAAATTCGTAGCATTCTTTGTCATAAGCACATGAACATCTGCATGACGCTTCATCAATGCACTTGCAAGATACGCAATCTTATATGCGGCAATACTGCCTGTCACTCCTAATAATACTTTTTTTCCTTCCAGTGTCATTTCTCTTCTACCTCTTTCTCCGGATTCATACAATTCCTTAAAACATTCTTCTTTATTATAATCTAATTATCACAGGAAATGCAATATAGGATTTGTTTTCTTTGTAAAACAATTTATCAGCTTGACTTCCCCCATGATCCCGTGCAAAATATAATATCAGAAAATGAATGTACATATCCGACAGTACAGACATTCAGGCAAATAAGGTCACCTGCTTCGCGACTTGCCTGATTTAAATCAAACGGATATTCGCAATTGAAGCAGAGGACTTACTTGATTTGGTTAAATTATTCTTACGGAGGGCATATGAAGAATTATCAGATTACTCAATGGTGTGCAAACTTTATACGACAACAGGTACAGGAAGGCGATTTCTGTATTGATGCTACTATGGGAAATGGAAACGATACGCTTCTGCTGACGCAGTTATGCGGAAAATCAGGAAAGGTCCTGGCATTTGATATTCAGAAACAAGCTCTGGAAACTACAAAAAAGAAACTAACTGCAGCACACGTTCCGGAAAATTACAAACTCCTTCTGGAGTCTCATGCAAATATGGCAGAATATGCAAATCCAGACAGTGTGAGCTGTATTGTCTTTAATTTCGGTTACCTGCCCGGAGGAGATCACACGCTGGCTACCAGAGGTGAAACCAGTATTGAAGCACTGTCTCAGTCTTTGACACTTTTGAAAAAAGGCGGCATGATTTCTTTATGTATCTACAGTGGCGGCGATTCCGGATTTGAAGAGCGGGATCAGATCCTGGCATGGCTGAAAGAACTGGATTCCCGTAAGTATCTGGTGATAAAGAGCGATTATTATAATCGTCCCAATAATCCACCAATTCCAGTGCTCATAATTAAGAACTGAATGCAGATCCAATGAATATTCACAAGTCAGGCGGATAAAATCATCCGCTTCGCTACTTCTCATAACCCAATAACTGCTCCGCAGTTTATCAGAAGATTTCCTTAAGCTACCACGCAAAACAGCGGGAAAGATCTCTCATCATCTTTCCCGCTGTTTCTCTGATCTCATAATTTATTTCTGTTTATAGAAATTCTATAGCAATCTTCTTAAATACATTATTTACGAGAATTGCTATAATATCAGTCTGTAATCTTAATAGTTTCGATCACCGGCTGCTCATCTGCCGTAATTGTTCCGTTATTATCTGTTGGTTTGGAATCTTTGCAGATTTTATCAACGATATCCATACCTTCTGTTACATGACCGAATCCTGCATAATCGCCATCCAGGAATGTACTGTCAGACTGTACAATAAAGAACTGTGAACTTCCACTGTCCGGATCTGTTGCTCTTGCCATGGAGATAGTTCCTCTTGTATGAGAAATATCATTCTCTACTCCATTGTTGCTGAACTCACCCTTAATATTCTCATCAGATCCACCGGTTCCATCTCCGTTCGGATCACCACCCTGGATCATAAATCCATCCATGATACGGTGGAATGTCAGTCCGTCATAGAAACCTTCCTGTGCAAGTTTCACAAAATTAGTTACTGTGATCGGCGCTGTATCTGCATCCAGTTCTACCTCAATGGTGCCATAATCCTTTACTTCAATCTCTGCATGGTGAGTACCTGTCAGTTCTTTAGAAGTATCCAGAAGTACGGTTGTGCTGCTGTCTGAATCCTCTGCATCTGCTGATTCACTGTCCTTATCTGTGGAATCACTGCTCTCTTCCTCAGAGCCATCAGAGAATCCTGCCTTCTCTCCCTCTTCTTCACTTGCTACATCACTGCTGTCTTCAGACGCTTCCTCTGTCTTATCTTCTGCCTGATCAGAAGTTTCTTCCTTAGTTGTCTCTTCTGTCTTTGTCGTATCCTCTGTTTTATCACTGCTGCCGCATCCTGCCAGTAAACTTGCTGACATAGCTGTAACACAAAGTGCTGCCAGTAATTTTCTCTTCATTTTCTCTACCTCCGAAATTATCTGTTTCCGAGTTTGTCCCGGAACACAATCTTATCTGATTATAACCTATTCATAAAAAAAAACAACTCTTTTCACAAAATGTTCAGATTGTTCACGGTTCCTGTATTTACTTCCGGCCAATTGCCTGCTAAAATGTGTTTCAGAAAACAGTTTCATCAAAAACTGATCATACAACAAATCAAAAAATGAAAGCGAGGAATCCATAATGGAAAAAATAACAAGTTTTACCATAGACCACATCAAATTACAGCCAGGAGTTTATGTTTCCCGCAAGGATCCGGTAGGCGGCACTGTTGTCACTACTTTTGATATCCGTATGACTTCTCCTAACGAAGAGCCTGTTATGAATACAGCAGAGCTTCACACTATTGAGCATCTGGCAGCTACTTTTCTCAGAAATCACAAAGAATTCGGACCAAAAATGATCTACTGGGGACCAATGGGATGTCGTACTGGTAACTATCTTCTTTTAAATGGAGATTATGAGTCCAAAGATATTGTTCCACTTATGATAGAGACATTTGAATTTATCCGTGACTTTGAAGGTGAAGTTCCGGGGGCATCTGCCAAAGACTGTGGAAACTATCTGGATATGAATCTGCCAATGGCAAAATATCTGGCAAAGAAATTCCTGGATGAAGTTCTTTACGATATCAAACCGGACAGACTGGTTTACCCACAATAATATCTTTCTCCATTCCAAACACTAAAAATTCTGCCTGTCAGAGCACAAAGTCTCCTGCAGGCAGAATTTTTGAACCTTATGCAAAAAGCAGAAGCTATCGGAGATATTCCTCTCCATGCTTCTGCTTTCTTTATTTTTTTCTGGTTTCTATATCAGTATAGTCTTCTACCTCTATAGATTACTGAGCACTTTCATCATAAGATGCATCACTGCTCTCGTCATAAGAAGTATCCTCAGAATATGTATCTGTACTTGTATCTGCAGATGTATCGGCTGCTACATCACCTGCCGGAGCTGTCGTTGTCACGAAATCTCCACTTGCATAGCATGTCTGTCCATTATAATCAATACGGATCCAGCCATTGTCACATACACCTGTGCTGTTCAGCTGTGTTCCTGCCGCTACACTTGCGATCAGACCTGCATCTGCACTTGCATCAGAACGAAGATTCAGTTCAGATGCTGCATAATAAGTACCTGTCTTCACTTCTACATTCACACCACTGGCTGTCTGCTCTGCTGCAGGGGTTGGTGTTGCTTCTGGTGTTGGTGTTGCCTGTACTTCAGGAGTAGGTGTCACTTCCGGTGTAGGTGTTACTTTTACGATCATAACGCTGGAATCAATAGTCGGGTCAAATCCGCATCCCTGAGCGGCAAATGCAAGTCCCAGTACGAGAACCAGCCACAGTGGTTTTTTCATAAGTAGTGTCCTCCTTTATCAAAACGCGGAAACGTCCCTCCGTGTTTTCTACATCACTTTACGTACTAATATACACGATTCTTTCATAATATGCAAGTACTGTTCATTCTGTGCCAGAGCGTGTTTGAAAAAGGCGTTACTGTTCACTCCGCGCTCAGCAATATGCCTCCCAATACAAAAAAGCAGGAACTAGAGTATCTCATAAAGCACTTCTACTTCACCACCGCAGATCATTCCCAGATTTGCGCCACCCTGATTGGACAGATTATAAGATTTTATTTCGCCGTGCTGTGCTTTTGGCGCATATTTCAATGCCTGAAATTCCACATTTCCTCCACCGATACTTCCGTGAGATCTACCCTCCCTGTCCAGGAACATCTTACTTCCCGTTCCTCTTGGAGAAGATCCCCTTTTGGAAATAATGGTGATCATAACACCTTTTTCTTTCTCCCAGACAGCTTTTTCTACTGCTTCATCTATATATGAAACATTATATTTATTCTTCTCCTGGACAATTTCCGCTGTAATACTCACTGCAATCTCCGCAGGCATATGTCCGCCAATTGGCAGGCCAATTGGCGCATGGATCGTATTAAGCTGATCTTCCGTAAATCCCTCTCTCAGAAGCTTTTCTCTGGTCAGTTTCACTTTATTTCTGCTTCCGATCATCCCCAGATAAACATACGGGCGTTTCAAAATCTGTCTGGCACTGGCGCTATCTCCCAGATGTCCTCTGGTCACAATTACATAATAAGCATTCTCGTATACCGGAATCTTCTCCGGAATTTCTTCATAAGTACCCTGGATCAGTCTATCTGCATCAGGGAATCTCTCTTTTGTTACAAATTCCTCTCTATCATCCATAACTGTCACATGAAAACCAAGCATTTTGCCTATTTTTGCCACAGGCTGAGACACATGACCACCGCCAAGAATGATCAGCTGAGGATTTTTTACATAAATCTCCACAAAAAAATCAGTTTCATCAATACGGATTACTTTTGTATCCTGACAGGATACCAGCTGTTCCTCATATTCTTTCCAGAATTCCCGTGCCTGTCCACCATCAAAAGCTGTACAATGCTCCTCCTTTATCAGGCATTTTTCGCCCTTATGGTTACCATTTAAAACCATCGCTGTCTTTACTTTTCCTGTTTCTTCTAATATCTGATAAATTTCTTTGTACATAGTCTCTCCTGTCTTATGAATAACAATTGTGATTTTCCCGAAAATATATTATAATTGAGGGAAAAGGGGGAAATAACATGAAAAAAAACAATTTTCTACACAGCCTGCCGTTTAAATTACTTGTCGGCGTGGCTCTCGGCATCTGTGTCGGTCTTCTTCTGAATATGACAGATGAATCCGCCATCACAACCGCCATACTGAATGTGGCTGTAACGCTGAAGTACATTTTTGGTCAGCTGATCAACTTTTGTGTTCCATTGATCATCATCGGATTTATTGCTCCGTCCATCACTAAGCTTGGAAATAATGCTTCCAGGATGTTGGGAGTTGCAGTCTGTATTGCCTACGCTTCCTCACTGGGAGCTGCTTTATTCTCTGCAATATCCGGATATGCACTGATTCCGCATTTGTCAATCAGTTCTACTGCCGATAACCTCAAGACTCTGCCGGATGTAATCTTTGAGCTCTCTATCCCGCAGATCATGCCTGTTATGAGTGCACTTGTCCTCTCTGTTATGCTTGGTCTTGCAGCTGCATGGACAAAAGCCAGCCTGGTTTCATCTTTTCTGGATGAATTTCAGAAGATCGTACTTGCCATCGTATCAAGAGTGATCATTCCGATTCTTCCATTCTTTATCGGTCTGACTTTCTGCACACTTGCATATGAAGGAACCATTACCCGACAGCTTCCTGTATTCCTCCAGGTAATCGTCATTGTTCTGGTTGGGCATTTTATCTGGATGGCACTTCTGTATGTGCTGGCAGGCATTTATTCCAGGGAAAATCCTCTGGAAGTTGTCAAGCATTACGGACCGGCTTATCTTACTGCTGTAGGCACCATGTCATCTGCTGCTACACTTGCAGTTGCGCTTCAGTGTGCACGGAAAGCAAAACCGTTGAGAAAAGATATGGTGGATTTCGGTATTCCGTTATTTGCCAATATTCATCTCTGCGGATCTGTCCTCACAGAAGTATTCTTCTGTATGACAATCTCAAAGATTCTCTATGGTGCTCTCCCTGCACCTGGAACTATTGTTCTGTTCTGCATTCTTCTTGGTGTTTTCGCTATCGGAGCACCTGGTGTACCTGGCGGAACTGTTATGGCATCTCTTGGAATCATTACCGGTATCCTGAAATTCGGAGATTCCGGTACCGCTCTGATGCTGACAATCTTCGCTCTGCAGGACAGTTTCGGAACAGCCTGCAACGTAACAGGCGATGGTGCTCTGACTCTGATCCTTACCGGATATGCAAAGCGTCATAATATTAAAGAGCAGAACATCAGTGTTGATCTGTAACTTTTAACTGAACTATTATTTATAAAACCATCGTATAAATTTTCCTGATCTGACAGGAAATATACGATGGTTTTTATTAACAGATTTCCCTTTTCCGATACCGGAAATATCGTTCACTTCTGCCAGAAGGTATTTACGGACGGATCACTTTATCCGCGCCAGTCATGCGTTCTGCAATCGTATACATATCAGTTACTTTTCCAACCATCAGCTTCTCCATCAGGCCATAATGTTTCAGACAGGTACCACAGGTCAGAATTTCCACTCCCTCTTCTTCCATCTTTTTCAGATCCTCAAGGCTCTCAGAACCCTCTGTCGTCAGTTTAGCTCCACCATTATAGAAAAGGATCGTATCCGGAAGTGTATCTAACTGGGAAAGCGCATAAATAAAACCTTTGATCAGAATCTTGCCTAACTCATCATCACCATTTCCCATCACATTAGAAGAGATCACAGCTACTGTCACTTTCTTATGAGGAGTTTCGCATACAAATTCTTCCTCATCTGCTGCACCACCAGTCTGCTCTGTCTGAACAGTCATTTTTACCTGATATTTCTTAGTTTCCAGTTTCTCGGATACAAATGTGCAGCCTGTCTTATTTGCAAGTCTGCTCAGGTTGTTTACTGCTGTCTCATTGTCTACCAGAATCTCAATCTCATCACCGATTGCTGCCTTATCAATTACCTTCTTGGTCATAACAACCGGGATCGGACACTGTTTTCCCATTGCATTTACTTCATGTCTCATCTCTAGTCACCTCTCGTTATTTTTTATATCAAGTGGTCAAAAATGTCTACCCTATATCTGATCAACTCACTGTCTTACAACTGATTCCTACCACGTTTAATATACTTTCCAGATTTTTCCTGAATTACTTTTCCATCCTGTACCACATGTGTACCTCTCAGATATACACTGTCAATATCACCGTGCAGTTTAAATCCCTCAAATGGATTGTTATCTGTATTATATAAATGGGTCTTCGCAGAGATCACATTCTCTTTCTCAGGATCAAATACAACAATATCTGCATCACTGCCCTCACGGATCACACCTTTATTCGGATATACACCATAGAGCTTCGCTGCATTCTCACTTAACAGGCGGCACATCTGCTCCTGCGTGATCTTTCCTGTGCGGACACCATAGGTGTAAAGGAGAGTTCCTCTTGTCTGTACTCCCGGGAGTCCTCCTGGAATCTTTGTGAAGTCATCTTTTCCAAGAGCCTTCTGTTCCATAGTAAAGCTGCACTGGTCAGTAGCTACGGTCTGGATCTGACCATTTGCCAGTGCTTTCCACAGACAATCCTGATCTGCCTTCTTGCGGATTGGAGGAGCGCATACATACTTCGCACCTTCAAAATCTGGTTTAGAATATACACTGTCCTCTAACAGCAAATACTGCGGACAAGTCTCTGCATATACTTTCTGTCCATTTATTCTCGCACGCATCACTTCTTCAAATGCTTTCTGATTTGTCAGATGAACTACCATTACCGGTGCATCTGCTACATCTGCAATCACAAGAAGACGATGTACTGCTTCTGCTTCCATAATATCCGGACGTACCAACGGATGATTTTCAGGTCCCAGACGCCCCTCTTTCTTCGCCTCTGCGATCAGCGCGTCAATGGCTCCTGCATTCTCACAATGTACGCCTGCAAAGCATCCATATTCATTCAGTTTCTTCATAATCTTATAAAGATCACTGTCATCTACGATCATTGCCGGATATGTCATATAAAGCTTAAAGCTGGTGATTCCCTCATCGATCATATTCTGGATTTCTTTCTCAGTCTCCTCATTCCATTCTACAATAGACATGTGGAAAGAATAATCACATGAGCATTTGCCGTCAGCCTTCTTATGCCATTTCTCAAGACCTTCTTTCAGAGTATGTCCTCCTTTATCCTGAGACGCATAATCAATCACCAATGTCGTTCCGCCTGCAATCGCAGCTCTTGTTCCTGTCTCGAAATCATCTGCAGTCACAGTGCCCGCCACTTCCAGATCAAAGTGTGTATGTCCATCTATAAATCCTGGAAAAAGAAGCTTACCGCTGACATCGATTACCTGTGCATTCTCTGCCTTCAGGTTCTGTCCTACTTTTATAATCTTCTCTCCCTCTATCAGAACATCCTCTCTGACAGACATATCCCCTGATACTACTGTTCCGTTTTTCAATAAAATCACTGTTCCTGGCACCCCTTTCTTTGCTTTACTTATGTAAAATATAGCATGATTTCCTTATTACTTCAATGATTTCAGAAAATATTTACAAATTCTTTTAGGTATTCACATTTATTTTTTCTATCCTCTTTTTATTTTTCTTTTTTTATGTTAGAATAAAGAAAACGTGCAGTTTTCGTATGTCTGCACAACACAATCGCCAAATGGATATTCAGAATCGTATCGCAAATATCCCTAATTCGGTAAAAATCTGTTTATTAGGAGGGAATCAAATGGGACGGCTTACTGTATTAAAGCAAATTGCCGCTGATCTTGCTTCTCAGTTCGGACCAGACTGTGAAGTAGTGATCCATGATCTGAAAACTGCGGAACCAGAGCATTCAATCGTTTACATCGTAAACGGTCATGTTACAAACAGAGATATCGGAGATGGTCCATCTAATGCAGTTTTTGATGCAATCCGAAATCAGAAGAAAGAAGATGGACCAGAGGATCATACTGGTTATCTGATGAAAACTTCCGATGGCAAAATCCTCAAATGCAGCACCTCATACATCCGCGATGATGACGGCAGCCTGCATTATGTTTTCGGAATTAATTATGATATCACCAAACTTACCATGATCGAATCTGCTCTTCATTCTCTTGTTACTCCTGAGAATAAAGAAGAAAAACCCAGGGAAATCACCCACAGTGTCAATGATCTGCTGGATCATCTGATCGAGGAATCTGTGGCACTTGTTGGAAAACCTGTTCCGCTGATGAACAAAGAGGATAAGGTTACTGCCATTCAGTTCTTAAATGACGCAGGTGCATTCCTTATCACCAAATCCGGAGATAAAGTTGCCAATTACTTTGGTATTTCCAAGTATACACTGTACAGCTACATTGACGTAAACAAATAATGTTGCTGTTCACTCCGTGCCCAGTAACACGCTTCGCGACGCAGGAAAGATGAACCTCCTTGCGCAAAGCCCAAGGATTATCGTTTGCTTCGCAAACTTAATTTATGCCAGCCGCATAAATAGACGGGCAGATATGGTGCCACTTCCATATCTGCCCGTCTTCTTTTTTCATTTTCTTTTTCTTTCGCGCCGATCAAGACTCTTCATACACATATTCCAAATACAAATCTCTTCCGCTGTCCTCCGTTTCTTCTGTAACTGTGTAATTATTTTAACACAAAAAGAACTTCTTATTTCCGTTTTGTGCGAATGGTGAATATACAGCGCGAATGGTATTTCAGATCATAGCCCAAGGGTTGTTATTATAGATAGAATCTTTTATACTTATTTATGAAGTCAGGAGCAAATTCTCTTTTGACCCTGACTTCTATATGATGTGTAAAATGGAGGTGCTATTATGCTGGTGCAGATTCTTTCTGCCATTCATGGTATTACAACTATGCTTTTTGGAATTTACTGTTCTGCTTTCTTTCTTGGAGTAAAGCCTAATCGAAAGAATATTATGACTTTATTTCTGCTGTTTAGCGGACAGGGATGCTTATATATAATCGATTTTCTGTTATTCGGCGAAACACTTGCAAATATGTCCTACCCGCTGATCGTGCATTTCCCACTGATCTTATTTTTGACCTATCATTATAAATATCCACTGATTTCTTCTGCTATCTCTGTTTTTTCTGCCTATCTGTGCTGTCAGATAAGCAATTGGGTCGGATTATTTGCTCTGGCAGTGACAGGGGCCCAGTGGTGTTATTATTTTGTGCGAATCCTGACGACAGTTACAACTTTTGTCATTCTTTTTAAATATGTATTCCGCTCCACGAAAACAATCTTTGCCAAAAATGCCCGGGAACTCTCTATCATTGGTTTCCTTCCTTTTGTTTATTACATTTTTGACTATACCTCCACCAAATTCTCCCATTTGCTCTATTCCGGAAATAAAGCAGTCGTAGAATTCATGGGATTTGCATTTTGTATTGCCTATCTGGTATTTCTCATGATATATTTTAGAGAATACGAGAACAAACAGGAATTGAAACAATACAGTGATCTTCGCGAAATACAGATTCAATCCATGCAAAAAGAAATCGAGCAGGTAAAGATCAGCAGTCAGAAACTAGCAATCCTCCGGCACGATATGCGTCATCAGTTGAACATCATTCTGACTCAGCTGCAGAACGATCATCCGGATAAAGCACAGGAATATATCCATGAAATCAGTTCTGCATATGACGATACCATTATCGCCAGTTATTCCAGAAATGAGATGCTTAACTCTGTGCTCTCCATTTATCATTCCCGTTTCACAGACAAGGGATTCTCTCTTAACTGCAATGTTTCCACAGGAAAAGATCTCCCTTGTCCTGATCTGGCAATCTGTACGATTCTGTCCAATGCACTGGAGAATTCCATGCATGCACTGGAGAATCTGGAATCCTCTTCAAAATGGGCCAAGCTTACACTTTCCCAAAAAAAGAACCATCTCCTGTTCCAGCTCGAAAATCCCGTAGAAAAGATTCCTGAGTTTGTAGATGGAGTTCCGGTTTCCAACAGAAATGGACATGGGATCGGAGTCAAGAGTATTATTTATTATGTGGATCAGTTAAATGGCCAGTGCCATTTCTCGATCACTGACCATTGTTTTGTCCTGAGAATTATCATCTAATATCTGGCATTCCAAATTTCTGCCAGATATTTAGATGTGCATATATTATAGAAAGGTTTTTGGAAAATTTTATGAAAATCGCAATTTGTGATGATGAAATAGACTTCGGTCAGGAACTACGGACACTTCTGACACGTTGGGCCGTTAATAATGGTCTTTCCCTCGCTCTGTATCAATATACGAATGGAGATGATCTGCTGACAGCTCTGCAGACTACTTCCGTGGATCTGATCTTCCTGGACATTATCATGCCTCTGCTAAATGGCATAGACACTGCAAGGGAACTGCGAAATGCAGGGATAACAGTTCCGATCATTTTCCTGACTTATTCCAGAGAATTCGCATTAGAATCCTATGAAGTAAAGGCCCTTAATTATCTTCTGAAACCGATAAACAACCATCGACTCTTCTCTGTCATGGATGAGTTTCTAAATGATTTCGAGGCTTCAGCAGAAACTTTCACCGCACATACTGCAGATGGTTTCTGCAAGATCACCCTCAATGATGTGGATTATCTGGAAGCTCAGAATAAACAGGTTCTGGTTTATCTCTCAGATGGAACCATTTTGAAAATCCGTGAATTATTTTCGAAATGCGAAGGAGTCTTCACACCTGAAAAAGGATTCTTTAAGTGCCACCGTAGTTACATCGTGAACCTGTCGCGTGTGAAGCAGTTCACCCGAAATCTGATCACTACCGGAATTTCCTCTTCTATTCCAATTTCCAGAAACAGTTATTCTGCATTTAAAGATGCTTATTTTGCATACATGTTTGATTCCGCTTCCAATAACTGACTATCAGAAATTTGTCTGCTTAATTATATATCCTTTTACATAACAAATCCCGTGTATCGTCCTTATATCAAAACTAATACCCGGGATTGTTTTTTGTCTTTTTATCGCTCCAGTTCATGTGCCTGTTTATAAATTTCACAGGCAGCAAGGTTTACACATCTGTCATGTGCACAGTCCATAAACGTGAGAGTTCTTTTGTCCCCCTCTACGGCATATTCACAACAGACTGTAGTTCCTCCATTGCATGTTCTGCAGAATCCTGAAATAAACTCTTCTTCTATTTCCATAATGTCCTCCTTATTTTCATCATTAATCATGCATATTTACACCAAACGCCTCGCGGAATAGCAGCGAACAAACAATGGCTAATATGTACAATTTTTTTCGTTTTCATCGTTGTTTTTATTGCAATTTGCAGTAAACAGATTTATAATCAGTATATCATAAAAGCACGCGGAATGCTAATATAATGAAAAAAGAGGGAAAATGTTATGAACAAAGAACTTTACGATGAGGCGGTGCGCTCTAACATTCTGTCAAAGAATCTGATCTCAGAACTGATGGAAAGTATGAATTACGAAAGTATTTCTTTCATCAACTGGACTGTAGATGTCTTAAATATCATCAAAACACGTCTGGAACGTGGAGATAAGATTACAGATGAGGTTTCCAAGATTACTTACGACATGAAATCTTTCCGTAAATTTGTAGAGACCAATTTCTCTTCCTACATCACCAGTCAGGTTTTTGACGCTCCTGACAAAGCAGAGAAAGTATACTTCTCTCTGGAAGAAGCCGAGCATGGTCATTCCTACAACATGGTCATGGCAAGTTCGTCAAAGAACAAAACATATAAATGGATTTCCAGTCTCAGCAAACGTTTCTCATTAGTCGAAATGATTGCGACTGGTATCGTATATCTGAAAGATAACAGAACTGATACCTATCAGCCATTTATTTCTGGAAATGGGAAATACTGCAAATATGACGTTGAAAAGGGTCAGATTGTTGAACTGTAATTAATCATCATTATAGATATGTACATATTCAAAAAATCCCCCGCCGCATCCGGCGAGGGATTTTATTTTAATCCTATTCAGATTAGTTGTTGATAAGTTTGTCTTCGCCATTCCAGCTGTAAAGTTTACGGATTTCTTCGCCAACTTTCTCAGACTGATGCTCAGAAGCTTTCTTTCTCATAGCTTTGAAGTGAACCTGTGCACCTGCATCAGACATATCAAGTAAGAAGTCTTTTGCAAATGTACCATCCTGGATATCAGAAAGAATTTTCTTCATAGCTTTCTTTGTATCTTCTGTGATGATCTTAGGTCCTGTGATGTAGTCGCCATATTCAGCAGTATTGGAGATAGAATATCTCATTCCTGCGAATCCTGACTGATAGATCAGGTCTACGATCAGTTTCATTTCATGAATACATTCAAAGTATGCATTTCTTGGGTCATAACCAGCTTCAACAAGTGTTTCGAAACCAGCCTGCATAAGTGCGCAAACACCACCGCAAAGTACAGCCTGCTCACCAAAGAGGTCTGTCTCTGTCTCTACACGGAATGTAGTTTCAAGAAGACCAGCTCTTGCTCCGCCGATTCCAAGACCATATGCCAGTGCAAGATCCTGAGCTTTTCCTGTGTAATCCTGCTCTACAGCGATAAGACAAGGTGTTCCTTTTCCAGCCTGATACTCACTTCTTACTGTATGACCAGGTGCTTTAGGAGCGATCATTGTAACATCAACATTCTTTGGTGGTTTGATGCATCCGAAATGGATATTGAAACCATGAGCAAACATTAACATGTTGCCTTCTTCAAGGTTTGGCTCGATGGATTCTTTGTAAAGTTTAGCCTGTAATTCATCATTGATAAGAATCATGATGATATCTGCCTGTTTAGCTGCTTCAGCTGCTGTATATACCTTAAAGCCCTGCTCTTCAGCTCTCTTCCAGGATTTGCTGCCTTCATAAAGACCGATAATGACATCACATCCGGAATCCTTTAAGTTCAGAGCATGTGCATGTCCCTGGCTTCCGTATCCAATAATTGCAATTTTTTTACCATCCAGTAAGCTTAAATTACAATCTTCCTGATAAAAAATCTTGTTAGCCATTTTATTTTCCTCCTGCTAATCGTAAAAAAATTTATCGTTAAGGGATGCTCCCCTAGCAAACTATAATATGTACTGTTTCTGAGATATTTTTCAATTTCCTGCGTTCCGAAAAGCCTTCCGGTCTTTCATCAGAAATAGGTTACATCCTGCGAACCTCTTGATAAACCGGTCATTCCTGTACGTGCAAGTTCGAGAATCTCGTAATCGCCCATCAGCTCAAGAAATGCCTCCAGTTTATTATGGTTACCTGTCATCTCCAGTATCATGGAATCCACACTTACGTCTGCGACTTTCGCATGGAAAACATCCGCTATGGAAATGAGTCCCTGTCTCTGCTCCGGTTTCGCAGCCACCTTGATCATCATTAATTCATGGCATACGCTGTTGTCCGGCTCCAGGATCTTAATATCTCTTACATCTACAAGCTTGGCAAGCTGATTCGTGATCTGCTCCAGAATCAGTTCATCCCCGCTGCACACAACGGTAATTCTGGAAAAACGCTCGTCCGCTGTTACACCTCCGGTAATGCTGTCGATGTTATAGCCTCTGCGGCTGAATAATCCAGATACTCTGGTTGTTACACCTGCAGTATTATCTACTAACAGGGATAATACTCTCTTCTGCATGTCCCACCTGCTTTCAACGTGTACATTTTCACCACGTTAATATAATAAATAGCTCGTATGGTTACCATTATATCAATAATCATGATTTTGTCAATAAATTTTTCGCACAAAAACAAATGTCTTTCTGTGACGTTACTGTTCACTTCGTTCCCAGCAACACGCTTTGCGGGATATTACCAGTGAACAGTAACTCTATGATAACTTTTGTAAAAACATCAAATTAACTGCCTATATCAGATATTTATTTCTGAACTCTTCGATCATTTTCGGTTTCAGATAAAATACGGTCTGGAAAAACTTTTCCATAGAACCATAAGTCTTTTTCACTGTTTCAAAAACAGCAGCCAAATACTCCTCTTTTACATTATATATAATTGGAAGCTTCTCGGTCATTTTCTCATCTGCCTCCGGCCAGGTCTGTACAAGTCTCTGCATATATACCAGTTTGGGCTCCATATAACGGTTTGTGCGCAGATAGTCTTCATATATCACATCTTCCTCCACCCCCAGCAGACTGAGCAAAAAAGCAGTCCCGATCCCTGTACGGTCCTTTCCAGTTCCGCAATGCCACAAAACAGCACCTTTTTCCTGCCTGAAAAGAATATCGATAAACTTCGCATACTGTTTCAACACCAGCTGATCCATGCATAAATTCCTGTACTGTCTGATCATATATTCTTCCATATCATCCGGAAGTCCTGCAAGCATTTTCACAAACTGTTCTCTGTTGCTGATAACCTGCACATCCTCATCCACAACCGGTACATGGTAGTATTCTACTTCTGCTATAATAGTATCCGGTTTACATTTTCTCTCTTCTGCCGAACGCAGGTCGATCACCGTCTTCAGATTGTATTCTTCTCTGAGTCTGTTCTTATCGCTCTCTGAAATGTGATAAAGTTCCCCGCTTCTCAGAAGCCTCCTCGGCAGGATGTGTCTGTCATCAGCTGTAACGATCGCACCCAGATCTCTGGTATTCGGCAGACTATGAAGAGATATCCTGCCGCCCTTCGGGAAACCTGTTGCCATATCCGGGTTTAATATCTTAAGAATGCGGATACACTCATGAATCTCTTTTTCTGTCATATCGAACTTGTATCTCTTCTTACGTCTGGTAACAATTACAAGATAATTTACACTCAGCTGTCTGTCATCACCTTCATCTGCTCCCTCTTTTCGCATATATGCCCATACAATGTCTTTACATGGAAGATTGTTTATCATCATATGTCTGGTAAAAACCAGAAATCCATCTTCTATTCTTATCTTTCCATACTTCATGATCCACCACTCCACTGTCTGCAATTTTATTACTGTTCACTCTGCTCTTAGAGCGTGTCTGAAAAATCATTCCCGCAATCTGCAAGGCATACTGAACAGCAACCATTTTTTTCAGAATAACACAGAAATCGAAATTTGACAATTCCTGTCAAACGTTTATAATCATGGTGTTATTGTGATATAGCAGTCACCTTATGAACCGTACTTTTTGTACAGAAATCATTTTTTTGAAAGGATTTATGAAAATGGAAAATCTTATTTTCTGTCTTAATGCTACAATCCCGATTTTTCTCACCCTGATGCTCGGGCTCTTTTTTCGGAAGATCGGACTCTTTGATGACACCTTTGTCAGCCGTCTGAATAAGTTCGTATTTAATGCAGCTCTGCCTGCGCTTTTGTTTCTTGATATTGCAAAGTCAGATTTCTACAGTGTGTGGAATACGAAATTTGTATTGTTCTGCTTCTTTGTCACACTGATCAGTATCGGAATTTCCACAGGACTTTCCTATCTGCTGAAACCGCGAAATATCCAGGGCGAATTTATCCAGGCTTCTTACCGGAGCAGCGCTGCGATCCTTGGAATTGCAATTATCCAGAATCTTTACGGAAACGCAGGAATGGCACCGCTTATGATCATCGGAAGTGTGCCTCTTTATAATGTGATGGCAGTTATAACACTGTCACTGTTCGCTCCCGGCGGCGGTAAACTTGATACCGCAAAGCTTATCCGAACCCTGAAAGGAATCGCCACGAACCCTATTATCCTTGGTATCCTGACAGGTATGGTATGGTCGCTGCTTCATCTGCCAATGCCAACAATTCTGAATACTGCCGTAGATAATCTCGGAAAAACAGCGACTCCTCTTGGGCTGATGGCCATGGGTGGCGCACTGAAATTCGGCAAGGCATTCGCAAGGCCGAAACCACTGATCGCATGTAGCTTTCTGAAGCTTGTGGGATATGAAGCTGTATTTCTTCCACTGGCTGTGCTTCTGGGATTTTCCCATGATATGCTGGTTGCAATCATTATCATGCTTGGCTCTGCCACTACTGTAAGCTGTTATATCATGGCCAAAAACATGGATTATGACGGCGATTTTACTTCCGGTGTGGTTATGACTACCACTCTGTTAAGCTCCTTTACCATGACAATCTGGCTCTATATATGCAAAAGCCTGGGACTGATCTGAGCCCAGGCTTTTTATGTTTATATCAGCTTCAGATATTCCAGTCCGTTTCTGATTCCATAATGGAACATATCCTGTGTAATATGATCAGCCAGAGCTTTTATTTTCTCCGAACCATTTCCCATGGCAACCTTCACTGCCGCATATTCAAACATGGCGAGATCATTATTGCTGTCTCCAAACACGATCGTGTCCTCCCATGGAATATCAAAGAGTCTGCACACTGCCGAGATCCCCACTGCCTTGTTAAAGCCCTTTGGGACAAGTTCAATGGTGGTTCCTGCAATCCCTGAACCACTCTCATGACGGATAATGTCATAATACTCACTCAGTTCCCTGCAGGCAGCTTCTGCATCACAGCCTTTTATCATCTTTGCACTGATCTTATTAATGCGCATACAGTCTTCATTTCCCCTGATGGGACGCCATTTAGGTCCTAAAGATTCTGTGATCAGATCCGTATACCAGTTCACATCTGTATTATATTCATCCTTATCATAATACATGAAATCTGCACCTTCCATAACCGGGACCAGACCATATCTGCGCAGGATTTCCACTGATTTTTTTGCAACTTCCGGGGGCATCTCTTTATTAAAAAGACGTTCTCCATCTTTTTCAATGGTAGCCCCGCAGGCACTGATCATACCGGTAAACGGAAGCTCTTCCAGATACCGGGAAACAAAGGCCCTGCTCCTGCCTGTGCAAAGCCATGCGTCATGACCGTTTTCTCTTAATTTCTTCAATGCCTCCTTTGTGCTCTGGGGTACACCCTTTTCCATATCGCAGAGTGTTCCGTCTGCATCAAAAAACACTGCTTTTCTGTTCACTTTCTTATCTCCTGATTTTTATATTTACGTTTATCTGCCAGTGTGCCGACAAGCTATGCAAAAAATACTGTCGCTGCCTTAACCAGGCTCTCTGTATCTTTCGCACCTGTTGTTTCATATACAGAGTGCATGGCAAGCTGTGCCAGACCGATATCCACTGTTTTCACAGGAACCTGGGTATTGGAAATATTTCCCAGCGTGGATCCGCCTGCCATATCCGAACGGTTCACAAAGGTCTGGTACGGCACCTTTGCCCTGTCACAGATATCCTTGAAAATTGCAGCGGACACTCCGTCTGTACAATATTTCTGGTTTGCATTGTACTTGATCACGATTCCCCCGTTCAGCACCGGACGGTTTACCGGATCTGTCTTATCCGTATAGTTTGGATGGAGAGCATGGGCATTATCTGCAGAAATCATAAAACTGTCTGCAAGTGCCATATAATATTCCTCCTGAGTGCGTCCCAGTCCCATATTGATCCGCATCAGAGTATCCTTAAGGAATGTGGAGGCAGCCCCCTGTCTTGTACTGCTTCCCACTTCTTCATTATCCAGCACACAATGTACAGAAATGCTTTCTTCACGATTTCCCTGCAGGAATCCCTCCATAGAAGAGAATGCACACTGCAGATCATCCAGTCTGGGTGCAGAGATAAATTCCTCATTTACTCCCCACAGAGTACCCGGAGTTCTGTCATAAAGAAACAGATCATGTCCCAGAATATCTTCTGTCTTTACTTCTGCGGCCTCAGCCACATTTTCCATAAATCTGCCCTTTCCTTCCTTATCGCTGAAAAGAGGCAGCATATCCTTCTGCACATTATATTTATATCCGTCATTTACTTCCCTGTTCATATGAATGGCAAGATTGGGGATGACCAGCAGATCTCTGTCCACAGTCACCATCTTCTCTCTGATTTTTCCATCCTGACGGACGATCAGCCTTCCTGCCACTGACAGAGGTCTGTCAAACCATGGAGACAGAATCATTCCACCGTAACGCTCTACATTCAGTTTGATATAAGCATTCTCCACCTCTATCTCAGGATTCTCCTTGATCTTAAGGGAAGGGGAATCACTGTGGCTTGCCATAATATGAAACTTCCACACAGGCTTCTGCGGAATGGAAAAAGCTATGATCGCAGAATGATTTCTGGTCACATAATAATTTCCGCCTTTTTTAAGCTTCCAATGATCCTCCTCTTTCAATTCTTCAAAGCCTTCTTTGTCAAGCCTTTTGGTCATCTCCGTCACTGCCTGAAATGCAGTGGGGCTTTTCTCTATGAATTTCAGTAACTTCTTTGCTGTTTTTCTGTACATAGTTTGATTCTCCATTTGAATGATTAATCAAGCGGATATTCGCAATCCGCTTCGCTACTTGCTCATAATCGAATAACTGCTTCGCAGTTTATCAGAAGGAGCTTGCACTCCTCCTGATACAAGCAAGTCCCCACCCACTGCTTATTACTTTTCGCAATTGAAGCAGGGGACTTACTTGATTCGGCTAAAATGCTACCTGATTTATACTGTTTTTTATTATAATCAGTCTGTCCTGGTAATAAAAACAGCAGTCATTATTTCCATAAGAAATATGTGCTGCTGTTTTTATATCAGTCTTTAATGATCAGAGCCATAAAAACCAGATCTGTATTTCCTGTATTTGCAAGTGCATGTCCATGATTGTCCGGTGTGAATGTAATATCTCCTGCTTTTACCGGACGATAGGTACCGTTGTCATTGTATTCACCCTGTCCCTGTAAAATATAGTAGGTTTCACTTTCTCCATGATGTTCATGATATCCCAGTGAACATCCCGGCTCCAGGGTTACCTGTGCATACAGTCCACATTTACCATTCAACTGTTCTGCATCAAGGATTTCTTTGATGATTACGTGACCATTTCCACCTGCCATGTGTTCTTCGCGTCTGATTTTCATAATTTTTTGCCCTCCTGTAGATGTTTTCTCTTTTATAGAATTTCCATTGAATATATCATAGCACTGTTTATAGAAAATGGCAAAGTAAATATCAATGGAACATTCAGAAAAATATCGTTACTGGTTACTGTTCACTTTATTTTGCAGTATTTTCAGATTTGTTCAGAAGGCTGTCCAGAAGCTGCGAAATGGTCTGATTTAACACAGGATGTCGCAGATACGGAGCAATCTGATTCATTGGTACAAGAACGAAATCGCGGTTGTGCAGATCAATATGAGGAATATGAAGATCTGGCATATCAATAATTTCCTGATCATAAAACAGGATATCCAAATCCAGTGTCCTTGGTCCCCAGTGAATGATACGTTCCCTGTTTGCCGCCTGTTCTAACTGATGCAGTCGCACAAGCAATTCTCCAGGAGTAAGAAGTGTCCGCATTTTCAGAACTCCATTTAAAAATTCATCCTGATCAGTAACTCCGTAAGGTTCTGTGATAAGATAATCGGAAATTGCCTCTATACGGCATCCTTTTGTCTCTGCCAGACCACGGATCCCATTATCTATATACATCTTTTTATCACCCATATTAGAGCCAAAAGCAATATAAGCAGTATGCCATTTCCGTGTAATTTCCACAGATACGGTTTTCAGAGGAAGACCAACCGGTGCCCACGGCTTTTCGATCTTCAGAGTGATTTTTTCAAGTCCGGAAAGAGAGCAAAGAAGCATTTCTGCAAGATTCTCTGCAAGAGATTCCAGAAGTTTATAAGTATGTTTTCTGGTGAAATCAGTGATCATATGGCTGACTTCGCCATAGTTTATGGAGGCAGACAACTCATCGGTTAATCCCGCCAGACGTGTCCTGGTAAAAAGAGTGGCAGAAATAACAAATTTCTGTCCCAGAACATTTTCCTCGGGATATACACCATGGTTTGCAAAAACCTCCAGCTCTTTAATTTCTATTTTATCTAATCTGGTCTCATCCATAACAGCAAATCCTTTCTGTATGTTATTTATATTTACCATCTGTTTTGTGCCAGTAATTTATCTGCGTCCCAGGATTGCTTCTGTCATCTGGATCACACGCTTGTTTTCTTTAACATCGTGGACACGAACAAAAGAGCATCCCTTCATTACGCCAATTACACTGGTAGCCAAAGTCCCCTCCATGCGCTGATCTACAGGAAGATCCAGTGCCAGTCCGATCATGGATTTGCGGGATGTACCAAGGAGAACCGGAAATCCCAGATTCTGAAAAAGCTCCAGGTGATTCATTGCTTCCAGATTCATTTCAAATGTTTTTCCAAAACCAATTCCCGAATCAAGCATGATTTTTTCATCTTTAATGCCAGCCTGTCTTGCAAGATTGACACATTCCTGTGTTTCGGCGAGCATATCAATGAGAAAGTTTTGATATTCTGTATTAGATTTGTTGTGCATCAGACAACAGGCCACATCATATTTTGCGATCACAGCTGCCATTTTCGGATCATATTTTAATCCCCAGATATCGTTAACCAGGTCAGCTCCTGCCTGAATAGAACTTTCAGCAACACTGCTCTTAAAAGTATCTACAGAAACAGGAATGTCAAAATGTTTTTTGACCGCTTCAATAACAGGAAGAACTCTCTGTGCTTCCTCATCAGCACTGACAGGTGTATGGCCGGGACGTGTAGATTCGCCTCCGATATCAATAATATCTGCACCATCAGCAATCATTGCCTCTGTATGTTTCAAAGCTTCATCTATATGATTCCATTTGCCGCCGTCTGAAAAGGAATCAGGGGTAACATTTAGAATTCCCATTATGTAAGTATGATTCTTAGTATCAAAAAAACGGTTTCCAATTTTCATGAGCAGAGCCCATCCTTTCTTTTGTGCTTATGAAGAAAATCAGTATTCAATTTTCATATTTTTTTTATCATCAGACCAATAGCATTCAGAAGCAGCGGAACATAAAAAACAATTTCTGGACTGCTTATCCGCTTTATAAAGAAGTGCTGCCAGCGTACTGCAGGAATCTCCTTTTCGGTGATGTCCAATGGAAGACAGAATCAGTTCTTTTTCCTGTTCTGTAAAGTGCAGATCTGTCAGAATTTCCCGTGCGATTTCTACTCCTGCAATATCATGGGGAATGTTGTACTGATATTGCTGTGCACGTCCGATATCATGAAGAAGTGCTGCTGCATAGATAAGCTCTTTAGGCAGCTCCAGATGTTCCTCTAGTGCATAAATGTACATCAGCCGTGCAACATCCAGAAAATGTTCAGGAGTATGACGGCAGAAGCTCCGTTCACTCTCAAGTTCCTGTATTTTTTTATAGTGTTCCTGATAAACCGGGTGCCTCCAGATCTGATTGACACGGTCCATATCTAAAAAATTATTATTCATCCTTTTACCATAGAAAGGAACATTTTCTGCAGTTCCTTATCTTCTGTAAACGCACCACGGGTTACAGTAGTGATCGTTTTGCTGCCCGGTTTTTTTATTCCGCGCATGGTCATACAGGTATGTTCCGCTTCCAACATTACCATAATTCCTTTGGGATCCAGAGTACGCTCCAAAGCATCTGTGATCTGAACAGTAAGGCGTTCCTGAATCTGTGGTCTTCTGGAATAAACCTCTACTGTACGTGCCAGTTTGCTTAAACCGGTAACTTTGCCGTTGGGGATGTATGCAAGATGAGCTTTTCCATAAAAAGGCATCAGATGATGCTCACACATGGAGTAAAAGGTGATGTCTTTTTCCAACACGATTTCATTATTTTCTACAGGAAACTGCTTCAACAGGTGCTGGTCCGCTTCATGGCCAAGACCTCCGTAAATTTCTTCACACATGCGGGCAATCCTGTCAGGAGTATCAATCAAACCTTCCCGTGTAATATCTTCACCGATACCTTCCAGAAGCAGACGGACTGCCTGCTCAATTTTCAATTTGTCAACCATTAAAAAATAACCTCCTTTGTATTTTTTGAAATGGAGATTATCCTTTTGAACACACTCAGGTGGATATTCAGTAAAAAAGGATATCTCCAATTGTGATAGAATGTATGTCGAAAACATTCCCTAACACAATATGAGATATCCTCTTATATTGTTTGCAACGGGTGCGGATAATATACCGTAAGACGCACTTTTCGTTTCAGTGACAACTCCCCATTCACCGAACACTTAACGCATAAAATCCTATTTTGCATATCATTCATTTCGGTATTCAGTATACCATGTACTACGATAATAGAAAAGCTTTTTTCTGACTTTTCAAAATAATTTTTTCCTGTTGCTTTACATCTTCCGGTCCGACGATCGTCATCCCGGATCCGACACCGGTAAGCCAGCCAAAAAACTGCAAGCTTCCGAGTATCTGTTTTTACATTTACCACTCTTCACATTTAATATCGCTTATCTGTTCAATTGGAATGACCGTTTGATCCGTCATAATTATGGTATGCTCGTATTCGTCTACCTTTTTTACAATACCGGAGCACATAACATAGGATCCACCGGCTTTTTTTGCATCGGGAATAAAATAAGTTATGGATACATTCTGTTCTATACCGATATTATTTCTGATTATGTTGATTTTTTCGTTCAGTTGAGCAATCACTTCCTCACTCAGTTCCAATCGTTCATCGGTTAATCTTGCTGTTTCTTTTATCGCAGCATCATGTCCGGTCAGAGCTGCAAAAGGAGCAAATTGCGCTGCCCGATCCCAAAGTGGCATTTGCGGATGATTCTTAGAGACCGGATGCGGTAAATTGATGATATCGTCATAAGAATTATTTTTCATTCTCTTTCAACTCCTTTACGCCTTATGACCGCCAATCTGTTCATTTCTGTCCCGGGCGGTTGCACCTTCCTGAAGATTCATCCCCTTCAGCATAGCATTTTTTCCAAATTTCTTTTTAATACTGAGCATTGCTTCCTGCATACGTTTTTCGCGATCCAGCGCAGCCTCTTCCTCTTCCTGCTTTTTCCTTTGCGCCTCATAATCCGTAAAAAGATCCAACTGCTCATACACTTTTTCTTTCTTTACAGAATTTTCATCCACAAGCCTGTTCGCTGTGATATTAATTCTTCTGATAAGCAGGTTTCTGTCAACAATCCCGTCATATAGTTCTATTACTGCATCCGTTATCATTTTTGTTGAGGAAGTCTGCCGTTTCAGATTGGTCGTTCCATGTGCGTGTTTCGGGATTTTTCTTCCATAACGGTCGATCGTAACCTCACCATGATATTGCTTTTTCCTGTCGGTATTATTCAAATTCTCAATATCATAACCAACCGTCAACACAATCTGGTCTGTTACAAGCTTCTTATCCACCAGATCCAAAACCATCTGGTCCGTCATCTCTTTGACGACTAATTTTGCTTTTTCAAAGTCATAAGGACAATGAAGTACCTGCCCGGAACAAACACTGTTCGTTTCCGGTTTGTAAGCCTTGACCATTTTCATGGTACAGGGCTCATATCCCCAGGCATGATCGATCAGCAGCTCTGCATTAACGCCAAACAGTTTATATAGCAGATCTTCGTTATATAATTCATTCTCTTTTCCGATGGAACATCTGGCAATATCACCCATCGTATAGAGGCCATATTCTTCCAACTTCTTTGCATATCCCTTTCCGACTCTCCAGAAATCAGTAAGAGGTCTGTGGCTCCAGAGTTTCCTTCGGTATGACATTTCATCCAGTTCTGCAATTCGTACACCATCTTTATCTGCTTTAATATGCTTCGCCACGATATCCATCGCAATCTTACACAGATACATATTCGTTCCAATTCCTGCAGTTGCTGTTATACCTGTCGTTTTCAGCACATCCTGTATCATGGTCATTGCAAGTTCTCTTGCTGTCATATTATAAGTATGCAGATAATTCGTTACATCCATAAATACTTCGTCAATCGAATACGGGAAAATATCTTCCGGTGCAATATATTTCAGATAAATGCTGTAAATTCTGGTGCTGTATTCCAGATAGAGAGCCATCCGGGGAGGTGCAACAATATAATCAATCTCCAGTGCAGAATTGATATTTAATTCTGTACTGTCATCAGAAGAACCAATAAATGTTCTGTTCGGTGCTTTCCACCTGCGGGCACTATTGGCTTCTTTTACTTTTTGAACAACCTCAAATAAACGAGCCCTTCCGGGTATCCCATAACACTTTAAGGCTGGAGATACCGCAAGACAGATCGTTTTTTCTGTTCTGCTTTTATCCGCAACCACAAGATTAGTCGTCAAAGGATCCCTATTTCGCTCTTTACATTCCACAGATGCATAGAATGACTTAAGATCGATTGCAATATAGGTTCTTTCCTTTTCCGTCATTCTGCACCTCCCAATTCTCCTGTGTTCCGTTTGTGATTATTTCTCCTTATCCATTGCCATATGTATCATTTTCTCGAAGGATTCTCTGAAATGCTCATCATCCTCCGATGTTCGTTTTCTTGGTCCTTTTAAATGATTCTTTCCGGATGCCCTTCGTGCCTTCTTATTCAGATGCCGCTCCATAAGCATCTGGTCAATATTCTCATTGGTATACCATTTCCCAGATTGATGAATCACATACGCATTTTTTCCAAGTGCCATTGCCGCCACTCCATAATCCTGTGACACAACAATATCGCCTTTATGACAAATACTGATCAGTTTATAATCTACTGCATCTGCACCGGCTTCAACTACAATCACTTCACTGTAATCAGAAGACAACACATGATTTGTATCACACAATAACGTTACCGGAATACTGTACTCTTTTGCTACTTTTTCAACAATACCAACTACCGGACAGGCATCTGCATCAACAAAAATCTGCATATCTTCTCCTTTAATTAGACATAAATGGAGTGCGAACCTCAATGAGATTACCACTCGGATCATACAATCTTACAAGTTTCTGGCCACCTGCAATTTCTGTTAGTTCAGTGGCATATCGAACAAAATATTTACCGGATTCATATTTTGCAAGCAATCCATCTATATCAAATTCCTCAAAATACAGTTCCATCCTGTTATTAAATGGAGTAGAAATCTCATCCAGCGTCTTTCCCCATAAACCAGTGTCCTGCAAAACAAGACCCTCCGATAAAATCACATTACCTTCATTCTTAAGAATCACTTGAAGGCCAAATAAATCCCTGTAAAATTCTATAGATTTTTCTATATCATCCACTACAATCAGTACATTTTTCAGCATATCCGTCACCTCGCAATCCGCTTCATTACTTGAGTCGAGTTAAGCAGCTATTCTCAATCCGCATTCGGTTATATTATCTTTCCGGACAAATGATCGATCTCATGCTGACAAATCTGTGCAGTCCATCCAGACAGCTTCTGCCGCTGTTTTTTCCAGTTAAAGTCATAATATTCTACTTCAATTTCCTGATATCTGGTCGTCTTACGAACACCATCCAGAGACAGACAACCTTCTTCCGTCTCATACATGTCCCGTTTTGAAACAATCACCGGATTGAACATCACAACATCTATGAATCCCATATTCACAATAATGATATTCTTCTTTACACCAATCATGTTTGCAGCCATACCAACGCACCGTTCCCGGTTTGCCTGCAGTGTGTCCTGCAGATCCTTCCCAATCTGGATATCTGCTTTTGTGGCCGGCTCGGATGGCTGGCTTAAAAAGAAAATGTCTCTTACTATTTGCTTTACCATTGTAGTTCTCCTGCAATTTTTATTTTACTTTTTTCAACTTGTTGTTCACATCAAGACAAACCTTGTCCCTTTCATTGATGTTACATTCATAGAGCATGGCATCCTCTGCTTTTACCCTTATTTCTTTTCCTGAAGAATTCATAAGCGTCACTATTGCCATGACTGGCATACCTTTCGGTCGCTCTTCACACCCGAAGTCCAAATCTTCATCAATTCGTTTTACTGTGTATATCATATCTATTCCTCTGAAAATAAGTAAGCGTTTAATTTTCAGGTGTCGCTAGAAAAATATCCGACTACTTTTCAGCAGTCGGAGTACCTTGACAATTCACATATGATTGATCATTCGTCGGAGCTTTCTGCCAGGCGCCTGAGTTCTGCTTTGACATCTTCGTTCCATGGTGCCAGCTGATCCAGTTCTTCGTCACTCATACTATCATTAGGCTGTTTCTCTAACAGGTAGGTCAGATAGTGATAGACGTTTACTCCATTTGCCTTTGCCATTTCTACCATGGTATATACAATGGCACTGGCCTGTGCACCGTTCGGAGTATCACAGAACAGCCAGTTTTTACGGCCTACCGTGAATGGGCGGATCGCATTCTCGCTGAGATTATTAGAAAAGCTGCATCTGCCATCTTCCAGATAGATCATAAGATAGGTCCGGCGGTTCTGGATATAGGTGACTGCCTTATCCATCCGGGATCCCCGGATAGGTTTCTGCAAGTCAAGCCACGACAAAAAGCCCTCAATGACAGGCACTTCTTTTTCAAGGCGTGCTTTTTTGAGAGAATCGAAGGTTGTGCTTTTGGCTTTAATCGTTTCTTCCAGACGGAAGAGACGGTCTACATACAGGATACCCTGCACAGCAGGCTGGCTATAATCCAGGTTTTTGCCTTTCGGGACTGCATCCACCAGGTACCTGCGTATATGTGCCCAGCAGGCTGTACGCTTTGCATCCGGCACTTTGTTGTACCCGCTGTATCCGTCGCACATCAGGTAGCCTTTGAATCCCTGAAGGAATTCAACCGCGTTGTCTCCGGCACGGGTTTCCGAGTATTTATAAAGGATGATCGGTACCCCTCCATCTTCCCCGCTGCGGAAAAGCCACATGTAGGATTTTGACTGGGCCCGGCGCCCCGGTTCATGCAGTACCTGCAGGGGCGTTTCGTCTGCCATTGCGAATTCCCTCTCCAGCAGTTTCCGGCGGAAGTATTCATACATCGGACGGAAAAATGCATCTGAATTGAGGATGACCCAGTTTGCCATGGTCGCCCTTGTGATGGACGCACCATACTGCTTCCAGTCTTTTTCCTGACGGCAGTATGGCAGGCTGTTGCAGAACTTCTGGTACATCACCCATGCAACTGTTCCTGCCGAAGCCATCCCATAGAGCATATGCGGTTTTCCGTCTTTTCCTTTTTTGATAACAGGAAGATCACGTTTGCTGCATTCCGGGCATTTATAGCTGATGCTGTAGTATTCAATGACTTTCAGCTTTGCCGGTATAAAGACCAGTTCACGACGCACGAACTCTTCACCGATCTTTTCCAATGGAGCATTACAGACCGGGCAGAACCTGTCCTCTTCCGGGATATCAAAATATTCCTTTTTTACAGGCAGGCCTTTAAAACGTTCTGCATTTGCTGCGCGGGCTTTTCTCTTTTTCCCGGGAAGCTGTGCTGCCATCTCTTCGGCTTCAGCGGCCGCAGGATCCTGTTCCATTTCCGCTTCATTGAAAAGGTTCAGCTGTCCCGGAAGATCAGTGGAGCGTTTTTCGCTGGAAGTACCAAAAAGTTTTTTGCGGAGAAGTTCCACTTCTTCTTTCAGGTTGTCACGTTCCTGTATAAGGGCTTCTTCCCGTTTATTTCCAGCATCGACAGTTGCCTGAAGAGTTTTTATTGAATTTTTCAGGTCCATGATCACGTCTTTCAGCTCTCGCAGCTGAATATCTTTGGAACTGTCTGCCACTGTTTTTTCCTCCTGTTTTTGATATCTTTATTATATCAGAAAACAGACTGGACTGCCAGTACAACAGGAAAACAGTGGACCTTGAAAGTGCCGAAAATACAGGAAAAACGGGGCATTTTATGTGCAGTTTTACTGCCTTGCACAGGATGTTTTGATCGCTTTGGGCTGCTCGATATCGATGCCTGACATCAGCCAGTCGAATTCCCTCCATGTGAGGTTCCGGACTTCTGACTTATCTCTCGGCCACTGGTAAGACCCCTGGGCTGTCAGCCGTTTGTAAATCATAACGATCCCATCCGGTTCTTTTAAGATGGCTTTTATCCTGTCACATTTCCGTCCACAGAAAAGATAGAGTGCATGGTCGATCTCCATGGAAAACTGATCCTGGATGATCGCACATAAGCCATCAATAGATTTACGCATGTCTGTTCTTCCACAGACGATATAAATGGCATCGACATTTGAAATATCCGCTAACATAATGGCTCCTTCAGCGCGTCCATCAGGATCTTCAGGAGCGAAGGATGGACAGTATTATTCATCCGGATCATCAGTCCTCTGGCTTCGATCTCAATCGTATGTGGATTGTCAAGGTACATAGAACGGTTATCTTTATCTGAAACCAGTTCTGCCGGAGAAGTTTCCGGTTCTATAGCGATCTGGACCACATCCTGTTTATGGGATGTGAGATCAAGGGTACTGGCTTGCCAGCCGGTTCTGGGATCTGACAGGCCTTTTTACGCAGACGTGTGACCGCATTATAAAAACAGCTGGGAGAGATCCCGTGTTCATTACACCATGCGGCATCAGTAAGTCCGCTCTGTCTGCACTGGATCACCAGTTCCATCCATTCATCCAGGGAACGCCCTGGGGCACGTTTACTGCTCATAATGAAACCTCCAAATATAGTAACTGTCCACTTTCTATCGTAAGCGATGAATAATCCACCGGTTTTTCAGTATCCAAAATTTATGAGATAATCCCTCTAAGGAGTGGTATCTCTATAACTTTTTCAGTTTTTTGCACTTAGGACCATTTCACTTCAGTTCTTCTGGTACCTGTGCTAATCTCACTCCAAATAAAAAACAGGAGTTGAATTTAGTACCATAAAAGTGTAGTTGTTGGAGAGTAATTAACTCTGACAGCTGCACTTATTTTATTATAATATAGGGGAGTAATTGGTCTGACGTAGCTCTATTTGGATCATTGCATCCGT
>NZ_JAHLQG010000003.1 GCF_018919065.1 Blautia sp. MSJ-9 | reverse complement strand
CTGCCGGTTGGAGAATATACAGTAAACGAAAAAACAGAAGAAGCCGGAATCAGCGGATACGGACTTGCAGTAACAGGAACCGGAAAGGTGACAGTGAGCAAGGGAACAACAGCGACAGCGGCAGTGACAAACACCTACAGCAAGGACAAGGGAGACCTGAGCGTAAGCAAGAAGGTGGAAGGAGTCAGTGCGGAAGGAAAGAACTTTAAGTTTACGGTACAGGGACCGAACGGAAAGTACTATGACAAAGACGGAGCCGCATCTGATACAGAAACAGTAGTGGAAGTCAAGGCAGAAGAGACTGTAACGATCAAGGACCTGCCGGTAGGAGAATACACAGTAAACGAAAAGACAGAAGAAGCCGGAATCAGCGGATACGGACTTGCAGTAACAGGAACCGGAAAGGTGACAGTGAGCAAGGGAACAACAGCGACAGCGGCAGTGACAAACACCTACAGCAAGGACAGGGGAGACCTGAGCATAAGCAAGAAGGTAACCGGAACTGATGTAAAGGGAAAGAACTTTAAGTTTACGGTACAGGGACCAGATGGAAAATACTACAGCAAGGATGGAAGTGCATCTGATACAGAAACAGTAGTGGAAGTCAAGGCAGAAGAGACTGTAACGATCAAGGACCTGCCGGTAGGAGAATATACAGTAAACGAAAAGACAGAAGAAGCCGGAATCAGCGGATACGGACTTGCAGTAACAGGAACCGGAAAGGTGACAGTGAGCAAGGGAACAGCAGCGACAGCGGCAGTGACAAACACCTACAGCAAGGACAAGGGAGACCTGAGCATAAGCAAGAAGGTAATCGGAACTGATGTAAAGGGAAAGAGCTTTAAGTTTACGGTACAGGGACCAGATGGAAAATACTACAGCAAGGATGGAAGTGCATCTGATACAGAAACAGTAGTGGAAGTCAAGGCAGAAGAGACCGTAACGATCAAGGACCTGCCGGTAGGAGAATATACAGTAAACGAAAAGACAGAAGAAGCCGGAATCAGCGGATACGGACTTGCAGTAACAGGAACTGGAAAGGTGACAATAAGAAAAGATAGCCAAGCAATTGCAGCAGTTACAAATACCTATACAAAAACTTCAGTTGATGTCAAGATCAGCAAGGTAGATGCCGAAACATACAAAGTACTCGGCGGCGCCCACCTCATGGTTATTGACCCGGATGGAAATGTAGTAGCTGAATGGGATTCTACAAAGAATGCTCACAAGATCACAGGTCTCAAACCGGGAGTTACTTATACTCTTCGTGAGACAAAAGCACCGAAAGGCTATGATGTTGCGGCAGATACAACATTCGAACTGAATGAAGACGGAACAATCAACACAGCAAACACGACAACATCAATCAGTGGTGACGATCTTCTTGTAAAAGATGAGAAGACAGTAGACAAGACAGTTTCCGTATCTGTAACCAAGAGACTGGTAACAGTTGATGGACAGGTTATTGGAGCACCGGATGCTACATATTATGTTGCGCTTTATTCAGATCCTGACTGTACACAGAGAGTTTCAGATGTAATGGCTCTTAATTATAAGAATGCATCTGTTTCTACTGTAACATTTACAGGACTGAAAAAAGGCCAGACCTATTATGTAGGTGAGTGCGAGGCAGATGGAACAAGCTACCTTGCAAATGTAAATGCAGACGGAACTTTATACACGGTAGATTTCTCTGATGGAAATACAGTAGAAGTTACAAATAATGATGGAAGTAAGACCATATACTTTGATAATCAGTTTGAAAAGGTTCCGGATGGTTACTACAAAGAAGGTGAACTGAACATCACCAAGAAGCTGGTAGGCGGCGATGGAAAAGCTAAGAACAGCAGTGAGATTTTCTATGCAGGAATTTTCTCAGACGCAGATTTCACACAGCTTTCTCCAGACGTTTCTGATAACATCGTACCGTTGGATCTGGCAGGTGGTTCAGAGGTAACTTCACAGGTTAAGGTTTCTATTCCGGAAAGCGGCTCTATTACCTTATATGTAACAGAGGTAGATTCCAAAGGAAATCCGGTTGCCGGAGCAGCAAGTTTTAAGTATGATGTCAGCGTAGATAATATGCAGGTAACTTTTGATGATGACAATATCAGTGCAGATGTAGTAATTACAAACTCTGAGAATACACCGGAAGTTACACCAACACCAACTACTACGACACCGAACACTCCGGTTACACAGAGTGGATCTACAACGAAATCTGCCGTCAAGACAGGCGACAGCACACCGATCGGAATGTTTGTAGGATTATTTGCAGCAGCGGCCGTAATTGCCGGAGCAGCGGTATTCTTTAAACGCCGTAAGAAATAATATGTAAATTTGAAAAGGGCTACACACTTTATAGTGCGTAGCTCTTTTTACGTGGAAATGCATTATAATAGATAGCGCTCGAATTGCACTCTCGAATTGCAGGAACTTTTTGTCTATATCTTGTCTGAGTTATGTGGTATTATTAATGATATGACATTTTCACATAATAAATTTAAACAGGGGGATTTTTAATCATGTTACAGGGTTTTAATCATTTTGATGAGAATGGAAATGCAGTTATGGTGGATGTTTCCGGGAAGAGTGTTACCTATAGAACGGCGATTGCTACAGGAGAGATTCATGTAGGAGAGGCTATTATGGCTGCTGTGAAGGAAGGTTCCGTGAAGAAGGGAGATGTTCTTGGCGTTGCGCGTGTAGCGGGCATTATGGGTGTGAAGAGGACTTCTGAGCTGATTCCGATGTGTCATCCACTTCCAATCCAGAAGTGTTCTGTAGATTATGAACTGGATGAGGCAAATGGAATTATCCGGGCTTTTTGTACAGTTAAGACAGAGGGAAAAACCGGCGTGGAAATGGAGGCGCTGACAGGAGTTCAGGTGACTCTTCTGACAATTTATGATATGTGTAAGGCGATTGATAAGCATATGGTAATGTCCAATGTGCATCTGGTTGAGAAGACAGGCGGTAAAAGTGGAGATTTCCGATTTTGACAAAATATTTGTTGGGTAAAAGCAAATAAAAGTGTATAATAAATAGAAAGAAAAGAATGGCTGTTTTCTGTATATATTGGAAGATGTTCCAGTATAGGATACTGCGGCAGAATAACAGTCAAAAAAACTTTTTCTGGATGCTATAATTTATGGAGGGTTTTACAATATGAAAAGAGTAGCGATTATTACATCCAGCGATACTGGATATCGTGGAGAACGTGAGGATTTAAGTGGTCCGGCAATCCGTGAGATCGTTGAGAAGAATGGATATGAAGTGGTATCTGCGGATATTCTGCCGGATGACAGAAAGATGCTGTCAGAGAGAATGGCAGAGATTGCAGATAAGGGAGAGGCAGAATTGATTCTGACTACAGGTGGAACTGGTTTTTCTCCACGAGATATTATGCCAGAGGCAACAGAAGATATCATTGACAGACGTGTACCGGGAATTCCTGAGGCAATGCGTGCATACAGTATGACGATTACTAAACGTGCTATGCTTAGCCGTGCAACAGCTGGTATCCGTAAAAAAACGCTGATTATTAATCTGCCGGGAAGTCCTAAGGCTGTAAAAGAGAGTCTGGAATATATTATTGATGCACTTGGACATGGCATAGAGATTATGACTGGTGAAGCTGGAAACTGTGCGAGATAGTTGACGGAGATAAACGGAAGAGCAAGTACGAAAAAAGTTTGACGGAGATAGCCGAAAGAACAAGTACGAAAAAAGTTTGACGGCGATAAGCGAAAGAGCAAGTACGAAAAAAGTTTGACGGCGATAAGCGAAAGAGTAAGTACGAAACGAAGTTTGACGGCGATAAGCGGAAGAACAGGTACGAAACAAAATTTGACGGCGATAAACAGAAGAATAAGTACGAAAATAAAATCAGGAAGGTAAAAGGGATAGTTTTATGGGAAAAGTAATTGCAGTCTGTACAAGTGACAGGAAAGGAATACAGAAGACAAGCGTTCCGGAGATTGAGATTGTTGAGGACTGGGGCATTGAGGGAGATGCGCATGCAGGAAAATGGCATCGCCAGGTAAGCCTGCTTTCTTTTGACAAGATTGAAGAATTCCGTGCCAGAGGTGCGGAAGTGGAGGATGGTGCATTTGGAGAGAACCTGGTGGTTCAGGGAATTGATTTTGCAACACTCCCGATCGGTACGAAATTCAAATGCAATGACGTAGTTCTGGAACTGACTCAGATTGGCAAGGAATGTCACAGCGGATGTGCGATCTTCAAGAAAATGGGAGAGTGCATCATGCCGAAGCAGGGCGTTTTTACGAAAGTTCTGCATGGCGGAGTAATCCGCCCGGGAGATGAACTGGAAATTGTCATATGAGGAGAATGAAAGAATGATTATTGATACACATGCACATTATGACGCTGACGGCTTTGATACAGACAGAGAAGAACTTCTTGCGTCTATGTATGAGGGCGGAATTGAGAAGATTGTAAATGTCTGTGCAGCTATCGATGAGCTTGAAGACACTGTGAAACTGGTTGAGAAATATCCGTTTATATATGGAGCAGTAGGAGTTCATCCGGATGATGCAGACAAGATGACACAGGAGACTCTGGATGAGATCCGCAGAATTTCTCACATGGATAAAATGGTTGCAATCGGTGAGATCGGTCTGGATTATTACTGGCATAAGGAAGAAGCAGAGCATCAGATTCAGCAGAAGATGTTCCGGGCTCAGATGGATATTGCCAGAGAGGAGAAACTTCCGTTCATGATCCACAGCAGAGAGGCAGCGGAGGATACACTTAATATCGTCCGGGAGTATATGCAGGGCGGCATGTATGGTGGTATCATTCATTGTTTTTCATACAGTAAGGAGCTTGCAGCAGAGTATCTGAAGATGGGACTGTATTTGGGAATTGGCGGTGTTGTTACATTTAAGAATGCAAGAAAGCTGAAAGAAGCGGTTCAGTATGCACCGTTATCCCAGCTTGTGCTGGAAACAGACAGTCCATATCTGTCTCCGGAGCCGAACAGAGGAAAGAGAAACTCTTCTCTGAATCTGCCATATGTGGCACAGGCAATTGCAGACTTAAAAGGAATTACAGCAGAAGAAGTTATTGAAGTGACGAAGCAGAATGCCGAGAAACTTCTGGGGATCTGATAAAGTCAGGGGACAATATAAGGCTTAAAGATAAGATTCCGCAAAGAGCATTACAGAACATAACATGAATAATAACAATATAAAAAATATGATGAAAGTTATTCATGTAAAGTTATACGCAAAAAAGATGTTGACCAGAAGTGCGATCAACATCTTTTTTTGTTTCTTAATATCCGCTGTCATAGCTATCGTCGTAATTATCGTAGCTTTCATCATAGTTGCTGTCGTCATTATCGTAACTGCTATCATAACTGTTGTCATAGTTGTCGTAACCGCTATCATAACTGTCATCATAACTACTGTCATAGCCGGAGCTATCATAACTACTGTCACCATTATCATAGCTGGTGCCGTCATAACTGCTGTCACCAGAATCACTGCTGTCGCTGCTACTGTTTCCATCTGAGTTTCCTGTTGAATCAGAAGAATCAGAGGAACCGTCTGATACAGATGCCAGATATTCCCAGGAGTGAATGGATTCCGTATCTTCAACCACATTTCCGGTGGTCTTGTCGATCATGTTTCCTTCCCAGTCAAATTTGACATTCAACAGGTTTGTGTTGGTAGAAGGCTTGACATTCATGGACATGATCTCTTTGAATTTAGCTTTCAGATTCTCAAGGGTGAATTCATCACCGATCAGATTTCGTACACTGTGAGAAGCAGCAAGTTCCTCAGTATAATCATCCAGCATATATGGCCCATATTCGCCGCTGTCGTGGTTATAATGCATAACCATAGGCTTCACTTCCGGAGAAAGAATCTGGATGGTCGATTTGCCGTTCAAAGTTGATTTTTGGATAGTGAAGCTTGCCATTCCTTCCAGAAGTTCCGGGAGCTCCTGTTGAGTGGAAACGAAATTTCCAAGGGAATAAAAAACAGTAGTGCTGTGTCCCTGATCATCCGAGAGCTGTCCATAAGGCTGAAGCACATGCGGGTGTCCTCCGATGATCACATCCACACCCTGCTGCATCAGAAATGCGGCCCACTGTTTCTCAAATTCATTTGGCATAGTTTCGTCTTCAGTACCCCAGTGTGCTACGAAGATAATACAGTCGCTGACCTGTTTGGCTTTCTGGATCATGGCAGTGATTTTATCTTTGTCAAAGATATCCAGCATATAATCGTAGCCGTCACCTAATCCGGAATTGTTTGTACCATATGTATAATCGAGAAACGCAATCTTGATTCCGTTAACTTCTTTTGTCTTTACAGTATCTGCATCTTCCTGGGTTGCATGGATGCCAAGTACGGGAATGTCAGGATAGTTTGTACTCCAGAAATCCAGAGTGCTTTTCAGATAGTCATAGCCATAATCATCTGCGTGGTTGGTAGCGGATTCCACTACATTAAACCCTGCTTTGATAATAGCATCTCCTACTTCCTGGGGTGTGGCAAAAGAAGGGTAACTGCTGACTGCATCATGACTGGGAGCAAAAACCGTTTCCTGATCGATCATGGCTACATCTGCCGCTTGGATCTGATCCAGAACGTGTGTATAAATATGATCATAATTCCATACACCGGAATCATATTCACCGGATTCATACAATTTACTGTGATATAGATTGTCGCCAACAGCAATTACACTTGCAGTGGTAATTTCTGGTGTTTCAGCTGCTTCTTTTGCTTTCTGTTCTTCGAGTGCCGCTGCTTCGACAGCTTCTTTCTGCGGTTTGCTGATCAATGTGTAATCAAGCTGATGGATGATCACAACCAGTATGATCAGAGCCACAACAGAGCACAGAAGACTGATGCGTGAATTGATCTTTTCCCGAAAATTAAGCGGGATATTATTTTTTTTCATATTGTTAATCCTTTTAAAATATAGCTGTGCAGAACAGCGGAAATTTTGATATCTTTATATTCTGCTATTCTGAAAGATTTTTTATTATCTGTTCATTATAACAAATTTCAAGGTTCAAAGAAAGATTAAGAGAGAAATTCTTTCAAAACCTTTCAAAAATGCTTTGTGGGGCAAAGTAATTTAGTGTATAATAAAAGAAATACGGGAGTCAGAAATTAGCAGCAGGGATTAGAGAGAACAGGAACTGATCTCCGTTGATAGAAGGAAATAAGAGGGAGGTAGCCGGATGAACCATTATGAGGCGATTAATGATGTGCTGGTTAATTTATTTAATGAGATTCTGGACCTGGAAGAGAGAGCGCTGATTACGGGAGAATATAAGAATATTTCAGTCAATGATATGCACATTATTGATGCGGTAGGTATCCGGGAGCAGAAGAATATGTCAACAGTAGCCAGGGCATTGAATGTAACTGTGGGTACGTTGACAATTGCAGTGAATAATCTGGTAAAGAAGGGATATATCCAGCGTATGCGAAGCCAGGAGGACAGACGAGTGGTGCTGATATCATTGACAGAACTGGGAGAGAGAGCATACCATCATCACAAAAATTTCCATGAGAAAATGGTGCTGGCAGTGTTGAAGGGATTGAACGTAGAAGAAACAGAGGCGCTGACAACAGCACTGACGAAACTGGAGACATTTTTCAGATCTTATCAGTAGAAATGGTGAAACTTTGAAGATAAGACTACAGGAGCGTTATTCGTTATTGTAGCTGATAAATCAGGTTTCTGTGCTATATGAAAATGTTTAACCGAACTGCGGAGCAGTTATTCGGCATAGAGCCGCATAGCGAAGCGGATGCTTTTATCTGCTTAAATGAAAAAGGCAGGGGTGAGATAATCACCCCTGCCTTTTTGCATATCGTGTCTGCGCTCTAACGGCGATAAAAGCCCCAATTTATTTCATATATTTTTCCAGCACCGGAAATTGCACAGGACCGATTTCCAGAATTTTGCGGTGAAAATCCTTCAGATTAAAGTCATTCCCCAGTTTTTTCTGGCAGGCGGTTTTCAGGTCAAGGAAGTTCAGGTATCCCCAGTAGTATTTCAGATAATTTCCGGGAGTTTCTACGATGTACTGATAGATTTCCCCGGCAGTGGAAGCACTGGTAATGCCAAATGCTTTGAGAAAGGCAGCAGTACGGGCACTGTCCCAGCCGCGATAGTGGATACCGATGTCGATCAGGGAGTAGATACATAGATTCATACTGCGATTTAACCAGGCAAGGCGAACGGCATTTCCGGCGGCAGCAGAGTCTTTCATAAGGGCGGCGGCATATTCATACCCATAGGACTCCACATAGGTAGCCCAGCCTTCCACATAGCCGGAAGAAGTAACCAGATATCGGATATCAGAAGGACTGGTTCTGCCAAAGAAAACAGTCTGATACAGATGACCGGGAAATCCTTCATGTGCAAGGGTTCCAAAGAGTTCCAGGCTGGTGGTCCGCCCGGAATCATTAATATAGATTATATTTGGATTCTGAGTATCAGTTGGCGGTGTGAGATAAAAGGCAGGACTTAGGAAGCTTTTTATGGATGGATGAACGGAGCGGAGTTCATAAGTGACCTTTTCCAGTTGTGGAAAATCTTTCGCCATAAGTTTTGGCAATTTTTCCAGCATCTGTGTCGGGGTTAGAGTCAGTTCATTGGAATATGCGGGAAGGTCAGAAAGCAGTTGTGGGTCTTTTTTCAGCAGAGAGCGTATCTGCTCATAATCAGACAGAAGTTGTGCAGACAGGCGCTGTTCAATTCGTTTAACTGGTACATAGGTTCCTGTCTGGCTTCTGAGCAGATAGAGATAATATTCCCGTCCCCCATCAAAAAAAGCCAGCCCACGGCTGCTTTTTCCAGTTCCACGGAGCTGTTCCAGTCCGTCTGCCAGTTCCTGATAGGCAGGGATCACTTCAGTGAGAATTAACTTATGATGATATGTACAGAGTTTCTGCTGGTCCTGGGTGCTAAGAACCGGGGTAGAGAAAGTCTTTAATTTCTGAGCAAAAATGTCGTCCATGTAGTTGGAATCGGGTTCTGCGATAAATGAGCGGCATTGTTTCAGAATGCGGTCGAGAGTGGTGTCACTCATGAAAAGTCCTGCCTGGGATTTCTGTTTTTCCAGCTTCAGGATACTCTGAAAATATGGTTTTATTGCGCCCAGGAGTTTCAGGTAGTCAGAAATATCTTCCCTTGAGTGAAAAGAATATTCTGCCAGCAGGACAGGAAGCTGTGCCTGTACACCAAGGCTCGGACCCAGCGGCTCATCCAGAATACTGTTTTTTCCAAGGGCGGCGCGGGTGTGGAAATACAGAAGAAGCATATCACAGGTAAGCTGGTTTTCATGAGAGAGCTTCGAGTAGGCGAAGGATTTCAGTTTGTTTTCATATTCCTGACAGAGACTGGTTGTTTTGTCAGGATCTGAGAGAGCAGTGCCGAGAGTAACTTCAGGCTTCTTGATGCCTTTTTTCTCAGGATGGGTGAGGGTGTAGTGGAGGGTCAATGTGTTGCTGGTTACTTCTGACTGGAATAATTTTTCTGTAAATGTTTCAAAACGGGAATTTTCTGAAATGAAATGACCGGACAGGGAACCCATTCCGATACCGGCGGCAAAGACCAGACAGAGGGCCAGGATTCTTTTTGGGATGCTCATATGAATACGCATATCCACCTCGGGAGGTGCTTTTTACTATTTTATTGGAAAAGAGGGTGGAGTATGCTATCATAGTTACAAATAAAAAATATGTAGAACCAGACTGTGAAGGAGCTGTTTTTGTGTTACTGAGCACGGAGTGAACAGTAACGTTTTTATTTATATGACTGAAAACAGAAGAAATGGAGGTACAAATGATGTCAGAGGTTTATGATATAGCAATCCTGGGGGCAGGTCCGGCGGGGATCAGTGCGGCAATCTATGCTGCCAGAGCAAAGATGAATACATTATGGCTGGACAAGCAGTTTGCTCAAGGCGGACAGATACTGAATACTTATGAAGTGGATAATTATCCGGGACTTCCGGGAATCAGCGGAATGGATCTGGGTGAGGCAATGGGAGAACATGCTGCGAAGCTTGGAATAGAACCAGTGAGGGAGAATGTTCTGGCTGTAGAGGATGCTGGTGAGGAGAAGATCATCCGCACAAAGAAAAATGAGTACAGAGCCAGAACTGTGATCCTTGCCTGTGGCGCCAGCCATCGCAGACTGGGCATCCCGGGAGAAGAAGAACTGTCAGGAGTGGGTGTTTCTTATTGTGCTACCTGTGACGGTGCTTTTTTTAAGGATAAAACAGCTGTAGTTGTGGGTGGCGGAAATATGGCCGTTGAAGATGCGATCTTTCTTTCAAGGATCTGTAAGAAAGTTTATCTGGTACACAGACGCGACGAACTGCGGGCAGATGAGATCCTGCAGGAGAGCCTGACTGCTGATGGAAATGTAGAAGTTATATGGAACAGTGTGGCAGTAGAAATTCAGGGAGAAGAGTGTGTTACCGGGCTGAGGATCCGAAATGTACAGGATAATACAGAATCTGTGATCAATACAGATGGGGTATTTATTGCTGTGGGGATCATTCCAAATACAGAGAAATTCAGTGGTCTGGTAAAGCTTGATGAATCGGGATATATTATTGCGGGAGAAGAAGGAATTACACAGACTCCGGGTATTTTTGCAGCAGGAGATATCCGTACAAAGATGCTTCGCCAGGTAGTGACTGCTGTGTCTGATGGAGCGAATGCGGTAACTTCGGCACATAATTATCTGATCCGGCAGAGATGATAGAGAGGATAAAATTATCTGTTTTGCTGATTGCTTATAACCGAATAACTGGTCTTGATGGAAAAGTGTGAAAGTGTTCTTCACACTTTTTTCATTTGACAAAAAATAGATCCTATGATAACATACACAAATGCGTAACGAAATGTAACAAATATGTAATAATTACGCATTGGAAAATATTATTTTACAGATAGTGAAAATGATAATGTGTATGTTATAAGGAGTAGATCAGTAAATGAGTAATAAAATAAAAGCAATTTTAATGGCAGCAGCAGTTTCTTCGATGGTTCTGACACAGGGAGTAAGTGCGGCACAGTTTGATGACGGTGAGCAGATATTTACAGACGGAACAGAGAGCAGTGATGCAACAGGAAGCGTAAGCGCCCTGGCAAGTGCCCTTGCGAAGCAGACCGAAGAGGAGACTCAGAAGTTTGTGGAGAAAGAAGAGGAGGCTGCTCAGATTCGTGAAGAACGCAGAGTAGAGAAAGCAGAGAAAGCATCTGAACAGGCAGAGCAGGACAAAACTGCAGCACTGGAAGCTATCCAGCAGACGGTTGAAGATGCCAGAAAGAAAGCGGAAGAAGAGGCAGAGGCACAGCGTGTGGCTAAGAGACAGGCAGTTGTTGATTTTGCACTGCAGTTCGAGGGAAATCCTTATGTATACGGCGGAACAAGCCTTACAAATGGTGCAGACTGTTCCGGATTTGTAATGTCTGTATTTGCAAACTTTGGTTACAGCCTTCCACGTGTAGCAGCAGATCAGTGTGCTGCTTCTACAAAGAAAGATATCAGTCAGATTGAGCCTGGTGATCTGGTATTCTATGGAAATGGTTATGTGGATCATGTGGCACTTTATATTGGTGATGGTAAGATCATCCATGCAAGTGGTGCTGCTACAGGAATTAAGATTTCCAATTATGATTATGAGCAGCCGGCAGTGATCGGAACGTTTATGGAATAATGCAAAGTGATTTACGCTCTGTTAACTATTATTTGTTAGCAGAGCGTTTTTCGTTAGTCAACTGCCAAACACCTAAAAGCAGTAAAAACCCTAACGCATGGTTTCACGTTTTTATCCGTTTGACTCTGAGTACATAAAATATATATTACAACAGGAAAAGATACCAAAATATCGGATTCGACAAATTGCACAAAGAATGTCGAAGGGTGGGAAAAGTGGATAAAGTCGTACACACTCTATCCACATAGCGGATGTATGGAAAAGCCTGTAAATTAAAGTTATACACAAAGTTATCCACATTATCCACATTTTATGTGTGTGGAATACTTGATTTACATAAGTGAAAAAGAAACAAATGTTTTGTGTAAAATGATAAATCGACATTTCCGGATAAAAAAATAACAAAATCTATTGACTTTTTTATATTCTAAAAAACATATAATATTATCTGCAAAAGACAAAATATAGCAATATACAGATAAATAATCAGAATATTATAAAAGATATTATGCCGAAATATACAACAACACATAAAAAAAGAATCCAGGCGTGGGTAGACGGAAATTTCCACATAGGAGAGCCAGATGTGGATGAGAGATACACAAAATATAATTGTCTGGGGATAACTTTCCACAAGTGTTATCCACATTCCACATAACGTATATTGTGACTGGAAAAAGTAAAAGCAGCTAAATGGATGATAAAATCTCCATTTAACTGCTTAAAATATTTTGATATTTAGTAACTATTCAGCAGTCGCTTAACTATGAAAGTACGGAACAGTTACGATATTGTTTTTAAGATTATTTCTGCTTCATTCGTTTAATGACTTTCAAACGGGTGAACTCTTCACGTTCTTTCTCTTCCAGAGCATTCTGGATGTCCTTGGTCAGTGCTTCGTACTTTGGAATGGTGATATTCTTCAGTGCGTTGGCACGTTTCTGGGTCTTTTTAATGTTCGCTGCAAGGCGGATAGCTGCGTTTTCCACCATGGACAGGCGGATGGACAGTTCTTTTACCTTTTCAAAGGCGGCTTTGGCTTCGTCCAGGGACATCTTTGTGCTGTAATAAGCGTAGGTTGGTGTATTGCTTGTTTTGTCATATTCTACAAGGGGAATTTCTGTACCCATAACGCTTCGGGTTTTGATGCGGATGGAGTTCTCAATCGGAACTGTACACGCGATCTGTTGGACAAAGGCGATACCGATCTCCATGTTGGCCTTCTGCAATGCTGCATAGGCGGCACGGAAAGTCACATCGATCTGTGTCTGGATATCTTTGGCCTGATCGATCAGATCCATCATCTCTCGGATCAGGATGTTACGCTTCTTGTCCATCAGCTCATAGCCCTGGCGGGAAAGTTTCAGTGAGTTCTTGGCAAGTATCAGGTTTCCCTTGGTGGGGAAGGTATTCGGATCCATTCAATCACCTCGCTTCTTTTAGCGTACTGTTTCGTGATAGTACTTGTCGAGGATCTTCGTATCGATTCGGTCAAGTTCTTCCTTAGGAAGAAGTCCCAGAAGCTCCCAGCCTTTATCAAGAGTTTCGGTGATGCTTCGGTTCTCTGTCTCGGACTGACCGACAAATTCACTCTCAAAAGCTTTACCAAATACCAGATAACGTTTATCCAGCGGGGAAAGCTCATCTTCACCGATAACGGAAGCAAGAGCTCTGGCATCTCCAACTTTTGCATAGCAGGAGAAGAGCTGGTTTGCTACGTCCTGATGATCAGCTCTGGTGTAGCCTTCACCGATACCGTCTTTCATCAGACGGGAAAGGGACGGCAGTACGTTGATCGGCGGGTAGATTGCCTGTCCGTGAAGCTGTCTGTCCAGTACGATCTGACCCTCGGTGATGTAACCGGTAAGGTCAGGGATCGGGTGGGTGATGTCATCGTTTGGCATGGTCAGGATCGGAATCTGAGTTACAGAACCTGGTTTGCCTTTTACGATACCTGCACGTTCGTACAGGGTTGCAAGTTCACTGTACAGATAACCCGGATAACCTTTACGGGACGGGATCTCACCTTTGGAGGAGGAAACCTCTCGCATGGCCTCGCAGAAAGAAGTGATATCTGTCAGGATGACCAGGATGTGCATCCCTTTTTCAAAAGCGAGATACTCTGCGGCAGTGAGGGCGATCTTCGGGGTAAGAAGACGCTCAACAACCGGGTCATTGGCAAGGTTCAGGAACATAACTACGTGGTCTGCAGCTCCGCTTTCCTCGAAAGTACGGCGGAAAAATTCTGCTACATCGTATTTCACGCCCATTGCTGCGAAAACAATGGCAAATTTCTCATCGGAATCCTCTCCCAGAGATGCCTGCTGTACGATCTGTGCAGCCAGTTTATCGTGAGGAAGACCGTTTCCGGAAAAGATCGGAAGTTTCTGTCCACGGATCAGGGTGGTCAGTCCGTCGATTGCGGAAATACCGGTGTTGATATAGTTTCGTGGATATTCACGAGCTACCGGGTTCAGTGGCAGACCGTTGATGTTTAACTTAACTTCCGGGGTGATATCACCCAGACCATCGATCGGCTGGCCGATACCGTTGAAAGTACGTCCAAGGATTTCAGGGGAAAGCCCGATCTCCATTAGATGTCCGGTCAGTCTTGTGTGGGTATTGCTTAAGGACATGCTGTCTGTTCCTTCGAAAACCTGGATAACGGCTTTGTCCTCATAAATCTCAATAATACGGCCGATCTTGCGAGTCCCGTCATCCATGTGGAATTCTACGATTTCCTCATAGGAGGCATTCTTGACGCCTTCCAGGACCACCAGAGGTCCGTTTATTTCGCTTAAGCCTAAATATTCAATTGCCATAAACTTCTCCTCTCTGTTACTATCCATGGCCGAATTTATATGATCAGACAGGTTTGTCGTGCTTGCACGTAAGAACCCGGCTGATCATATAAATTCAGAACGGTCATGGATAGCAATCATTACGGCATCAGCCGTTCTTTTCCATTATATTGTTATAGAAAGTATCAATGTCCTGCATGTACTGGTCGAATTTATCAAGCTGGTTGTTTGCTACATCATATTTAATAGAAATGATTCTTTCAAAGATGTTGTTACCCTCTTTCAGTACGGAAACCGGCATTCCACGGTTGATGAGTGCGCGGCATTTTTCGTAGAGATAGAGGATCGTTTCCATCATTTTGAACTGTTTTTCCATCGGCACGCAGGTATCTTCTGCGTGGAAAGCGTTCTGCTGGAGGAATCCCAGACGGATAACTCTGGCAATTTCCAGGGTCAGTTTCTGATCATCTGGAAGAACGTCGCTTCCGATCAGTTTAACGATCTCCATCAGGGAGCTCTCCTGGTTCAGAATAGCCATGAGCTGATTTCTGTCTGCCACGAATTTCGGGGAAACGTGTTCTCTGTACCAAGGTGTCAGGTCTTCCAGATATTCACTGTAGCTGGTGAGCCAGTGGATGGCAGGGAAGTGACGGGCATAGGCAAGGGATTTGTCCAGTCCCCAGAAGCAGCGGACGAAACGTTTGGTATTCTGAGTAACAGGCTCTGAGAAGTCACCACCCTGAGGGGAAACTGCTCCGATAATGGAGACAGAGCCTTCCGTTCCGTTTAGGTTCTGCATCATTCCTGCACGCTCATAGAATGCGGACAGCTTGGATGCCAGATATGCAGGGAAACCTTCCTCAGCAGGCATTTCTTCCAGACGTCCGGACAGTTCTCGAAGCGCTTCTGCCCAACGGGAAGTGGAGTCTGCCATGATGGCTACATCATAGCCCATGTCACGGTAGTATTCTGCAAGGGTAACACCTGTATAAATAGAAGCTTCACGTGCCGCAACAGGCATGTTGGAAGTATTGGCGATCAGTGTGGTTCTGTCCATCATCAGGTTTCCGGATTTCGGGTCGATCAGCTTGCTGAAGTCTTCCAGAACCTGAGTCATCTCGTTTCCACGTTCTCCGCATCCAATGTAGATGATGATGTCTGCGTCAGACCATTTCGCGATCTGATGCTGTGTCATTGTTTTACCTGTACCGAAACCTCCCGGAACAGCGGCAGTACCGCCCTTTGCGATCGGGAAAAGGGTATCCAGGATACGCTGGCCTGTGACAAGCGGAACACTTGCAGGGAAACGTTTGTGGGTTGGTCTCGGGATACGGATCGGCCATTTCTGTGCAAGTGCCAGATCTTTGGTAGTTCCGTCTGCGAACTGAATGGTTACGATCGGTTCCAGAATGGTGTATGCTCCGTCAGGAGCTGCATGGATAACGGTAGCCTCTGTGAGGTTCGGAGGTACCATGGATTTATGAAGGATAGAATCGGTTTCCTGGGTTTCTGCGATGATAGAACCAGGTCCTACGACATCTCCTTCTTTTACTGTGATGTGTGTTTTCCACTTCTTTTCTGTGTCAAGGGAGTCTACACTGACACCTCGGGAAATATATTTGCCTGACGCTTTGGCAATTTCTTCCAGGGGACGCTGGATACCGTCAAAGATGTTGTGAATGATTCCAGGTCCGAGAAGTACAGAGATTGCATCTCCTGTACCTGTAACTGTATCTCCTGGTTTGAGTCCTGTAGTTTCTTCGAAAACCTGTACGGTGGTCATGCCTTTTTTCAGGCCAATGATCTCACCTACCAGATGTTCCGGACCTACATAAACCATCTCGGAGATTTTAAATCCGTTGTCGCCCTTTAGATAAATGACGGGGCCATTGACACCGTAGATAATACCTGTATTACTCATGTTCTGGTCCTCCGTCAAACTTGAATTCTTTGTATGCTGCCTCGAAATTTCCTGCAAAAGAGTGATCGATCAGGATGTTCTTGTGAGGAATCGTGGCGCGGATACCGCCAAGGAAAGAGTCTTTGGCGAGCTGGATGGCTGCGCCTGTGCGCTGTTGAAGCTTCTCTGAAAGTGCGCTGTCTTCCGGGGAAAGATAGATGGAGATTTCATCGTTTTCGGCGAAGTCCAGAGCCTCTTTGATCTTTTCACTGAGATAATCTTCATATTCCGAAGTTTTGGTGAAGGATTTGAGAAGTTCTTTTACCTCAGAGAAGATTTTCTCTTTTAAATCATTCTGTTTCTTGGTCCAGTCGCGTTTGATCGTGAGCTGTTCTGCGGAAAGCGCCTTGTTTACTTCACGTCTTGCATTGGCGGTTTCTGCTTTGATCTGTGCCTGGGCATTTTCCTCACTGAGGGCCTTGCGCTCTTCTGTCATTTTTTCCAGAGTCTGTCTGTGCTCTTCAAGAATGGCGGCAGCTTTCGCGCGGGCATCTTCTACAGTGATATCATAAAAATGGCTGAGTTTTTCATCAATTGTCATGTTAACACCTGCCTATAGTTTTAGTCCAATCGCCTCATTTACATATGAGGTAATAAAATCCGGTTTGCGTCCAGTACCGTGCCTGTCGGGGATTTCGATGATCAGAGGGGTTTTGTGATGAAGTTTGACATCGTCAATAATTTCAGGAAACTCCCGGCCGAATTTCTCGGTCAGGAGTATGATTCCGATTTCTTTATTGGAGATGGCTTTCTGCAAAGCATCTTTTAATTCATCATGTGTGTGAACAACTACACCCTCTACACCTGCCAGTCTCATCCCTGTGTAGGTATCGATATTGTCGCTGATCAAAAACATCTGCATCTTATAACTGTCCCAGGATCATGAAGGAGATGATCAGTCCGTAAAGGGCAACACCTTCTGCAAGACCTACGAAGATAAGGGATTTACCAAGGATACTCTGATCCTCGCTGATAGCGCCTAAAGCTGCGCTTGCCGCACTGGCAACGGCAATACCACCACCGATACAGGAAAGACCGGTTACAAGGGCTGCTGCGATGTAGCCCATACCTGTTGCAAGACCTGCCTCAGAACCGGCAGCAGCCTGTACAGAAGAAGCACCTGTGAACATTACGGCGATGGCGATGAGCATTGTGCCAAAGAAGAAGAATGCGTTTACGCCGATGGCTGTTTTGTAACGACCGCGGTTTTTCTCGCCAATGAGATAGTATCCAAATGGAAGGATGATGCTGAGTACCAATGCGATTGCTAAAATAATCTGTGCTATTGTTGTCATAATTAAATCTCCTCTTGGTTTTATTTTAACCGAATAAACTGCGAAGCAGTTATTCGGTTATGAGCAAGTAGCGAAGCGGATTGCGAATATCCGCTTGACTGAAAAGTATTATACGTTTTGATATTTTTTCTTTGTTTATTTTACGGAGCGGAATGGCTCAAATTTACGTCCCGTACCTTTGTAGAAACGGCTGAACATTTCGTAATATTCCAGACGAAGTACCTGGATACCTACGATCAGACCTTCCATACCGCATACAAAAAGGTTTCCAAGGACTACCACTACCCAGTTAAGATTTCCGCTTTCCGCGCCTGCGAGCATGAGGACAACTTCCATCATAGCTGCATGGCTGACTGCGAAAGCTCCGATACGGACAAAGGAAAGGGTATTGGAGAAGTAGCTTAACAGGACTTCAAACATTTCAAAAAGTCCCTGTACAATGAACATTCCTTTTTCCTTCGGCATAACTTCTGATTTCTTCTCGATAAGGGCTGTGAGAGGCTCTTTCAGGAAAATCAGGATCAGCGGCACACCAAACATGATAAACAGTACGATTCCTCCCGGAAGTGTATGACCGGTCAGGATCAGTGCGATGGAAACAACTGCGGATCCGTAGAATACCAGACCTGCTACGGAGTTTGTATCGAACCAGATATGCTCGATATCTCCGGCTTTCCATGCGTTTAAGATGTTAAATACCATACATAAAAGGATGATTCCCATACCAAAACCAATGGCAATGATAAATACAGTATTCAGTTTTCCGATAAACGGAACAGACATCATATTGTTCATCGGACGCAGCCACAAGGCAGGTATCACATCTTCAAATCCGAAGATACTTCCGAACATAAATCCGAAGAATGTGGAGAATACACCTGCGCAGCTGATGATACCTGCCAGTGTGATATGTTTAAATTTATAAAGCAGGAAACCACCGATAAAGAGCAACAATCCCTGTCCGACATCACCGAACATTGCACCGAAGATAAAGGAATAGGTCAGTGCCACAAACCATGTCGGATCCATCTCATTGTAGGCTGGAAGGCCATACATTTTGATATACATTTCAAAAGGTTTGAACAGCTTCGGATTCTTTAATTTGGTCGGCGGCTGCTGGTGCACGCCAGGTTTCAGATGCTCGTCTTCTTCACCATCAATAATGCAGAAGATACGGCTGTCATCCTTGATATCTGTCTGAAAAGAATGTGCATCTTTCTCAGTCATCCATCCACATAGAATATAGAAGACATCCTTATCCCCATGGGTACATGCTGCAAGTCTGCGCACATCAAAGTTGCCGGAAAGCTGTGCGATCGCGTTGCGGGATGCTGCGATATCTTCTTTATTCTGCTGGAGAAAATCAGCTTTTTTCTGGTTCGCAGACTCCAGTCTGGCAGCTACATCACTGCGTTTTTTGGTGAGTTCTTCGAATGCTGATTTGGCAGTCCCTTCATAAGTATCCGGCATATAAATCCGCTCGAAATGCATGGAAGAATAGACAGCTTTGACCTTCTGTGCTTCATGTTCCGGCACGAAATATACACCCCAGATATACTGGTCATCTTCGTCACATTTGATAAAGATTGTGTCCAGATTCTCATAAATATACTTCTCAAATTTCTGATAATATTCCTTCTCAATTCTTCCGAAACGGAAGTGGATGAACTGGAATTTCAGGATTGAGGAGAGGTTGTAATTGATGTTTCTGAATGGTCTGATCACTCGCAAAGATTCATCAAGTGCTGCAAGCTGACTCTCCAGATCCGCGCGGGTATTGCTCAGTTCCTGATAATCGGACTGAAGCCGGCGGATGGTATTTAATGCCTCTTCCGTATTCATTGATCGGGCGGAAATCTGCTTTGTATCCGTCAGCTCCTCATAAAAGCTGTTAGCAGTAGTGAGTGCTTCTTTATATGGATTAATCTCCATAAAGGGAGAAAGACTCTCCACTGCAGTCAGCTCGGAAAGGGCATTTTCCAGATGGATTTCGTACTTGCATAGGTAGGTGTTTACCACTCTGTCAATATCGGTTTTCGGACCGGTAATGCTCAGAAACTTCATTTTCTCAATCATAAATTCACCTCCTGGTTAGTTGTATTTAATACAGTTTACATAATATGAATATATAACTTGTATGAAATCTGCTGTATTATTCTATAGTTTTTATAGTCTGCAAAAAATATTATGTGCAGATTATAAAGCTTGTGGATATCAGCTCATGAGTTATGTCAGTTATTACATATATAACGCATGGCTTCATCATGCTGTACGCCATAACGGACGCATTCAATAGCAATCGTCAGGCGGTTTACTTCATGTTCCTTATGATATAGGTAGGAATAGATCACTGCCACAGAATAGGGATTCCTGTGCGCTTCTTTTTCCAGGATACTGCGGAGGATATAGTTGTAAAATTCCTCCAGATTGGCAACAGTAAGCTGCCCATATCTGGTGCCGTACCATGTTTTCTGGAAAATCCTTCTGGCATCTTCCGGTGTCGGAGCTTCTACCAGAGCGGTGAGCTCTTCTTTCTTTAATTTATAATTCATAGGGATCAGAAGCGCATAAATACTTGCCGGATCCATGTTGAAATATCGTTTGGAACGTTGGATAAACTGCAGGTTCAGCATATCGAATTTCTCGCCGTAGGTACGGGTGATTTCTTCCAGATCCTTGCCTTTAAACAGCTTCTTGCGTACGTTCCAGATCTGTGTAAAATAGTACAGATCCAGTGCCATACCGTAGTCAAAAAGAAGCGCTGTTTCGTGTTCCTGAATCTTCGAAAGCGGGATATAAAACTCGTTTCCTTTGAGGCAGGAGATCAGTTCTTCCATGGTGGAACAGGCTGTGATCCGGTCTACATCGATGTTGGAATGCAGGCGGAAGAAGTCACGATACGGAGAGACATCAACAGGGTCTGTGTCGCGGTGATCGAAAATATTTGTCATAACTTCTTTCAGCACACGAATCTCATATCGCTTGGAATACAGATCCAGAAACTTACGCTGTTCGAGATTTGCAAAGTGATAGATTCTGGAGAAATTCTGGAAAATAGATTTCTTCAGAAGCTTCTCAATCTGGCCTCGGTGTAGTGTGTTTTCATCCAGTGCATCCCATTTGGAAGAATATTCCGGCATTCGTTTCAGATAGGCAGCTACCTGTGTGACATTGGAGAGCTGGAGGATTTCCTCGAACTGCTCCATGGTAGTGAGCCTGCTCTGCATTGCGCGGATTTTCGTGGAAAGTCCGCTGTAGGAGAGTACGCCTCCCATTATTGCTCACTTCCTTTCCTGATGTTTTGTATTTGATTACATAGATAAAATTTTCTCAAATAGTTCCCGGGAAAGCTGCGTGTGCTGTTGCTCATACTGGGCATCAAGAGAAGAAAAGGTAGCCTCGGTGTCTGCCCGTAACTGCGATAGTCGGGAGTCTTTTTCTTCTTCAAGCTGCTGACGGATCTTCAGAATCTGTTCATTTGTCTGAGATTCCAGCAGATCATCGTAATCTTTACATTTCTTTTCCGCTTCTTCAGAAAGCACTTGCTTTTGTCGGTCGCAGTCTTCCATGATGCGTTGGGCTGTAAGCTCGATTTCAGATAATTTGTTAAGTATCTGCTCCATCTTCAACCTCCTTAGTTGTCAAAATTTTACAAAAAATTCAGATTTACTATGTGCAAAATAGTAATATCTGTTAGATATAATACACCCTTTTGTTGAAAAAAACCATCTAAATTTTCTTTAGAGAGGAAAAAATTGTTATTTTTTAAACAAGGCGGGGAAATGGATGTTATTGGGTGAATGGGTGTGGTATAATGACTTATCGCAATTGTTCAGTGCATTCACAGTTACGTTTTATGTATAATTAATTCAGGAGGGATAAAATGGCGGATTTTGTATGTCATGGAGATATTTTATATTCGGAAAGTATAGAGAAACTGAAAGTATTTGAGGACAGCTATCTGGTAGTGCAGGATGGTTTCGTTGAGGGAATTTATGAAACTCTTCCTGAGAAATTTCAGGGAGTGGAGGTAAAAGATTAGGGCAGAGGTCTGATCATACCGGCATTCTCTGACCTGCATATTCATGCTTCCCAGTTTGTGCAGCGTGGAGTCGGAATGGACAAGCTGCTTTTTGACTGGCTTAATGATTATACATTTCCGCAGGAAGCCCGTTTCGCATCCATGGATTACGCAAAGAATGTGTATGATCAGGTAGTGACAGAACTGCTCAGACAAGGAACGTTTCATGCGAGTCTTTTTACGACGATTCATTATGATGCGTCAGATTACCTGTTCAGGGCGCTGGCTGATAAGGGAATGTATGCGTATGTGGGTAAAGTGAATATGGACATGAATTCTCCTGAGTATCTGTGTGAGACGACAGAAGAATCCCTGAAAGAGACAGAGCGCTTCCTTGCAGAACATCAGGGAAAAGGAACTGTGCAGCCGATTCTGACACCGAGATTTGCACCGACCTGTTCTGAGCCGTTAATGAAAGGACTGGGCGAACTGGCTGCAAAATATCATTGCGGATTGCAGACTCATCTGGTAGAATCTCAGGCAGAGGTGAAATGGACGTTGGAATTATTTCCAGATTATGGTTCGGATGCAGAGATTTATGAGAGAAATGGACTGCTGGAACATGGACCGTCTATTTTTGCACATTATATTTTTCCATCTCAGGCAGATCTGGATATTATCCGCAAAGCTGGCAGCGTAACAGTGCATTGCCCGGATGCAACTACCAATATTATAGCAGGAATTATGCCGGCGAAAGCATTAAGTGAGAAAGGCGTTCCGATCGCCATGGGCTGTGATATCGGAGGCGGACAGCATGCGGCTGTTTACAGACAGGTTGCAAGAGCAGTACAGCTTTCGAAACTGAAAGAGTTTTATGAACCGGAAGGAAATGGAAGCATAACGTTTGCACAGGCATTTCATATGGCAACCAAGGCTGGCGGAAGCGTATTTGACAGAGTAGGTTCTCTGGAGAAAGGCTATCGGTTTAATGCGCTGGTGCTTGACGGACTGGAGGATGAAGGCTTTACCCTGAGCCCGGAGGAAAGAGCGGAGAGATTCTGCTATGCGGGAGATGACAGGAATATAATAGGAAGATTTATTGATGGCAAGGAGATAATTTTGCCGTAATATCAAAGAAAATAGAGATGGAATTGCTATAGTTTATATTGTCTGATATAAAGAGACAGAGGGTGGACGATTAACGTTTTACTAATAAAATATATAAGGAGAGACTATGAGATTAAGAAATATCCCTGGGGCACAGGATGCGATTCTGGAGAGCCCTTATGTGGTGCAGGAGCCACAGACAAAGAAAGGACACTGGGCGGAGGTTTTTGCGAAAAAGCAGCCGCTTCATATAGAAGTAGGAATGGGAAAAGGACGCTTTCTGATGGACCTGGCGCGTCTTCATCCGGAGATCAATTATGTGGGAATCGAGATGTATGACAGTGTACTTCTGCGTGCGCTGCAGAAGAGAGAAGAGCTGGAGCAGAACGGAGAGGTTTATTCCAATTTATTCTTTATGAGAGTAGATGCCAGACTTCTGCCGGATATTTTTGAAAAGGGAGAGGTGGATAAAATTTATCTGAACTTTTCCGATCCATGGCCAAAAGCACGTCATGCAAAACGCCGTCTGACATCAAGAGAATTCCTGGCGCGTTACGACCAGATTCTGGTGCAGGACGGAAAGGTGGAATTTAAGACAGATAACAGGGACCTGTTTGAGTTTTCACTGGAAGAAGTGAAAGAGGCAGGCTGGAATCTGGAAAACTATACCTTTGATCTGCATCATAATGAAGAGATGGTGCAGGGAAATGTGATGACAGAGTATGAGGAGAAATTTTCCTCTATGGGGAATCCGATTTGTAAGATGGTGATCTCAAGGGGATAATTTTTGCTATGTTTCAGCCTGGTGTAGAGATGTGTAGTGAAAACAGATTGTGGATATCTGTCTGAAGTCTTGGTGTTTCGCTGGATAGCTAATGGACAGGAATACAATATTTTACAGATGTAGTATTTCTGTGACTGGAATATGAAGCCTGCGTTGCATAATATAGTGTAAGAAAATCCAAGGGGCGCTTCGCGCCCCGAAGGAGTCTGCCTATGAAACGAAAAAGTTCCTTCCATAATAAGATGGTACAGTTTGGATATGAGCATAAAAAATTTGACAATACTTTCAGCCAGGTGCGAAAGTCAGCAGAAGAGGTCAATAAGATGCTAAATAAGATGTCTAAAAAGGATGAAAAAAAGGAAAAATAAAAGAAATAGAAAATTTTCTAAAATTTTTTTAAAATACCTATTGACATTTTATCTCACATTATATATAATATCACTTGCGTTGAGGAGTTAACAAAACATCAACACAAAGAAAACAAAAGAATATGCGCCTTTAGCTCAGTTGGTAGAGCACCTGACTCTTAATCAGGGTGTCCAGGGTTCGAACCCCTGAAGGCGCACTAAGAACACTGTTTTTGCGGACAAAGCGATTGCCGCGGGGACGGTGTTTTTTATGTTTTACGGGAAAGTGAAAAATAAAGGTGTCATTTTTTATAGATTTGATTATAGTCCACAAATGAAAATTATATAGAAGAAGCGAATATAATTTAGAATTGTCAGAATCTAAGATTGGATAAATAATCACAAGTAGGAGAAGAAAGGTATGTTAAGTCGAGAGTATACAATATTTATAGTTGCAACTATAGTAATAGTTTGGGGAGCTGTTGCTGTTAAATATTGGTATGAAAATACACAGTATAAAAAATCATCGTATGGAAAACAAAGCAAAAAAAGTTTTCTGAAAATTATAAATGATCAAGGTGCAAGGGGAGAGTATAGGACATCACAAATTCTTGAAACTGCTACATTTGAAAATAAATTATTATTTAATTGTTATATTCCGAACCGATCGGGAGACAAAACAGAACTGGATATTATTATGATAAGCACAAAAGGAATCTATGTTGTTGAAAATAAAAATTATTCAGGATGGATATTCGGAGATGAACAAAGTAAAAATTGGTGTGAGACATTAAAAGGGAAAAAGTTTTTCTTTTATAATCCAGTAAAGCAAAATAAAAGTCATATTAAGAATTTGGAAAAAATCTTAAATATAGGTGAAGATAAATATATGTCACTTATTACATTTAATAAAAATGCTATTTTAAAGAAAGTAAAAACAGAAAGTCCTAAATTATACGTAAAAAAATATGACGAACTACAAAAGTTTATTAAAGAACAAGAAAAATGCCCCGACATTTTACAACATGAAGAAATAGAAGAAATTTATAAAAGTCTATTACCAGGAACGCAATTAAATGATGAAGGAAAACAAGAGCACATAGAAAGAATAAAGAGACAATATAAGAAAAATTAAGGAATGTAGTGAAACTTGTATCTTATTTTATCATGCTGCAAGCATCGATCTATGCCTTAACTGCAGATTTTTTGAGATACATGGGGATTGACATAAATGCGATTAAGAAGTAATATAATAGTAACCAGAAAAGAAATAATTCCAAGCTAACGCAATGAACCCCCATGGAGGACCAGTCCATGGGGGTTCGTTTAGGCTAGCTGTCTAATGATTCCGGTCTAACCATTTGCATATGTAGTAACCAACTACACTTGCCATAACCGAAATAAGAAAAGAAATAATTAAATCCACACTAACGCACCTCCCTCCTGCTGGAAAGAGTCGACAGCATAGCTATTATATCTCGACTATTATCAGAAGTCCAGAACAATACGGATTCCTCTTAATCAGGGTGTCCAGGGTTCGAACCCCTGAAGGCGCACTAAGAACACTGTTTTTGCGGACTTTTGGACACCTTTATTTTCTATCATGATTCTGATGCTTTTTTGCTTATTTTTCTATCTTTTCAGACATTTTTCCAGACACATATTCAAGTGCGAAATACCGTAGATACGACCTCAGCTATCGCTGTATCTATAGCAATTCCATAAATTACTGCAAACAATCCAGTCCATCATAGCGTGAAGTCCTGCGTCAGATATACTGTGATCTTGTTACGGTAGTTGGCGCAATGCCGGATATCCATGTTGGCTCTGTGTTGTCTCTGGAAGGGATGTGGAAGATGGATGCCAGATATGGGCGGCAGTTTTCCGTAGAGAAATTTGAAGAAACACTCCCCGCTACGGTATACGGAATTGAAAAATATCTGGGTTCCGGTCTGGTCAAAGGAGTTGGTCCTAAATTCGCAAAAAGAATTGTGGAGAAATTTGGGAAAGATACGCTGAATATCATAGAAGATACTCCTGATAAATTGCTTACGGTACAGGGAATAGGGAAAGTTCGGGTAGACCGGATTAAAACAAGCTGGCAGGAGCCGGACACTGTTATGCTACAAGAGAGTAGCTGATCGGGAAGGCAAGGGAACTGAGCAGGAATATATTGTAAATGTGATTATGGAATGGATCAGTCGTGAAATGAAGAAATAAAATGTGGAATAGACAAGTGTGAATGATTGCAATAAAATGGCAATATGGTGAAAAAATATCCGGACAAATCGGACATCATTAATATAGGTATATCGAATGAAAAAAATACTAAAAAGAACAGGCAAAGTATTTTGCCTTTTCCTGCTGATCGTGGTGCTGGTAAATGTACTTTCACCTCTTTTTTGCAGGAAACCGGACGAAAAATATGTGGAAAATCTGAAAAAGACAGAATTTACATCAGAGACAGCTGGCGTAGAAAGGATTTGCTGCATTGATGATAATGAAGAGGCGCTTTTGTGGAGACTTCGTATGATCGGCACTGCGAAGGAGAGTATTGTACTGTCTACCTTTGACTTACGCGCAGATGATAATGGTACCAAAATTCTGGCTGCACTGAATTGCGCTGCGGCAAGAGGTGTAAAGATTCAGTTGTTGATCGATGGAATTTATCAGCAGCTGTTTCTGGCTGGAAGCAGCGACTTTCAGGCTTTGGCATCATATGAGAATGTGGAAGTGGGAGTTTACAATCCGGTGACACCGGCCAATCTGTTTAAGGTGAATTATCGCATGCATGACAAATACCTGATCGTGGATGAGAAAATGTATCTGCTGGGCGGACGCAACAGCAATGATATCTTTCTGGGAGATCAGACAAAAGGCATCAATGAAGACAGAGATATCCTGGTGTATGATACATCAGAAGGACAGGGAGAGTCGCTGAATCAGCTTGAGGATTATTTCCATAAAATATGGAAGGAAAGCTGTGTGAGTATTAAAAAAGGCAAACAATCTTCCAGACACACGGATGCTTATCGGCACATGGAAGAAATTTACGCATCTCTGTTGAAAAAGTACAATGATATAGAAACCTATAATACATGGGAAAAAGATACGACAGAAGCAAACAAGATCACTCTGATCAATAATGGAACCGAAGCGGGCCGAAAAACACCGCAGGTTCTCCAGACAATTCAGTATCTTACTGAAAATGCAGATCATGTAATAATACAGACTCCTTATGTGATCTGTAATGGTTACATGTATGATGTGTTGCAGGGAATTTCGGATCATGCAAAGCTTCAGATCGTGCTGAATGCAGTGGAAAAAGGTTCTAATCCATGGGGCTGTACAGATTATCTTAATCAGAAAAAGAAAATTCTGGAAACAGGGGCGGATGTATATGAACTGATGAATGATTATCCGGTTCATACAAAAGCTGTGCTGATAGATGACCGTCTGTCAGTAGCAGGTTCCTATAATCTGGATATGCGAAGTACTTATCTGGATACGGAACTGATGCTGGTAATTGACAGTGAGAAACTGAGTCAGCAGATTCACGAAACAGAATCAGATTATATGGAAAAAAGCAAAGAGATACTTGCAAACGGTCAGGAAACTGAAGGCACAAAGTACCAGAAGAAAGTGCTGAACTGGAAGAAGAAGTTATACTACGGCGTGCTCAGGATTGTCATTCGTCCTCTTCGACAGCTGCTCTAGTGTTTGAAAAATCATTCCCGCAGGCAATCTGGAATGAATTTTGGCTACGTTACTGAGAACGGAGTGAACAGTAACGTATATGTCACATAATTTGTTCAGCAGTTGAAAAAATCGTTGTCAATCGGACCGCAGAAGATTAAAATAGACATAAAAGCAGCTGTTACAACTGTTGTTGATGTAAAGGAGGAAAAGCTTTTATGGACTTAAAGAAATTTGTACTGGAAGGTAATCCTGTATGCAGAAAGGAAGCTGTGATCGTGGGCGATCATTTCAGGATTACAATGCTGACAACTGCCCTGATCCGTTTTGAGTACAGCGAAGACGGAGGATTTGAGGACAGAGCAACACAGATGGTATGCAATCGTGATTTCCCGGTGCCGGAATTCAGGGTGAGCGATGGTGGTGAGGAATTACATATTTACACCAAAGATCTGGAAATCCACTATGACAGGCAGAAATTTTCTCCAAGCGGTCTGATGATACGTGTTGCGGGTGGAAAAGCCAGCGAGCGTGTGTGGCATTATGGTGATGAACCGAAAGATCTGCTGGGAACAGCCAGAACCCTGGATGAAGCAGACGGTGAGATTCCGCTGAGTCATGGCATTATGTCCAGAAACGGTTTTTCAGTGTTGGATGATTCCCACACAATGGCTATGGGCGAAGATGGAATGGTAGAGCCACGTCAGGGAAACAGAGCAGACTTTTATTTCTTTGGATATGGTCACAGATATGTGGAATGTCTGCAGGATTTTTACAGATTATGTGGAAAAACACCTCTGCTTCCAAGATATACGTTCGGAAACTGGTGGAGCAGATATCACAAATACACAGAGACAGAGTACAAAGAACTGGTAGAGCGTTTTGAGAAAGAAGAAGTGCCATTTTCTGTTGCAGTTGTAGATATGGACTGGCATCTGGTAGAGGATGTACCTCCTGTATATGGAAGTGGATGGACAGGATATACCTGGAATAAGAAGTTTTTCCCCAATCCGCCTGAATTTATGGACTGGCTGCACAAACATGGATATAAGATCACACTGAACGTACATCCGGCAGATGGAGTGCGTGCTTATGAAGAAGCCTATCCGAGAGTTGCAGAGAAGATGGGAATTGATCCTGCAAGTAAGGAACCGGTACTTTTTGATATGACAGATCCGAAATTCATTGAGACATATTTTGAGGAACTGCATCATCCGATGGAAGAAGAGGGAGTAGACTTCTGGTGGCTTGACTGGCAGCAGGGAACTGTAACCAAGGTTCCGGGACTGGATCCGCTCTGGATGCTGAACCACTATCACTATCTGGACAGCAAGTGGAAAGGAAAACGTGCGCTGACTTTCTCAAGATATGCAGGTCCAGGAAGCCACAGATACCCGGTTGGTTTTTCCGGTGATACGTTCATTACCTGGGAGAGTCTGAAATTCCAGCCATATTTCACAGCAAATGCCAGCAACATCGGTTTTGGATGGTGGAGTCATGATATCGGTGGACATATGTTGGGATACAGAGACGACGAGCTCACTGCAAGATGGGTACAGCTTGGAGTCTTTTCACCAATGAACCGTCTGCACAGCACAGACAACCCGTTCAATGGAAAAGAACCATGGAAATACAACCAGATCGTAGAAACAGTAATGAAGAATTTCCTGAAACTGCGTCATAAGCTGGTTCCGTATCTTTACACTATGAACCGTCGTGCAAGTAGAGCGGGACTGCCGCTGGTACAGCCGATGTATTATCTGGAGCCGGAGCGTGAGGAAACCTATGAAGTACCGAACAACTATTATTTCGGCACAGAGATGATGGTATCTCCAATCACAGATAAGCTGGATCCGGTAACAGGACTTGCAGGCGCAAAGACATGGATTCCGCAGGGAATCTGGTATGATTTCTTTAACGGAAGAGCATATAAGGGCGGCAGAAAAGTGGATCTCTGGAGAGATATTTATGAGATGCCGGTACTTGTGCGTGAAGGCAGCATCATTCCACTGAAGGACATGGAAGGATATGATAATTCCATTGAGAATCCTGAGAAACTGGAAGTACTTGTATATCCTGGAAAATCCGGGGAATTTGTACTCTGGGAAGACGGTGGGGACACACCGGAAGACCTGGATGAGAACTGGGTATCCACCAGAATGACGAAGACTGCAGATGAGAATGGAACAGTATTTATTATAGAAGCTGCACAGGGAAATACAGCAGTGATCCCACAGAAACGTTCCTGGAAGATCCGCTTCTGCAATATTCTGGACAAACCGCAGGAGCTTACTGTAAACGGACAGGCATATAAGGAGGCAGAGTTCGCAGAGGATGAGAAGCTTCATGGAACAATAGTGATCCTGAAGGATGTGCCGGCAGATGCACAGGTGAAGATTACTTTTGCGGCAGATGCAGCTGTTTATCAGAGAGACTATGCAGAAGAGGTTTATGAAATTCTGGAAAAAGCACAGATTACCTATGCACAGAAGACAGACGTTTATAAAGTAGTGAAAGAGCTGGGCACAGAGGCAGTGCCTGTTCTGGTATCCATGAATTTGAATCCGTCATTGCTTGGGGTACTGATGGAGATTCTTACAATGGGAATTTAACCGAATCAAGTAAGTGTGCCAACAAGTTGATTTCTCGAACAATCTTGCGTCTAAATTTCTTATTTCCGCGTTGTCGTCGGTCGCCGTAGCCACCGCTACGCCTCCTTCCTCCGCCTTGAAATAAGAAAATTTATCCTGCAAGATTGTTTCAAGAATCAACTTGTCGGCACACTAGTTCTTTGCGGTAACACAAAAATCCCGCTCACAGTTGTGTCTTACTGTGAGCGGGATTTCACATTTTAAAAGAAGGAGTGCCGGATCTTGCGATCCGGCAAGTATGAAAAAGAAAAAGTTTTATTATAAATAAAGCGTTTGCTTTATTTGCTTATTAATATACAGGGAAAATGTGTGCAAAATGTGATGGACTGTTGAAGAAATTGTGATTAAATTCTAAAAAACTTATAAAAAAAGAAAAAGACCTGAAAAGGTCTGTAAAAAGAAGGAGGGCCGGACCTTGCGGCCCGGCATAAGTATGAAAAAGAAAAAAGTTAAAAATCTATGTGAAAAAGCATTTGCAACCTGTTTGTAAAGCATTTGCTTTATTTGCTTATTAATATACAGGGAATTTGTGAGCAAAATGTGATGGACTGTTGAAAAAAACGTGATTAAATTCTAAAAAACTTATAAACTGGAAGTAAGATTACTGTTCACACACCATTCCGTTCTCAGTAACACGCTTCGCGATGCACAGAATTTATGCTATTCGCATAAATTCGCGCGGTATGTCTCGGGATTTTGGCATTCTCATGCCAAAACACCTCGCGGGATAGTGGCGTGTGAACAGTAACGCAGTAAGGAAACACAAGGTGGAAAACTGAAAATAAGCATTGTAAAAATTCGAACTGTAATTTATAATAAAATTCAATGGTAACGGTTCAATATCTTTACAGTTACAAATAATGAGAAACAAGGAGGAAAACATGAAAAGAGAAACAGTCGTCGTACTGGATTTTGGCGGTCAGTACAATCAGCTGGTTGCCAGACGTGTGAGAGAATGTAACGTATACTGCGAAATCTATTCATACAAGACCGATCTTGAGAAAATCAAGGCAATGAATCCTAAGGGAATCATCCTTACCGGTGGCCCGAACAGCTGCTATGAGGCAGATTCACCTACATGCAATAAAGAATTATTTGAGCTTGGTATTCCTGTTCTGGGACTTTGCTATGGCGCACAGCTTATGATGCATGTTCTGGGCGGAAAAGTTGAGAAAGCAGATGTGAGCGAATATGGAAAGACAGAGGTTCTGGTAGATAAGACAGATTCCAAAATCTTCAAAGACGTATCTGACAAAACAATCTGCTGGATGAGCCACACAGATTATATTTCTCAGGTTGCACCAGGATTTGAGATCGCTGCTCACACAGCAGACTGTCCGGTAGCAACTGCACAGAATGAGGAGAAGAAGCTGTATGCGATCCAGTTTCATCCGGAAGTACTTCATACAGTAGAAGGAAAGAAGATGCTTTCCAACTTCGTTCTTGGTGTCTGCGGATGTGCCGGAGACTGGAAAATGGATGCCTTTGTTGAGCACACTATCAGAGAAATCCGCGAGAAGGTCGGAGATGGAAAGGTTCTTCTTGCCCTGTCAGGCGGTGTTGATTCTTCCGTTGCAGCAGGACTTCTTTCCAGAGCGATCGGAAAGCAGCTTACCTGTGTATTTGTAGACCATGGTCTTCTTCGTAAGGATGAGGGAGATGAGGTTGAGGGTGTATTCGGACCAAACGGTCAGTTTGACCTGAACTTTATCCGCGTCAATGCACAGCAGAGATACTATGACAAGCTGGCAGGTGTTACAGAGCCTGAAGCAAAACGTAAGATCATCGGTGAAGAATTTATCCGTATTTTTGAAGAAGAGGCCAAGAAGATTGGTGCAGTAGATTTCCTGGCACAGGGAACTATTTATCCGGACGTTGTAGAGAGTGGTCTGGGCGGAGAGTCCGCAGTGATCAAATCTCACCACAATGTAGGCGGACTTCCGGATTTCGTTGATTTTAAAGAAATCATTGAACCGCTCCGTGACCTTTTCAAGGATGAGGTTCGTAAAGCAGGTCTGGAGCTTGGAATTCCGGAGAGACTGGTATTCCGTCAGCCATTCCCAGGACCAGGACTTGGAATCCGTATTATCGGTGAAGTTACCGCAGAGAAGGTTCGTATTGTACAGGATGCAGACTTCATTTATCGTGAAGAGGTAGACAATGCTGCAGCTGAGTATAAGAAAGAACATGGTGAAGATCCTTCATGGATGCCGAACCAGTACTTTGCAGCACTGACAAATATGCGAAGCGTAGGCGTTATGGGTGACTTTAGAACTTATGATTACGCTGTAGCGCTCCGCGCAGTGAAGACTATCGACTTCATGACAGCCGAATCTGCTGAGATTCCGTATGCAGTACTGAATAAGGTTATGAACCGCATTATTAACGAAGTTAAAGGCGTTAACCGCGTATTCTATGATTTGACCAGCAAGCCACCGGGAACGATTGAGTTTGAGTAATTTTCATATTTTTTGGCACTCCTCTTTGGCACTTTTTTGATAATCCCCTTTGTAAGAATCAGAAAAGCCGATCCATACGGAGCACCCGAGAAAACATCAAAAAAAGACATAAAAACATAGAGAAAAAAATTAGAAGCCTTGCATCAGAGACCATCCTGATGCAGGGCTTTTTCAGTCCTGAAAGAAGAGAAAAAAAGAAACCTTAAAGAAATCCACACCCGAAGAAAATGCAGTAAATAAGCTGTTTCCAGCCGCTCTGAGAGAAAAGTTACAAAAGAATCTTATCAAAAGTATGCCTGAAAAGAACCTGGTGTTGTATGCATCGCCGGGAGAAAACGGCAGAAAGAAAAAAGTAAAAATAGTGCAGTATCCCGGAAGGGCCGGAAAGGGAAGTTTTTACAAGTGAGTTTGCTAAAAAAATGCAAAGTGGGTGTGCGAAGGGACATGGAGAAAAAGGAAAAAGCCGTTTTTGGGATTCTGGTTCTGGGAAAAGATTGGCGTAAAATCAACGTTTTTCAGGTTTTGGGGGATTCCGGAATTTGGTTTTGGGAAAAGAAACGATGTGATAATCCTGTTTTTGGGAGGATAATGTCAGATTTGGGAACATTTCTGGGAAAGGAAGAAAGTTAGGATGATTAAAAAAGGTTTCAAGGGACGATGCCAGAAGAGGCAGATGAAAAAGTGTAAGGAGGTGGTGAGGACGTATGGGGCAATCCAGCTGGCATATGCAGAAAGACTGGAACAGGAAGACAGCATAATTGAATTTCAATGCAATGTGATGCTGTCCGGTCTGGAAGCCGGGGAATACAGTTCGGATTTTGTCTGTGAGAAACAGAATGGTGATTTGATGGTCAGGGAGTGTGTGGAACGGAGATTCTTAAAGAAGCCAATGACTGTGAAGTTACTGGATGCATCAAGGGAGTACTGGACAAGAAGGGGTATCACAGACTGGGGGATTGTGACAGATGAAGAAAGATAGGGATTGCAGGATAATCAGACTTGGGGACAGGATTTTAAGGATACTGGATGCAGAAGAGGAGAAGGCGCTGGTCATAGACTGTGTAAAGATGGGGATAATGGTATTTAGTATTATGACTGGATATCTTTTTGAAAAAGAATCTAAGGAAGAAATATCAATGGAGCCGGATGTGGTTAGCAGTATCAGTATGAATCGGGATCAATATCTTACAGTAGTTGCAAATCGGAATCGGATCGAAGATAAAGAAGAATTCGCAAAATTACTGGTGAAGATGTGTAGGGAAAATTCATTTCATACAATTAAGTTTTCTACAGATAGAGGATATGCGACTGAAATTCATATGCAAGTATATTTATGTGAAGAAGATATTGAAGATGCAAATGTAGTGATGGAAACTGATTATGTTCAGAGGGAGTATAATGAGAATTATGATATATGTGATAACCCAGAAAAATTTGAATTACATGTGGATGGAGAAGTGATTAATTAGACAAGGAAAGAGAACAGTATTGATTGATATTGTTAAAGGGATGGATTAAAATAATATCAACCGGAAAATGTTGATTTTTTTATATTGAGGTATTACGTTCTGTAAAAATTAACGTAATAATAGCGAACAAAAAGATTTGTGACCGACAAGTAATGGTTTGAATATACGAAATAAAAGAGATGGAAAAAATAAGCATGAGGTATACGAAAGAGAAAAGTTTAAAATCAAGAAGACCAAATGAAAAAGCATCAGAAATGAAAGGTAGAATTGCTAGAGGATTATTATCGGTAGCATTGGTAGGAGTATTAACAACTATAATGCCTTTTAACGCAAATGCTAATAGTTCGAATGTATATTATCTTGGAGAGGCGGTTAATGCGGGAAAAGATACTGGATTTTCTGAAAATAATGAGATTACAAAGAAGGATCCGCATTATAATTGGACGCTTGGAAGCTTTTCTGTTAATGGCTATACTCGTGTAATTACAGATGACGGAAATCCGATTTTTTTGAAAACAGTGGGCGATGAGGTTGTTCTTGATTTTCAATTGGAACAGGACATTGATGCTTTGAATAATGATAAATCGCTCATGATTGCAAATGATAAAAAGGCATATGATAATTTGCTGTATAAAGATGAGACTGCATTTGGAAGAGGAGCCTTGATTATAAGAAAGACAGATGCATATCAAAATAAAAAAGGTACTTCTCAATTGTATACGGATTATTTGTCTGGAGTTAAAGTTGGAGCAAATACTCAGGTAGAAATTTGTGAAGAGGGCGATTATGAAGTTGCATTAGACTACAGTATTAGAGATAAAAAAATCACTGTGCCCTTTATAGATAAGACAATAAGAAGTACTTACAATGATTACAAAATTTATTTTACTTTTTCAGTAAGAAATGGAAACTGCATGGTTTTTCCGTTTGATGTAGCTACCGGTGAAGAACTGACAAATAAAGCAATTACTGAAAATGGATTTTATTTAGATTTGGCAAAATCCAGATATTTAGAAATCAATGTAAAAAAAGAAGTTCTTCGTGAGGGTGCGACGGGGCTTACGGAGGATGTTAGATTCAACAAGCCTGCTAGTGATGGGGAAAAGTATACAGATGAAGGGATTTACACTATTACAGTATCAAATCCATACACAGAATAAGAGACTGTTAAGAAAATCTATGTTGGGACAAATAGCGTTCTCAAAGCATATATGACTACAGGATATGCAATTAGTGATATACAGTCATTGCTTAAAGACGGAGCAACCATTGATGATGACGGGAATATTACCATCCCGGAGAAAGTAGAAAAACCTAAAGTTGTGGAGAATGTGTCTGAATCAGCAATAGTCTTGAATGAGGCGAATGATGACGCAGAAGAAGAGGAGAGTGTTTCGGTAGAAAAGGACAATAAGGACGATGAAGCTCAATTTGCAACGAGCAGCATGGTTGGTGGAAGTATTTGTATTGTTCTGGCTTTATTTATTGTTTATTTGTTTGTTAAAAAGAAGAAAAAAGATAAAAAGGTTAATATGACAGTACCAATAGATCCTGAGGAATCAGTAACAGAAAAATCGCCAGAGGAGGATGAGGAGTAATGAAAAGATTAATTGCTCTATTGATGGCATCAACTTTATTTCTTACAGCCTGTAATTCTGGAATGAAAAATGAGGACAGTAATAAGAATGACTCTAAAATTGTGGAAGATGTAACTTCCATAGACGATATAGATTTAGACATTAATCCGGAAACTTTTTCTGATTTAAGTGATGAAAATTTGCTTCAGTATGTTGAAGATGAGGTTTATGCAGGAATAACTGAACAGTTAGCCAGTGAAGATTATATTGTTGAGAGTGTTGATGCGATATACATTTCTAAGGAGTATTTAGAAGAAGTTGAATACAATTCTCAAGAAAATATATATTTTGGTTATACGTTGTCGGAGTTGGATGCTCAATATGATGGGACGAGATATGTATTCACCCTTGGGGATGATGGGCAGACAACGACAAAAACTTTTGAAAAATATGATGATACATATGAACAGGTAATCAAGAATGTTGCAATAGGTACGGGAGTAATTTTGGTTTGTGCTACGGTCTCGGTTGCTTCAGGGGGTGTTGGAGCTCCAGCTGCGGTAAGTATGGTTTTTGCAACATCTGCAAAAACTGGCGCAACGTTCGCATTATCATCAGGAGTAATTAGTACTGCTGGGACAGCAATTGTAACTGGCATAGAAACTAAAAATGTTGAGGAGACCCTTAAGGCAGCCGCACTTGCCGGTAGTGAAAGCTTTAAATGGGGAGCTATTGTTGGTGTTGTTTCTGGTGGAGTATCTGAAACCGTTTCTTTGGCTAAATCTGCAAGAAGCAATCCGACACCAAGAGAATCGGAATTAAAAGTTCTTGAACGAACAAAAGGGGCAGAAGAACAGATTTCCTATTTGGACGGTGTTGAAGTTTCATCTGCGACAAAAGGGGCAACACGCCCGGATGTTGTTGTAAAAAATGCAGATGGATCTATTAAAGCGATTGAAGTGAAGAATTATAACCTTGCATCCTCAAATAGCAGAAGTGAATTATATAGGGAATTGGAAAGACAAGTAACCAGTAGGGCTAATAATTTGCCTGCAGGATCAACACAGGAGATAGTTTTGGATGTCAGGGGGAGAGGTTTTTCTAAAGACGTGATTGATAATGTGGTGGCAAACATACAATCACGTTGTGCTCCTGTGTATAAAGATATTCCGGTAACAGTCATGAGTTATTAGAGATATGAGGAAGTTGTATGAACAGTAAAGAAAAGAAGCCAGTAATGACAGAAGAAGATATTATGAAGCTTTTGGATTCTTGTTATGAAAAATGTTTAAATGGAATACCAAAAGTTAGTCCCAGTGTTGAGGAACTGGCTAATGATTATTTGAAAAAACATAGAACGACAGAAGAAGCATGCAGAGCAATGTTAAAAAATCAAATTGCAAAATGCACAACTTCAGGAGTAGTAACTGGATTTGGAGGTTTTATTACAATGCCAGTCGCTATCCCGGCTAACGTTGGGAGTGTGATATATGTACAAATGAGGATGATTGCCTGTGTTGCATATATGGCAGATTATGAATTAGATAGTGATCAGACACAAACCTTCATATATGCTTGTTTAGCTGGCGTCGCAGTTAATGGCTTATTAAAGCAAGCCGGTATAAAAATCGGAGTAAAATTTACAAATGGACTTATTAAGAAAATTCCGGGTAAAGTTTTAACGAAAATAAATCAAAAAGTAGGATTTAGGTTTATTACGAAATTTGGAACGAAGGGAATTGTCAATTTGGGAAAGCTTCTTCCGGGAGTAGGTGCTATCGTTGGTGGTGGATTGGATTTGGTGGAAACTAAGATCATTGCAGAACGTGCGTATAAGTGGTTTTTTAAAGGTGATTTCTCGGTAAAGGATCAGAACGGGGAAGATATGATTGAAATTGATGACATCTCTTAAAGGCTACTATTTTGATATATGTAAATAGTTAAGAAAGGGATTTAGACTATGAATGAAAAATTGAAAGATACAACAATTGATTTATTATTAGATGGTGTCAAGACAAAAATAGAAGATGTGAAGGAAAATTATAAATGGCAAGAATTGTTTGTTAGTACTGGTTCTTTTTGTGTAAATAATCCTGATACGTTAACCATGTTTGAACAGGATCTGTTTTTGGTATTTTCAAAAGATAATTTGAAGCAAATGGCGAAAAAATTAAAAGATAAGAGAGGATATGAATTTCCTCAGCTATTGCATAGAGAATTATATGATTTGATGGTTCGTTATGAAATTCCGGCAATGGAAGCGGAAACATATATTCATCATTTTATTCAAGTTATTATAAACTATTTAGAAGAAAATGATCCAGATAAGACATTGGAAATTTTTTTGGGAGATTTGAAAAAGGAGATAGAAAAATATTTTTTTGCGTTAGAATCAAAATTAGAGTTGGTATTAAATCAAATAGCAGATTTAAAAGAAGAAAAAGTGTTATCCTATTCAATTACTGACATTGATATCCAGATTAGAAGAGAGTCAAAGTATAAAGGGATGGGGTTAGATTTTTTTAAACTTGATGATGAACAATTCGAATCAAGATTTCAAAGTGTTATAAATGATGAGAGGATATATGTTGTTGGGAAATCTAGAGAGGAGACAACCTATCGACTTTTAAATGAATTAAGACAGAAGAATTCAGATAGAGTTACTCTTATAATTAAGTCGGAAGAAGAATGGAATAAATTACAAAAAGCAAATGTATCGGGTAATATATTGGTCCCATTTTTTTATGCGGAGAAAATTGTGGCCATTCCAAATAATACTAATATTTTTGTATACGGTGAAGATGAACCATGCTATACGAGAGATAAAGTGGTATTAAGAAAAAGAACAAAAAGAAACATTATAAATGCGTTGGAAGAGATTGGGATAGATTACAATGAAGCATATAACATCGTAGATAACACCCATGGTTTATATGTGCCATTAAAGAAAAAACTTTTTAATGGAGCAATGTATAGTAAACCAGACTGGGTAGAGGGGCATTCTGATGTAGTTATGACTGCATTACTGTGTGGTGAGTGGACTGAAGCAACAGGAGATGTGTTGGTTTTTGAAGAATTATCTGGCAAGACATATATTGAATGTAAGAAGGAACTGGAGACATACTTGCATAGAGAAAATCCATTCGTTGTAACTAATACCAGTTATAGAGGGAGCAATTTGCAGCTTGCTAGTGTAGAGGATGCATGGGAAGAACTAGATATTTATATTACTGATGAGTTATGGAGTAAATTTATATTATTATTCTATGAGGTTTTGATTGAATCAGAGCCTATTTTTGATTACCCTTTTGAAAAACATTTTGAGGCAAGTATTTATGCAGAAAAACCAGAGTGGTCACCAACCTTAAAAAAGGGGATGATTCGAACTCTTATAATGCGTGCGTACTATAGAGGTCATGAAGAGAATCAGAAGCAAATTGACAATATAGTATCAAGAGTACTTGATACTATTACAAGTAAAGAAAGATGGGGATATATTTCGCAATATTTAACAGAGTTATGCGAAGCTTCGCCTGAGAGCGTTTTAAGAAAGTTGGAAGATGAATTGAAACAGCCACAGGGATTGCTGGAGTTGTTTGAAGCAAATGACGGGGACTTTATGACAAGCAGACATTATTATACTAATGTTTTGTGGGCAGTAGAGCAACTAGTTCAGCAAAAGAAATATGTTGTACGGGCATTGGAGTGGTTATGGAAAGTAGATTCATATAACTTGAAGTATAGCATAAGCAATAGTCCTAAAGGAGTCTTGGATGTAGTATTTTGTGCGTGGATAAATGAAAGTGCATTGTCTGTTGATAAAAAAATTGAGTTGGCAAGAAAGGCAATTGAGAATTATCCAAATGCATGGGATGTTATTGCGTCTAAATTGCCACAAGGGACAAACTCGATATGTTCAACGTTGAACACACCTAAATATAGAAAGATAGATGAGCACGAGGAACTATACGTTCACGAAGTAAATAAAACGTATATCGAATATTTAATGATGTGTGTTGATTCAGCATGTACGGATGCAGAAAAATGGAATAAAATAATTCAGCATATAAAGTCGTATGATGTGACGATTCAAAATGAAGTGTTTAAAAAATTGATTCTCAATTGCAGAGAAATGTGTGATGAGGAGAAAATTAAAATAAAAAATGAAATGAGGTACGAGATCTATAGACATAGGTATTATCACGATGCTGATTGGAGCATATCCGAAGAGATGTTGTGTAAATATGAAAGCACAATGAATGAAATTGTGTTGTCTGATAAAGTCTATGAATATTTATATATTTTTTCACCTGTATATGAGTTTCCTCTATTACATCCAGTGCCTTTTAGTCGAGAAGAATGTAAGGATTTGCGTGAGAAGAATCATATATTAAGAGAGGAAGAGATAAAAACAAGATTCAAAGAGTTTAAAGAAAAGAAGTATTCTCTGGAAAAGTTGATCAAATTAGCTGTGAAAGAAGAACATAGCATATTGGGCGAAGTTCTAGCACAGTTTTATTGTGATGGATTGTTTAATGAGAAATTATTCATTTTACTTATGGAATTAGATGAAGAAGGGAAAGATGTATATGACTATGTAAGATATCTACATAGAAATGGATCAGTAGATTTAAATGAAGTTATAGGAATGGTTAAAAAACTATCCAATAATAAAAATCTTTTAATGAATTTAATTACCTTAGAATTTATAGAGGATGATGACAACGCACTTATTGCTAAAGAAGATGAAGAAATAAAGAAAATGTATTGGAGCAGAAATATAAGACTAAGGATATCGGATAAAGCGGAGCATAAAGTATTTATGTGGGCGTTGGATGAATGTAAAAAATATGGTTCACTCCATACGTATTTAGAATTATTGTATGATATAAGGGATAAAATATCATTTCAGGAATTATATAATGCTATATTTGCAATCTCCAATTTGAAGGGCGATGTGGCTAGTTCTATGACAGATTATTACCTTGAGGAGATTTTGAAAGAACTACAAGAAGCTTTCATTATGGATGATGAAAAATGTGCTGAATTAGCAACATTAGAATGGATGTGCAGAAATGTGCTTGAATGGGAACAAATGAAATGCATGCAAAAAATTATGAAGAATGATCCGACGTTCTATGCTCAATTGGTTAGAATTATTTATAAAGCGGATGATGATGATCCTAGCGATAAGAAAAAGAGAGAATTAGCAAACAAAATGTATTCGGGATTTGACAAAGCAAAGTTTTGCCCGACAGAGAAAGATGGGAAAGTATCATATGAAAATCTGAAAAACTGGATAGAAAAGTTTAAAGAATTGTTGGTCAGTCAAAAGCAAGAGAGGTTATTTGGAAATTTGGTAGGACGATTACTGGCATATTCGCCAATTGGTGAAGATGGCTATAGTCCATGTGAAGCTGTACGAAAGATTATTGAAGAATATCATTCTGACTCATTGAAGACTTCCTATGTAGTAGCAGAAGAAAACAAACGAGGTGTTCATACTGTTGATGCAGGAAAATCAGAATTGATTTTGCATCATAGGTACAAAAAGAATGCTGAAGGATTGCAAGAGCAATATCCAAGAACTGCAGAAATTTATTTTACTTTAAGTGACATTTACAAACGTGAAGCGGATTTTGAAAGAAAGCGTGCAGAAGATGAATGGTAGAAAAAAGTATAAAGGGGAGTTGTATAGCTTTTTTAGAAGTGAAAGAAATATTGGAAGTGGTGGTAATGGAGCGGTATATGATGTGGAATTTGAAGGGGATGAAGGGTTCGAGTTTCCTATAGTAGCAAAATTTTTTGAGTATGGTGGGGTAGATAAAGAAAAACGTTATAATAGGTTTAAAAATGAGATAATCGCGTTAAACGCGTTAAAAGGTATTGAGGGGATTATGGAGGTTATTGATAAACAGTGTCCTCATGTTGTACCTCAAACTAAGGATGAAGCATGGTATTTAATGCCTAAGGCTAAACCATACAAACTTAATCGGAAACGTAATATATATTCTAAAATATTAGAAATGTTACAACTTGCACGAATTATACAAAGTATACATGAAAGGGACAAGGCGCATAGAGATATTAAACCGGAAAACATTTTAGTTTTAAATGGGAAATTGGTTTTGTCTGATTTTGGATTGTGTTGGGGTATAGGAGAGGAAAGACTTACGGGATTAAATGAAAGAGTAGGACCATATAAAATAATGCCCCCAGAATTAGAGAGAGTACAAACGGACCTGGATTTAGATTTTAAACCTTCTGATGTATACTTATTCTCTAAGGTGCTTTGGATGACATTGAAAGGGGATAATATCGGTTTTCGCGGACAATATCAGCGTGGAGAGGTTCAAATTTATTTGAACAAAGAAGATTATGACAATGTAATAACATTAGAGCCAATACATAAATTAATGGAAGAAGCCACTTTTGAAGAAATGGGAAAAAGGATTTCTATTCAGAAGTGTATTGAGTATTTGGAGTTACAGCGTAAAATATTGAACAGGGAAGAATATGAACTTCTTTCTAATGAGTTTGTAAGTCAATTGTTATATGATGAATATAGTAAGAAGATAATTGCATGTAGTAAACCAGATGAACTGACATATAAAGATGCAGCGATTATTACCCATATGTTAAGAGATATCATTCCCATCTCTAATATTTTTGTGAAATCACTTCATAGTGATCAAAATATAAAACAAATTCAGATAACAGATTTTCAGGTTGGCATGGATGGTATTTGTAAGTTGCTTTATTACAATAAGGGTATAAAAATTAAAGAATATTTGTTGAATATTAGCAAGATGAATTATTCTAATTATAGTTCTGTTATTTCGCTTGAGTTGAATGATATTTCGTTGGTTGATGAGGGATATATAGCATATTCGGCAGCAGGACACGGATTTGGAAATGAATATCCCCGGGTATATTTTTCTTCGGGTGAAAAAATAATTATAAAAAGAAAAGAGAATCTGTAAAAGCAAAAAGATGTATTATGGAATATGTGTAGGAAGCGGTAAGTATATCAAACGCATTAAAGGTATGAAGAAAAGATGTCTTTGCTTTTCTATGATCCTTTGCTATAATAACTTCATGGCAACACTCTGGCAACAGTTTATCAGAAAGCCAATGGAAATTATGTAATAGAAATAAAAACAAGGCATATTGCAAGTAAAACCTTAATTAATTCCGTTAAGTTTTGACACGACGGAGCCGAGTTTGAATAATTAAAAATTTCTGGAAAGCCTTATAAACAGGGCGTTTCCGAGTAGATAAAGTTCTATTTGATAACAAAATGATAACACAAGAGATTTTGGCATTATTTATCCGGAATCTTGTGGTTATCAGGTAATATGTGTGAAACCAACAAAAAGGTCTTACTGAATTGAGTGAAATCAATTTGGTAAGGCCTTTTTTTCATGTGCACCTAGCGGCGCACGTTTCTAACGGGTTAAAGTCCCGAATCCACCCGGTAGTGGGAAGGATATAGCCGAAGGCAAGACAATGGTATCTTGTAGGAACACCGTATTGTGATGACCTAGAATATATCCGGGCAAGAATACAGTAATAGATTAGTTAAGTGAGTAACGCAGAAGTAATCCGACTAACGGAAGGAATAATGGTCTCCGCTCCGCTTCAGTCGGTGCAGAACAGACGTCCTCCGGTAGGGCGCAAGGGTACTTTTGATGGACGGTACGGCTGTCGAAAGTGCTTTTGCGTTACTTTTGACAAAAGTAACAAAAACGCCGTATCCGGCGAAGATTTCTTATAATCGCCATAATTGGCGGAAATACAAATTATGTTCCATATCTGGCACGTCTTTTAGAAAGAGAGGTGAGGAGCATAATGATGAAAAGAACGATCAGCGGCATGATTGGAGCTGGTTCCCTGGCTCATAACAGACGGGATTTTATAGCTGAAAATGTAGATCCGGACAGAGTACACCTGAATATCTGTTACCAGAATGAAAATCTGAAAGAAGTATATAAAGAATTGTTTGATGATTCTGTGAAACGGTACAATGTAGGGAAAAGAAAGGACAGGCAGATTACAAACTACTATGAAAAAATCCGTCAGGGAAAGCAGGAAAAGCTGTTCCACGAAGTAATTTTTCAGATTGGAAATCGAGAAGATATGGCTGTGGGAACGACAGAAGGAGACCTGGCGGTAAAAGTACTGGATGAGTATGTAAAGAATTTCCAGCAACGAAATCCAACGCTTCATGTATTTAGCTGTTATCTGCACCAGGATGAAGCTACACCGCATCTGCATATTGATTTTGTCCCTTATGTAACTGGTTGGAAAGGGAAAGGAATGGATACTAGGGTTTCCCTGAAGCAGGCATTAAAAAGCTTGGGATTTCAAGGTGGGAACAAACACGATACGGAGCTGAATCAGTGGATTAATCATGAAAAAGAAGTATTTGCAGAGATTGCCCGGAAATATGGAATTGAATGGGAGCAGAAAGGGACACATGAGGAACATCTGGATGTTTATAATTTTAAGAAGAAAGAGCGTAAAAAGGAAGTACAGGCACTGGAACGGGAGAAAGAATATCTCACTGCTGAGAATGAAGGACTGACTGCACAGATTGCGGAAGCAAGAGCGGATATCCAGCTTTTAAAAGATGACAAGGAGCAGGCAGTTAAAGATAAAGAGGAAGCTGAGAAGCGTGCGGAAAAAGCCGAGAAAGATCTGCACAGCCTGGAAGAACGCAGAGAACGGTTGCAGCCTGTTATGGATAATGTCAGTAAGGAAATAAAGGAATATGGGACGGTAAAAACTTTACTTCCGGAAGCTGGGACATTAGAACGTGCAACAACTTACCGGGATAAAAAAATAAAGGCCTAATGAAGCAGATGGCAGAAAAACAGGGTGTGACAGAACAACTGAAAATGCAGGATCAGATGAAATGGGTTGGTTTAATGAATGGCATCAAAGCCTGTGCAGAAGAAATTGTGTTGAAAGAGAGGGTATATATGTGAGTAGAAAGGGTGATCGAAAGGCTGCTCTTTACAAAGATGAAAATAAAAATTGCTGAAAAGGCATGAGTGTTGTAGTGTAAAACTCTTTTGACATTGTGTTTTCCGTTAAGTAAAATATCTTTGATAGACAGATAATGAAAAAATGATTATTCTTGGCTCAGATCAAGAGAACAAATTACTTGCGAAGGGAGGAAATTATATGGAGCTGAGTATACAGATAAAAAAATACCGAACAGAGCTTCATCTATCACAGGAGGAATTGGCAGAAAAGGTATATGTAACAAGACAGACAATCTCTAATTGGGAAAACGAAAAGAGTTATCCTGATATTCATAGCTTGTTACTTCTTAGTTCATTGTTTAATGTATCTCTCGATCAATTAATTAAAGGAGATATAGAGAAAATGAAAGAAATTATTAGCGAGCAAGAAATTAAAAAGTTTAATTATTATGGTTCCATCTATACAGTTCATTTGGCCGTGTTGATTATATCGGCAGTACCTTTGTTTATGTGGCTCGGAAGGTATGCGTATGTTCCGTTTGGGATTTTATTTATTATTACAAAGTACTGGGCGTTAAAGGTTGAAAAACTAAAAAAGAAAAATGATATACAAACCTATAAGGAAATTGTTGCATTTACGGAGGGAAAAAAATTGGATGAACTTCATAAGGCAGTTGAAGTGGGAAAACGTCCTTATCAAAATATATTAAAGGTTATTATCAGTGCGGGTGTTACAGCGATGATTTGCTTCTTAATTGGAGTACTGATGCACTTATTCTTGAATTAATTAAATTTAAGGATATTTTGATTTGTAGAACTATAAAATAGAGCATTTTTCTCGCGGATTTTAACCGGTAGTTAAGAAATCGAAGCCATAATTAAACGAAGGCTCAATTGTAAACACATATTAGAAATACTATAATGAGAATATAAACAGGAGGTAGGAACAATGCAAATTGGTGAGAAGATAAAAAACTATCGGAAAACTGCGGGATTAACACAAGAACAGGTGGCGGATTATTTGGACGTTTCTACTCCTGCGGTAAATAAATGGGAAAAAGGAAATACATATCCAGATATATCATTACTTCCGGCAATTGCTCGATTATTAAAAATTGATATGAATGAACTATTTTCATTTCGTGAAGAATTGACAGAAAAAGAGATTGGACAATTTGTGAATGAGCTTTCGGAAGTTTCATTGGATAGCTTTATAAAAGCTTTTGAGATGGGAAAAAATAAAATAAAGGAATATCCTCATTATGATTCGTTGATTTATTCAATTGCTACTGTTCTAAATGCGGCGCTAACTTTATCCGATGTCGATGATGAGAAAAAGTTGGAATGCAATAATGTGATTGTTGAATGGTTGGAACGAACTGCTGAAAGTCCGAATGAAAAGGTAAGGATTTCCAGTATTTTTATGCTTGCGGCCAAATATATACAAATGGAAAAATATAAAGAAGCAAATATCTTTTTGGATAAAATTCCAGATACTGTGATAGATGGCACAATTATGAAAACGAATGTATTAGCACACCAGGAAGGGACAGATATTGCAGCGTTCTTTTTAGAGGGAAAACTGATGCAGACAGTTACGAATATACAAAACTATCTGTATAAGTTGATAGAAATGGAAGAAGAAACCGGAAATCATTGTAAAGCAGAGGAGATTGCCGAAATCACAGAACATATGGTATCGTTATTTGGTCTGTGGGATTACGGTAAAGTAGTACCACATCTATTGATTGCCGTGTATCGAAAGGATGTAGAAAAATGTATTCAGTTGATAAAAGAAGTGCTGATGGAGTCGCAGAAGCCATGGAAGATGGTGGAATCACCTTTATATTACAGATATGCGGATACAGTACATGGAAAATCTTTTTCAGGTGTTGGAAATAATTTTGTTCGTGCATTAGCTACAGAAATTGAAAATAAAGAAGAGTATGAATTTTTGAAAGGAAATGAAGAATTGGAGGCGATTTTTTCTCAATATTTAAAATAGATTGCAATAAAAATATATAGAAATGATAAAATAAAAGCTGTAAAAATCTACGTTGAATTTTACAGCTTTTTGTGTATAATAGAAGTAGCAGAAACAATTTAAAATCAAAGGAAGGAGCTGAAAGAATATGGCAAATATTTTACCAGTATCTGATTTGAGAAATTATAATGAAGTCCTGAAAAACTGTCATAAAGGAGAACCGGTATATCTGACTAAGAATGGCAGAGGACGTTTCGTTGTCATGGATATTGAAGATTATGAGCGTGACCGTGCGGAAAAGAAGCTTTTGATGAAGCTGCAGGAAGCTGAAGAGGCAGTGAAAGACGGAGAAGGCTGGCTGGATTTGGATGAATTGAAAGCACTTGTGGGGGAATAAGATGTTAAAACTGCGGATCAATCCGATTGTTGCAAAGGATTTGAAAGATATCCGGGATTATATTGCTGAAGATAACGAAGAATATGCAGCAAAGACCATAAAGGAAATTTACGGTAAATTTGAAAACCTTCAGATGTTTCCTGGAATGGGGTCGGATCTCTCCAAACGGGTCAGCTTTCGGACAGATTATAAATATGCGATATGGGAAGATTATGTTATTATCTACAAGGTCGGTAACGAATATGTAGAGATTTATCGTGTAGTTAACCGATATCAGGATATCACGAGGATATTTAACTAATTAAAGAGGAACTGGAATGAAATCAAATATTAAGTATGCAAATATTTTAATTATTGCTTTGGCAGTGGCATATTTTATTATTGGTGGAATGAATTTTTTTGGGTATGTAGGTGGAAAAGTAATCTTGTTGTGTTCTATTGTATCTTTAGCAGTTGCTATAGTACAAATTATGGATGTTGTTATTTCTGCGTTACAGCTACTTGAAACTAGAATAATAAAGGTATCTATTGGATTTTTGCATGCATGGGGCGTTGAAAATGAAGACAAATCTAATAGCGAAAAAGTGTCAAAGCTTGAAGAGTATAAAAGCGATCAGAAAAATATACATAAAAAATATGAAAATATAATTGAAAAAACTTCTTTGATAGCTAATGGAATTCTAATAGGTGTTTTGATTGTATTTATTTTGGGATTATCAACAGAAATTATTAAAGAAAATGCAAAGTTAGCAGATACATTATCATTATTTTCTTTTGCTCTTATATTTGTAAGTTTGACCATACAAAGTTATTTGGATAATTATATTACACGTATTAATATAGAACTGGAACGGCTATTTAATACTATAGAGGAAGAAAAAGATGAATGAAAATTTTTCAAATGGATTACAAAAATTATATAATTGTGTATCTAAAGGATTAGGTTCTATTATGATTCCTCAAGAAGTGAGAAACATAATAGATAAGGAAGCAAAACAAATTGATATGCTTGAAATGGATGGTGGAATTACAGATAAAGCAATTTCCTTATGTAATGATATGGAGCAACCTTTAGGAGAAGTAAAAGAATTATATAGAAGAACATGTTCAAGAATGCTCTATCAGGAAATGCGAAAACAGAAAAATATAGAGGATGTTGTTAATGAAGCTAAAGCAATTCTTCAAGATGAAAATGAAGTTGCGGATGAAGTGGTAAATGAAGATTGGTTAATGAGATTTTTTAATTCTATACAGGATATTAGCAATACTGATATGCAAAAATTATGGGGAAAAGTATTGGCTGGTGAAATAAAAAGTCCTAATTCTTTTACATTACGTAGTCTGGATACTTTAAGCAAGATAACAAAGCAAGAAGCAACTTTATTTGAAGAATTAAGGCCATACATAATTAATTATAGAGGAACATTTGCAATTTTAAATGATGATGAAATAAATAAAAAATATAATGTGCTGTATGGAAAAATAGTTGAAATGTCAGAATGTGGATTAATAGATTCATCAGGATCAATGCAGTTAACATTAGGAGTAACGGCACAGTATCCATTAGAACTGATATATGATATGAAATTATTAAAAAGTAATAATATTGAGGAAAAGAAAATAATAATTCCAATATATAAGTTAACTCAAACTGGACAAGATATTTTAAGTGTTGTTGCTGATAATTACGACGAAAATTATTTACAAGATGTAGCAAATTATTTGGCAAAAAATAATCGAGAGATTACTTTTACTATGCATGATATTGAGAAGAAAGATGGTGATAACATACAGTATGTTATACAAGGAAAAACGATTTTAATTTCTGATTGATAACACAATCATGATAACAAATTGATAACACCGTTCAGTATAGCCTATGGATGTAGGATAGTAGAACACATATAAAACCAAATAGAACCATAATACCAATACTAAAAAGTATAGTGATGAGATTTTATTTGCGAGTTTGAATAAAAAAATTATTTTTTAGTACTCCTCTTTGGCACTTTTTTGATAATCCCCTTTGTAAGAATCAGAAAAGCCGAGCCATACGGAGCACCCGAGAAAACATCAAAAAAAGACATAAAAACATAGAGAAAAAAATTAGAAGCCTTGCATCAGAGACCATCCTGATGCAGGGCTTTTTCAGTCCTGAAAGAAGAGAAAAAAAGAAACCTTAAAGAAATCCACACCAGAAGAAAATGCAGTAAATAAGCTGTTTCCAGCCGCTCTGAGAGAAAAGTTACAAAAGAATCTTATCAAAAGTATGCCTGAAAAGAACCTGGTGTTGTATGCATCGCTGAGAGAAAAAGGCAGAAAGAAAAAAGTAAAAATAGTGCAGTATCCAGGAAGAGCCGGAAAGGGAAGTTTTTACAAGTGAGTTTGCTAAAAAAATGCAAAGTGGGTGTGCGAAGGGACACCACGTAATCATAGAAACCAAGTATTCATGCGGGTTACAAACAAATTTGTTTAGTGATTGGCAACAAAATGGCAACATTTTGTGATTATTCAAGAGATAAAAATTTTATTTCATAACGTATATAAAGAAACCTTACTGATTTTCAGAAGTAAAAAACTGAATATCGGTAAGGTTTTTCTATTTTCTTCTTTTATTTTTCTTTTTTAGTCAATTCTTTTACGAGGTAATCACTCAGTTCCTGAGATGGTACCTTGGCACGTTTTTGGTAAGTATCCAGTTCCGGGTACTTATATCTCCATTCATCATATTCTTCCTTGCTGATTTCACAATTTTTCAGTTTGTCAGCCTGTTCCATCCATGAACGAAGCATTTCATCGACAGATGAGCCGGGAGCAGATATGGAAGAGTCAAGGCAGAGATGAGGCTGTCCATCTACATTTTGTACTTTCAGTCCATACATATCTTCCAGAGCAAATAGTGTATGCATCAGACCTATGTGAGTATCAATATCTGGAACTGTTAAGGCATATATCAAAAGATATTATTACTCAAGATATGATCATGTATAATCAGAGAAATTGGAGAGATATTTTATCTGAGAAACCGAAAGATATGACGAGAATTGAGTATGAGATAACATTGCCGAAGCCTAGTGAAGACTGCATGACAACGTATCGTATTAATCGAGCTAAAAAGAATTTGCGTAGATTTAATGATCAGTATCGAAATGGAAAGACGGAAGTTTATGATGAAAGGCATATCAAGGATCCTGCTACACAGATGCATCATATATTTCCGGCAAGTGATTATCCTGCAATTGCAGACTATTTGGAGAACTTGATTGCCTTGACACCTACACAACATTATACATATGCTCATCCGAACAATAATACCCAATATATTGATAGAGCGTATCAATATGTGTGTTTGATCTCTAAGACAGGTACTATTAGAGATAACTTGCTAGGGAAAAATAAAGCTCCTATTATATATGATTTTTATTTGTATCAGACAGTATTGAATATAGGGTTAGGAACAGAAGAATTTTATGAGGTTCCAGAAATGGATTTTGGCGATATTTTAAACAGATTAGAGTAGGCTGCGAGAGATAAGTTGGCAAAAAGCAACGAAGTCTAATAACTATCACCTTTGTAGCAGCAGAATAAATGTGGCGGATATATGGAGAGAAAGAGTGAGTACCTTAAGCGTGGAGGTCTCACAGAGGTTTCATTAGCCTAGTAACAACGAACTGTGAGAAGTCAGCCGAGCCCATAGTAGTGAAGAAGTCTTTGTAATGGGGATGGAGCAAAGGGGCGAACAATCAATAAGTTTGAGTATGTCTCGTATTGCAGAAAGGGCAACATCTGCCGTATGTGCATTTGGAAACATTGGAAAACTCCACAGAATAGAGCAAAGAATTTGATGAAACTTGGAATACCAAAATGGGCGTCATATAGAACAGCCTACAACGGAAAAGCGATTGCAAGAGTGTGCTCGAAAACAGATATACAAAGAGCAATAAGTCCGAAAAGACTAAAATAATTCGGACTCATCTCTATGTTGGATTACTACACCGAAAGGTGTGTCACTTGTTAAGTTGATTGAACCGCCGTGTACCGAACGGTACGCACGGTGGTGTGAGAGGTCGGGAAATTTATTTGTTTTTGAACATTAAAAAAACATTAAAATAGTAATGATTTTCTTGTGTACAGTAGAGCACCATAGTATAATAAAACCAGTTTTTTTGCATACGTGTAAAAGCTATAATAAGAAAATCGGCAAAACAGATGAAAGTCGGCGACGCAAAGCTATAGGGCCTGTAAAATGGTAGCCAGTTGCCACGTTAAAGATGCATTGTCTGTAATGACAATGCTTTTTTTTGGAGATCAAAAAGAAGCTAAAACAGACAGACAGGAGATTTAATATGATTTCGAGAGCAAAGAAATATGTGGCACTTTTGAACGGAAGCTCACGAGATAAAGAGTTTGCGGATTTTGCAGGCAACAAAGGATTTACATATGATCCAATTTATTTTGATACGACAGCAGCGATTTCTATGTCATTGTGAAAAAAGGCAATACGGAATTACTGAATGAGATCAATTATGCGATCGATCAGATGAATGCGGTTGAGGGTGACTGGAAAACTACGCTTTATAATAAAAACTATGAAAGCACAGAAACTAAGAACCTGGAATATACAGAGAAAGAGAAAAGTATTATTGCACAATATTCCAGGGACAATCCGCTTCATATTCTGTGTGATCCGACCCGTTATCCATATTCTTATAATGAAAATGGTGAGATGAAGGGTATTATCCCGGATTACTTCCGGAAAATTGCAGATTATGCCGGGATTTCTTATGAATTTCTTACACCTGCCACCAGAGATGAGTATATTGCTTATCAGGGAAACAAAGAAGCCACAGATATCAGCATTGATGCACGCATGGAAACAGATAACTATGCTGAGACCAAAGAATGGGGACTTACTGCACCTTATATTACGATGTAGCTGGCAAAGGTGACACGCCGAGACTTTGATGGAAAAATCAATGTTGTTGCTACGGTTGACCAGACAGCGTCAAATTCAATTGCAGATGCAATGGCACCCGGCGCAGAAAAACTGATGTGCAGTACCCGACAGGAAATGATGGAGGCTGTCCAGGTTTATTGTAAAGAGCAGAGACGCACAGGGAAACGCCGTGGATGTGCTTTATGTCGCTCGGGATATTACGGAAGAAAAATCACGGGAACTCATGTATCAGAAACAGCTTAAGGCAAGCATGGAAGATGCTCATCGCGCGAATCTCTCAAAAACAGCCTTTCTCCGGCGTATGAGCCACGATATCCGTACACCGTTAAACAGAATCGTGGGGATGATCCATATCGCTGAAAAATATAACAATGATGTGATCAAGTTACGGGAATGCAGGCAGAAGGTACTTCAGTCCACAGATTATTTGTTGGATTTAATTAATAACGTTTTGGACATCAGTAAATTGGAATCAGGCTCCCTTGTGCTGGATCATAAACCCTTCGATCTGGTAGAACTGTTAAGTAATCAGCTGACGGTTGTTGCAATGAGTGCTTATGAGAATGGCGTGAGATTTGAAGGCGGTGTGGAAGAAAACATAATCCGCCACAGACATTTGATTGGAAGTCCGCTACATCTGAACAGGGTTTTGATGAATCTTTCTTCCAATGCGATTAAATACAATCATTTTCATGGAACAGTGAATGTTCATTGCGAAGAATTATCGGATGATGGGGATACGGCGGTTTTTCAGTTTGTATGTTCAGATACCGGCCTTGGAATGAGTGAGGAATTTCAAAAACATGCGTTTGATGCTTTTGCACAGGAAGGCAAACGGTCAACTACAACATTCAGTGGTTCCGGTCTGGGACTTTCGATTGTCAAAGATATTGTTGAACTGATGGGTGGAACGTGAAGATGCCAAAAAGATCCCGAGCATTGCCATGACGGCCAATGCTTTTGAGGAAGACCGAAAAGCTTGTCTGGATGCCGGGATGGATGAACATGTTGCTAAGCCTATTGATGTGTAATTATTGGTAAAGGTAATTCATAAACTAGTGGGATGATGAAAAAATATGGATAAAAAACAAAAAATACTGATTGTAGATGATGCGAAATTCAACAGGGACATATTGAAGGAGATTCTTGGAGATACTTATAATTATCTGGAAGCTGAAAATGGTAATCAGGCAATCCAGATGATAGGAGAAAATATTGGAATTGATCTGATGCTTTTAGATATCAATATGCCACAGATGAATGGTTTTGAAGTCTTGGAGATAATGAAAAGAAGCCAGTGTATTGCTGAAACTCCTGTAATCATGATATCTTCTGAAGATGCTGTTGATACTATGCGTAAGGCATATGAGCTGGGAATCACAGATTATATCACACGACCGTTTGATTCTGTGATTGTAAAGAAAAGAGTTCAGAATACCTTGGGTCTCTATATGAACCAAAAGCATCTGATAAATGTGGTTTATGATCAGGTTTATGAAAAAGAAGAAAATAATAATATCATGATCCGGATTATGAGTAATATATTGGGATCCCGTAACAGCGAGAGCAGAGAACACATCCTGCATATTAAAACAGCAACGGAGATGATGCTGAGACAACTGGTAAAAGTAACAGATGCTTATCCTTTGACAGAGGCAGATATTGCTTTGATTACAACTGCTTCTTCCCTTCATGATATTGGTAAGATTCGTATTCCGGAAAAAATATTGAACAAACCGGGCAGACTTACCGATGAAGAATTTAAGATTATGAAAACCCATAGTGAGCTTGGCGCAGCTATAATTAAGGATATGGACTTTCCACAAGATCATCCACTGGTACATACCGCATGGGAAATCTGCAGGTGGCACCATGAAAGATGGGATGGAAAGGGCTATCCAGATGGATTGAAAGGTGAAGAAATACCAATCTCAGCACAGGTGGTATCGATTGTTGATGTTTATGATGCACTTACAAGTGAAAGATGCTATAAGAAAGCTTTTGATCATGATACAGCGATTCAAATGATCCTGGGCGGACAATGTGGACAATTTAATCCCATCCTTCTTAAGTGTCTGAAAGAACTAAGTATTCAGCTTTCAAAAATGTCTGGTAAAGAGATGGATGACAATAAATATTATCATGAAGCACAGAGACTTTTGAATGAAATACTTAGTGACAAATCCTTACCGAACCAGATTTACTCACAGAGTCTTATCAAGGTCATGCAGGAAAAAATCGATTTCTTCAAATCGAACAGTGGCATGAATTCGATTGATTACAATGTGGTTTCAGGTCAATTGACTATATTAAATGGAAAACAGCAGATATTATGTCATAGAGATAATCCAAATTTCAATTTGTGCAAAAAATTTGGAGTAAATGAAGAAGATGTTCAATGTATTCGGGTTTTGTTGCATCAGACATCTATGCAAAATAAAGAAATCTCTGTGCAGATAAAAGCGACGGTGGGAAATGACAGCCAGATGTATAAACTGAAACTGCATACATTGTGGACTCCATTGAAGAAAGATGGCTATATTGGAATTATTGGATATTTTGATATTGTAAAATAGAAAAATGCAAATTTAGTGTAATTACAATACCACGTAAAGGGATAAAAATGAATAAATCAGTATTGCAAAGGGGTATCATTTTTATATTGTGCAGCTGCATCCTTTTTTCAATCTGTCCGGTTTATGCTTTTGCAGCAGAAAATCAGGAAGAGAAAGTTGTCAGGATTGGTGTACCGGATGATACATATGATAAGATAAATGGAAATGGAAAAAGAAGCGGATACGGCTATGAATATCTGCAGAAAATCGCAGGTTATACCGGGTGGAAATATGAATATGTAGATTGTACATGGGAAAATTGTTTTGACAAATTAAAAAATGATGAGCTGGATATTATAGAAGGAATTTCTTATACGGAGGAACGGGCAGAAAATATGCTTTTTTCCGGTATTCCAATGGGAGACGAAAGATATTGTGTCTACGCAAAACCCGATCATACAGACATCTTATCCTCTGACACTGCATCTTTCAATGGAAAAAAGATTGGGGTGCTTATGGATTACCTGCCGGAAATGGTATTGAACGAGTGGGAAAAGAAATATGATCTGCATACACAGCATGTCAATGTTTCAAATAATGAAGATGCTTTGAAGAAAATTGCAGACGGAGAAATTGACGGTTTTGTATCGTTAGAGGATTCCCGTCTGGGTGGGTACGGAATGGCGGCCTTAACGAATATCGGAAGTTCAAAAATATATTTTGCGATTGGCCAGAGCCATTCTGATTTAAAGGCAGAACTGGATAATGCTATGCGAAGGATCACGGATGATGATCCTTATTATGCAGATGAACTGCATAAGCAGTTTCTGTCAGTGGACAGTGTTTATTTTCTGACGGGAGAAGAACAGAAATGGCTGTCAGAGCATGGAGCAATCAAAATCGGTTATTTGATAAACGATGGTGGTGTCAGTACTCTTGATATAGAAACTGGAGAAGTGAGCGGCCTGATCATGGACTACGTCCAACTTGCACAAAACTGTCTGGAAGGACAGACTTTGCAATTTGATCTGAAGGGGTATGATTCACAAGAGAGTATGCAAAAAGCGTTGCATGATGGAGAAATTGATATGATTTTTCATGTGATGCAAAATACGAATGCTGCCGAAGACCTGGGGTATGATTTAACAGATACTGTCTGGAAGTATAATATGGCGGCTGTAACGGTTAAAAAAAGTTTTGATGAAAATGCTGAAAATACGGTTGCGATACCAAGAGAAAACAGTGATTTGAAGTCTTATGTTTCCTACAATTATCCACAGTGGCATGTGAAGGAATATGCTGCCTGGAAGGACGCAAAAAAGGCTGTTTGTAATGGAAAAGCAGACTGCATGATTATGGAATCAGGCAAGTTGGAACAATATTCCGATGATAATAAACTACATAGTGTTTTTCTGGAAAAGTACGGCATGGTGTCTTTTGCAGTCAGACGTGGAAACAGCATTCTGCTGTCTGTACTGAATAAGACTATAAAAACAATGTCTGTTTCACAATTCTCCAATGCTGTGTATATGTATGACAGTAATCTGAAGAAAGTTACGGTAAAGGAGTTTATAAGGGATAATTTCTGGAGTTTTACGGTGCTTGTTGTATCTGTTTTTCTGATCGTGCTGATACTGATACTTGGACTCCTCCAAAAAGCCAGAATTGCAGAGAAAAAAGCAAAAGAAGCACAGCAGCAGGCAGAAAAGGCGAACCGTGCAAAGACAGATTTTTTGAGACATATGAGCCACGATATTCGGACACCTTTAAATGGAATTATTGGGATGATCAATATATCACAGCGTTATTATGGCAATAAAGAAAAATTGTATAAATGTAAAGAAAAGGTAATGGAATCCATGGACTATCTGCAGTCCCTTCTGAATAATGTTCTGGACATCGGAAAAGTAGAATCTGGAACATTGCAGCTGGAACACAAGCCATTTGATCTGATTGCAATGCTCGAAAAACAGATTTCGATTGTTGAGACAAATGCAAAGGAGTATGGTATCAGCTTTGAAGGCGGAGCTTCCATGAGTACTTTTCGTCACAGATATTTTATTGGAAGCGAGGAATATCTAAACCGCCTTCTTATGAATCTTGCCGGAAATGCAGTTAAATATAACCGAAGAGGTGGTAAAGTAATCCTGTATTGCGATGAGATTTCATGTGATGACAAGACAGCGGTTTTTGAATTTGTATGTTCCGATACGGGACTTGGTATGAGCGAAGAATTTCAGAAACATGCATTTGAATCCTATGCCAGGGAAGGAAAAGAAACAACGAATGGATATAGTGGTGCCGGACTTGGACTTTCTATTGTAAAAGATATTGTGGACAGGATGAACGGAACAATCAAACTGGAAAGTAAAGAAAATGTAGGTACAACGTTTACTGTCACGATACCGCTTGAGATTGATCATAATGCTCAGAAGGAACAGCAGAAAAAAGAGGAAAAGCCTGATCTGTCGGGTAAGAGTGTATTATTAGTTGAGGATAATGAGCTTAATCTGGAAATTGCAAAAATGCTGTTGGAAGATGAAAAGATGGTTGTGACTACGGCAGAAAATGGCAAGGAGGCTGTGGATATGGTTTCCCAATCAGTTCCAGGCAGATTTGATTTTATTTTTATGGACATCATGATGCCGGTAATGGATGGATTAGAAGCAACCAGACAGATAAGGACATTGAACCGTAAAGATACAAAAGAGATACCAATCATTGCCATGACAGCTAATGCATTTCAGGATGATGTCAGGGACTGCATAGATGCCGGAATGAATGCACATATTGCAAAACCCATTGACAGTAAAAAAATAGAGGATACTTTGCAATTGGTTTTAAAACAGAAAATGCAGTAAGACAATTTCCAGAAAAGGAAGAAAAATGATGAGTAACAAAAATAAGAGCAGAATACGGTTATATGGAAGCCTTTTGCTGTGCAGTATTCTTTGTGTTGTATTTATGGCAGCCCCGGTCAGGGCAGCAGATTTATATGAAGATATTGATGCGGCAGAGACAACTAAGACAAATGTAACAGCGAAACCACAATCAGAGGTGGTTAAAGCGGCATGGTATGAAGATTCTTATCATATCACAGACAAAAATGGAAACCGGAGTGGCTATGGCTATGAGTATGAGCAGGCGGTTTCTGCCTATACCGGATGGGATTATGACTATGTCACCGGCAACTGGGAAGAACTGTTGAAAAAGCTGCAAAATGGCGAGATTGACCTGATGAGTTCTCTGTCTTATACGGATGAACGTGCAAAAACAATGCTCTTTTCCGATTTGCCTATGGGAGAAGAGAAATATTATCTGTATGCAGATCTGGCAAATTCAGATATTTCAGCATCAGATATTTCAAGCTTAAATGGCCAGTCTATTGCCATGATGGAGAACAGTGTGCAGACGACGCAGTTTTACGACTGGGAGAAAAAATATAATGTAAAAACAAAGCATGTATTTGTAAACAGTATGGACAGCGCGATGGAAATGTTTGCAAAACATGAAATCCAGGGAGTAATTTCTACAGAGACGTCTATCTGGGTAAATACAGGTCTGTCTGCTGTATTTACAACAGGCGGATCTGAGATTTACTATGGAATCAATAAAAATCGTCCTGATCTGAAAGAAAAACTTGACAGTGCCATGCGTGCTATGGAAAATGATAACCCTTTTTATTCCGATGATCTTTATAAACAGTATATTGCAACCCAGTCTGTTGCGGCCCTTTCCAGTGATGAGCAGGAGTGGTTGAAACAACATGGAGCAATTCAGGTAGGATATCTGAAAAATGATCCGGGTTTCAGTGCAGTTGATCCCAAAAGTGGTAAATTGATGGGTGTGGTTAATGATTATATTGAATACGCTTCGAAATGTTTTGAGCAGCCGCTGGAATTTAAGCTGGTTGGAATGGATTCTCAGGAAGCGTTGATACAGGCAGTGAGGGACAATAAAATTGATATGATTTTTCATGTCAATCAGAATCCCTATTATGCCGAAAAGAATGGCTTAGCATTATCCAATACTGTTTTATCAGTTCCCTTCGCAGCTGTGACTGCACAGAAGGCTTTTGACGAAAGTGCAGAAAATACGGTTGCTATCGCAAAAGAAAATTCCAAATATAAATGGTATGTTACTTATAATTATCCAAACTGGAATATTAAAGAATGTAATTCGATAAAAGATGCAGAGCAGGCAGTCCGTAATGGGAAGGCAGACTGTTTTATCGCCAGGTCCGGACAGGCAATGGATTATGTCAATGACAAAAAAATGCACAGCGTGTTTCTGACAAAAACGGCAAATACATCATTTGCAGTAGAAAAGGGAAATACAATCCTTATGTCGATCCTGAATAAGACTTTGAAATCCATCCAGACTTCAAAGCTGACAGGAGCAGTATCCATGTATGAAGATTCTTTAAAAAAAGTTACGTTTAGTGATTTTTTGAAGGATAATTTCCTGATGGTTATCATTATGTCTTTTCTGGTATTTATACTGATACTGGGAATGTTCATTCATTTGCTGAAAAAGGCAAAAGCTGCTGAGATGAAAGCAAGAGAATCCCAGATACAGGCAGAAAAAGCAAATGCTGCGAAGTCTGCGTTCCTTTTTAATATGTCCCACGATATCCGTACACCGATGAATGCCTTACTTGGGTATAACCAGCTGATGAAAAAAGAACTGACAGATCCGAAACTGCTTCATTATCAGAGGGCAATCGAAAACTCTGGAAATCTTTTGCTGGCAATTATCAATAACGTACTTGATATGGCCCGTATTGAAAGTGGCAGAGTGGAACTGGATGAAAGCTATGCCCGGATTGATCAGGCAATGGATGAGATAAAAAGTGTATTTGGACCGCAGGCTGACAAAAAAGGACTGAACCTTATATTTAAAATACAGGCGGAGCATCAGCATGTCCTGTGTGATATTACAAAAACAAAACAGATTCTGGTGAACCTGATCAGTAATGCAGTCAAATATACACCGGCAGGAGGAACCGTTACAGTCGTTGTACAGGAGCTTCCATGTGAACAGGAAAATTCTGTAAAGATTCAGATAGAGGTTCGTGATACAGGAATCGGAATGAGCAAAGAATTCCTTCCAACGCTGTTTGATTCCTTCTCAAGGGAGCGGAATACGACCGTTGGTAAAGTTGCAGGTACAGGGCTTGGGATGGCAATCGTAAAAAAATACGTGGATCTGATGGGCGGCAGCATAGACGTGAAAAGCGAACTGGGAAAAGGAACTGTGTTTACTCTTATCCTGACACAAAAAAAAGCGGATGAGAACTATTACAGGCAGAAATCAGAAAAAACAGATGCCGCTGATATGAAAATCGGTTTACGCGGAAAACATATTTTACTGGCAGAGGATAATGAACTGAATGCAGAAATTGCAATTGCAATACTTGAAGAAACAGGGCTTATCATTGACCGGGTGGAAGATGGCATACAGTGTGTAAACAGGATAGAGCAGATGCCGGCCGGAACTTATGACATGATTTTGATGGATATCCAGATGCCGAATATGGACGGCTATAAGGCGACCAAATGTATCAGATATTTACAGGATATAAAAAAGGCAGAGATCCCGATTATTGCCATGACAGCAAATGCTTTTGAGGAAGACAGAAAAAAGGCTTTTGATGCAGGTATGGATGGACATATAGCGAAACCTATTGATATTGAGAAATTGAGAGCGGTCATTCTTTCTGTATTGAATAAACAGGATAATAAAGATGAAAAGAATAAATAAAAAGATAGGAAAAAATAAGAACAAAAGAATATGTTTGAGCATTTTTGCAATTATTATGCTGCTTTTTGTATCAGCTTCTGTTTATGCGTCTGAAATAAAAAGTGATGGGAAAACAATTCAGGCAATGGAGGAAGAAAATAAAACGGTGAGAGTTGGATATTTCCCATATGCCAATTTTCAGGAAGGCGGTTATGGGGAACACAAGCAGGGAGCAGGATATGAGTATCTTCAGAAGATTTCTTATATAACCGGCTGGAAGTATGAATATGTCTATGCTCCATTTAAAGAGTGCCTGAATATGCTGGAAGATGGAGAAATAGATCTGCTTGGAAGTGTCAGTTATATACCGGAAAGAACAGAATCTATCGATTTTTCAACCTATGCCGAGGGAACAGAAAGATATTGGATCTATACCAGAGAAAATCATGCGAATCTTGCGGATGGTGATCTGAAGCAGATGAATGGCTGTCGTATCGGTGTTGCAGATGGAAGCTATCAGAAGGAACTTCTGGAAAAATGGCTGGACAGCAATCAGATCCAGGCAGAGGTTGTTATCTGTAAAGGCTATGATGAAATGATAGAAAAACTGGATGCAGATGAACTGGATGCACTTGTGGTCCCGGCACTGTCTGTCAACAGCGATTTTATTGCAATTGCTAATATCGGTGTAAGTGACTGTTATTTTGGTGTATCAAAATCCAGACCAGATCTGTTAAAGGAATTAAATTCTGCCCTGGAAGAAATCAACAATACTGAAACAGACTACAGCAGCAAGCTGTATGCCCGTTATGAAGGAAAAGCGGTCATAAATTATGCACTCAACAAGGAAGAAAAACAATGGCTGGATGCACATGAAAATACGATCCGTGTGGGATATCTAAAGGATAATCTTCCGTTTTGTGGTGAAGAAAATGGGAAACTGACAGGAATTTTAGGAACTGTTCTGGATACTGTTCAGGAAAAGTATAAGATCACGATCAAGGTGGTTCCCTGTTCCACGGGAGAACAGATGAATGAGGCATTGCAATCTGGTGAAATCGATATTGCCGGTCCTATCATTCAAGATCTATATACACAGGAACAGTTTCAGGTGGTTTTGACGGATGTAATCTTTGATATTACGCCAGTTATCATTTATAAAGGAAAAGAATACAGCAGCAGTCTCTCTACAATCGCAGCGACAGAGACCTCACTGTATTCTGAATTGATGGTGTCTCTTCTTTTTCCGGATGCAGAAATCAAACAATATGATACACAGGAAGAATGCCTGGAAGCAGTAGCAAATGGAAAAGCAGGGGCAACTGTTATTCCATCTTCAAAGATTAATCTTCTTAATGAAAGTCCACTGACCAAAAGCCTGTCATTTGCAGAAATGGCAAAACGGCAGGAATTAGCGATGTTTACGACGAGAGAAAACAGAAGGGCAGCCACCATTATCAATAAAGCAATCGAGCAGTCCTCTAATATTTTAAATGGCGTTGTCCTTGCACAGAATTCCGTTTCGGAAAAGAAAATGACCTTGCAGGATGTCCTTGCAGAGTATGCAGGTTTAGCGGTCGGAGTTTCATCTGTGATTATTTTTGTACTGCTTTTTCTGGTTTATTCCCTTTCCGTAAGCAGGAAAAAACAGATGGCAGCATTGAAAGAAGCACAGGATGCAAATGCGGCGAATATAGCGAAAACAACGTTTCTGAACCATATGTCCCATGATATCAGGACACCAATGAATGCAATTGTTGGATTTACAGATATTGCCATGAAGAGGAAGCCGGACAAAGAAGTAGAGAATTGTCTGAAAAAGATCAGGCAGAGTTCAGAATACCTGATGACACTGATTAACGATGTGCTGGATATCAGTCGTATTGAAAGTGGTAAACTGGAATATAAACCGGTACTGGTAGATCTCAGGGATATAATAAATACTGTTTTGTCGATTGCAAAAGGATATATGGAAAATCGTGACCTTAATTTTCATGTTTCAAGAGAAGAACTTGAAAATCCCTATGTGATGGCAGATGAACTCAGAATCAGGGAAGTATTGCTCAACATTATCAGCAATGCAGTCAAATTTACAAAAGACGGAGGTACCATTTCATTTGTTGCAGAAAACGCTCCGGGCAATGATGAGCATCATATAATCGTACGCTATCGTATATCGGATACCGGAATTGGTATGAGTGAAGAGTTCCAGACCAGAATATTTGATGAATTCAGTCAGGAAAATGATGGAGCAAGAACCAGTTATAAGGGAACCGGACTGGGAATGGCAATTGCCAAACAGTATGTAGATCTTATGGGTGGAAAAATTGAAGTCAGCAGCAGACAGGGCATTGGTTCAACATTTACTGTAGAAATCCCTCTGCTTATAGCAGAACATGTACTGACTGAGGAGAAAGAAAATTTAAGGAAAGATATTGATCTACATGGCTTGCATATTCTTTTGGCAGAAGACAATGATTTAAATGCAGAAATAGCAATAGCATTATTGGAAGAAAAAGGAATGATCGTAACCAGGGCTGCTGATGGGAAATCTGCCCTGACACAGCTTTGCAATACAGATCCTGGGACTTTTGACCTGATTTTGATGGATATTATGATGCCGGAAATGAATGGGTATGAAGCGGCAAAAGCTATAAGAAATCTGCCGGACCGCCCGGACGGAAAGAAAATACCTATTATTGCAATGACAGCAAATGCATTTGCAGAGGATGTACAGGCTGCTTTGAATGCCGGGATGGATGATCATGTGGCGAAGCCGGTTGATATGAGTATTTTAATATCCGTCATCACAAAATATATAGAACGATGAATCACTTGTTGAAAATAGATTGGAAAATTCATATGGAATTGCTATAGTATTCCGACGAGGCGTTTTACCGTAAGAACAATAATAAAAACCTGCTGACAAAAGTAAAAAATTTTTGTCAGCAGGATAAATATCTGTTACAACACCATCCGGAGCAAGCTGTACACTTTCAACAGAATCAGATATAAGATTTTCTGCAATCGTATCAAATTGATTGATCTCTCCATTTTCACTGATCAGAACCTGCTTCAGAGCATCTGTGATCGCAATTCCATTTGTAATTTCATTTTTAATACGTTCGCCGTAGGTTGATACATTTAATTGTGCGGTTGTGCGTCTTTGCCATTTTTCGTGAGTATCTGTTTTGTATACAATGAAACCAACAAGGCACATGCCCAGTAAAAAAACGATAAGAGGCACAAGATTTTTTTCTTCACCTGTTTTATCTCATTTTATATATCGGATATTTTTATGATGGAACATTATAGCACAGAAATGAAAAAACGGAATGAATTTTTTTAAAACATAGGTAAAATCGGACAGATATAAAAGTTTCCTAAGGTGAATCTCAGCAACGTAGCCAAAATTCATTCCAGATTGCCTGCGGCAATGGAATTTATTATTGACGTGTAAAAACATTCATGGTATTTTATTTTTGATAAAAATGGAAATTATTTAAAGGCAAACCTGTTGAAAGGCAGGGACGCAAAGCCAGAAGGGGCTAAAGTCAGCAAGTTTGACCAGGTCAGCCGGTTGCCACTGTTTCCATGTCATATATGGAAAAGATGTGAAAACGGAAGAGATTTTGATAACTTTTATACTATATAGATGTGTGATTTTAAAGAAATATAGTAGGGACACTGGCATATTTTGGCAGGTGTCCTTTTTATATGCCCAAAAGGGTACGAAAACTGACAGGTACAGGTTCTCTGTATACAGATAAAGGCAGGATGAAGAGAGGATTTTTATAAAATGAAAAATTATGAAGACAAAATATATTCTTTAGGTGAGACTGTAACGGGGCAGACACAGGCCATGTCACAGGCCGTACAGAAAACACTGGAAAATAATGGCGGGGTAGGTATAATGACAGGATCTTATGACCAAAACCTGTCTATTTTGTCTGTGGATAATCTGCTGTTGCATAGTACAGGATATACATTCGATACTTTCATGGAACAGACAAAAGGCTCATTGAGAAACTTCTTTTATGACGAGGAAGATATACTGGAGCGAGACCGTTTTTTGCAGCTTCACGGAACAGGGGAAGCACAGATCCTTGCAGCAGACGGTACAGTGAATAATGTACGGCTTTGTAAAGAGGATGCGACAGATGAGGCGGGCAGACAGATCTGGGTTATGTCCGTACAGGTCAACTGGGATCATGTAAATCTGGCACTGCTCAATGAGGCTATCTGTTCCGGCTTCTGGTATTTTGACTGTGACGAAAACAGTGAGATTGTGAATGCAAACTGGAGTCATGAATTCCGAAAAATGCTTGGCTATCATGACACTCTGGACTTTCCGAATAAACTGGAATCCTGGTCAGATCTTCTGCATCCACAAGATAAAGAAAGAGTAATGGTGCAGCTTCAGGCGGCAATTAAGGATAAGACGAACCAGATAAAATACCAGGTAGAGTATCGTATGAGAATGAAGGATAATCAATACCAGTGGTTTCGGGCATCGGCAGAAGTAATACGCCGTCTGGATGGTTCTGCCAGCAGGATTGCCGGGATTTTTATTAACATTGATGCGGAGAAAAAAGAAATCATGCAGGCACAAAAATCTGCTGCTTTCCACCGGGCTTTTACGAAAGCAGATCTGTGCGAGTATTATGTGAATCTGGAAGCGAATACTTTTGATACTTTTAAGGCTGAACCTTCCCTGATGACCGTCTTTGAACAGAGTCATACGTGGGATGAACTGATACGGCATTTTGTGGATTCCTATGTTGTGGAAACAGATAAGAAGTTGGTATCCGCTTTTTATAACCGTGATTATATTGCAGAAAGGCTGAAGGGTCTGGAAACAGAATTGGCTTTGGAGTGCCGTATCACTCTGAATGGAGAAGAGCGATGGGTTCGCAATGTGGTCATACGTGGAGAGATAGAGGATTCAGAATATGCCATGATTTTCTTGCGTGATATCACAGAGGCAAAGGTAGAGAGCGCACGGCATCTGCAGATGGCAGCGGATAATGCTTCCATGGAGCAGTTGATTCAGAGTATTGTGCGTCTGGTTGACCGCTTTGTTGTCTGTGATCTGGAAAATGACAAATATGAGTTTTACAACCTGAATGGACAGATGATATATAAACCTCTGGGCTTTTATCATGATTTTCAGATGCAGGTTCTTGAAAAATATAAGACACTGGAACCATTGGAAGCTATAGATATCCTGATAGCCCCGGATAATATTCGGAAAAAACTGAAAAGTGAAAATGATATTTATAAGTTTGAATATTGCAGCCTGGATGAAAAGACTTATAAAATCGCTTCTTATATTCCCTTGGAATGGAAGAATGGAAAACTGATAAAGGTATTGCTGGCATCCATGGACGTGACACAGGAGAAGAAAGCAGAGATTGAATCCCGTCAGGCACTGAAAGAGGCTTACCGTTCCGCAGAAAATGCAAATCGTGCAAAAACAGAATTCCTTTCCAATATGTCCCATGATATCAGGACACCGATGAATGCCATTGTCGGTCTGACGGCAATCGCAGGAGCAAATATTGAGAGTCAGGACAGAGTCATTGAATGTCTTGGCAAGATTACAGAATCAAGCCGCCATCTGCTGGGGCTGATCAATGAAGTGCTGGATATGGCGCGTATTGAAAGCGGAAAAATGACGCTGGCACAGGAAGATTTCAATCTGTCAGAGCTGGTGGATAATCTTATTACGCTTACGAAACCGGTGCTTGATGAACATAAACACAATTTTGATGTACATATCAATCACATTGAACATGAGGATGTCTGTGGTGACAGCCTGAGAATCCAGCAGGTATTTGTGAATCTGATGAGCAATGCAATCAAGTATACGCCAGATGGTGGGAATATTATTTTTTCCATAGAGGAAAAGCCAAATGGATTTTCAGAACTTGGATGCTATGAATTTACGATTGAAGATAATGGAATCGGTATGACGCCGGAATTCCAGAAAATCATGTTTGATCCTTTCAGCCGCGCAGATGACCACCGGACAACCAAGGTTCAGGGAACCGGTCTGGGAATGGCGATCAGCAGAAATATTGTGAACCTGATGAATGGCAATATTAAAGTGGACAGCACCTTACACAAGGGAACTAAAATTACAGTAACAATTTATCTGGAGCTTCAGGAAAAAGAAAAAGAACAGGACAGAGATTTGATGAATCTGCCGGTTCTGGTTGTGGATGATGATAGGACATGCTGTGAAAGTGCAGTTGCCACGCTGAAAGAAATCGGTATTACAGGCGAATGGGTCCTTTCCGGCAGAGAAGCCGTTGAGCGCTGTTATGCACGTCATGAGCTAAAAAATGATTACTTTGCTGTTATTTTAGACTGGAAAATGCCGGATATGGACGGAATTGAAACAGCCAGACAGATCCGGGAACGGATAGGGAAAGAGATTACCATTATTGTACTGACATCTTATGAATTCAGCGAGATCGAAGAAGAAGCAAAGGCTGCAGGCGTAGATGCTTTTATTGCAAAACCGCTGTTCCGTTCCCGGCTGACGGCAACACTGCGGCAGTTTACTTCAGGCAGAAAAGAAAAAACAGCAAGAAATTATCTGGATGATCTGTCAGAAGCAGATTATACAGGAAAAAGGATTCTGCTGGTTGAGGATAATGAGCTGAACAAAGAAATTGCTGTTGAAATTCTGCAGATGACAGGGGCAGAAGTAGAAACAGCGGAAAATGGAAAAATTGCAGTTGAAAAAGTGGAAGCTTCTCCGAAAGGTTTGTATGATCTTATTTTTATGGATATTCAAATGCCTGTCATGAATGGTTATGAGGCAACTGCAGCAATCAGGAGTCTTCCCGGTGAACAGGGAAAACTGCCGATTGTTGCCATGACTGCCAATGCTTTTGCCGAAGATGTACAGCTGGCAAAAAATACAGGCATGAATGGACATATTGCGAAACCGCTGGATATGAATAAACTGAATGATGTTCTGGAGAGCTGGCTGTAACTTATTCGTTACTGAGAACGGAGTGAACAGTAACACGAGGTGTACTTTATACTTCATAGCAGTAAATAATTGTAGACATGAAAGTATATGAAATGTATAATCTGTATCAGAAGTTTTGTTGACAGATTTATAGGCAGATCAGTCAAAAATCTGAGATGCTTATGAAAAAAGTTCCTGTAAAAGTTTTTTACGTGGAACTTTTTTTGCATCGTTTCGATGTTTATCCGAACCAGATAAGTCCTCTGTTTCAATTGGGGAAAGATGATCTGACACGCAGATTACGAAACAGTAATAAATGGAAAGGAACTGGATATGAGAAAAAATCGAAAGAATGACTCCCATACCCGCAGAAAAAGAATTTGTATTGCAGCATTTCTTCTGGCAGGCAGCCTTATATCGGGAGGATGTGGAATAAAGAAAGAAAAAACATCGGACAGTGAACTGCCGGAGATTGTTATAGGAATAGATTATTTTGAACCTTATAGCTATCAGACGAGTGATGGTGAGTATAAAGGTATTGATGTGGAACTTGCAGAGGAAGCCTTTCAGAGGCTGGGTTATCAGCCTGAATTTGAGAAGATCGTCTGGGAAGACAAAGAGAAACTTCTGTCAGATGGAACAATAGACTGTCTGTGGAGCTGCTATTCCATGAATGAAAGAGAAGACAAATATCAGTGGGCAGGACCGTATATGTACAGTCGTCAGATGGTGGTTGTAAGAGCCGAGAGTGAAATCCGGACACTTCAGGATCTGAAAGGGAAGAGGATTGCAGTTCAGGCGACTACAAAAGCAGAAGATCTCTTTCTTCATAATATAGAATCAGATCTTCCGCAGGCAGAACAGGTGAACTGTTTTTCTTCGCCGAATGAGCTTTATGCTGCACTTAGAAAAAATTATGCAGATGCGATTGCGGGACATGAGGCAATGCTTGGCAGTCTGATACAGGATGGAAAGGGCGCTTACCGTATGCTGGAGGAAAGTCCTTATAAATCAGAACTTGGAATTGCTTTCAAAAAAGGAACCCACGAAGAACTGGCAGAAGAGCTTACAGAAACGCTTACAGAGATGCAAAATGAAGGGATTACAGAAAAAATAGTTACAAAATACGGATTGGATGCGGACGGGATTCTGCCGGGAGGAGAAAGTAAATGAGCAGACAGATAAGAATGAAGATACCGCAGAAACAGAAGAAAAAGAGGGTCGACAGAAATGCATGTTTGCTTGTGTTTATCCTGATTTTTTTCGGAATCCTGACTTTTCTTTTGCTGACAGCGAGAGATAATAATAGGCTGAACAGTACTCTGGATGAGACCTTTGATTTTGTAAAAAACCGAATTGAAAGTTATGAGATTTATAACACCAATGATCAGGTGAAAAGCCTGATACGTCTTTTGGACAAAACAACAGAATTAAGCAGAGTCATAGAACAGGAAGGAAATCTCAGTACAGAAATGCTGGACGAATATGCCAGGGAACAGCGCCTGACAGGAATCCTCGTACTGGATCAGAAGCTGAAGGTGACAGAACAGAGTGCAAAAAATGGAGATACTATGCTGCTGTGGCAGAAGCTGATCAAAAGTGATTATGTACGTGATATTGCAGAGCATCCGGAAAAGACTTATACCACCCGTCTGAGAAATAAAGGAAAGATCTATGATTTTGCGGCAGTGGCAAGACAGGATGCAGCAGGTATCCTGATCACATATGCGCAGAAGGAGGAAGTAAATGAGCTTAACGGAGATCTGACGATGGCATCGTTATTTCCTGACTTTCCTTTTGAGATGAATGGAAGTGTTGTGATCTGTGATGATGATAAGGTTGTCAGTACAAACAGACAGGAGCTGACTGCCCGCTCTATAGAAGAAGCAAAAAGTCAGTATAAAAATAAATTTGAGGCAGGTGAGAATGGAATTGTCCATCTTCGTTCAGAGACAGGAAACTGGTTCGGACGTCGGGAGAAGATCAAAGACTACGATGCATATATCTTTTTCCCAGAAAGTCAGGTGTACATCACACGAAATATTATATGTGTGATTTATGTGCTGCTTGCACTGCTTCTTTTCTTACTTTACCGGGTGAGCAGGAGCAGAACAGAAAAGAGAAGCATCCTTCAGGATCAGAAAAGACTTCGGGTGATCAATGCACTGGGGCATGCATATTCCTCTATTTCTCTTGTGAATCTAAAAACAGAGGAGATCGAAATCGTAAAATCTTCAGGAAATATGAAGCCGGATCAGAAAGGGGATATACTTTCCAAAGCGCATCAGGAAGAACTTATAAGGCAGGTGATTGCAGAGCCATTTCAGGAGGCATATTGGAAATTTGTCGATATAAGTACGGTGGCAAAGCGTCTGGAAGAACGTGAAACGCTGAGTTTTACAGCCCGGACAGTGGATGAAAGATGGATGACAATGATCATTGTGCCACAGGGATATGATAAAGATGGGAAACTGTGTACAGTTCTGGTTGCGAATCGTGATGTGACAGAAGAAAAAGAACGTGAGATTGCGCAAGACAGGAATCTGAGAAATGCACTTGCGGCTGCGGAACATGCGAACAGGGCGAAGACTGTGTTTCTGAATAATATGTCTCATGATATCCGCACGCCGATGAATGCGGTCATTGGATTTACTGCGCTTGCGACAACACATATTGACAATAAGGAGCTTGTTCTGGATTATCTGAAAAAAATCCATATATCCGGTCAGCATCTGCTCAGCCTGATCAATGATGTGCTGGATATGAGCAGAATCGAGAACGGTTCTGTACGGATTGAATATACAGTTGTACACCTGCCGGATATCCTGCATGACTTAAAAACAATTATACAGGAATCTGTACATTCTAAACAGCAGGAGCTGTATATTGATACACAGGATGTACTCCATGAAGATATCATTACCGATAAACTGCGCCTGACGCAGGTGCTTCTGAATATCAGCAGTAATGCTGTGAAATTTACACCGGTCGGGGGTACGGTTAATATTCGCGTTTCTGAGAAACCATGCAGAAGAGACGGATATACAACAGTGGTATTCAGTGTGAAGGATAATGGAATTGGGATGTCGCCGGAATTCAGGGAGCAGGTGTTTGACTCATTTACAAGAGAACATACCGTTACGGAGAATGGAATAGGAGGAACCGGTCTCGGAATGGCAATCACCAAAAACATTGTGGATATGCTGGGCGGTACGATTCAGGTTGAAAGCGAAGTTGGAGGGGGAACGGAGTTTACGGTTATGCTTGAATGTAAAATATCAGGGACGACTGTGAAGGAGGAACCTGATTCGGAGCAAAGAAAGCTCCTTAAGAATGAGAAGCAGAAGCTCCGGGCGGAAATTCAGAGGTGTTATGAAGGGAAGAAAGTTCTTCTTGTAGAGGACAATGAGCTGAACCGTGAGATCGCAACAGCGATTATGGAAGAAATTGGTCTGGATGTGGATTGCGTTGAGGATGGTACAGATGCTGTGAATATCATGTCATCCGCAGAAGGCAGAAAATATGATCTGATCTTCATGGATATTCAGATGCCGAAGATGGATGGATATACCGCAACCCGGGAAATCCGTACGTTGAATGATCCGAAATGTGCCAATATACCAATCATTGCCATGACTGCCAATGCTTTTGAGGAAGATCGCAAAAAGGCAATCAAGGCGGGGATGAATGGCCATATTGCCAAACCGATCAGCGCAGATATAATTCTGGAAAATCTGGAGAGAATGCGCCAATGCTTTTGACGAAAACAGAAAATATTTTAATGAACCTGCTGAGAAAAGTTAAAAACTTTTCAGCAGGTTTTAATTTATTCGGAAAATTACATGCATACTGTCAGAAGTGCTAGTGTAAATATCTGAGCGTTCACGTATAATGTAGATAAACAAAAAACTTCTCACAAAATCAAGTACAAAAAGAGTCCGAGGAGTACATTAAAAAGAAAGGAGATGTTTGTATGGGTAAAAAAATGAGGTTGTGGGTGGCAGGAACAGTAGGAGTCTTAATGGCTGGCTTTATGAGCGTAAGTGTTTATGCCCTTGAAGAAAAGGATGTTATTGGAACCTGGTATGTAAATGAGCTTTCTATGGGCGAAGGTGTATCATTTCATCCGGGGGCAATGGGAATGGAAGTGACCGTGGACATTAAAGAAGACGGTAAAATGGAAACAACAAGTTCTGCTTATGGGGAAGAGCCTGAAGTAGATGAATCAGAGTGGAAAATAGAAAATGATAAAATTCTGATGACTCATAATGATCAGACAGAGGAATGTGAGTACAAGGACGGTAAGATAACCTTAACAGCAGATGGAACGACAATGATTCTGAGTCAGGAAAAGGAAGAGTATGAGCCTTATGTACCGGGCAAACCGGTAGAAAATCCAACTATGAAGGATTTTGAAGGAGAATGGAGCTGTACTCTGATGGAAGCATTTGGAATGCAGATGCCGGTTAATGCTGACTTTACAGGATTTGAAATGAGTATGTCTGTGGAAGACGGAAAGGCTGAAATTATCTTAATAGAGAGCGGAGAAGAGACAAAAGTAGAACTTCAGGGCGATGTGGAAGGAAACGCACTCGTATTAAAGGCTGTAACAGAGGATGAGGCAGGAACTATGTTTTTCAGTCTTGATAATATGAAGTTCAATTTACTGGATGATGGAAAACTGTGTTTCATAGCAGAGGACGATACAGAGGAATCTGATGACGGCGAAGAAGCAGACGATTCTGAAACAGGTGAAGATGATTTTTCCGTAAAGACATATTTTGAAAAAATAATTGTTACAGAATAAGGTAAAATACTGCCGCATCGGAATGGTGCGGCAGTATGGGATTTCAGATAAAAAAGGAGGATAGGGTATGGGATTGTTTGATAAGAAAATCTGTGATATCTGCGGAGAGAAAATTGGGTTATTGGGAAATCGAAAACTGGATGACGGAAATCTGTGTAAGGATTGTGCGAAAAAATTATCACCATGGTTTGAGGAGCGGCGGCACAGTACAGTAGAGGATATCAAACGTCAGCTGGAATATCGTGAAAAAAACAAAAAAGCGGTAATGGACTTTTGTATAACCCGTCAGATCAATACCAGAAATTACAATGTTTTTATTGATGATAATAAGGGGAATTTTACTGTTGCGCGGAAACTGGATGTTAATGAAAACCCGGACATAGTTCCTTTATCAGCCATTGTACAGTGCAGGATTGATGTAGACCAACAGCAGCAAGAGGAAACATATACAAAGGATGGAGAAACTGTAAGTTATCAGCCACCGGTATATAAATATGAATTTGATTATACCATGCGTATTAAAGTGAGAACCCCGTGGTTTGATGATATGGATTTTCGCTTGAATACTTTCTCTATAAGCAGTGATAACAGAAGAGAATTGATGGAAGTGGAGCAGACTGCTTATCAGATTATTGCGGCACTGACACCAAATGCAGCCGGGATGCAGTCTGGAATGTCAGGAATGAACATGAATGGAGGAATGCAGTCTGGGATGCCAGGAATGAACATGAATGGAGGAATGCAGTCCGGAATGCCGGGAATGAACATGAATGGAGGAATGCAGTCCGGAATGCCGGGAATGAACATGAACGGAGGAATGCAGTCCGGAATGTCGGGAATGAACATGAATGGAGGAATGCAATCCGGAATGTCAGGGATGCAGCAGAACGGCAGTTCGTGGAAATGCCAGTGTGGTGCAGAGAATACCGGAAGGTTTTGTGAATACTGTGGTCAGCCAAGACCGTTTTAAGTAATGATTAAACAGAGTGGACATAATTGTTCACTCTGTTTGTGATAAAAAACTCTGAAAATAGATGATTTCTCTAAAAACTATATGACAAAATGGTGCTTTATAGTATAATTATTACAAAAATGGATTAGGGCGTATTTGAAAAATCATTCCTGCAAATTGTGACGCACATCTTGCGTAAAGCATTTTTCAAACACGCTCCGGTGAAAGAGGAATTTTCATGACATACAACAAAAAGAGGACTCTGTCATATGGAGTGATTCTGATAAGTGTGTTGCTGGCTTATTTCTGCAGGCAGGCGAGACCGGAAAATGTTTTTATGAGAAATCTGGCAGATCAGTGTCGTAGCTGTATTTATCTGGGAATGTACTGTGCCTGGGTGATTTATCTGGGAAAGCATGTAGTACATAAAAAAACGCGCAGATGCCTGACTGCAATTGGCTGTCTGATGGTATTCTGGTTCTTTGTGCGGACAGTAAAATTTCATATTTTTCATGATCCTCTTGGAGAACATATCTGCTGGTATCTATATTATATTCCCATGATTCTGATTCCGGTTCTGGGTTTGGCAGCAGCAATGTTTTTGGGCGAAAAGGAGGAAGAGAAAACGGTCAGAAAGATTATAATTTTGCTGACCGTGGCAGCGATATTGATCGTAAGTGTTTTTACAAATGATTTGCATCAGCTGGTATTTCGTTTTTCCAAACAGCCCCCATTTTCGGATAAAGATTACAGTTATGGTATTGTTTTTATGGTGATTCAGGGATGGATCTTGATCTGTCTGACAGGGATGGAAATCATTCTGATCAGAAAAAGCAGAATTCCGGGAAAGAAACAGTTCTGGCTGCCGGTGATTCCAGGAATATTACTTCTGGGATGGAATATCGGAAATATACTCCGCCTGCCTTTCATCAAAATCATTGCAGGGGATATGACGGCAGTGTGCTGCCTTTTAATGGCAGCAATTTTTCAGGGTTGTATATTATGTGGATTGATACAGACCAATAATCGATATTTTGAATTATTCCAGACTTCCGGAGGACTGGATGCAGAGATTACAGATCATTCTTTTCAGCGCTATTATCATTCCGGTGATTTTCCCGAGCTGTCGCCTGAACTGCGTAGAATCATAATAGACAGATCATCAGTACAGGAACAGGGAATCCGGATCAACCATATTCCTATAAGGGGAGGACATTTGTTTTGGTCAGAGGATATTTCGGTACTGTTGGATCAGTATCAGGATATTCGGGAACAGCAGGAGGAACTGACTGCCAGAAACCGTCTGTTACAGAAAGCTTATCAGAAAGAGGCTGAGCGTAGAAAGACAGAAGAACAGAATCGTCTGTTAAATATGATACAGAATCAGACCGCCGGTCAGCTGGAATTGCTGTCACAGTTTATGAATGAGCTGGAGCGGACAGAATCGAGGGAACAATATGATCGGATTCTCGGTAAAATTGTAGTTGTTGGTACGTATTTGAAGCGGAGAAAGAATCTGGTGCTGACACAATATGCATCAGATGGAAATCTGCTTACAATGGAAGATCTCAGACAAAGCCTGGCAGAATCCTGTGACAGCTTAAAATTATGTAGGATCCGGGCAGCTTACTACGCGGAAAATGTGGATGTGCAGCTGAATGCAGATGATATACTAAAATGCTATGACACCTTTGAATGGCTTGTGGAACGATTGGTTGATATCATGCAGTCTGTTTTTTACCGTGTGTCGCAGATTGATGATGCTCTGCGGATTTCAGTTCATATTGTATCAGAGGCGGATCTGCGTGGATTCATGTCGGAAAGGCCGGAATTAAAAGTGCAGCAGGAAGATGAAAACGAATGGTTTATTAGTTGTATCGTCTTCAGAAAGAGAGGCGGAAGATGATCAGTTTTGTGGAATGCAGTATGGCAATACAGAATGTTCTGATGATTCTTCTTGAAATCTGCATGATTCTGGAATTAATCCTTTTGTTAGTAAGAATTACCTGTTTTTCCGGGAAAAAGAAAATTGTAACGGCAGTGGCTGTCTTTGTAGTTTCTTTCATGCTTATGGGCGTTCTGATGAATGATCACAGATATTGTCTGGGAGAAAGTTCCTATCAGCCAATGCTTCAGGGTTATCCGGTCTGTGTTTTAATGACGGTGGTTATAGGAGTATTGATTTATCTTTGCTGGGCAATCCGGAGCGAGAGACGCAGATATCATCATTCTCTGTCTTACTGGTCTGTGAATGAAGCTGTGAATGATGTTCCCTGCGGGGTCTGCTTTTCGGATCCTCTTGGAAGGATTGTTTTGTGCAATAACAAGATGCAGGAACTGAGCAGAATTATGACAGGTTCTTATCTGCAGGATTATGAGGCATTAAGGAAAGCAATGAGTGGGGAACCTGAATCGGAAGGTCTTTGCAGATTGAGCAAAGACAGTAATGTGTTTTATTTTCCTGATGGTTCCGTCTGGATGTTTCAGGAATATAGTCTGCAGGAGCCGGATTGTGCAGGATATCTGCAGACAGTGGCAGTTAATGTATCAGAAATTTATTACAATGGTGAAAAAATCAGGGCAAACAATGAAAAGCTGGAAATCCTGAATCATAAGCTGGAGGAAATGTACGAAAAAATCGGAGATAAAATCAGAGAGCAGGAGACGCTTGTCATGAAAATGCAGGTTCATGACAATTTTGGACGAAGCCTTCTGTCAATACGCAGAATATTGGAAAGGAAAGAAGATCCGGATAAAATGGATAAACAGTTGTCTGTATTGAAACATCTGGTTTATATTCTTACCGGTTCTGCTGTTGAGAGTATGGAAGAAGTATATGAGGATACGATCAGACATGCAGGAGAGCTTGGAATTTCAGTTCAGATCAGTGGGAACTTTCCCATGCATCCATCTTACAGGCTGCTGACAGACAGGGCAATCCGTGAATGTGTGACAAACTGTGCCAGACATGCCCATGGCAGTACTGTTTGGGTGAAGATAGACAAAAATGCAGATGAATATACTGTTCAGATTACCAATGATGGAGAGGTGCCTGACAAAAATGCGGAAGAAGGCGGTGGTTTATCTGCACTGAGAAAGGCAGCTGAATCAGGAAAATGCAGGATGCAGGTTTCTTTTTCCCCTGAGTTTTGTCTGATATTGAAAATGCCACTGACAGAAAGGATGGGATTCGATGGTGCGGATACTGATAGTAGAAGATCAGAAGATCATGCAGAAGTATTTTGAATATATTATTATGCAGGAGCCGGAATTCCGACATGTCCAGACAGTTTCAGACGCACGTGAAGCTGTAAAAATCTGTGATTATTCGGCAATTGATCTTGTGATCATGGATGTGCAGACGTTTCATAATCATGATGGACTCAGTGCCGGAAAAGAAATCAGGGAGAAGTATCCCTATACAAGGGTATTGATCGTTACTTCACTGATCGACCCCAAGGTACTGGAGAGGGCAAAGTGTGGATGTGCAGACAGTCTCTGGTATAAGGATCACGGGGAAGAGGAAATACGGAGTGTGATCCACAGAACCTTAAATGGTGAGCATGTATTTCCGGATATGACGCCGAAGGTGGAGCTTAACTGGATCACAAGCGGTGATATCAGTCCCAGACAGTTGGAGATGCTCCGCCTGTATATCCGTGGAATGTCATATTCAGAGATTGCGCGGGAAATGAAATGCTCTACCTCCGGGGTGAGATGGAATTTTCAGGAAATGATAGCCAGGGCAGGATACAGTTGTAAAGAAGATTTGATAGCGGCTGCACTGGAAAGTAAACTGATCGTAACTACGTTAAAATAGCAAGCTGATAAACTGCGAAGTTATTCTGTTATGAGCAGAAAGCGAAGCGGAGTGCAAATATCCGCTTGATAAGAGAGGAAACAGACATGAATGATTTTTTGACAGAAAAAAATAAAAAAGCAGGGGTGTTGGGAAAACTGAAGTGGGTTCTTTGTGGCTTCTGCATACTTTTATCCCTGGGAGCCATTGGTGCATCGGAGAAGTATATTGGTGAAGGACGCTGGGGAATGGCAGCAACAGAGATCCTGCTCTGTCTGTTATTTTTATATCCGACTTTCAGGGAAGTTCAGAAAGCATTACGGAAGAAAAAAGCCAGGGAAATTGCCTGCTGGTTTGAATCTTATGCCCAGAATACGGTCTCATTTGAGAAACTTGAGCAGGAGCTGGGAAAAGGTGCAGTAAAAAAACTGGAAAAATTTATTGCCAGGGGATATATCCGGAATATCCAGATAGACAGAGAAGGAAATTATATTATGATTACTGCACCAAACAGACGTGTAAATGAAAAGATTTATATTACAGTTACCTGTACCAGCTGCGGTGCAAAGAATCAGGTAATAAAAGGACGTCTGAGCAATTGTGAATATTGCGGACAGCGTCTTAATTCATGATAAAAGCTCTATGAGTGGGAGGAGGAAAATGGTTATGTAACTAAAAGAAGGATTCAGAAAGGAGAAAGCTATGAAAAGTTTAAAAAGAGTGATGCTTCCGATTGTATTTTTGTGTGTTTGTCTTTTGTGTGCATGTGGTGAGAAAAAAACTGAAGAAGCAGCGCCTACGGCAACACCCACACCACTGCCGGAGTATAAAGAATATGATTATGGGGAGGGAAAATTTACGGTTACTCTTCCCTATGAAGCAGAAGAACCGACAGAAAAAGAGGGGTATCTGGAATTTGCAGATCCAGACGGGAAATGGACAATGACACTTGCACCCATAACAGCAGGGCAGATTTCAAATCGCATTACGGAACTTGAATATGCACAGAACGCCCGCGAAGGAGGAGCAAAGCAGGGAAAAACAGAAGAAACCACCATCAGCGGTATGAATGCAATTGTATTCAGCTCTAATCTGGATGAAGCTAAAAACGGACCGGATCAGACAGCAGTATATCTGGGAAGCGGAGAATATGCTGCAATTCTGAAATATGAGGATCATTATGTGGGAAACTGGGATGGTCTGAAGATTGAAGTAAAAACAACAGAGCGTTTTGATGATATCTATACTGTGATGGAAGATAAGCTGATACAGACTGTGATGAAGGGAATAAAATTCCAGGAAGGAATTGAGTATGAACAGGTGACTGCCAAAGGAATTTCCGTGAAACTGCCAACCCGGTGGCAGGGCAGAGAATATGCAGAGCTCTTTGTGAATGGAAAGATCCACTGTGCTTATGAGGGAAACCTGAATATTCAGATCGTCCACTTCCCGGATGCAAAGAAAAATGCAGAAAGAAAGGCAGACGGAGAAATAAAAGAAACAGATGTGGGAGAAAGCCATTATTATGTGGCATGCCGAAGGGAGGAAGGGGACATTACCCTTTACAGGGATCTGACAGATCAGTATATTATAAGCATACTGGTGAGCATTCCTGATTGTCCGGAAGAAGAACTCTGGAAATTCCTGGACAGGGAAGAGATGAAAACATTGCTGGAAAGTCTGGAGATTGACCTGGAACAGCTTGAGGAGGAACAGCAGGATAATGGCGGCTATGAGAAAAATGGCTATGAGGAGCTGAGTGGTTATACAGGAGAAGGAACGGAGCTTGTTCTGCCTTCCAGCATTGAAGACACGGTAATGAATGGTGTTGCTAGACTGGCATTTAAGGATAATACAAAGATTACTTCTGTTGAAGTTCCGGAAGGAATGCGCTATATTGACGTTTCAGCATTTGAGGGCTGCACCGGTCTGAAAAAAATAACACTTCCGGATTCTCTGACCTGGATTGGAGGCTATGCTTTTTCAGGCTGTACCAGTCTGGAAACTGTGGTTTTCGGTAATCAGGCAGTAGAAATTGACGGATCTGCATTCAGAGATTGTGTAGCCTTGAGAGATGTGGAACTGCCTGCCAGTGAAAATTATCTTTGGGATTCCGCTTTCAGTGGGGCAGGAGCCGGGGGATACATACATATAGGAGATGGTTCAACAGTAAAAGGCTGTTGCTTCATGGACACTGGATTTGAGGAAGCTGTCTTTGGAAAGGAATGTATTTTCGAAGGATTCGGAACCTTTTCCGGATCAAAAATCAAAAAGATCACATTGGGTGAAGGGATAACGGAATTACCGTCAGCATTTGCTTCCTTCTGTGATAATCTGGAGCAGGTAGATATGCCGGAAAGTCTGACGAAAATACCGGATGACTGTTTTTCGGCAAGTCCAAAGATGGAAAAAGAACAGTAGATTTATCAGATGTGCTCAATCAAAAATAGCGGCAGTGCTGCCGCTATTTTTACTTTATAGGAAAGACCGCCTGCGGCGCTCTCTTGAATTGAAAAATGCCCGCACGGAGGCGGGTACGACGACAAGACGGCTATTGGATCAGAAGATATAAAAGCCGCGAAATACTTAATGAGGAATATGGAAATGGATTTGCAGAGTTTTTGGTGCGGGCAATTCAGAATTTCTATAATAATAAATAATATGATGCGGCGGAGCTGTCAGTTTATAGTGGCTTAATGTTTTACATGTAGGTGTCAGATTAATCTGGCACCTTTATTAGGTTATCCACCAAAAGTACGCTTTAGAGCGTGTTTGAAAAATCCTTCCTGCAATCTGAAACACACTCTGGCGGGTGTAATTTTTTTATCTTTCGTCATCAAGAGTAACATCTGATAACGTCCTTGCATAAGCTGTAAGTCGTGCTAATTGGGTCGTGTTTAGATTCTTGCATGTTTCAATGAGAAAAAACAGAGATGGAGATTCACTTTGTTCAACGACTATTCTATTTGGAGATGGATCAGCAGATTTTCCAATAAGATAATCTGTAGATGTTGAAAAAACTTCAGCCATTTTAGAAATAATCTGTATAGAAGGGTTACGTGAACCAGCCTCGTATCGAAGATATGCAGGTTGCGAAATTTGTATTTTTTTAGCGGCCTCTTGTTTGGTTATTCCCAGTCTTAGTCGGCATTCTTTTAACCGTTCTTTATCTAAAATATCCATTGATCTTACTAATACTCCTATTATTGTTGAAATTATAATATTTTACATTGTAGCATAAATATATTGACAATACCATTGGTATATGATAAAAGATAAATATACCAATGGTATATTTGAGGGAGTGAAGGATAATGACAAAAGAAGAGATTGAAAAATTGATCAACAGTAAAAAATTCAGTAAAACAATTCGTTGTTATGGAGATGACAAGCTTGAGAATATTATTAAAGAAATATATTATGATGGTATGAGGGAAGGGTATGAATTGGCTAAATTTAGATTGAATTTGCTTAATGGTATGCCTTTTGGAGCAGCGGATGAATATTGGGATGATAATGCGGAAAATATCAGAAGCATTTTGGATTTATGTAAACAATATGAGAATTGTGGAAAACGGTAAAACGTGTAGTAGTAGTGATGAGTTAGACGCGCAAATTTTTTTATAAAACACCAGAACAAATGTTTACATAAGTAACTACATATGGTATGATGTTTATATGGAAAAAGATATATTTAATATAGATAAAAACAAACTTTCATATGGTAGGGGATATGTTTATTCTTTACAGTATCATCTTGTATGGTGCACAAAATACAGAAAAAAGGTCTTAAAAAATGGAATCGATACAGAATGTAAAGAAATGTTACAGAACCTTGCAGAAGAATATAAATTTGAGATCCTGGCAATGGAGGTGATGCCGGATCATATCCACCTGCTTGTGGACTGTAAACCACAGTTTTATATTTCCGATATGATCAAGATCATGAAAGGAAATCTTGCACGCCAGATGTTTCTTGTACATCCGGAGTTAAAAAAGGAACTGTGGGGTGGACATCTGTGGAATCCGTCTTACTGTGCCGTAACGGTCAGTGACAGGAGCAGAGATCAGATACTTGCTTATATCAAAGGACAAAAGGAAAAAGAAAAGAAGAAGGTCTGACAGAAGAAATTATTTAGTGGAGAGGAAAGAAGATGCGGACAGTATCCAGTTATGGCGTAGAATTACGAAAACAGAATATCCCGATCTGCCAGACACTGAAGATCTATAGGTCTGCGGTCAGTTATCTGACAGAAATATATGAGCAGGTGTGGGAAGAACTGAAAGAGATCCCTGATGCAAAAAGGCGGTTCAATGCCGCGGAGCATCTGGTACATACTACGAAAAAGAATTCTGCCTGCTTTGATTTTGATCTCCGTTTTCCAAAGATGCCATCCTACCTCAGAAGATCTGCAATCCAGCATGCATTGGGAAGCGTATCTTCTTACAAAACACGGATGGAGTTATGGGAAATGTCAGGGAAAAAAGAAGGAAAACCCCGGCTTGTATATGAGAACCATGCCATGCCCGTTTTTTACCGTGATGTAATGTACCGGGAAGGTACACAAGGAGATGAAGCATACCTGAAACTGTATGATGGTCATGACTGGAAATGGTTCCGTGTGCGGTTAAACCATACAGATATGGAATACCTCCGGAAGAACTGGTCCAGTAAAAAGGCATCTGCTCCGGCACTGGAGAAAAGACACTATAAATATTTCCTGCGTTTTTCCTATACAGAAGAAGTGATACTTACAGAAACACCGGTAAAAGAACAGATCATCTGCAGCGTGGACTTAGGAATCAATACCGATGCGGTCTGTACCATCATGCGGGCAGACGGAACTGTCCTGGGGAGAAAATTCATCGATCATCCCAGTGAAAAAGACCGGATGTACCGCACACTGGGAAGAATCCGGAGATTCCAGAGGGAACACGACGCTGCACAGTTACGGGGAAGATGGGCATATACGAAACGTCTGAATATAGAACTGGGAAGAAAGACTGCAGGTGCGATTGTAAAATATGCCGAAGAGAACCGTGCGGATGTGATCGTATTCGAATATCTGGAAATGCAGGGGAAGATATCCGGAAAGAAAAAACAGAAACTGCATCTGTGGAGAAAACGGGATATCCAGAAGCGTTGTGAACATCAGGCGCACAGAAGAGGAATGCGTGTATCCAGAGTCTGTGCGTGGAATACAAGCAGGCTTGCATACGATGGCTCCGGAAGCGTATCCCGTGACCCGAAAAATCACAGCCTTTGTGTATTCCAGACAGGAAAAAGATATAACTGTGACCTGTCGGCATCGTATAATATCGGAGCAAGATATTTTATCAGAGAACTTTTAAAACCCCTTCCGGAAACGGAAAGGTCTTTGCTGGAGGCAAAAGTTCCTGCAGTAAAGCGTAGAACCTCATGCATTTATGCGGATTTAAGAGAATTACATTTACAAATGGAAGCCTTAAAAGCAGCATAATTGCAGGCAGATATACAGCGGACTACCTGTATAATGTGGGAACCTGCCATGTCTGGCATAGTAAAATGTGCATAACTGCACTGGCCTAAGTTACAGGCGTATCCGCCGATATTTAGTCTGACGCCTAAAGCGTCTGGAAGCACGTGACTTCAGTCATGTGAGGAATTCACAAAGTAATAAGAGGTGAAATCTTGAGGGTTCATGGACAAAATTTCAGTGGGCAGATTTGGATTGTGAATATAATCGTGATATGGGAGAAACTAAAACAATATATATTAATGATTTTGAGTATAGTTTTGTTCCAGATCTGATTATTCATAGAAGAAAGAGTAACAAGAATAATCTTCTTGTAATTGAGTTTAAAAAGGAAAATGCAAGAGAAGAAGATAAAGAGTATGATAAAAAGAAATTAATAGCTTTGACTAGTGAGGAAAAATTCTTTAAATATAATTTTGGCTTATATGTTGAACTAGGAAGAAATAAGGTAAAGGTATCTGTTTATCAGAATGGAAATCTGTGTGAGGACTTAAGCTATAGTATTTCTTATTAGAAAATATTGGGAACAGTAACCATAGGAAAACAGCTGGGAAATTGAACATTTGATACTGCATCTGGAGAATCTTTCTATAGCGTAATAGGCGGACCATATAATTAAAATTACAAATATCATGTAAAGCATGAAATGCAAGTTGGATTAAAGAATGACCTTGATGGTCTGGTTTCCCAGACTATCAAGGATTTTTTTATAGAAGGGATATCTGGAAGATATAAAATCTTTGTACAATTGCACGGTGTTTTTATAGAATAAAAAATTTTTAAAATAATTTATCTAAACCAGGGATAATTTACAGCGCTGTCCGTCTAATCTATGTAAAAAGAAATGCCGGCAGACCAAAGAAGGTGGTGTTAAAGTGACCAGAGAACAATTAGGAACATTAATTCTCGACTCCGAGAGACAATTGTATTCCACTGCCAAAACAATTTTATCTGATGATCATGATTGTGCGGATGCAATTCAGGAAACGATTGTTAAGGCGTTTTCCAAGATTGAGACATTAAGAAATGATAAGTATGCCAAAACATGGCTGATCCGTATATTGATCAATGAGTGTTATACCCTTTTAAGAAAATCGAGTAGACTGGTACCTCTGGAAGGGATGAGTGAAATGGCGGAAACGAATGCAGATACGAATACGGACTACAGTGACCTGTACAAAGCACTGAACTCTCTGAAAGAAGAATTGCGATTGCCAGTTATCCTCTATTATATCGAAGATTTCAATATAAAAGAGATAGCACAGATCCTTGAGATAAGCGAAGGGGCAGTCCAGAAAAGACTTGCGAGAGCACGGGGAAAACTTAAGCGTGATTTACAGGAAAGTGAGGGACTGATCATATGAGATTAGAATATATGAAAAATAACATTCCTGAAACTCCGGAATTTATTCATCTGATGATCCAGGATGAAGTAAAAAAACAGCTTCAGGATATAAAAGTAATTAATATTCGAACAGGAAGAAAGAAAAAATGGACAGGCAAAAAAGTAGTTGCGGCAGTAGCAGCAGGCGCACTGGCTGCCTCAACAATAGTCTATGCAGGTACAAATTTATATCATATGTTTATAGAAAAACAGGGAAAATACAGTATTTCAATCGGACTTGAGACAGATGACAAAAATGGAAAGATTGATCTTCCGGCAGAAATCCATGACATAGATATTTCAACGGGATATATTCCGGAAGGTATGGAGTGGATCGACGAATTTCATCTGCAGTATCCAGAACATATAAATAATGGAGGATTCAGTTTTTCATCTGTACTTTTGGACAATGATGATATGGGAAAAGTAATACAGGACAAAAATGTGGTCGATTATGAAAAAAGGACTTTTGGCAGTTATGAGGGCGTATATCTTAAATTTAATAAACTCTGGGAAGAGTCTTATGATCAGAGAATTTATCTTTTTTGCCCGGATATATATCGTGTAATTACGATTTATATAGGTGACGATGTATTAAAAGAAGATGCTGTTAAAGTAGCTGAGAATCTTGAGATCACAGAAAATGAGACAATGATAGAAACTGCTGATCTGTATACCTGGAGTGAACTGGTGTCACCTGAAGAAACATTGACAGACGAAGCAATTACTTCTATTGAAGATGATAAACTGCCGATACATCAGATAGGTGATGAATTCACCATATCAGGAACAGGAGAAGACAGCAATGGCAACTATATAGACGACAGTAAGATTTCAGTTTGTGTAGATTCTATTCAGATAGCGGACGACCTGCAGCTGTTTGACCAGGATCATGTGCCGGAAAAATTGCTGGCTGAAGTTGGAGAAGATGGAAAACTGATAGATAATACGTTATCCTATGTTAAATCCGGCGACGGTATTAATTCTGTAGATGAGATCGTAAAAACAGAAAATGTGAAACAGAAACTTATTTATGCGACAGTTACTTATACAAACAGGTCAGACGAGGAAATCACTCATATGCTGTATCTTGGATCATTGATGTTGCTGAAGCATGAGAATGGAATTTATGAGATTTATGATCCGGGAGATCAGTCTGGCAATGGATTCGACCGTGTTATCTGGAGTGGCGGGGAAAAAACACCCGAAATGCAGTATTATAGTGTGTCCGAAGATTATGGAAATGGAGGAAACTATATTTCTTCCCTGAAACCTGACGAAAGTGTGCAGGTGGATATGGCCTGGATCGTGAATGAGAGTGATCTGGATCATATGTATCTTAATATCAATGGAGACGGAGCAGCATATGAATTTTCGGATGCTACGTTAAAGATGGGACTGGTAGATATTTTCCAGCAGTAAAAACTATATTATGGAATATTGAAATGTAATTTTCGAGACCTTTGTAACCGTACGGGAATTCCTTTTCAAACATATAGAATGGGAATCCATGAATTAAAGCAGTATGAATCATATACAAAGAAATTGACTGCAAATGATCAGCGGAGACTGGAAGTTCTGTTGGAAAAGAAAGAATATGAAACTGTATGGCCAGTATTAAAGTATATGAAAGAACATGGAAAAAAGCTGGAACAGGAAAGTATTTCTTAACTTTGTTGCAACGTTAAAGTGTAAATTTAAAGAACAGTTTGTTTTGATGGAACTATATGTCATTAAGGCAGGCTGTTTTTTTATATCGCTGAAGTACTCCGTTGCAGTTACAAACGCCAATAAATCAAGCAGCACCCCTGCCTGTTTTATCTCCTTAACAGTCAGCAAAACTAAAGTTATACAGCCTCAGAACTCTTGGCTATAGTTTAAAACAATAACTAACCCTACAAAACCCTTATAACCATATTTATTGACATTATAATTCATTAATGCTATTATTTTCCAAACAGAAAACATACTAATTCGATAGGAATAATAGGTAGAGTAGACAATAAAGCACACGCGAGAACAAAGGACGACGAGATATGTATATTGAATTAAAACACATCAATAAATCTTTTGGAGATTTTCAGGCTTCCAAAGATGTGAATATTGCAATTGAAAAAGGAAAACTGGTTGGTCTTCTTGGACCGTCAGGAAGTGGAAAGACAACGATTCTCCGAATGCTTGCAGGGCTGGAGCATCAGGATTCCGGCGATATCTGTATTAATGGAAATGTGGTAAACGATCTCCCATCCAGTCAGAGAGGAATCGGATTCGTATTTCAGAACTACGCCTTATTTCCTTATCTTACTGTATATGACAACATTGCTTATGGCTTAAAGATTCAGAAGAAAGATAAGAAATTTATCAAAAACAGAGTAGGAGAACTTCTGGATCTGGTAGGACTTCCGGGACTGGAAAAGAGATATCCGGATCAGCTCTCCGGTGGCCAGAGACAGCGAATCGCACTTGCAAGAGCACTGGCACCGAATCCTGAGCTATTACTTCTGGATGAGCCATTTGCAGCAATCGACGCGAAAGTACGACAGGAACTTCGAACCTGGCTGAGAGAAACCATTGATAAGATCGGAATCACAAGTATTTTCGTAACCCACGATCAGGATGAGGCCATTGAGGTAGCGGATGAGATCATCATCACCAATGAAGGCCGGGTAGAGCAGATGGGAGATCCGGTAGAGATTTATCTTCATCCGAAGACTCCATTTGTTGCGCAGTTTATCGGAAAATCCTCCATCATCGAAGAATACGGAAAATTAAAAGGATTTGATTCCATCGGACCTGGTACAAAAGCAGTCATCCGACCGGAATTTATAGAGATCAAGAATTCCAAAGATGTAATAGAAGAGAGTGCCATTTACGAACATGCAACAGTAGAACAGAGTATTTTCAGAGGTAATTACTTCGAAGTACTGTTAAATATCAAAGGAATCACCGTAAGAACTAATTCCCCTCTGGTCAACGGACCATTAAAGAGTGGCGATAAGGTATGGGTGCTCATCAATCAGATGTATGTCTTCGATGACAAGACAACAACAACACTGACAAACAAAGGACTGGATGCATCCAGCATGTACTATATCTAGGAAGGCGGCAGAGAATATGGCAGCACAGACAGTAAGCACAAAGAAAAAAGGCAATTGGGATCTGCCTCTGAAAATTATCAAAACAGGGATTGTATCCTGGCTGATCGTTTTTCTGATTTGGGGACTTGGATCCCTGCAGTATGATGAAATTTTTCTTCCGAGTCCGGCAGAGACCTGGGAGGCATTAAAAACACTGATAAAAGACGGAACCTTATGGGCGGATGTGGTAGCATCTATAAGCAGAGTATTAAAAGGCTGGGGACTTGCAGTTGTCACGGCAGTGCCGATCGGATTGGTAGTCGGACATTTCAAACCGATCCGCTGGATCGTAGAGCCGATCTTAAGCCTGTTTCGTTTCATTCCGGCCATTGCACTGACTTCACTGTTTCTGATGTGGTTTGGTGTGGATGATACTTCAAAAGTAGCACTGATCCTGTATGCAGCATTTTTCCAGGTGCTGGTCAATACAATCGCAGGAGTAGTTGCTACTGATCCATCTCTGATGGAAGCTGCATCCTGTATGGGCGCCAGCCGATTGAGAGTGTTTTTTACAGTGGTTCTGCCGTCCGCAGTTCCGAATATCTTCACAGGTATCCGACTGGGACTCAGCAGCAGTATCATTTGTGTAATTGCGGCAGAGATGCTGGTTGGCAACGATGGTCTTGGTTATCTGATCCAGAGTTCCAAGATGTACTATAAAACAGCCTGGGCATTTGCAGGAATCGTTACCCTGGCATTGATCGGATTCGTAGCAGATCGTCTGCTTCAGCTTTTCGGAACGACATTTTTAAAACATTTTGGTGTGAAAAAAGCGTAATGAAAAACGCAGTAAAAAAGTGTAATAAAAACGCTGAAAATGCAACGTAAAGAGGCGTAATGAAAGAAAAGCAGCCGCTGTAAAAGTCAGGAGAGCTGCGGTATATAAAATAAGAGGAGTACACAGGAGGGACGTTATTATGAAGAAAAGAGTTATCAGTCTGGCAGCTACAGCAGTGTTTATTCTTGGAGCACTTTCCGGCTGCGGCAGTACATCATCTTACAACAGCACACAGACAACAAAAGAGACAACAGAAGAAACCGCATCCTCCGATGCATCTACATCTGACGGGGATCTGGTAACAGTAAGAGATGCAGTCATGACCGGTCAGCTTGATCAGTATGCTACGGAAGTAGGATTATGGCAGGGGATTTTTGAAAAATATGGAATTGACCTGAAAACAACAGAATTTGTAGCCGGTATCAATACCATTGATTCTGTAGTCAGCGGAACTGCTGATATTGGAATGATGGCAGATTATGCGGCAGTTAACCGTCTGGGTAATACTCTTGATGCCACAGACCTGAAGATTTTTTCACAGCTTTCCGGTGGCGGCACAGCACAGTCAGGCGGATTGTATGTGGATCCGAAATATGCCGATGATCTTGAGAGTCTGGATGGTTCAGCAGGATTCATGTATCAGGAAGGAACAGTAACTTACTATTATGCAAGTAAGTGCATCGAATATCTGGGACTGGATGAGAGCAAACAGAATCTGATCAATACCGATTCTTCTCAGACCCGATTGGCACTGATCCAGAAAGGAAGCGCATCCGCAGTATATGCGAATGGCTCCGAGGCAAATTATATTGAAGATGCCGGATGGGTTCTGGCAGCAACTTCTCAGGAAATCGGCATCCAGACAGGAACCTACTTCCTGGCAACAGATAACTATATTACCGAAAATAAAGAGGTGCTTGCAAAATTCCTGCAGGCGATCGACGAAAGTACACAGTATATCAATGACCATCTGGATGAAACCGCAGAATATCTGGAAAGTGATCTGGGAATCAAAGCAGATGATTTTAAGGCAAACTGGGAGAACTACAGCTTCACACCTGGATTTTCAGAGGAAGCAACACAGCATCTGGAAGATATTGAGAAATGGGGCTTCGAACATGGAAGTTTCCCGAAAGATTACAATGTTCGTGATTTTATCACTACTGAAGCAGTAGACATTGCATATCCGGACCAGGCAACAGCTGAATAAGCAGACAAAGGAGAAATCATTATGATACAGGAACTGAACGTAAACAATTTTGATCAGGAGATTCAGAAAGACAAACCAGTGGTTGTAGAATTCTATACCACTGCATGCAGCCATTGCAAAAAACTGGCAGGTGCATTAAATAAACTTTCCGAGGAAAAGGGAGACGATGTTTTCTTTGGTAAATGCAATATTGACCAGGAAGCACTGTTGCAGAGCAGATTTGATATTTCAGCAGTACCGACATTGTTATTTATCAAAAACGGAGAGATTAAAAACAAACTGGTGGGTGAAGTTCATCCGCTGATCATACAGGAAGAAATTAAAAAACTGGCATAGAACAAAAAAGACAGAAGAAATAAAGATTAAGAAACAGGAGGCAAAAGATCATGGGTTATCCAAGCGTATTTCCAACAGGAGTTTTAGTATATAACAAAGAGAAAGCATATAACGGTTACACAATTTATCCATCAGCAAAGGGAGCACTTCTGATCGACATGAACGGAAATGAAGTGAATCTGTGGGCAGGTCTTGGCGGATTTCCAAACAAGATTCTTCCGGGTGGCTATGTAATGGGAACTACCGGAGAACGTGGTGGAAAATATGCATATCAGGATCAGCTGGATCTTGTGCAGGTAGATTATGACGGAAATATCGTCTGGAAATTTGATCATAATGAACTGATCGCAGACCCGGGAAAAGAGCCGACCTGGCAGGCAAGACAGCATCATGATTATCAGAGAGAAGGAAACACTGTTGGATATTATTATCCGGGCGGAGAGCCAAAAACTGACAGTGGAAACACAATTATCCTGACACATGAGAATGTATACAATCACGAAATTTCAGATAAAAAACTGATTGATGACAAGATTATCGAAGTAGACTGGGAAGGAAATATCCTCTGGAGCTGGCGTGCTTCTGATCATTTTGAAGAATTTGATTTTGACGAATCTGCAAAGAATGTACTGTCCCGTAATCCGGGACTTCACGGAGAAGCCGGCGGCGACTGGATGCATATTAACTGCGTATCCGTACTTGGAGAAAATAAATGGTACGATGCAGGCGATGAGAGATTCCATCCGGACAACCTGATCTTTGATGCGAGAAATGCAAACATTCTGGCAATCATCAGCAAGAAAACAGGAGAAATCGTATGGCAGATCGGACCTGATTTTTCCAAGACAAAAGAGCTTAGAAAATTAGGCTGGATCATTGGACAGCATCATTTCCACATGATTCCAAAAGGTCTTCCGGGAGAAGGAAATCTGCTGGTATTTGACAATGGTGGAGAAGGTGGTTACGGAAATCCAAACCCATCCGCACCAACCGGAAACAACAACGCACACAGAGATTACTCCCGTGTTCTGGAATTTGATCCGATCACACTGGAAATCATCTGGCAGTATACGCCACTGGAAGCAGGAAACCTGTTATTCACCGATGCTTCCAAATTCTACAGCTCCTACATCAGTTCCGCGCAGCGTCTTCCAAATGGAAACACACTGATCACAGAAGGTTCTGACGGACACCTGATCGAGGTAACACCGGAGCATGAGATTGTATGGGAATATGTAAATCCTTACTTTAAAAATATCGGTGGAAACTTCAAGATGAACATGGTTTACCGTGCATACCGTGCACCGTATGAATGGGTACCGCAGGCAACTCATGGTGAAGAAGTGTCAATTGAGCCGCTGGATGTGGAAACTTTCCGTGTGCCGGGAGCATCTAAGGGAGCAGGAACCGGAAAAGTGACCGTAGTTGCAGGAGTAGATCCAAATCGTTCCAGTGTAACCGGAATGAACGGAGATGATGACGACAGTGATGATGAGAGACTTGATTTCTGCGTAGCTTCTGTAAAGAAGGGTGATCTGAAAGAAGAGAAATAAGGGAACGAAAGATATGACATATGACGTAGGTATCATCGGCAGCGGTCCGGCAGGTTTAAGCGCAGCCATCTATGCAAAACGGGCAAATCTGTCAGCCGTAGTGATAGAAAAAGAATATGAGGGAACCGGACAGATTGCGGAGAGCGGCCAGGTAGACAACTACCTGGGACTGCCGGGGATCAGTGGATATGATCTGGGAGAACAGTTCCGGGAACATGCAGTAAAATTTGGAGTATCTTTTCTGGAGCAGGAAGTAACAGAGATAAAAAAAGAAGACTCTGCAGTTTTTACAATTATATTTGAAGACGGATCGTCAGTAGAAACCAAAACTGTAATCTATGCAGCAGGGGCGACACCGCGAAGAGCGAATATTCCGGGAGAACAGGAATATTCAGGAAAGGGCGTTTCCTATTGTGCAATCTGTGACGGATCTTTTTACAGGGGTAAAAAAGTCGCTGTTCTTGGCGGCGGAGATACAGCACTTGATGATGCTGTTTATCTGGCAGATCTGGCAGAACAGGTATATGTGATCCACAGAAGAAAAGAATTCCGCGGTGCAGCCACAACAGTGGAAAAACTGAGAAAAAAAGAAAATGTTACGTTTGTACTGGAACATCAGGTAAAAGAAATTACCGGAGCAGAGAAAGTAAACGGAGTGGTTCTGGAAGACGGAACTGCGATAGCAGTGGATGGTGTATTCGTAGCTTACGGATCAGTACCGCAGACAAATCTGGTGAAAGAACTTGTGATACTGGATGCAGCAGGTTATGTGAAAGCAGAGGAAACAGGAGAAACCAGTCTGGCAGGTCTGTATGTGGCAGGAGATGCACGAACCAAGAAACTTCGCCAGGTAGTAACCGCAGTTTCGGACGGTGCCAATGCAGCAACTGCAGTGGTGGAATACCTGAAATAAAGTTATAGTTGAACGAAAATATTATTACAATTACAGCAGGTAATTTAACCAGATCAAATAGCGAAGTGGATTACAAATATCTGCCAGCTAATTGATTCTGGTTCGTAACTGTAAAGAGAATAAGCAGTTACAGATCAAAGACAAAACAGGAAAGTAACGATCTGCGGGAATGATCCGAAAAGACACGTTACTGAGAGAGGAAAAAAGAGTATGAGTTTTAATACAGACCTCCTCCATGCAGGAGTGGATCGGGAAGCAAAGGGAGCAACTCTTACCCCGATCTATCAAAGCAGTGCGTTTGAACAGGATACCGCCGCAGATCTGGAAAAAATATTTGAAAATAAAGCGCCGGGATTCTGTTACACCCGTGTAGGGAATCCAACAGTAGCTGCATTTGAAAACAGGATCACAAAACTGGAGGGTGGCATGGCTTCTATCGCCTGTGCTTCCGGTATGGCGGCTATTATGAATGCTATTTTAAATATCGTGCGAAGCGGAGATGAGATCGTATCTTCCGCAAGCCTTTACGGAGGATCCATTGATCTGTTCCGTGATATTGAAGAGTTCGGGATTACAACACGGTATGTAAAGAACAATGACTGGGAGGCAATCGAGGAAGCAATTAATGAGCATACGCGCCTGATTTTTGCAGAGACGATTGGAAATCCCTGTTTAGACGTAACAGATGTGGAGCGATTGGCACAGATTGCTCATGAACATAAGATTCCGTTGATCCTGGATAATACCACAGCAACGGCTTATCTTTTTCAGGGAATTAAACACGGTGCAGATATTGTGGTCAATTCTTCTTCCAAATATATCAATGGAAGTAGTAATTCCATCAGTGGTATCCTGACCTACAGCGGAAAATTCAAATGGGATCCTGAGATGTATCCGCAAATTGCAGCTTACAAAAAGTTTGGCTCACTTGCATATATCGCAAGACTGCGAAACAGTCTCTTCAGAGACACCGGAGCATGTCTGGCACCGATGAATGCTTACTTAAATCTGATCGGTATGGAAACTCTGGGATTGCGAATGGAGCGACAGTGTGATAATGCGCTGGCGCTGGCACAGTGGCTGGAGAATACTTACTCATCTATTACCGTTAATTATCCGGGATTGAAAAGCAGCAATTGGAATGAAATCGCAGAGAAGCAATTTACCAGAGGATATGGAGCAATCCTGACTCTCCGGGTGGGAAGTAAAGAAAAAGCATTTGCATTGATTGATGCACTGAAAATTCCGTATACACTTTCAAATATCGGAGATACGAAGACACTGGTGATCCATCCGGGATCAACGATCAGTCTTCACAGTTCAGAGAAAGAAAAAGAAGATGCTGGTGTTTTTGAAGACTTGATCCGTGTGAGTGTGGGAATCGAAGATATTGAAGATCTGAAAGCAGATTTCGCTCAGGCAATTGAAAAAATCTGGGAGTTATGATACATTTCGCTCAGGCGATTGAAAAAATCTAAGCGTTATGATACATTTCACTCAGACGATTGAAAAAAACTGAGAGGTATGATACAAAGGAGAGAGAAAAAATGGCACAGAAAGTAGATTATGCAGCCTTAAAAAAGGGCGGCTATATGAGACAGAAACAGAAAGGTTATGGCTCCTTGCGATTGGCAGTGATCGGCGGTAATCTGACTGCTGAAAATATCAAAGCTGTAGCAGAAGTAGCAGAAAAATACGGTCGTGGTTATGTACATATGACATCCCGTCAGGGAATAGAGATTCCGTTTATCAAAGTGGAAGAACTGGCAGAAGTTAAAGAGGCACTGGCAAAAGGCGGCGTTGGAACTGGTGTATGCGGTCCTCGTGTCCGTACTATCACGGCCTGTCAGGGATCAGAAGTCTGTCCGAGTGGATGCATCGATACTTACACACTTGCAAAAGAACTGGATGCCAGATATTTCGGACGTGAGCTTCCTCACAAATTCAAGTTCGGTGTTACCGGATGTCAGAATAACTGTCTGAAAGCAGAAGAAAATGATGTCGGGATCAAGGGCAGTATGAACATCGAATATAAAGAAGACGACTGCATTTCCTGTGGCGTATGTGTAAAAGCCTGTCGACAGGACGCACTGAAGATGGTGGACGGTAAAGTAGAACTGGACACCCAGAAATGTAATCACTGCGGCCGCTGTGTAAAGAGCTGTCCGGTGGATGCATGGGAAGGAACTCCGGGATATATCGTATCCTTTGGAGGAACTTTTGGAAATAACATCTATAAAGGAGAAGAATTGCTTCCTCTGATCCCGGATAAGGAAACTTTGTTCCGTGTAACAGATGCAGCAATTACTTTCTTTGAGAAAAATGCAAATCCAAGCGAACGTTTCCGCAAGACCTTGCAGCGTGTGGGAGAGGAAGATTTCCGCAAACAGCTGAAAGATGCGTATGAGGGACACTGAAAGGAGAAAACGATGGCTGAATTAGATTTTGAAGTGACCGATGAGGTTGATATTACTGATAAAGTATGCCCGCTGACTTTTGTAAAGGCAAAAGTAGCAATTGAAGAACTGGAAGATGGAGAAATCCTTGCTGTCCGCATGAATGATGGAGAACCGGTGCAGAATGTACCGCGCAGCATGAAGGAAGAGGGACATAAAGTACTGAAATTAGTCGATAATGAAGATGGCACTTACACCATGTATGTAAGAAAGGTGGAAGAATAATGGCAGCACGGGTAAGCAAAGCAGATTTTGAAGAAAAAGTATTAAAAGAAGCGCTTCCGGTTCTGGTAGATTTTTATTCTGATTCCTGTGTGGTATGCAAAAAACTGGCGCCGGTTCTCGGAAATGCGGAAGATGATTATGAAGATAAGATCAAAGTCTATAAAGTAAATACAAACTTTGATGCGGAACTGGCAGAGCAGTATGAAGTGCAGGCAAATCCGACGCTGATCTTTTTCCAGAATGGACAGGCGAAAGACCGGAAAACAGGAGCGCTGAAACAGGCAGAATTAAACAGCTGGATTGAAGAACAGCTTTAAGAAGATAAGCAGACATAAAGGAGAAAAGATATGGTTATCACAGTAGCAGGAGAGAAAAAAGAAGTAAAAGACGGACTGACACTGCCGGAATTGATCGAGCAGGAAAATGTAGAGACACCGGAGTATGTAACCGTTTCTATTAATGACGAATTTGTTGCAACAGAGGACAAAGAGTCTACTGTACTGAAAAAGGGAGACAATGTAGAATTCCTGTATTTCATGGGAGGTGGATGCTAAATGGCAATGACAGATGAACAGATTGAGCGTTATTCCCGCCACATTATTCTGAAAGAAGTGGGAGCAAAGGGACAGAAGAAGCTCATGAAAGGCAAAGTGCTGATCATCGGAGCCGGTGGTCTTGGTGCACCTGCAGCTATGTATCTGGCAGCAGCAGGCGTAGGAACCATTGGTATCGTGGATGCAGATGAGGTGGATCTTTCCAACCTGCAGAGACAGATTATCCACAGCACTGCAGATATCGGAAAAGCAAAAGTAAAATCAGCAAAAGAAACCATGAATGCCATGAATCCGGATGTAGAAGTAAAGACTTACCGTATGTTCGTGGATGCGTCTAATATTCGTGAACTGATCCGTGATTATGACTTTATCATTGACGGAACAGATAACTTTCCGGCGAAATTCCTGATCAATGATGCGTGCGTATTGGAGAAGAAACCATTTTCTCATGCAGGTATCATTCGTTTCAAAGGTCAGCTGATGACTTATGTACCTGGAGAAGGACCATGTTATCGCTGTGTATTCAAGAATCCGCCGCCAAAGGACGCAGTACCTACCTGTAAACAGGCTGGTGTTATCGGAGCAATGGGTGGTGTGATTGGTTCTTTACAGGCGATGGAAGCAATCAAATATCTGATCGGTGTAGGCGATCTTCTGACAGGATATCTTCTGACTTATGATGCACTGACAATGGAATTTCGCAAGATTAAACTGCCGAAGGATACTCATAACTGTGCGGTATGTGGAGATCATCCGACAATCCTGGAGCCAATCGATTACGAGCAGGAAGTCTGTGAGGAGACTGCAGGTCGTTTTGCGACAAGAGATGAACAGTAAATAGATCAAGTTCCAACCTACTACTTATCATTTTTTGTAATTGAAACAGGGGACTTACTTGACTCGGTTAAGAACCAGGCATAAACAGGAGAGAAATATGGCGATAATAAGAATGAGAGATCATCTTTATGATGAGATAGTTAATTATGCAAAAGAACATCTTCCGGAAGAAGCCTGTGGACTTCTGGCCGGTGCAGAGACCGAAGAGGGAAGAGAAATCAAAAAAGTATATTTCCTGGAAAATAAAGATCATGCCGAAGACCACTTTACTTTGGACCCAAGAGATCAGATGAATGCGATCAAAGATATGCGTGCCAATGGTCTGAAACCGCTGGGAAACTGGCATTCCCATCCGTTGTCTCCATCCCGCCCGTCCGTGGAAGATATTCGTCTTGCCTTTGACTCAAAAGCAAGTTACCTGATCCTGTCACTGATGGCAGACTATCCGGTGTTGAACAGTTTTCATATCGAAAACGGAGAATGGACGAAAGAGGATCTGAGGATTTATTCTGAGGAATATTATTTTTAAAGATTTACAGATTGGATTACAGAAGCAGAAATGTTTGAAGCGAGTTTATTCGTGGAGAGCATTTCTGCTTTTTAATTCAAATAAATCAATAAGTTTTCTGCATTAATTGTGAAAAGTAATAGATAGGGATTGGCTTGTAGCAGGATGAGTAAGTGGTAAAGCAGGGAGTTCCAAAAATCATTAACAACGGGTCAAAAATCTATGATACAATAGAAAAAGTGAAAAACAAATGAAAAGAGAGAAAACAAAAATGACACAAAAACAAAACACATTAACAAAAACCGGAATCGTAGCACTCCTTGCATGTATTTGCTGTATCCTATGGGGTAGCGCAATTCCGCTAATTAAAACAGGCTATCGCCTGATGCAGGTAGATTCCGCAGATACTGCAAGCCAGATTGTCTTTGCGGGAGTTCGTTTTACACTGGCGGGAATCCTGGTACTGATCTTTGCATCAATCAGAGAAAAGAAAGTGATGATCCCAGATAAAGAGATTCTGAAATATGCAGTTCCAGTATGTCTGGCACAGACAGTTGGACAATATTTCTTCTTTTATATAGGTGTTGCACATACATCAGGAGTAAAAGGCGGCATTATCACTGGACTTGGAAATTTTATCGCAATTCTGATGTCCTGTCTGATCTTTCGTAATGAACGAATGACAGGCAGAAAAATAGCAGGATGCGTTCTGGGATTTGCCGGAGTTGTTGTGATCAATCTGATGGGAAATTCCCTGGATATGGGATTTAAGCTGACTGGTGAGGGATTTATTCTGATTGCGCAGTTATCTTATGGAATTTCCACGGTCCTGATCAATCTATTTTCCAGAAAAGTATCTCCAGTAGTGCTGAGTGGAACGCAGTTTGCGATGGGAGGAATCGTTCTGACTCTGATCGGAGTGGGAATGGGCGGACATCTCGGAAATGTTACTGTAGGAGGTGTGGCAATTATATTTTATCTGGCAATGGTTTCTGCAGTGGCCTATACACTTTGGTCTGTACTGCTTGCATGGAATGATGTTTCGAAAGTTGCAATCTTTGGATTTGTCAATCCGTTGTGCAGTGTGATTCTGTCTGCTCTGATACTTGGTGAGGTGAAGCAGGCATTCAATATTGGAAGCCTGATAGCTCTGCTCCTGGTTTGCGCGGGAATTTATATTGTTAATTGCAAAGAAAATAAGAGGAAAATTTAATAATGTCACAAAAGAATCATGAAATAACAGATGGACGCTTAGTACAGACAGATAAGAAATATTCCCATTTAAAACTGAGACAGAAAGAAAAAATTGCAGAAGCTGGAATATGGGTTCCTTATGGAGAGGTCTTGAAGCATTACAAATCAAAAAGATCTAATGTTAACAAGCGGGTTAAAAGATTATTTAATGAAAAAGGGGAAAACTATATAGATCAGGCTTGCTTCATGAATATGTGCATGATCTGCGACAATGCAGGAAATGTCCTGGCACTGGACAAAGTAAACGACAGCTACACTGGAACAACCTTCCCCGGTGGACATGTGGAGAAGAACGAAATATTTAACGATTCTGTAATCCGCGAAGTCTGGGAAGAAACCGGAATCTATCAGATTGGAGCAACGATTGGAGTTCACACAGGCCCGTATCCTATTGGAATTGGAATTATAAAACATGCGGAATAAATGATAAGAGAAAATTTTAAAGATTAAAGTCATGCAGATATTCGCTAAACAGATGACAATCGGAAAGGAACTTAACTTATGTACTATGTACCAGACGGCACCAAAGAGTGCGGATACTATGAATGTAAAAAATGCGGCAACCGTTTTCTGTCCATGCAGACCATGAAAAAAATCCCATGTCCGGACTGCGAAGCGGAAATTGATTATGAGATCGGCCCTGATGAATCCCTGGAGGATGTATTGGATACAGCAGAACTGATCGAGAAGATTGAAGGCGAAGAAGAAGTGGAAAAGATGGATGCACTTCTGAGTCTTGCAGTAACCGGTGGAGATTATAACTGGATCTGACCCAAGTAAAAAAGTCCCATGAATATATTACAGTAAGAAGTAATATATTCGTGGGACTTTTGACTTTCAATACCTTTTTTGTATGTTCTGATTTTAAGCTTTTTTGCTATCAATTTGGTCATAAGTTTTATGGTCATAAGTTTTACTGATAATATTTGACCAATGAATAATAGGATCGTATAATGAAATTATATATGCAAATTTGCTGTCCGGATTTTGCGGCAGATTATGAAAATATGTAAGAATGGCAGATAAAACCGCAGTACAGGATTGTGGCAATTACATTATTTTCTGGAATTGCTATGGATTTGAAAGTACATATATCACGCACACTTGAATAATCACAATAAGCAGGGGAGAACACAATTATGAAAAAGAAAGTATTAATGAGCGTACTGGCACTTTCCGTGTTTGCAGCAGCTATGACAGGCTGTGGAAGTTCAGACAAAAAAGGCGTAAAGCTTGATCCTGACACCCCGGTTTCACTGACTGTATGGCATTATTATAATGGAATGCAGCAGGCAGCTTTTGATGCTCTGACTGAAGATTTCAATGCCACAGTTGGTAAGGAACAGGGAATTTATGTGAAGGGTTACAGTCAGGGATCTGTTTCAGATCTGGAGAAGGCGATCACAGATTCTGCAGACGGAGTTGTTGGTGCGGAAAAAATGCCGGATATTTTTTCCTCTTATGCAGATACCGCTTATTCAACTCAGAAGAAAGTCGGACTTGCAGATCTGACTCAGTATTTCACAGAGGATGAACTTTCTAAATATGTAGATTCTTATATCGATGAAGGATATTTCAACAATGATGGTGCACTCTATCTCTTCCCTGTAGCCAAATCTACAGAGATCATGATGATCAATAAGACTGACTGGGAGCCTTTCGCAGAGGAAACAGGTGTGACAGTGGATGATCTGAATACGATTGAAGGTGTTGTAGAAGTTGCGCAGAAATATTACGAGTGGACTGATGAACAGACCCCGGATGTGCCGGATGATGGAAAGGCATTCTACGGAAGAGACTCTATGGCTAACTATTTCATTCTGGGTATGAAGCAGATGGGAACAGACATCTTTGAGGTAAAAGACGGAAAAGTAACGTTTAATACAGATAAAGAACAGATCCGCCGTTTATGGGATAATTATTATGTTCCATACATGAAAGGCTATTTTGCATCCATGGGTAAATTCAGATCAGATGATGTAAAGACAGGAGATATCCTTGCTTATACAGGATCTACTGTATCTGCAATGTACTTCCCGGATAATATAGAAGGAGACGACTCTTCTTATCCGGTAGATTTTATTGTCTGTGATGTTCCGATCATGGAGGGCGGTGAGAATTATAAGGTTCAGCAGGGTGCAGATATGGCTGTCACCAAATCAGATGAGAAGCATGAATATGCTTCCTGTGTTTTCCTGAAATGGCTTACACAGAAAGAACAGAATCTTCAGTTTGTATGTGAATCTGCATATCTTCCGGTACTTAAAGAAGCCAATACAGTTGAGGCTCTGGATAAAGTAATTAAAGATAATTCCATTGATATCAATGATAAAGCTTATGAGTGTCTGAAAACAACAATGGAGAGTTTTGACAATACGAAGTTCTATACACCGTCCTGTTTTGATAGCAGTTACAATGCAAGACAGGTACTGGAATACAATCTTTCTGATAAGGTAAAAGCTGACAAGGAAGCTGTTGAACAGGAAGTAGCATCAGGCACTTCACGTGAAGAAGCAGTGGCACCATATATCACGGACGAAGCATTTGATGAATGGTATGACAGCTTCTGCCAGGCATTAAATGACTCTGTTGCGGAGTAGAAGTCTTTGACTATCTATATGAGGGATAACCGGTTTTTACCGACGGGAAGCAGGCTTCCGCATTATTCGTGAGATGCGGAGCAAGAGCGCAGAGGATGGACAGATTGCACTGGACATGATGAAAGCATCTGCACCGGGGTATTATGATATGATCCTTATGGACATTATGATGCCGAATATGAACAGACTGGAAGCAACCAGACAGATCAGAAAGCTTTCACGTCCAGACAGCAAAACCATACCGATCGTTGCCATGACAGCAAACGCATTTGCAGAAGAGCAGAGACAGTCTGTGGCAAGCGGAATGAATGCTCATCTGTCGAAACCGCTGAGTATGGAGAAACTTCAGGAAACATTGAAGGAGTTTCTATAATGTGATCAGCATAAATTCGCGCCATATGTCTTGGGTTTCTGCGATTTTGTTCACAAGAAGCACTTTGTGATATGTTACAAGCGAACAATAACAAACTTGCCGGGTATGTTTGAATATTTTTAATGTTAGAATATTTTGGAATAAGGCCTTGCAAGATTATGCAAAATAATGTAAAATTATAGAGTCAAAGTACATAAATATTAATGTATGATTTTTTATAACTTAGGATGTTTTAGCGTAGTAGAAATCGTGAGGTTACAGGGTCTAAATTGTAGAAATCTCTGACAGGAAACGAGAGTAATACATCTGGCCGGTTATTTTAAGAGACATTAGAAGAATAAACAGATCATCAATGAATTTTAAGCGTCTCCGGCGTAGATATCCGGAGATGTTTTTGTTTATAACAGCTCCATTGCTGTAGGTCTGAAGGGAGTAGAAGCGAAGTATGAGAAAAGATTCTGACAATGTAAGACTGTTAGAGCCTGGAGAAGCACCGGCAAAAAGAAAAATTCTGGTTGTAGAGGATAATGAACTGAACCGCGAGATTCTTTCTTCTTTTCTGGAAGAGAAATTTGATGTTATTCTTGCAGAGAATGGAGAAGAAGGACTTAAGATCCTTGGTGAGCACTACAGGGAATTATCAGTAGTACTGCTTGATATTTGCATGCCTGTATGTGATGGTTTTGAATTTCTCAGAAGGAGAAATAAAGATAAATTACTGTCAACCATACCGGTTATCGTTATGACAGGAAGTAATTCCAAAGATGCGGAGATTCAGTGTCTTGATCTGGGGGCGGTTGATTTTATTCCGAAACCTTATAATTTTAAGATAGTGGTGGGCAGGATCAACAGTGTAATTAAGCTGCGTGAGTCTGTTCTGACACTTACAGCAGTAGAACATGATGAACTTACAGGAATTTATACCAGACAGGCATTCTTTTATCATGCAAAAACTCTTCTGAAAGCTAAGGCAGAGGAGAGGTTTCATCTGATAGTTGCTGATATCAGAGATTTTAAACTGATCAACAGCAGCTATGGGGATAAAATTGGAGATGAAGTTTTATGTTATCTGGCAAAGACTTATACAAAAATGTTCAGAGATGGTCTGGTATCCAGATACGGAAGTGATCAGTTTGTATGTATGCCCTATGGTGACTGGGATTTATCTCTGGAAACAATGAAGAAGCTGACAGAGGAAATTGCAGAGAATGCTCCGATCCCGAATCTGATGATCAAATATGGTGTTTATGAAGATGTTGATACATCTCTTCCAATTTCCGTAATCTGTGACAGAGGCTTTATGGCGATCAGAAGTATCCGCGATAATTATGAATACAGCATTGCTTACTATACAGAAGAGATGAATCAGAAGCAGATGCAGGACCGTGCTTTGGAGAATCGGTTTGAATCTGCGATCAGCAATAAAGAATTTGTGGCATATTTCCAACCAAAATATGATGTGAAAATAGAAAAAATCGTAGGAGCAGAATCATTGGTGCGTTGGATTAATTCGGATGGTTCCATGGTAATGCCGGGAGATTTTATTCCATTGTATGAAAGAGACGGACTGATCGTAAGGCTGGATGAATATATATTCAGACATGTTTGTGAATTTCAGCGTGAACTGATGGAGAAAGGGCAGGAACTTCTCCCAATTTCAGTAAATCTGTCACGTGCAAGTATCCACTATATAGGTGTTGTGGATCGTTACGTAGAAATTGTAAAGGAGACAGGACTTCCGTTTTCCTGTGTGCCGATTGAACTGACAGAAACAGCTACATTGAATAATGTAAAGATCAGAGATTTTACAGAGAGGCTGGTAAATGCAGGATTTGCATTACATATGGATGATTTTGGATCTGGTTATTCTTCGCTGATCACATTAAGTGAATTGCCATTTAATACTCTGAAGATTGATAAGAGTCTGATTGACTGTATTGGTCAGCAGAAAGGAAGGATGGTTGTGCAGCAGGTTATTATCCTTGCTCATGGACTGGGAATGAATGTGATCGCAGAAGGTGTGGAGACTGCAGAACAGGTGGAACTTCTGCGGGAGATGGAATGTGATGATATTCAGGGATTCTATTATTCCAGACCATTGCCGAGAGAGGAATTTATAAAAAAACTTGGTTAAATCAAGTGAGTTTTTAGTTTTAATTAGGAAAAGAAACAAATAATAGACAGAGAAACAACATATATAAATATTAGCAATCTAAAAAATCATTGTGCAGAATACCAGAAAAGATATTTGTCTAGGAATTTGTACAATGATTTTTTGTGTTATAAAAAAACCGGGAAATCATGATCAGATATGATTTCCCGGGTCTGACTTGCTCGAATTAGATATTTAACAGATCACTGTAAACTTTCAGTGCGCCGTCAGTTTCGTGTGCAAGAACACGTTTTGCAAGGACTTTACCAAGCTGTACGCCTTCCTGGTCGAAGCTGTTGAGGTTCCAGATGAAGCCCTGGAACATGATCTTGTTCTCGAAGTGTGCGAGTAATGCACCGAGAGCTGCAGGTGTAAGTTCTTCGCCTACGATGATACTGGAAGGACGTCCGCCCTTGAAGTTCTTGTTCAGGTTCTCATCTTCTTTACCGCATGCAAATGCTACGATCTGAGCAGCAACGTTCGCGCAGAGTTTCTGCTGGCTTGTGCTGTTCTCGATATCTACGTCTACACCAAGCTGGCTCTTCTTGAAGCCGATGAACTGAAGCGGAACAATGTCAGTTCCCTGATGTAATAACTGATAGAAGGAATGCTGTCCGTTAGTACCTGGCTCACCGAAGATAACCGGTCCTGTTACATAATCTACAGGTTCACCGAAGCGGTTTACAGATTTACCGTTGGATTCCATGTCACACTGCTGTAAGTGTGCAGGGAAACGGCTTAATGCCTGAGAGTATGGGAGAACTGCTGTTGCAGGATATCCCTGTACGTTTCTCTCATAAACACCGATCAGTGCATCCAGCATATCCGGATTCTCAAGGATGTTCTTATTAGTAGCAAGCTTGTCCTCAGCAGCAGCTCCGTCAAGGATCTGTGCAAATACTTCAGGACCGAATGCAAGGGAAAGGATCGCACCGCCTACACCGGAAACAGAAGAGTAACGTCCGCCAATATAGTCATCCATGAAGATTGCTGTCAGATAATCCTCGCTCTTAGCCAGAGGAGATGTCTCACTTGTTACAGCAAGCATATGTTTGGATGGATTTAATCCTGCTTTTACCAGAGCGTTCTTGACGAATGCTTCGTTTGTCAGAGTTTCAAGAGTTGTACCGGATTTGGATACAACGATGAACAGAGAATGAGCAAGGTCTACTGAAGCAAGGACAGCAGCTGCATCATCAGGATCTACGTTGCTGATGAATTTTGCTTCCATTTTAAACGTGTTGTTTGCTTTTGCCCAGTTCTCAAGAGCGATATATAATGCACGAGGACCTAAGTCACTTCCGCCGATACCAATCTGTACGACTGTTGTGAATTTCTCGCCGTTTTCATTAGTGATCTCACCTGCGTGAACTTTATTTGCGAAGTCAGCGGCTTTCTTCTGCTGTGCTACGTAGAATTCACGTTTGTCAACACCGTCTACAACTACAGCGTCACCGAGCTGAGTTCGTGCAAGGTGATGAAGAACCATACGTTTCTCTCCTGTATTGATCACAGTGCCGTTGTATAATTCCTGGAATTTGTCGATAAGCTGGGCTTCGTCTGCCAGATCTGCAAGTGCGTTCAGGACTGTTTCGTCAACCTGTTTTGCGGCATAGTTATAAGCCAGGCCGGCTGCCATTGGTGCGCTGTACTTCTTTACACGTTCAGCACCATTTTCGCCTGTCATGGCCTCTGCGATATTTACATGACCCTTCAGACCGGCAAGCTTACTGTAGGAAGCAAGAGTGTCCAGATTTTTCCATGTTGCCATAATAATATTCCTCCTTTAAATGACTGTAGCTGTATGGCTGCAGTTGCTAATATTGATTATACTGAATAAATGTTTTAATTTCAATGCAAGGATGCAGGGATTTTAAATATATTTTCCAGTTTACCGGAATGTTATTTCTGAAAAATTTAGATTTTTTATAAATATTTAACAAATTAAAGCGTAAGCATTTTCCAGTAGTATTAGCTTGAAACGGTATGAGAAAGTATGGTATAATTTCTTTTATATCTGCACAGCTAGAATACATACGAATAATAGCAGAAAAACAGTTACTGTTCCAATGTTGCTAAGAACAGTAACGAAAATATCTCCACAAAGCGAAAAGCAATATATAAGGAAGAAAGGAAAAACATATGGCTAACGCTAAATACTTCTTAAAGAGATTTGCAATGGCATTGCTTACGATCTTTCTGGTAGCATGCCTTACATTTCTTCTGATGAACGCTGTGCCTGGAAGCCCGTGGCTCAGCGAGAAAACGCCATCTGCCGCAACCCTGGCAGCGCTGAATGCAAAATATGGCCTGGATAAGCCTGTTCATGTTCAGCTTTTCATGTATCTTAAAAATATTCTGCATGGTGACTTTGGCGTGTCCCTGAAGATGCAGAAAAACCGCGCAGTTCTGGATATCATCGTTGAGATGTTCCCGGTATCTGCCAAAGTAGGTGCCCTCGCTCTGTTATGGGCGATCATCGTAGGTGTACCACTTGGATGTCTCGCAGCATTTAAGAGAGGTAAGCTCACAGACAGTATCCTCAGAGTTATCTGCACTCTGGGTATCTCCATGCCGAGTTTCGTAGTTGCATCTGTTCTTCTTGTAACACTCACAGGTGACGGAGCACTGAATCTGTTCCCGTCCATTTTTGATGCGTCACAGGGGATCAGAGCCTACATACTTCCGTGCTTTGCATTGGGATTTTACCCGATGTGCTATACTGCACGTCAGACCCGTTCTGCTATGCTGGATTCCTTAAGCCAGGAATATATCAAGACAGCCAGGGCAAAAGGTCTTAAGAATAAGAAGATCATCTTCAAACATGCATTAAGAAATGCCCTGATCCCGGTTATTACTTACCTGGGACCGCAGGTTGCTTTTACTTTATGCGGTGGTTTCGTAGTAGAGAGTGTATTCTCTATCCCGGGACTGGGACGTTATTTCGTACAGTCTATTCAGAACCGTGACTATCCGGTTATCATGGGAACTACTATTTTCCTTGCAACATTTATTATTCTGATGAATCTGGTCGTAGACCTCCTCTATAAGGTAGCTGACCCGAGAATCAGCCTGACAAAGGGAGGAGACTGATCATGGCAGAGAATAAGAAGATCAAGAAATGTCCGGTAAGTCTTCAGCCGGATATTGAGAACCTTCTTCAGGACTTGACACCGGATGATTTTGCTTCGGCTTCCAGTCAGGAGAAAGAAGATTTCATCCAAGACCGCCAGAGTGTATCTTACTGGAAAGATGCCTGGAGAAGATTAAAGAAGAATCTTGTGGCGATGGTCGCACTTGGAGTTATTATATTCCTGTTTCTGTTTGCGTTCGTCGGACCACTTCTGATCCCATATGGATATGATGAATTTAACGATGGCGCTGAGAACCTGTTTCCATATCATTACACACTGGAAGACCAGCAGCGTGTAGATGAAGAGATTGCATCCAGAACTCAGAGTGAGGTTGTTGATGTTGATTCAATGATCGAGCAGGCTAAGGCAGAGGCGGAAGCCAAAGGTGAGAAGTTTACAAAAAAAGATGAAGCAATCCTTCGCGCAAAAGCAAAAACAGCAGCAAAGAATGATACAGCGAGTGAGTCTGAAGAGAGCACAGACCCAGATACAGTCCGCAAGGAACTGGGAATTAAGAAACATATCTTCGGATATTCAAAGAAAGAACTTGAGCGTAAAGCAGCCGGCGAGAAAGTTTTCCCACATGTCTTTGGAACAGATATGTACGGACGTGATATTCTTGTCCGTGTTATGTATGGTGCACGAGTTTCTATGTCAGTTGGTGTATTTGCCGCACTTCTCGTACTGATCATTGGTGCTTTATATGGTGCGATCTCCGGTTACTGTGGCGGCAAGGTCGATGCAGTGATGCAGCGTATCGTAGAGCTGATCTATGCAGTTCCTGAAATGCTGGTCGTACTTCTGATCGCAACTGCACTGAAACCGATCCTGACAGAATATATCAACTCCCCGGGCGGTGGTCCGCTGAAGTCATTTGCCAATGTACTTGGTCCGAACCTGATCTCCATGTTCATTGCTTTCGGTCTTCTGTACTGGGTAACTATGAGCCGTATCATCCGTGGACAGGTACTTCAGCTGAAACAGCAGGAATATGTAACAGCAGCCAGAGCACTCGGTGCTTCAGGCGGACGTATCATCCGTCGTCATCTGCTTCCGAACTGTATCGGACAGATCGTTGTAACAACCTGCCTGCAGATCCCGTCTGCGATCTTCCTGGAGTCATTCCTTTCCTATCTTGGTGTTGGTGTATCTGCACCGCTTCCAAGCCTTGGATCTATGGCAACAGACGCATTAAGCGGTATGTATACATACACTTACAGACTGATCGTTCCGTCTGTAGTCCTCAGTGTAATGATTCTTGCATTTAACCTGTTCGGTGATGGTCTGCGCGATGCACTTGACCCGAAACTTAAGAAATAAGAGAGGAGGAGAATCATGTCTGAACAGAAACATAAATTATTGGAAGTTAAGGACTTAAAAGTCTCCTTCTTTACACCGGCCGGTGAAGTTAAGGCTGTAGGAGGAATCTCCTACGACCTGGACTACGGCGAAGTTATGGGAGTAGTAGGAGAGTCCGGTTCCGGTAAGAGCCAGGAAGCCTACTCTATTATGGGACTTCTTCAGTCTCCTGGTAAGGTTGTCGGAGGTTCCATTACTTTTGAAGGACAGGATGTCCTGTCTTTTACCAAAGATCAGATGACAGAATTCCGCGGCAGTAAAGTAGCGATGATCTTCCAGAACCCGATGACCTGTTTAAACCCGGTTTACACCATTGGAAATCAGTTAGTAGAAGCACTTCGCGCTCATGATAAAAAGATCAGCAAGGAAGAAGCTGAGAAGCGTGCCATGGAAATGATGGAAATGGTTGGTATCAACAATGTACAGAAGCGTATGAAACAGTATCCTCATGAGTTCTCCGGTGGTATGCGCCAGCGAGTTATGATCGCCATGGGTCTGATCTGTCATCCGCAGCTTCTGATCGCGGATGAGCCGACCACAGCTCTGGATGTTACGATCCAGGCACAGATCCTTGACCTGATGAAAGACCTGCAGAAGAAAACAAAAATGGGAATCATTTTTATCACTCATAACCTTGGTGTTGTTGCGGATATCTGCGATAAGGTTTCCGTTATGTATGCAGGCCGTATCGTTGAACAGGGCCCTGTTGATGATATTTTCTATGAACCTGCGCATCCGTATACAAAAGGACTTCTGCGTTCCATGCCTCGTGTAGATGCAGAGAGTTACGAACGACTGATCCCGATCGAGGGTACTCCGGTCGATATGCTGAATCCGCCGGAAGGCTGTCCTTTTGCACCACGCTGTGAGCATTGCATGAAGATCTGTCTGAAGAAGATGCCTCCTTATGTAGAAGTAGGCGAGAAACACCGTTCAGCCTGCTGGCTGCGTGTTCAGGAACTGATGGGCAAGGAGGAGAACTGATATGGCAAATGAAGAAAAGAAACTTGTCGAGATAGAGAATTTACGTAAATACTTCCCGATCAAGGGAACAAACGGTCCAGGTGTTCAGGCAGTTCAGGATGTTTCCCTCTATATTAAGAAAGGTGAGACATTAGGACTGGTAGGAGAGTCCGGATGCGGTAAAACAACTCTGGGAAGAACCATTCTCAGATTGTATGAGCCAACCGGTGGTAAGATTATCTATGACGGTCAGACAATTTTTGACAATCCGTTGGACAAAGACGGCAAACCACTTGGCAAAGCGAAATCTGTAAACATGCTTCCTTACCGTAAGAAAATGCAGATTATTTTCCAGGATCCATCCGCATCTCTTGACCCTCGTATGACAGTCGGAGAGATTATCGGAGAGGCTATCGACATTCATAAACTGGCTGCAAATAAAAAAGACCGTGCGGATATGATCAAAGGTCTACTTGCAAGAGTAGGATTAAATACCGAGCATGCAAACCGTTATCCTCATGAGTTCTCCGGCGGACAGCAGCAGCGTGTCGGCATTGCCCGTGCACTTGCCGTTAAACCGGAATTTATCGTATGTGATGAGCCGATTTCCGCATTGGACGTTTCTATCCAGTCACAGGTTGTAAACATGCTGGAGGATATGCAGGCAGAAATGGGACTGACTTACCTGTTTATCGCTCATGACTTGTCTGTTGTGCGTCATATTTCAAACAGGATCGGTGTTATGTATCTGGGATCTCTGGTAGAACTTGGTGAGAGCTATGAGCTGAACCGTCATCCGATCCATCCATATACACAGACGCTTCTTTCAGCAGTTCCGGTACCGGATCCTAAGCTGAGCCGTACCAGAAAGCGTATCATCCTTGAGGGAGATGTGCCAAGCCCGATGAACCCGCCGAGTGGATGCCGTTTCCATACCAGATGTCCATATGCGACACAGAAGTGCCGTGAGGAGATGCCACAGTTCAAAGAGCATGAACCTGGACACTGGGCAGCATGTCATCTGCTGGATAAATAATACAGTCAAGCGGATATTCGCCTGACTATTTATCAGAGTATTTACAGAATACGAAAAAATATAATGTAAACTGGTGAGTAATGCTGAAATAAATAGAAAGAATAAAAAATAGGAAATAATTAACAAAATTATTGTTGCAATTATAGTAAAAAATCCGAAAGAAAAAGCTTAACATAGGTATTTGATTCCTGTATAATGGAATTTATAATACAAATCGCTGACTTCTCATACAGCGAAAACCATAATAAAGGAGGACAAGTAATGAGAAAGGCAAAAACAATTATGTCTCTGGCTCTGTCAGCAGCTATGGTTACAAGCATGGCAGCTACAGCACCTGTAATGGCAGCAGAGAGCGAATCAACAGACGGATTTAATCTGAATCTCTGTATCGCATCTGAACCACAGAGTATCGACCCTGCACTGAATACAGCAATGGATGGTTCTATCATGTGCCACCATATGTTCGAAGGTCTGATCAAATGGGCAGACGACGGTGAAGGAAATGCTGTTACAGTTCCAGGACAGGCTGAATCCTGGGATAAAGAGACAAACGATGACGGAACAGTAACTTATACTGTACATCTTCGTGATGGTATCAAATGGTCTGACGGACAGGCCGTAACAGCAGGAGACTTTGAATACTCCTGGAAACGTCTGGCAAACCCGGAAACTGCAGCAGACTACTGTTACATGATCGACATGGTAAAAGGATATGCAGAGGTAGCTGACGGAAGTGCGGATCCTGACACACTTGGAATCAAAGCTACAGATGATACAACACTGCAGATCGATTTAACTTATGACTGCCCGTATTTCGAAGAGATCATGGCATTCCCGGCAACCTTCCCTGTTCGTAAAGACATGGTAGAGGGAAGCGAGAACTGGACATTTGATCCTGCAACTTATATCAGCAACGGACCTTACAAGATGAAAGAATGGTCTCATAACTCCTACATTCTTATGGAAAAGAATGAGAACTACTATGATTATGAGAACCTTGGACCGGACACAATTAAATTTGCACTTCTGGACGACAACAACGCGATCCTTAAAGGATACAACAACGGAGAACTTGATTTCATCGAGAACCTTCCTGTAGACGAAGTTGCTACTTACCTTGCATCCGGAGAACTTAACATCGCAGACTATATCGGAACATACTATGTATGCTTCAATACAGAAGATGAAGTATTCTCTGATCCTGCAATCCGTAAAGCATTCTCACTTGTAATCGATCGTAACTACATCGTAGATAACGTAACTCAGTCCGGTGAAGTTCCTGCAACAGGATATGTTCCATCCGGTATCTATGATGCAGACGGAGCAAGCGGAGATGACTTCCGTACAGTAGGCGGTGAATATTACAGCGTTTCTGAAGATGATTATGAGAAGAACTGTGAAGAAGCACGTCAGATCCTTGCAGATGCAGGATATCCAGACGGCAAAGGCTTCCCGACAGTTGAATATCTGTACAACACAGATGACAAACACAAAAAGATCGCTGAAGCACTCCAGAACATGTGGCAGAAAGAACTTGGCGTAACTGTTAACCTGGACAACCAGGACTGGAACGTATTCCTTCAGAACAGAAAGAATGGTGACTTCCAGATCGCACGTAACGGATGGATCGGTGACTACAATGATCCTTGTACATTCCTTGATATGTGGTATACAGGTGGCGGAAACAACGATGCTCAGTACTCTAACCCGGATTACGATGCACAGATCGATGCAGCAAAAGATACTTCTGATCAGACAGAACGTATGAAAGCATTCCACGCAGCAGAAGATATCCTTATCGGTGAAGACAATGTGCTGGCTCCTCTGTATTTCTATACACAGCCATACATGCTGAAAGAGAATATCAAAGGTATGTATTACACACCACTTGGATACTTCTTCTTTGCATACGCAACACAGGAATAAGATCTGAGACAGGAATGAGTCTGGAAACGGACAGAGAAAGTAGTTTCGCATTCCTGCATAAAAATGCATAATTTTGAAAGTAAAAACAGCTCTGTGCGGAAGAGTTTAAGACTCTCCGCAGGGGCTGTTTTTGTTTTAGAACAGGAGATGGTAAAGTTTTCAGGCTGCCACTTTTTTATGATAAAAAGGTAAAATAAAAAACTAAATTTTACAGTATATGTTTGCATAAAAATCTATAAGATGATATGATTATGAATAAACGTTACAATAGCAATCTTACAGGGAGATAACTGGAAATGGAATTTTGGGATATTTATGATGAGAATAAGAAACCTACAGGACGTACCATGAAGAGAAATGACTGGTGTCTGAAGGACGGAGAGTATCATCTGACTGTGCTTGGCGTAGTAGCCAGACCGGATGGTACTTTTCTAATCACTAAACGTGTCATGACGAAAGCGTGGGCACCTGGATGGTGGGAAGTATCCGGCGGCGCTGCACAGGTAGGAGAGGAATCTTATGAAGCTGTTCTGCGTGAGGTGAAAGAGGAAACAGGACTGGATGCCCGAAACGCAGAAGGTGGTTATCTTTTTACGTATAAGAGAGAGAACCCGGGTGAAGGAGACAATTATTTCGTAGATGTGTACCGTTTTATCATGGACATTGATGAGAATGACTTACATTTACAGACTGAAGAGACAGACGGATATATGTTTGCCAGTCCTGACCAGATCAGAGAATTTGCAGCAGATGGAAAATTTCTGCATTATGACAGTATAAAAAAGGCATTTGAGATGTAAATATATGCAGAGATCCGTGGGAAAACCTTCCGGATGCTGCTTATGATATAAAGAGAAATGCAGCATCCGGAAGGTGATTCCTGAGAGGAAAGATAATGAAAAATATAATAAAGAACAGTCAGAAAAGGTTCGGGAGAATAATCCTGGTGATTATTAATATTCTTCTGATCCTGGCGGCGGTTCTGTCTTCTCTGGTTTATTCCGACCATATCAGGAATGAAAAAACGCAGATGCAGATAGATGCGTTTTGTTCCACTATGGAAGGAATGAAGCAGGTTTCCGGAAACTATCTGAAGATGGAGAAGGGATATGCAGAGAACTGGGCAAATTCCATGAAAGCCTATAATTTCCTTGAGTTTATCCGTTCTTATAATTTCAAGAATTATAACGAGGTAAATGATCTGGAACAGAGGCTGCTGACCACGGATAAGGGGCTGATGATCTATAAGAATTCCAAGGGAGAGGACTGTTACTGGTGAGAGAATGGGAACTGCTTACGGAGATCAGATCATCCGTGGAGTAGCGGAGTGTATTCGTGCAAGTCTCAGAACAGGGGAGCAGGTTTACCGTATTATAGGAGATGAATATCTCGTCTTTCTCCGAACACTGAGGGCGCTTTCTTTCTGCCGTGATATAATCAAATCAAACTGCGAAGCAGTTATTCGGTTATGAGCAAATAGCGGAGCGGATGATTTTATCCGCTTAATCAAGTATGAAATGATGAGAGGAAAAAAATATGGAAAAAAATCTTGAGTTTATCGGGGAACAGTTAAAGAAATTAACTGCAATCCCAAGCCCGTCCAGCTATACGGAAAAGGCGGCAGAGTATCTGATGGAAACACTGAAAGAAATGGGATATGAGCCGGAGCTTTCCAATAAGGGAAATGTGCTCGTGACGATCGGAGGAGAGGGAAATCCGCTGGTCCTAGCATCTCATATTGATACTCTTGGTGCAATGGTACGCTCCATAAAAGATAACGGACGCCTCCGCCCTACAACTCTGGGCGGACATCAGTGGAGAACTGCTGACGGTGAGAACTGTACTGTTCATACGAGAGACGGCAGGGTTTATACAGGGGTTGTGCTGAATACAGAACCATCTGCGCACGTGGCAGATGAGAAAGTGGAACAGACAGAAGAGAATATGGAGATCCTGCTGGATCAGAATGTAGAAAACAAAGAGGATATCGATGCACTGGGAATCCAGGTAGGAGATATCATTGCTATGGATCCGCGGACTGTGATCACAGAGAGTGGATATATCAAGAGCCGTTTTCTGGATGATAAGCTTTCTGCAGCAATCCTGCTGGGACTGGCGAAGGCAGTGAAAGACGAAGGGCTTACACTGCATCGTAAGGTATCATTGCTTTTCACAGTATATGAAGAAGTTGGACATGGCGGAAGCTATGTACCGGCAGATACAGCGGAAATGATTTCTGTAGATATGGGATGTGTGGGTGCTGATCTTGGATGTACAGAGCGTATGGTATCCATCTGCGCCAAAGATTCCGGCGGTCCGTACAATTATAATCTGATCACTGCACTGGTCAATACAGCGAAAGCACATGGTCTGGATTTCGCGATCGATGTTTATCCGCATTATGGATCTGATGTGGAGGCAACTCTCCGCGCAGGATATGACATCAGACATGGCCTGATCGGACCTGGGGTTTATGCTTCACATAATTATGAGAGATCTCATATGGATGGAGTGAAGAATACGTATGAGCTTGTGAAGGCGTATGTGACGGAATAAAAAATAAAGCAGCTGTTCTTTTATATGTTTTTTGGTAATTGGAATATTGGACAGGAACTGCTTTATGAGGTTAAATTACAAAAAATCTGCAGGAGATATCATATAATGGATATCTTATCTGCAGATTTTATTATTTGTGGATATTTATATTAATGAAATTTCCCGTTCCAGATGTGAAATATAAATAGCAATAATATTTTGATATAAAGCTGATTTATTTCATTGCATTCTTAATAGCAGCCAGCAGCTCGTCATATTCTTCATAAGCCGGAATCTCCGGATAATCTGCTTTAATCTTATCTGTGCTACGGAACAGGAATCCTGCCTTGCTTGCCTGGATCATACCGAGGTCATTGTAGGAATCACCGCTGGCGATCGTATCAAATCCGATAGACTGCAGAGCCTTTACAGTAGTTAACTTGGACTGCTCGACTCTCATCTTAAAGCCTGTGATCTCACCATTCTCTGCGACTTCAAGTGTATTGCAGAACAAAGTAGGTCTGCCGAGTTTCTCCATCAGAGGTGCTGCGAACTGTGTGAAAGTATCGCTGATCAGGATTACCTGAGAGAAAGAACGAAGTTCATCCAGAAATTCCTTAGCGCCTGGAAGCGGGTCTATCTTTGCGATAACGTTCTGGATCTCTTTCAGTCCAAGTCCGTGCTCTTTCAGAATTCCAAGTCTCCAGTTCATCAGCTTATCATAATCCGGTTCATCACGGGTAGTTTTCTTTAATTCCGGGATTCCGCTTGCTTCTGCAAACGCGATCCAGATTTCTGGTACTAATACGCCTTCTACGTCAAGACATGTAATATACATAATGATAGTTCCTCCTCTTGTCTGCTTACTGTCCGCCTTTTATCCGTTGACTTATCCGGAATAATAAATTGGGGGATAGTGACGGATAGACAGTAATGTTGTTGACTTTTGCATTTTATCGCTGTACTTAATGAAAATATCTTACCATATTCTTATCGGGGTTGCAATTGCCAAATTGCAAAGAGCGAAGATAGAAAATCCGAGATTTATTGTAAAGTTTTATCCGGAAAATTTTCTCAAAAAGAAGTTGACAATTCATATAAGTATCCCTATAATAGTAAAAAGTTAGGACGCGAACTATTAGGACGCTAACTAATTGAAAAGTTATGAAATTTCCCATCCATAGATTTTGTTATATACAGAGCTTTACTGGTGGGATTTTATCAGCTTAAAGGAGGTGTGAAGTGTGGATGAAGAGTTAAAGATTAAGGTAGAAGATATGCACATGGGAAGACTGATCGGTATTCTTTCTCATCAGATGGCGCGAAATGGCAGTAATCCGTCGATCGTAATGAAATCGGATGAGCTGACTGCGATGCAGAAACATGTGCTGAAGTTTATTCTTCTGGAAACTTTGCACCGAGATCTTTATCAGAAGGATATTGAAGAAGAATTCCAGATACGGAAATCGACAGCAACAGGTACCCTTCAGCTGATGGAGAAGAAAGGTTTTATTTACAGAGAATGTGCAAAGCAGGATGGACGTCTGAAACGGATCATACCGACCGATAAGGCGAAAGATATCCTGCCGGCGATCCTGGAGCATATCGATGAGACAGAACGATGTCTGGAAAGCGGAATTCCGAAAGAAGAAGTAGCGGTGTGCAAGCGGGTGCTGTGGATGATGCACAAGAATCTGGAAGAGATGCAGCGCAAAGAATGTAGCGATGCAAAAAAACAGCAAAGGTAAAAATCATAACTATTAAATATTTCTGCAATTGGCAGACTACGGAATGGTTATGGAAAATTTATAATTAAGGAGGACATCGACAAAGATGAATAAGAAACTTTTACGTTCCGTCCGGGAATATAAGAAGCAGTCTGTACTGGCTCCGATCCTTGTAATCCTGGAAGTATTGATGGAAGTTCTGATTCCGCTGGAAATGGCGAAGATCATCGACGTAGGTATTGCAAACGGCGATATGAGCTATATCATCCAGCGTGGAGTCATCCTTGTTGCCATGGCAATGCTTTCTCTTTTCTTCGGCGTACAGGCCGGAAATATGGCAGCAGTTGCAGCAGCAGGATTTGCCAAGAATTTACGACATGATATTTTTTACAAGGTGCAGGATTTCTCCTTCAAAAATATCGATCACTTTTCAACTTCAGGTCTGGTTACACGTATGACAACAGATATCACCAATGTGCAGCAGGCATATATGATGAGTATCCGTCTCCTTGCCAGAGCACCGTTTATGATTATTCTGTCATGGATCATGACATTGACCATCAATAAACCGATCGCGATGCTGTTCCTGGTTGTGGTTCCGCTTCTGGGCGGTGTACTGATCTTTATTGCAAAGAAAGCACATCCGCACTTTATCAAGGTATTTGATGAGTATGACATCCTCAACAATTCCGTGCAGGAGAACGTAAACGCATCCCGCGTTGTGAAAGCTTTCGTAAGAGAAGATTATGAAGTTGAGAAGTTCCATGGAATTTCCAAATACGTTTACACACTGTTTACCAAAGCAGAGAAGATTGTTGCATGGAACTCACCGGTTATGATGTTTACCATGTATACAGTGATCATTATCATTGTTGCTATCGGTGGAAAAGGAATCGTGTTCGGCAGTATGGAAACCGGTGAACTGACAAGTATCATTGTTTATGCACTTCAGATCCTGATGTCTTTGAACATGGTAACTTTCGTATTTGTTCTGCTGATGATCTCAGAAGCATCCACTGAGCGTATCACAGAAGTTCTGGATGAAGTTCCTGAAATGCAGGACAAAGCTGATACAGTGAAGACGGTAGCTGATGGTTCTATTGACTTCAATCATGTAGATTTCAGCTATGCAGGTGAGGGCGGAAATCTTTCCCTGAAGGATGTAAACCTTCATATTAAATCAGGCCAGACCGTAGGTATCATCGGTGGAACCGGCAGTGCCAAGTCTACTCTGGTACAGCTGATCCCGAGACTCTATGATGTCACAAAAGGTAACGTTCAGGTTGGCGGCGTAGATGTCCGCAACTATAACCTGGAAGTACTTCGTGATCAGGTTTCCATGGTACTGCAGAAAAACGTGCTGTTTTCAGGAAGTATTTATGAAAACATCCGCTGGGGTGATGAGACAGCCAGTGATGCCGAAGTTCAGCGAGTATGTAAGCTGGCGCAGGCAGACGGATTCGTCAATGAATTCCCGGATGGCTACAACACTATGATCGTTCAGGGTGGTAACAACGTATCCGGTGGCCAGAAGCAGCGTCTGTGTATTGCCAGAGCACTTCTTAAGAAACCGAAGATCCTGATTCTGGATGACTCTACCAGTGCGGTAGACACCAGAACAGATGCTCTGATCCGTAAGGCTTTCCGCGAGGAAATCCCGAACACAACAAAGATCATTATCGCACAGCGAGTTTCTTCTATTGAAGATGCAGACCAGATCATTGTACTGGATGACGGTAAGATCGTAGGCGTAGGCGCTTCAGAAGAACTGCTGAAGACAAATGACATTTACAGAGAAGTATATGAATCACAGGTCAAAGGAGGCGGAGACGATGAATAAGAAGAAAAAAATAGATCAGAATACCATCCAAACTGCCAAAAGACTTCTGAAATATATGACAGGAACGCATAAGATACAGTTTGTCATTGTATTTATCTGCATCTTTATCAGTTCCGTAGCAAGTATTGCAGTATCTCTGTCCCTGAAATTCCTGCTGGATGATTTTATCATTCCGCTGATCGGACAGACAGATCCGAATTTCGCAGAACTTTATAAAGCACTTGCAGTACTTGGCAGTATTTTTGCACTGGGTGTAATTGCTACCTTTATCTATACCAGAATGATGGTTTTCATTGGACAGGGTGTACTCAAGAGTGTCCGTGACGATATGTTCGAGCATATGCAGACTCTGCCGATCCGCTACTTTGACCAGAATACAAACGGATCTATCATGAGCCTTTATACCAATGATACTGATACTCTGAGACAGATGATCAGCCAGGCAATCCCGCAGGCACTGATGGCACTGTTTACGATCATTGTTACTTTTATTTCCATGTTACTGTTAAGTCCGCTACTTACGATTCTGGCAGTTGTGATCATCTTTATCATGCTGAAAGTAACCAATAAGATTGGTTCCAACAGTGGTAAATACTTCATCCGCCAGCAGGTAGCTCTGGCAGATGTGACCGGATTCGTGGAAGAACGAATGAACGGACAACGTGTGGTAAAAGTTTTCAACCATGAAGACAAATCAAAGGTAGAATTTGATAAGCTCAATGAGGCACTCTTCGAGAGTTCTGCAAATGCCAATAAATACGGAAACATGATGGGGCCTGTAATTGGTAACATCGGTAACCTGCAGTTCGTACTGACAGCAGTGCTTGGCGGACTTCTCTCTGTAACAGGTGTCGGCGGGATTACTCTTGGTGTTATGGCTTCTTACTTACAGTTTACAAAGAGTTTCACCCAGCCATTCATGCAGGTGGCACAGCAGTTCAACGCTATCGTTATGGCACTTGCAGGTGCAGAACGAATCTTCAAACTCATTGATGAGAAACCGGAAGAGGATGAAGGTTATGTAGAACTGGTTAATGCAAGAAAAGATGCCAATGGTAACATTACTGAATGTAAAGAAAGAACAGGCATGTGGGCATGGAAACATCCACATTCTGCTGACGGTTCTGTTACTTACACAGAATTAACAGGAGATGTCCGTTTCGAAGACGTTACATTCGGATATAATCCGGATAAAGTCATTCTGAAAGACATCAGCCTCTTCGCAAAACCTGGTCAGAAACTTGCTTTCGTAGGTTCTACTGGTGCAGGAAAGACAACCATCACCAACCTGATCAACCGTTTTTACGATATTCAGGAAGGTAAGATCCGCTATGACGGAATCAACATTACCAAGATTAAGAAAGATGACCTGAGACGTTCTCTGGGAATCGTACTTCAGGATACCCATCTGTTTACAGGAACCATTAAGGAAAACATCCGCTATGGTAAACTGGATGCAACAGACGAGGAAGTATACGAGGCAGCAAGACTGGCTCACGCAGACCAGTTCATCAAGATGCTGCCGAAAGGTTATGACACAATGTTAAGCGGAGACGGCGAAGAACTCTCTCAGGGTCAGCGCCAGCTTCTCTCCATTGCTAGAGCAGCCGTAGCCAACCCACCGGTACTGATCCTGGATGAAGCAACATCCAGCATCGATACCCGTACAGAAAGTATCGTACAGAAAGGTATGGACAACCTCATGAAAGGTCGTACTGTATTCGTAATCGCCCATCGACTCTCAACCATCAGAAACAGCGATGCCATTATCGTACTGGACCATGGCAAGATCATCGAAAGAGGCGACCATGAAGACCTCATTAAGTTAAAGGGAACGTATTATCAGCTTTATACTGGTAAGCTAGAACTGTCTTAAGGACTTAGACAGATGGAGGAGTGGTTATCTGGTGAGAGTTGATTGATAATTACTTCTATAATTATTATAAGGGACATAGCAGAATCGATTCTGTTATGTCCCTTAAATTATTATTGCTGTAAAGCCCAAAATGTGCTAATATACTTACAAAGCATTTCATTTCTTTTTTCTGAAAAGGTTTAATGCCTTTCTAATATCATTTCTGCCTTCTGGCAAGTCATTAAGAAATCTCGATGCTTTATTCAGACAACTATAAAAAGCAGGGATATTTTAGAGGCAGGAGACATTATTGCTGATATTATGAATGAGTTCGAGCTTAATGAGAAAGAAGCTAAAGATTATTATAAAGAGGCTCTTGATAAGATTAATGGCGTACAGTCAGAAGAGTAGAATAAGCAGAAATCTGCGACTGCTGTAATATTATTTTAGATTTTAAAGAAAACGGAATAAAGATGCCAGAGTGTATCGAAAAGTCTTGACCGCAATTATCTCAGAACATGAATAATTGCGGTCTTTTTTTGTGCGTACTGCATAGGATTTATATGGAGATATCCAAGGACGGGTCTGGCAATCATGTATAGAAAGGCAGGGAGAGCAGAGTGAAAAAGAAAAAATATGATTGGCCAAAGCGATGTTTAAGTCTTATGTGTGTACTGGTGCTTGTCAGCATGATCATACTGCAGAGCGTTCCGGTCACATATGCATCCGATAATGAAGAAGCCTGGCAAAACACCGGGCAGGATGCGTTTACATCAGAACCTGAAGAGAATGAAGCACCACCTGAAGAAGGAACAGAAATCGGAAACCAACTGGTAGATGGAATTTTCTCCGACGGAGGAGCCGAGAACCCAGTGGAGAATCCAACAGAAGAGGCATCGGATAACAATTCCGAGAACAGTAATCAGGGAAATCCAGATATTTCCCAGACTCCATCCTCCGGATCAGAACAGGAAATCAGCTCAGAAAATCCGGACGGCAAACAGTCAGATCTGGAAGCTAATGCGAATCCTCAGGAGGAAAATGAGGATATCTGGAAAATCAGCATTTCCAGTGCAGATCTGACCGGTGACTACGCAAAGGACATCACAGCAATTGCCAGAACTCAGCTTGGCGTACAGGAAAATAGGGACAACTTTATCACAGCAGAAGATGGAATCGTTCATAACTATTCCCGCTACGGTCAGTGGGCAGGAGATCCATACGAAGAATGGTCCGCAGCTTTTGTAAATTTCTGCGCACACTATGCGAATATTCCGCAACAATATCTCCCTAAGAGCGAAAAAGTATCGCAGTGGGCAGAAATCCTCAATAGCACTTACGGATTAGTGAAAGATGACTACAGTCCTAAAGAAGGTGATCTGGTATTCTTCCAGACAAATATACATGCAGATGGAAACATCCAGATTCAGACAGAAACTCCTGCACATACAGGTATTGTGACAAGTGCAGACACTCAGTATGTGTACACGATTGAAGGAAACTGTGGCGGAGAAGTAAGAAGCCAGCAGTATCCATTAGACGATTCTCAGATTTACGGCTATCTGAATATGGATAAAGTAAAAAAAGCCGCTGGTCTGCTTCCAGAAGAGCTGGAGCCAGCAAACGAAGTTACACAGATTCCGGAAGAGCCGCAGCCAACGGAAGAATTAACACCTACACCTGAAGTGACAGAAGCTCCTTCAGACTCTGCTATGCAGTATGAAGACGAAGATGTCATCATCACGGTAGAAGCAGAACCTGGTGTGATTCCGGAAGGCAGTACATTATCTGTAACTCCAATTGTGTCAGACGAAAATGATGCTGATAAACAGGCTCAGTATGAAGCAGTAGCTGATAAACTGACCGAAAAAGCAGAAAAAGAAGATTATGATCTGGCCGGTTTCCTTGCATATGATATCAGCTTCATCGACGCAGACGGAAATGAAACAGAGCCGTCCGACAATGTAAAAGTTTCCATAAACTATAAAAAAGCACAGGCCCCGGAAAATATTGTCACAGATGAAAATACAGAACTCAAAGTTATGCATCTGGAAGAAAACAGCGAGGGTGAAGTGCAGCAGGTAACGGATTTATCTGATGAAGATATGGAGAATGATTCTACAGAAGCAATAATTGAAGCTGATGATGATCAGAATGTAGAGAAAGTGGAATTCAGTGCAGACAGTTTCTCTACTTTTGCGATTACATGGGTTAGTTCTGGAAGGATATGTTTCAACATTACAGTGCATTATGTAGACGAAGCGAAGAATGAAATTACTGGATCACAAAACAGTAATGTATCAATTACTGGAGGAGAAACAATTAAGTTTTCTGATTATGCAGAGAAAATCAGCGGGTACAAATATATTGGAGCAAGAATTGATGATGGCGAACAAGGAACATATGCAGATTCTCTTACAGCACAAAGATCAGGAAGAATAAGGAAATGCATTTTTAAATGGGGGTCTATGAAGGTTAAGGAACTAAGTTCTTCATCCAATGACACATCGACCAAGACTATAGATGTTTACCTGATATATAGCTCAACATCACACACAAGTACAAAAGCAACACTTTCTCATGATAAATACATTAAAAAAAATGCTGCTAACAACACATACGATATTACTTTAAATGTAGCAGGGACTGTTGGAAGTGAGATTTCAAAAAAGAAACTTGATATTGTTCTGCTCATGGATATATCAGGCAGTATGAAAGGAAGTAAATTATCAGATGCGAAATCAGCAGTCAGAAGTCTGACGGATAAACTGAACGATAGATTGGATAAAATAGATGTCAATTATAAACTGGTTACGTTCAGTAATAGTGCAGATATCCGTACATCAGACTGGGTCTCAGGACCGGATCTCTATGCAAGAGTCACTGGTTTAAGTGCTGATGGTGGAACAAACTATGATGACGGTTTATCAAAAGCAGCTACAGCGGTATCCACAGGTGCAAGAGTAGATGCTGATAAGATTGTTATCTTTCTGACTGACGGAGAACCGACATATTATAATGCTAAAAATGGATATGATGGTCCTGGTAGTTGTGCAAATGAAGCTACGTATAAGGCTGCTATTACTTCAGCAGGGCAGATTGTCTGTGACAGATTTATGGCAATCGGGCTTGGACTCGGGAATGTGGACTGGGAAGATGATGAGTCATTTGAAGGAAGACCATCTACCGGGCAGGAGCTGTTGCAGAATGTAACGGATGCGACGAATGCCACAGTCCAAGATTCAGCAATAGATTTGGAGAAGTCAGAAGAGCTTCCACAGAAATTTAAAGACATTGCAGAGGACATTCTGACCTTCTATTGCAAGAATGTCACGATAACCGATACATTAAGCCAATACGTAGATGTAACAGATACCAGCAAAATCGAGCTGAAAATAGCGAAAAGAACAGACAGCGCATACGCACAGCAGGGTGACACCGTTCAGATCGATCTGACAGATGAAAATCTGCTCAGTGAAAATGGAAAATCAGTGACAGTAAACGGTGAGGTACTTGGCACTGTGCACTATAACGCACAGAATAAGCAGATAACCTGGAGTCTGGGAGAAGATTATCAGTTAAAGAAAGATCTGTATTATTACCTGACAATTACAAATGTACAGCCTAACAGGACAGCAGAAACTTCCTATTTAAATAATGGGGGAAACTATGGCAACAGCATTGGAGATGCGAATACGGATGCAAGTGAAGATGGATTCTATGGAATCTCAGGCGAAAATTCATCCGGAAAACCAGGTTTTCCATCCAACAACACTGCAACGGTAACATATACAGAAACAAAAACAAATCAAACAGACACACAAAATTATGCAGATCCGGTTGTTCAGGTTGATCCGAACAAATTGGAGAAGCAGGTAACGTTTTCAAAGGTTTGGAAAGACGGCAGTAATTATAAAGAGACAAGAAAAGATATCATTGAACTGAAAGTGCAGTATCAGCCCGAAATCGCAGGAACAGAAGAATCCTGGCAGGATTATACAGGCAAATATAACATTGGAGAGAACGAATATTCCAATGAGAATTTCTTCATGTCCGCTTCTAATGTAGATTCAGAGCATTCTGATACATGGAAGGTTACGATCACGAAATTGCCCGCATATCTTACCGCAGGCGATACAAGTGTCCTTGTCAGATATCGTGTAACAGAAGTGAATGTGCCAGAAGGCTACACAATGGAGCAGACATCCGATTCAGAGGTTACCAATACTCTGAACTGGAAAATCATAAAACAGGATTCTGAAACAAAACAGGGACTTAGCGGTGCTGAATTTGAACTGCGGGACAGCAGCAATACACTGATCGCTACCGGCGTATCCCAGCAGGAGTCAGACAATACAGCACTAGGGGAAATAACATGGACTTTCAGCAACAGCAAAATTACCAAATTCAGTGAGTTGTCAAATGAAGAGATTTATACATTAACAGAAACAAAAGCCCCATCCGGATATGTGATCCACAGTAATGCATGGAAATTGAAATTCCAGGATGGTGTTCTGAGAAATGTAGATAATGGCGCTTCCATTGAAAAGAATGACAGCTCCAATGAGGTAATCTGCTATATCGGAAATGCCCGAGTCTATGAACTTCCAAACTCCGGCGGTTCCGGAATATATATGTTTGCAATCAGTGGTGCAGCATTGATGACAACTGCGCTTCTGTTGTTAATAAACAATAAGTGGAAGGAGGACAAAGCAAGGGTCAGCAGTAACTGATGATTAAAAAGATATGGTAACTGTTCAGTAATTCGCAAAACAGCAGATTGCTGAACAATTACAGGACATCAATAACACACTTTCAGAAAAGTAGCGGAAAACATGAAATCGATACATGCGAAAGGAGAGAATATTGATGAAGAATTATTTGAAAAAAATTGGCGCACTTTTGATGGCGGTTATTATGGTAGTAACGATGTGCGTGACAGCATTTGCAGCTGATTCAGAAACAGGAACAGATCAGCCGGCACAGCCAACGGTAAAGACAGCAACCGGAACTGGGTCGGACAGAGGTGTAATTACAGCAGAAGGAATAAAAAAAGAGTCGGGTATTACGGTCTACGCATATCAGATTGTAAAAGCAGACTATGATGAGACAAATGGAAACTTTACGGGTTATTCAAATGTTTATAAAAAGTCAGACGGCAGTGATTACATCTCAACTATTACAAGTGCTGATCCTGCAACACTGTCAGCTCTTGCACAGGTAGTTAAAAGCGACTCTATGGTTCCAGATAGCAGATATCCGATGAAGGCAGATGCGACCGGAGAAGTTTATACTGCTACCGTACCAGTAGGAAGCTATCTGGTTTTAGTAGAAGGAGCGGAAGCTGTCTCCTATAACGTAGCAGTTGTTTCCGTATTCTATACAAATCAGGCTGGTACCACAATTATCAGTGAGGGAAAAGTAAACTATCTTTCCGAAGGAAATACCTGGGTAAAGAGAAACGATAAACCTGAATTAACCAAGAAAATCGTTGAAAGCGATAGTGAGAAAGATCACAACAGCGCAAACATCGGCGATACAGTTAATTATAAGATGACAATTGACCCTGTTCCAGACTACAGAGGAAAGTATCCAAGATTAGACGTAGTTGATACCTTAAGCAAAGGCTTAACTTATAAAGATGGTTCTCTGAAAGTATATCTTGCAGGAACAGGAGATGATGGAAAAGAAACAAAAACAGAACTTACAGAAGGTACAGCATATGTAAAAACAATAGGAAATTATGATGCGAATAATGGTACAACAATTACGGTTGATTTTGTAAAGCATGAAGCTGGAAAAGATGATCAGTACCTGTTAACTTCTTATGCTGGCAGAAAAATCATCATTGAATATAGCGCAGTATTAAATGAGAATGCAGAGCTCAACGAACATGGAAATAAGAACAGTGCAACATTAAATTATTCCAAGGACTCTAACACAAACAATGCAGATGGTTCTGATATTAAGAACACCTATACTTATACTTTTGACATTAAAGGAAGCACAGAAGGAAATACTTCCTTGACAGACAAACTCATTGTGAAAACGGGCGAAGATGAGTGGACAAAGGAGGATGGCGATCAGCATATAACTGATAAGAAACCACTGGCAGGAGCAGAATTTACATTATATACAGATGCAGATTGCACAAAAGTATATTCTAATAAGAAAACTGACGGCACAACATATTTTAACGGTGTGACAACATCAGACACAACTGGTCAGCTTAACATTTATGGCCTCTCATTTGGTACTTATTATCTGAAAGAAACAAAGGCACCTGGAGATTATACTCTGAACTCACATGTATTCAAGATTGAGATCGCAGCCGGAGAATGGAACTCCGACAATACTCTGAAGAGCTGGACGATTACAATTGATGGTAAGACTACAAATACATTTGTAGCTACGAGTAAAACTGTTGAAATTAATGGAACTACTACCAAGGTGATCAATCCAACAGAAATCAAGAACACCAAAACAGCAGAACTCCCATCCACAGGTGGAATGGGCACCTATCTGTTTACAATCACAGGTGTAATGATCATGGCAGCAGTAGCAGGAATGTTCCTTGTAAGCCGCAGAAGAGACCGTGAGAATCAGCTCTGATGTGAGCAATATCTGGAACGCTGTATAAAATGGTGGTGTCTGCGTCAGCAGGCATCACCGTAAATAAATAGAACAACAGTATGGAGAACCCTATGAGTGATAAGAAAAAGAAACTTAGAATCAAATATATCGGATTTTCTCTGCTGTTTCTCGTAGGTCTGTCCATATTGCTGTACCCGATGATCAGCAGTGCCTGGAACAAACGCAGGGCCGGGCGGCTGATCACAGAATATAGCAGTTCAGTTACAGCGGATACAGACAAAAAAGAAACAGACAGTATATGGAAAAATGCGCAGGAATATAACGAACAGCTTGAACAGGAAAGCGTTCCGGATGCATTTTCCGTAAGGGACGGAAAAAGGGACAAAAAATATGAAAGCCTTTTGAACTTCAATGGAGATGGAATGATGGGTTCTGTAGAAATTCCTGTAATAGATGAAAATATTCCTCTTTATCATTATACAACAGACAAAACTCTTTCTAAAGGAGCCGGTCATCTTTTCGGAAGCAGTCTTCCTGTTGGCGGACCGGGGACTCATTGTGTCATTTCTGCACACAGAGGTCTGCCAAGTGCGAAACTCTTTACAGACCTGAATTTGTTAAAGGAGGGAGATGTATTCTATTTACATATTCTGGACAGAACACTCGCTTATGAGGTAGATCAGATTCTTACTGTTCTTCCAGCTCAGACAGATTCTCTGGGAATCACCCCGGGAAAGGATTATGTAACACTGGTTACCTGTACCCCTTATGCTGTGAATACGCACAGACTGCTGGTAAGAGGACACCGCATCACAGTAGAGGAGGCCGGACAAATCGAAAAAACAGAAAGCAGGATCAGTGGATTTCATAATCCCAACCCTGTCATTCTGACCCTTTGTGTAATAGGTGGAATTGTTCTTGCTGTAATTTTTGTGACAATAGTTGACCGTCTGGAAAGCAGAAGATTCCGCAGGAATTAGAACATGGAAAGAAAGAGACGAAAAAGAAATAAAAAAATCAAGTATCTGATCATGCTGATACTGTTTCTTATTGGAGCAGGGATTTTTCTTTATCCTACTATCAGTGATATGTGGAATCAATATCGAAATGTCAGGCTGATCACAGAGTATGATACGTCAGTAACTGATCTGTCAAAAAGCGAATATGCCAGATTATGGAAAGAAGCGAAGGAATATAATGCAGAACATCCGGTGAATTCCATTGTGGATGCTTTCGATGAGAGTGATCAATATGTTCTGACTCATCCCTATGATCAGGTTCTTGACCCGGATGGAAACGGTCTGATGGGAAGTATTGAGATTCCTAAGATCAATGTAAAAATTGCCATTTACCATGGACTTGGGAGCGATATTCTTGAGAAAGGAGCAGGACATATAGAAGGAACCAGTCTTCCAATAGGAGGAAAAAACACGCATGCAGTGCTGGCTGCACACAGAGGTCTCCCGGGGGCAAAACTCTTTACGGACCTCGACCAGATGGAAATCGGAGATAAATTCTATCTGCATATTCTGGGAAAAACACTGGCTTATAAAGTAGATCAGATCAAGACAGTCCTTCCTGATCAGACAAAAGCGCTGGATATTGTAGAAGGAGAAGATCATGTAACCCTGCTGACCTGTACTCCATATGGAGTCAACACACACAGGCTTCTTGTAAGAGGAATCCGAACCAGATATGTGGAAGAGGAAAATGAAAAAAGTGAAACAGTCCCACAGAAACTTGCACAGACAGATCCTGTGAAACTGATGAAATCAGGTCTGTTAATATTTATATTGCTGGTGGGTGGATTATGGATATTTTTACATTACAGAGACAGGAAAAGACAGGATAACAGAAGCAATCATTCATAAATTTAAGCAAGGAGGCATAATGCGATGAAAAACCTATTCCGTAATATTCTGACTTCCCTGATGCTGATGACAGTGCTGATATCTGCACTGCCAATAACAGGGCTGACCTTTGTCAGAGCAGACACCTACATTTCCAACAGGCAGGGAAGCATTCAGGCTATACTGATGTCCCAGGCAGACAGCAGCGGAAAGCAGACTCCCTATCCCGGCATCAGTATGAAACTTTATCAGATAGGAAATGCGAGTGAAAATAACGGAAACGTAAACTTCACTCTGGATTCCCGCTTTGCAGTCTCCGGCATTACAATGGATTCACTTACAACTGCGGACAAATGGGCAGCTGCAGCCCAGACCCTGGCAGGTCTCGCCGGTTCTTCAGGAATAAATGCCATAGAAGGAACCTCTGATGCGCAGGGTCAGATCCTTTTCAACAATCTGGAACAGGGTGTCTACCTTCTGGTGCAGAACAGCGGTCAGGACCGGCTCATCATTTCACCGTCCCTGCTCACCGTACCTTTACAGGAAAACGGTCAGTGGATTTATGATGTAAAAACCTATCCGAAATTTATTCCGGACAATATCAAAGAAGACATCAGCGTGACAAAACGCCTGTATTCAGTAACAGAGGATTCTCAGATCATTCCTCTTTCAGCAGAAGACGCTACATTTAAGATTGGTCTTTACACAGATAAAGAAGGAACCATTCCATTCCGGGATGATTATGAGCAGGACATTAACATCAAGGGCACCACAAGCGGAACCGCAGTCTGGAAAGATGTTCCGGCAGGCACCTATTACGTATTTGAACTTGATGAAAAAGGAAAACCGATCGCAATCAACCAGCAGGTCTATGTAGATGAAGAGAATTCCTGGATGTACAACGTAAAAGATGCAAACGAAGATGAAAACAACCAGATTATCGTAAGCAGATCCGGTTCATCCGGAAACATGTATGTAGACAACTACTTCTACTATCTGCCGCACGGCTACTATCAGAACTGCACCATTAAGATCAGCAAAAATGTCCTGAAAGACGGAAAGAAGACAACTGTAGATGATACCTTCTACGCAGGAATTTTTGAAAAAGACAGTGATGGACTTCTGATCCTGGTAAGTAATGTAGAACTGGAACAGAATGATACCATAGAGTTGAACATCCAGCTTCCGGAAGAAGATATCCCGGAGGAGATTACCTACACAATTAAAGAAACCGACAAGAACGGAACCCCTGTAAGCAAAAAGAAATTTCCATATACAGTCAGCGGAGAAGGCGAGATCACTCTGAAAGAGAGCGATGGCTATGAGGGAGAGGTTACACTGACCAACAGCCTGTCAACCGTTACTCCGACCGTAACGCCGGTCAATAACCAGCCGTCACAGAATAATAATACTTCTGTTACAGTACATCAGACTACCAGCACAAATGTGACCTCACCAAAGACTGGAGACAATACCAAGATCATACTGTGGACTGTGATCCTGGCAGCAGCTGCAGCAGGAATCGTGATCGCCTACAACAAAATTACAAAAAACAAGTAATTACGACAGGTTCTGACACATAAAGCGAGTTTCGAAAATGTATTACTAAATTTGTGCAGAATTTTATACAAAATTTAATACTTTTGGACTGGACGTGTAAAATGGGTTGTGGTAGAACACAAACAAATCAAAGATGTTGAAGCATGAAAAACGAATAAGAGGGGCAAACCTGATGAGAGTCAGGGACGCAAAGCTAGGAGCCTTCAGGAACAGAAGACACAACATTTAAGATAATTACGACATAGCAAATGTGTGAAAAAGGTAGTTCGGTTGCAATTATTCCCATTAAGGGAATAATTGCAGCTTTTTTATTTCATATAAAACTACTCTGTAATGATTTTATAAAAAAAAATATGGGCTTCAACTGGAAATTTAAGGAATAGACTGACAGACAATGTCAGATATCCTGAGAATGAAAAAGGATATAACAAAATGACTGAAAAAGAATTGCGGCGTCTGAGCCGTATGGATTTACTGGAAATGCTTCTGGAGCAGAGTAAAGAAGTAGAGCAGCTCCGGGCAGAACTGGAAACAGTTAAGAAGCAGCTGGAAGACCGCAGGATCATGGAACAGGAAGCAGGTTCCATCGCAGAAGCAGCACTCAGACTGAATAAAGTTTTTGAAGCAGCACAGCAGGCTGCAGACCAGTATCTGGAGAATATCCGTACTCAGGCGGAGATTTCACAGAACGGAGAGACAGAGAATGAAGCAGAATAAGAAGAGAAGAGAAATCACTTCTATGCCTTCGGTAGAACTGCTGGAAAAAGAAGTAAACCGTAAGAAATATCAGAAGCGGTATTTTGCAGTACTCCGCAATACGATCTATACACTGCTCACAGTAGCAGCTGCGGCAGTTCTTGTGGCAGTACTGGTTTTACCGGTGCTTCAGATTTACGGAAGTTCTATGACACCTACCTTACATGAGGGGCAGATCGTAGTTTCGCTGAAAGGTTCGGATTTCAAACAGGGCGATGTGATTGCCTTCTATTATAATAATAAGATTCTGGTGAAGCGACTGATCGCAGGACCGGGAAGCTGGATCAATATTGACAAAGACGGAAACGTCTATGTAGATGACCAGCTGCTGGATGAACCGTATATGGCTGGTAAGGAGAAAGCACTTGGCGATTGTAACATCGAGCTTCCATATCAGGTTCCTGACGGACGCTATTTCGTAATGGGTGATCATCGTTCCACATCAATAGACAGCCGAAATACAGCAGTAGGCTGTGTGGCAGAAGAACAGATTGTCGGAAGGATCGTATTCAGCATATGGCCGCTGAACACGATCGGTAAAGTTTCATAAGCTGACCGAAAGGTCAGAACACAGAGGAGAGGGAGGAAGATGAGATATGAAAGAGTCTCTGCTCAGGCAGGCAGAGAAATTAAAACAAAAGAATCATGATCATAAATGCTGGCAGAAAGCAGTCAGCATTCTTGCATGTGTGGTTGTGTTCTGTACAGTATATGCGCTGATTCTTCCTGCTGTTACAATGGAGAAAACCGCATACTGCGGAAAAGAAGAACATACACACACAGAGGATTACGTTAAGATTCCGGATGGATTCTATATGGAAAGACTGCTGTGGATTGAGAAGAAGGTGCTCAAAGACGGCAGTGAGATTACTGCAGATGATACCTTCTATGCAACAGTTAATGAAGTAAATCCAAATACAGGTGATGAGACAACGCTTATAACTGTTGAGCTGACTCAGAACGATAAAGTTATGGTTTCCTTCCCTGTAACTGATTTGGAAGATGTAGATACAGTACATACATACAGGGTATTTGAGTCTGACGCAGATGGAAATCCGGTTGATAAGAGTACGTTTGGATATGAAGTAGGTGGTGAAGGCAATATTGAATTCGTTGACAGTGATGATAATGAGAAGACGATCACCATCACGAATACAGTGATCACGACTACACCGGACGTAACGCCAGGCGTCACACCGGGTGGCTCTACATCAACAACACCGAAGAAAGTCAAGACAGGAGATAACACACCGATCGTTATGTGGATGGTGGTTCTGTTTGTAGCTGCTGCGGCGGTTGGATTTGTGATCGGACGTAAACGGAAGAAATAAATATAATGGTTAAAGAAGAGCATTGCTTTCTGAAGATTAAGAGGTTTTCAGATAGCAATGTTCTTTTTGGTTGACAATGTTAGACAATTGTTCTAAAATACTTAGGAACCGAAGTAATGATCAAATGAGATAAGTATGACAGATTTTATATTGCAGAAGTAAATGTGATTTAGAGAGAAAGGATGTGAAATATATGCAGACAGGAAAGATGATCAATCAGATTTCCAACCGGCTTCGCAGGAGGTCCCGTGCAGTACAGGAAGCTATTGGGATCAGTGGGGCGAAGGGGAATATTCTGAATTATATTCTGGTGGAAGCGGAGACGCACTCGGTTTACCAGAAGGAAATTGAGAAGGAATTTGGCCTGCGGCCATCTACTGCGACAGAAGTGCTGAAGAATCTGGAGAAAGACGGGCTGATCTGCCGTGTTCCGGAAGAGCAGGATGGGCGGTATAAGAAGATTATTTTTACAGAGAAAGCCGAAGCGATCAGAGAGACTTTGAAAGTTGAGATTGAAGGGTCAGAGCGTTTGCTGCTGGATGGAATTTCGGAGGAAGAGAAGCAGGAATTTCTGAGGATCGCACAGAGGATGCTTGAGAATCTGGATCGATAGGATCATATTAGACAGGAGTGATAAAAAACAATGGATGAAAATGAATTAATGAGCAGTATGAAGGTATCGAAAGCTGTAGCAAAAATGGCGATTCCAAGTGTGATCAGCAGTCTGGTCACAGTCGTCTACAATATGGCAGATACCTTCTTCGTAGGTCAGACCGGTGATCCTTTGCAGGTAGCTGCGGTCAGCCTGACAAATCCTATCTTTATTCTGCTGATGGCTTTTGCCAATATGTTCGGAATGGGTGGAAGTGCAGTGGCATCTATGGCGATGGGAGAGAAGAATGATAAAAGAGTAAAGAATACATCTTCCTTTGTGACTTGGGCATCGTTGGCAGTTGGTGTTGTGTTTGGGCTGATCCTGATATTCTTTATGCAGCCAATTCTTCACTTATTTGGCGCAAATGAACAGACTTATGCGTTTGCAAAAGGTTATACGTTACATATCTCTTATGGTGCACCGTTTATCATCTGGTCTGCTGCGGCCAGTTTTGTAGTCCGCGCAGAGGGCGCCAGCAAGGAAGCGATGATCGGAAGCATGATCGGTACAGTGGCAAATATCGTGCTGGATCCTGTATTTATCAGTGGTTTTGGAATGGGGGCAGCAGGTGCGGCTATTGCCACAACAATTGGAAATATTCTTGCAAGTATTTACTATATCTGGTATTTCCTGAAGAAAAGCAAATGTTTTTCAATCAGTCTGAAGTACTTTACAGTTAAGAATCAGGTCATGTCCAGAGTATGTTCCATTGGACTTCCGACGGCAATCTTTTCCGCATTAATGAGTGTTTCTACAATCGTGCTGAACCAGATCCTCGTTGCATATGGAAATGCACCAGTTGCTGCGATTGGAATTGTATTTAAAGCAAATATGTTTATCACATTCCTGCAGATGGGCCTGGCAAATGGTGTGCAGCCGCTGTTTGGTTATAACTATGGATCAGGCGACAGGAAACGTTTTATAGAAGTGGAACGATTTACAAAGAAGTGCTGTCTGATTGTAGGAATCCTTGCGACTCTTCTGTTCTTTGTCCTGCGTCAGCCAATCATTCGGATGTTTATCAGTGATGAAGAGGTTATTTACCATGGAGTGAAGATGCTTATCGCATATATGCTCTCCGGACCAGTGATCGGAATCCTTTTTGTAAATATGAACTGCATGCAGTCTGTAGGAGATGCCCTTCCTGCAACAGTACTGTCTGTACTCCGTCAGGGTGTGCTTCTGATCCCGTTACTGTATCTGCTGAATGCAATTCTGGGACTGAATGGTGTAATCTATGCACAGGCACTGACTGATTATGTGGCAGTAATATTATCCATTTATCTGTGGAAACGGAAGAAAGATAAGATGAGTATGGAATAATGTATTGTTTGTATACGTAGAAATAAATGGTGACATAATGGACTGACACCATTGGCACTAATCTGGCACCATTTATATTATTGAGAAAACGTAACGTCTGCGGGCGTTGCGTTTTTTGCGTTATGATGCTATGATTTGAAAAAAGATTTTAACCGAAAATTGTAAAGAAGTTATTCGGTTATGAGCAAGTAACTGATTTGAATTGTTATGTAAATAAAAACTATAACAGCAAAGGAGAGACTGGAAATGGTAAAAGTAGACTTAATTACAGGGTTCCTTGGTTCAGGGAAGACGACGTTTATCAGAAAGTATGCACAGTATTTGATGGATACAGGAAATAATATAGGAATTCTGGAGAATGATTATGGGGCTGTGAATGTGGATATGATGCTACTTCAGGATCTGATGGGAGATAACTGCGAGTTGGAGATGATTTCCGGTGGATGTGATAAGGACTGCCACAGAAGACGTTTTAAGACGAAGCTGATCGCTATGGGGATGTGCGGATATGACCGTGTGATCGTGGAGCCGTCGGGGATTTTTGATGTGGATGAGTTCTTTGATATTCTTCATGAAGAGCCGCTGAACCGCTGGTATCAGATTGGGAATGTGATCGCGATCGTGGATTCTAAGCTGGAGAGTGATCTGTCAGATGAGGCGGATTTTATTCTGGCTTCGGAAGTGGCAGATGCCGGATGTATTGTGATGAGCAAGAGCCAGGATGCAACGCCGGAGGAAATCCAGGGGACGATTGAGCATGTGAATTGTGTATTGGAAAAGGTGCATTGCAGCAGGAGATTTGGAAAAGATTTTGATGGCAGTGTTGAAGCAGGAGTTACCAACAATGTTATCCACAAAAACTGGGATGAGATGTCGAAAGAGGACTTTGACCGGATTGCATCTTGTGGATATGAGATGGCAAGCTACCGGAAACCGGAGTTTGAGGCAGAGGATGCATTTACTTCTCTGTACTTTATGAATGTAAAAATGGCGGAAAAAGAGTTACGGGAAGCCGCTGAGAAAATCCTGTCTGATCCAGCATGCGGACATGTGTTCCGTATGAAAGGATTTATGAGAGTAGATGACGGGGAGATTTCTGAAAAGGCTGATCAGACGCAGGAAAATGGGCAGCATTGGATTGAATTAAATGCGACTAAGAATGAAATTACAATTCGCCCGCTCCATGTAGGACAGGAGGTTCTGATTGTGATTGGTGAAGGGCTGCAGGAGGACAAAATCAAGTCGTACCTGAAAATTTGAATAACTGCGCGTCGCATTCTTGTTACTTCCAGTGATGAGTTAGACGCGCAAATTTTTTTACAAAACAACAGAACAAATGTTTACATAAACCAATACATATGGTATAATATTTATATGGAAAAAGATATATTTAATATAGATAAAAATAAACTTTCATATGGTAGGGGATATGTCTATTCCTTGCAGTATCATCTTGTCTGGTGTACAAAATATAGAAAAAAGGTTTTAAAAAACGGAATCGATACAGAATGCAAAGAAATGTTACA
>NZ_JAHLQG010000017.1 GCF_018919065.1 Blautia sp. MSJ-9 | reverse complement strand
ACGGATGCAATGATCCAAATAGAGCTACGTCAGACCAATTACTCCCCTATATTATAATAAAATAAGTGCAGCTGTCAGAGTTAATTACTCTCCAACAACTACACTTTTATGGTACTAAACAGAGGCTCTTATTTCTGAACCTCCGTTTCTCTGGCTTTCTTGAGCCCTTCGGCTGTGGCCTCCATGACAACTAGCTCCTTTTCATTCATGGAGTTGAGAAGTACATCAATGTGCTTTCTGCAACTGTGCTCGTCCCGCTGTTCTTCCCGGTAGAAAAACTGGTCTACGGAAATATCGAACATGGTAACGAGTTTGAAAAATAAATTGAAGCTGGGATGTTGTCCCTTATTTTCAATATTCATAATCGTGCGGTCTGTCTTGCCGACCAGCTCCGCCACATAGGCCTGTGTCCAGCCTCTTTCTTCTCTAGCTTGTTTGATTGCCAGCCCGAGCCCATGAAAGTCAAACCTGATTTCATCTTGGTTCATTCTCATATCACCCTATATCATTGTACATTTCGGGTTGAATTATGAGAATGTAATGAAATTTGATGTTAAGTAGTATTTTATTTTGCTGTCAGATAGCCACATGATTGAATATAGCAAACGATTGTGATAAAGTTGATACGAATATGCCATAAAATTATATTCTGCAAATTGATCAATGTTAAAGAGAGGTATTTTATATGAATTACACAATTCTAATAGTTGATGACGATATGGCTATCAATGATATGCTTGTTAAATATCTTCGGAAAAATGGTTATATAACATATTCTGCTTATTCAGGAACAGAAGCCCTTCTTTTTCTTGAAAAGCAAAAAGTTAATCTGATTATTTTGGATTTAATGCTTCCCGGTCTTTCTGGCGAACAAGTTTTAGCAGAAATAAAGAAAACAAAAAATGTACCTGTAATCGGTCTATCTGCAAAAGAAGATTCTAAAAGTAAAATTTTCTTATTGAAAAACGGTGCTGATGATTATGTAACGAAACCCTTCGATATAGAAGAACTACTTGCAAGGATTGAAACGATTTTGCGACGGATTTATGAAAATCAATATACATCAAATTCCTTGTTATGTTGTGGCGATTTAAATTTAGATACAATAGGAATGGAGGCCACTCTAAAAAATCAAAAATTGTCCCTTACAAAAAATGAGTTTGCTATATTGAAAATGCTTATGGAACATCCGCAACAAGTATTTACGAAAGATATGATTTATGAGCAATTATGGAATGAAACTTTAGAGGGAACTGAAAATGCTATCAATGTTCATATCAGCAACTTACGCAAAAAAATTGCTGCAATAGATAATAGTAAATCATATATTAAAACGGCTTGGGGAATTGGGTTTAAGATGGACATATAATCTTTATGAAATCCTTAGATTTAGAAAATAATTTACTTAAACTTATCCCTTACACTAAAACCACAAGGAGGGATATATCATGGAATATATATTAAGAACGAACACAGTATCTAAAAAATACACAAATTATTATGCTGTTGATAAAGTATCCATTTCTATTAAAAAAGGCGAAATATATGGCTTGATTGGAGAAAATGGTGCTGGTAAGTCTACTTTAATGAAAATGATTGCAGGTTTGGTTGAACCATCAGAAGGCTCTATTGAACTATTTGGAAATTTTGTTCCCCAGACCGAGCGTTATCGTATTGGTTGTGTAATTGAATCTCCGGCACTTTATGCAGAATTAACCGCAAAACAAAATTTGGAAGTATTTAGAAAAGCATATGGACTGTCAAGCAAAGAATCTATACAGCAAATTTTAAAGCAGGTGGGTCTGTCACAATATGAAAATAAAATTGTCAAAAAATTTTCATTAGGTATGAAACAGCGTTTAGCCATTGGCATTGCCTTGTTGGGAAATCCTGATTTTCTGATTCTTGATGAACCTATCAATGGCTTAGATCCGACTGGAATACAAGATATGAGGAATTTCTTATTAAAACTAAATAGGGAAGAACATATTACCATTATGATTTCCAGTCATATCTTGGGGGAATTGTCAAAAATTGCAACGAAATACGGCATTATTAAAAATGGCAAGCTGATTGAAGAAATCACTGCAAAAGAATTAAATGAAAAAAGTCAATGTTGTTTAAAAATTAAGGCATCAGATACTGCACAGGCCGCTATTTTAATAGAGAAAAATCTCCATACTAAAAACTACGAAATTCTTTCCGATAATAATATTCGGATTTTTGAATATGTAGACAATCCCGGAATTGTAAACTCCTTACTGGTTAATCATGGAATTTCTGTTGATGAATGTACTGTAACAAAGGAGTCACTGGAAGATTACTTTAATGAAAAAATGAGAGGAGGCATAGTCAATGCTTAATTTAATTAGAGCTGATTTTTATAAAGCAATACATGGAAAAGTCTTGAAAGTATGTTTTCTTATGATGACAGGATGGATATTCTTATGTGCTTATGCACAAAAAGCAACGATTGGCATGAGGGAATATTTGGTAGGTACAGAAGTTTCTGCAAATTACTGGGATTCTTTTTTTAATTATTACCCGGTTGTATTCCCTTTGATTATTTTTTGCAGCTACTATTTCTCAAATGATTTTCGTCAAGGGACTGTAAAACATTATATAGAAAAAGGTCTGTCACGATGGAGTTACTTCTTATCAAAATTGGTAATTGGCTGGAGTGTATCATTCTTTTTTTTGGTGTCTGCCTTTTTAATTGGTTTGTTATGTAATAAAATTTTTTTTGGAATAAGCGGTCTTACTCTTACAAGCATTAGCAATATAGTGTCCTACATATTCTGTGAGGCATTATATCATATGGCTGTATCAACGCTCGCAATTTCACTTGTTTTTCTCATAAGAAACAGTTCAGTTAGCATGGCAGTTAATGCTTTGCTTATATTTTTTGGTTATCTGGTTCTTCATGGATTGGAAAGTATTTTGGGCTTAGGATATAACATCACAATTTTTTGGGCAATTAGTAATATCAATAAAACAAGAATAGATATGGCAGTTCAATGGCTTCCAACCGCAATTATCATTTTCTTCGCCTATATGATTATATTTGGTGGAGTTGTAGGAACAATTTTCAAGAAAAGAGATATTACATAATGCAGGGAGGGATAATGTTATGAGTGTGGTACTTCAAATATATGCTATCATTGTGACACTATCTCTTATTATTGTTTTATCATTTTACTTGTTTCATCGTAGGGAGGTAACCCGGTTAAGCCAGAAATTGCAAACACTTTTACATTCATTTACCCATGCGGAATTGACATTAGATTTTCCTTCTTCCGATATAACCGATCTTGTAAATGCTTTAAATGAATTGCTTCGAGTTTACCACAAACAAGTATATTCATTACAAAAAAAGGATGAGGCAATCAAAGAAACAATTACAAATTTAGCTCATGATCTTAGAACACCTGTGACTGCTATTCAAGGATATACCCAAATGCTTCTACAATCGCCGGAGTTGTCCGAGGAAGATTTAGATGCAGCAGCTGTTATAAACGAAAGATTGAATGTTTTAAATCAGTTACTAAATCAGTTGTTTGAATTTGCACGAATAGAAGCTGATGAAATGGAATTTTCTTATACTACATTTGATTTAAATGCTGTTTTACGCTCTGTTGCAGTTTCCTTTTTTAAATCTTTTGAGGAACGCAAAATAATTCCAGCATTAAGTATTGCAGAGATTTCTTTTCCATTTTATGGAGATGAAAAAGCAGTAACCAGAATTTTTGAAAATATCATTTCTAATGCCTTGTCACATGGGAAAAGTGATTATCATTTTTCATCTTATGATGATAATGAAAATTACCATTTTTCTTTTCAGAATTTTACAGACAGCATAAATGAATCTGATATAGACAAAATATTTAATCGTTTTTATACAACAGATTTATCCCGTTCCCGCAAAACAACCGGTTTGGGTCTCACAATAGCAAAGAATTTAACAGTAAAAATGGGCGGTTCTATCAGTGCTTCTCTAAATAATAATGTTTTTGAAATTGTAGTGTGCTTTCCTAAGCAAAAAGGATAAAAAACTGATGAGCCTGCTTTGGTGGTTAAAAAAAACGCTTATAAAGTAGGTGTATTACATTGCTTATTCACATAAAAAACTTGATGGCGGTTTCAAAGCCGCCATTTTTCGTGCAAATAATATTCTAACACAAACATGGTGGCGTAGGAGGATGCCGTCATGTCTGCGTTAGTGAATCACAATACCCATGAGTTACATCAGTTAAAAAAAGCCTTGCCCCTCCTCCGGGGTATTCTGGTTACTTATATGAAAAATATTATCATGTAAACGACAGTTCTATTTCATGCGTCCGTATGGCTTCATGCCGTCCGGGCGTTTTTCTGTTTTTATGGGACAACTTCGGGTCATACTGGCCCGAAGTCCAGCCCGGTGCCGTTCCCCGCCGGTTTCGTTTCGGTCACTTGTCAACCAACAACCGAAACGGAGGTCTATATGGCTATTATCAATTTGCGGGACTATTACCCATTCTATACATCAGATTGTTTTATGGAAGTATCAGAGGAAGTTGCTGAAATGTTCAAGGAATTTGACCGGAAAGAGGCGGCTTACCGTCTGCGTACCTACCGCCATAAAGCCTACTACTCCCTTGATCGGGATGATGGGCTGGAGCATGAAGCGGTATTTGTTTCTCTTTCTCCCCATGAACTGTATGAACGCAAGATTTCCATGCAGGAACTTCACGCAGCCATTTCCAGTCTGCCTGATAAACAGGCAAAACGGATTTATGCTCATTTCATTCTTGGCATGACAAAAAAGGATATTGCCCGGGCTGAGGGCGCGGATGAAAAGGTGGTTCGTGTGGCGATTGAGCGGGGACTGAAGAACTTAGAAAAATATTTAAAAAAATTTTTGTAAGGCGTACCGTTTTTGCCTCAAAAATGAAAAGGCTTATGAAAGGCAACAGAACTTCGGGTCACAGTGGCCCGAGGTTCCCATAAGCCTTCTGCACCTTGCTACGAAAATAAAACTCGTAGCAAAAAACTGAACCTTGACAACAAATGTTTTTAACAATTATGAAAGCATCACTATAAAGCAGTCACAGTATTGGCTGCCTGTAGTGAGATATTGATCGTATTTAAGAAAGGCTAGCTTTGAGCTTCCACATGATAGCCATGCTTTTCCGATTCCCGTATATAACGAGAAAGCTGTTTTTGTTCACAGTGCTTACGTCTTGTTTCAAAACAGGATTAGGACGTTTTTTATATACCTTAAAATACAGGAAAAAAATTTTTCTCGTATTTATTAAGAAATTTTTTAAAAATTTCTTCCCACACCCCGACAAATGCACTCATCCGTTTGGGATATGTGTGAAGGGGAAGCAAGAACTTTGCTTATTGCCTACCGGCGGGGAAGGAGGTGAACTCTTATGGAGCAATCCTCTTTTCAAGATGAGCAGACAGTCAGACATCAGTTTGATTCTCTGTGCAAGCTGGCATTGAAAAGTGAAGTTATTAATTATGAAAAGCATATGGCATATCGCCAGAAGTATGAAGTGATGTTGTCAGAATTATCAGAAAAGGAGTTGAGCAGACTTTTTATAATGGATGAGCATGAAATGGAAACACATCGTTTTCAGGTCCTGGGTTACGACATAGAAGTCAAAGATGCATTGATTGCTGAAGCACTGCAGACACTTACTGAAAAGGAATGTTGTGTTATTATCATATTTTATGGATATGAGTGATGCAGACATTGCCAGAGAAATGAATCTTGTACGCAGCACAATTAATGAGCATCGTAGACGATCACTGGAACTGATGAGAAAAAATATGGAGGAATCTGCAAATGAAAAAAAGTAAAAAACAGAAATGCGCATTTGATTTGCTGCCATTCCATGTTATTGAGGCAGCATCAACTGGTGATACTGAGGCAATCCAGGCAGTGTTGAAGCATTATGAAGGGTACATAACAGTTTTGGCTACCAGAAAAATGTTTGACGAATTTGGACAGGTGCATTACTGTGTAGATGAAACTCTGCGTCAACGCCTGGAAGCAAAACTGATTACTAAGACCTTGGGATTTGATACGAAATCATATGTAAGGAAAAGTAATCAGTAAAGGGAGTATTTAATATAGATTCCTTTTCCCCTTCAGGAATTTTTGTACCTTGAAAATTGTATATTGTTTTACATACAGGACGTGAAGATATGTAGAGCCACTAGGTAAATCCGCCATGATATATCTGCTCTGTTAATGGAGTAAATACGAGGAAATGCTGAAATATAACATTGAAGTAAAGGTATGGAGCGAGAAGAATTTGACAAAATGTGCAGCAGCTGCACAGGGCGACGAAGCATATCTGTGATAATGATACTTCCAGAAAAAATCTGGTCATATTTAATGACGGTGCAAAACCGATGTGGGCAGAGTACTGAACTGCCACCTGTATTGTAATTTTATCTGCCGATGACAGTGTATAAAATTGTAAATTGTCATGGGCAGATAAAAATGTTTTGTCCAAAGAGAAAAGGAGGAGAGAAGAGTGGCGATTAAAATTGAAAAAGGTAAGATTCCAATTTGGGAAAAATATATGCTTACGGTGGATGAAGCAGTGCAATATTTTGGAATAGGTGAAAAGAAAATAAGGATGCTTATTTCGGAACATCTAAATTCAGAATGTTGCTTTACAGTCCAGGTGGGGTGTAAGTCATTGATTAACCGTAAGAAATTTGAGGCCTTTCTGGATCAGACTACGTCTTTGTAAAAAATATACGAACAATTTAGCGCTTTAAAGTGGAAATGTTAGCCCTGGTATGATATAATACCTATATCGTGCTAGAGCTTCTTCGTAGAAAGGGGCGAAGACGTTTGGGTAAAACAAAACGTGACCAAAAACGACGAGATAAAAAAGGTCGAATTTTACGAAACGGAGAAAGTCAGAGAAAAGATGGAAGATATGCGTTTGTATATACAGATTGTTATGGAAAGCAGAAGTTTTTGTATAGTTGGAAATTAGAGCCAACAGATTCTCTGCCAACTGGATGCAGACCATGCTTAGCTCTAAGGGAAAAAGAAAAAAATATCCAAAGAGATTTACATGATGGTATAGTACCTTACGGAGGAAATTTAACAGTTTTGGATTTGGTTCAAAAATATATTGGACAAAAAAAGGGGGTTCGTCATAACACTTAGGCGAACTATGATTTTGTAATCAATATAATAAAAAAAGAAGAATTCGGAACCAGAAGAATAGATAAAATAAAATTGTCGGATGCAAAAGCATGGTTTATTAAGCTGCAAGCAGATGGAAGAGGATACAGTTCCATTCACAGTGTGCGTGGAATTGTAAGACCTGCATTTCAGATGGCAGTTGAAGATGATTTACTGCGCAAGAATCCTTTTGAATTTCAATTATGTACAGTTGTCGTAAATGACAGTGTTACAAGACAGGCAATTACAAAAGAACAGGAAGAGTTATTTCTGGAGTTTATCCGAAATGATGACCATTACTCAAAATACTATAATGGAATGTTTATTTTGTTTAAGACTGGACTTCGTATTTCTGAGTTTTGTGGATTGACAGTGAAAGATATTGATCTTCAGGAGAGAAAAATCAATGTGAATCATCAGCTTCAGAGAACCAGAGGAATGCAGTACGTCATTGAAGATACCAAAACTTCAAGTGGAACACGAATGTTACCGATGACAGATGAAGTTTATGAATGTTTTGAACAGATTGTGAAAAACCGTAAAAAAGTAAGGGTTGAGCCGATTATAGATGGATATAGTCGATTTTTATTCCTGGATAAAAAAGATATGCCTGAGGTAGCACTCCATTGGGAAAAACATTTTCAGTGGGCGTTAGGAAAGTATAATCGTACTCATGAGGAACAAATGCCAAAGATCACGCCTCATGTATGCAGGCATACATATTGTTCCAATATGGCGAAAGCTGGAATGAATCCGAAAGCACTCCAATATTTAATGGGACATTCTGATATAGGGGTTACGTTAAATGTATATACGCATCTGGGATTAATTGATGCAAAAGAAGAGATGAATAGGATTGCAAAACTGGCATAGTATGATAAAATAATAGAAAAAAGAATTAAAAATAATCTGATTATAAGGTTCTTAGAAAGCCTGTTTTCCAGGCTGGTTATTACTAAGAAGTTACTAAATTTGGATAAGAAAATATACGAATTTATGCTGTGATATACAGGAAAATGACAGGATTGAAGATTATCGGAAAATGCCTGTAAACAGCGTAAATACAGCATTTCAAGGAGTTTTAAGCAATGATAAGTGTGCTATTTGTCTGCCACGGCAATATCTGCCGCTCACCAATGGCAGAATTCATTTTTAAAGATATGGTTTCTAAACAAGGTCTTTCAGACAGGTTTTATATCGCATCTGCTGCAACCAGCACCGAGGAAATCTGGAATGGAATTGGGAATCCGGTATATCCGCCGGCGAGAGAGGAGCTGGCGAAGCATGGAATCGGTTGTAAGGGCAAACGTGCGGTGCAGCTGACGAAGGCAGATTATGATAAGTACGATTATATTCTTGGCATGGATCACTGGAATTTGAAGAATATGCTGAGAATATTGAAATCTGATCCGGAAGGAAAAGTAAAGCTCCTGCTGGATTATAGTGATCATCCAAGAGATATCGCAGACCCGTGGTATACAGGTGGATTTGATGTCACATATTCAGACGTAGTGGAGGGCTGTGAGGCTTTTCTGAAATATCTGAAAGATAGAAAGAAACTGTAAAATGTTTTGTCGATGAAATTTACTTTACAAATAGCTGGGACTATTCTATACTATGTCTACAGCGACTCTTAAGGGGGCTTTCGCTCCCTTATTTCTTTTTCCCGAAAGGGAGTCAACATTCAAATCAAGGGCATCCTGCCCGCATTATTTTCAAAGTAAAGAAAGGAAACTGAATATGCAGAAAGACTATGAAACATTCGTAGAGAAACTGGAGATTGGTATTTATGAGGCTACAGGAATTCCAAGAGAGAATATTTCTTTTGAGAAAGAAGGCGGGAGGTTTGCGCCTGTAGGGGACAGACTGCTGGTGAAGTTTGCTGAACATGATGATGCATGGGAAGTCTGTGGACTTTATACCCAGGAACTTTTTAATTCTTACCAGAGTGGCACTTCTTTTGAAGAGATTATGACCGAAATTACGGATGATCTGAAACGAATCAAGAAAGCAGATATTTATGAGAAGACAAGGGTGATCAAAGATTACGAGAAAACGAAACCACGTCTGTTTATTCGATTGTTAAATGCAAATAAGTATAAAGCAGATCTGCAGGATGCAGTTTATAAGACTCTGGGCGATATTGCGTTGGTTCTTTATATGAAAGTTACAGAATATGAGGGATGTGTGACAAGTACGAAAATTCGCCTGGGAATGCTGGAACAGTGGGGAAAAGACTGCGACGAGGTATTTAAAGAGGCTCTTCTTAATACCTATTTTATGAGTCCGCCGAGAATCTACAGATGGGAACAGATGATTTTTAATCCGGAGTATGAAGGGGAAAGCTTCATGAATCTGGGAGATAAATGTGAACTGAAGAAGGATGCAATGGGAAACTGCCTGAGTACTACTAAGAAGACGAACGGAGCGGTTGCAGTGTTCCTGCCGGGAGTGGCAGAGCAATTGGCGTATATGCTGGATTCGGATTTCTATATGGTATTTACTAGTGTACATGAGGTAATGATCCACAATGATAGATTTGTGGAACCTGAAGATCTGCAGTGTGTTCTGCAAGATACGATTAAGGAGGCAACGCCTAAGGAAGATTATCTGACATCGAGAATTTATCAGTATAATCGGGAAACACATAAATTCATTTGCGTAACTTCGTTGGATGATGAAGAATAAAAGTAATCATAAAATATAAAAAGAAAACCGATATTTATGAAAACAGCAGAAAACCAGTACGCAGACAAGTTGGAAAGAGACGCAACGGCTGCGGTAACCGACAACAACACAGAAACAAGAAATTTAGATGTGAGATTGTTCAAAAATCAACTGGTTGGTACATTAGCCTGATAAAAAAGTACTTTAAAATCTGAAAAATGAGAGCACTCCACTAAAGAGTACTCTCATATAAAAGAAATGTTTTAATAATATTTTTGGTAATTATCCAAGCAGTGCAGAGTCATTACTGAACTCTTCTCCGCTGGCGCGTTCAAACTGATCGAGAAGATCTTTGACAGTCAGTTTCTTCTTTTCTTCGCCCTGAATATCCAGAATAATTTTACCTTCCATCATCATGATCAGGCGGTTACCGTGTGCAATAGCGTCTTTCATGTTGTGGGTGATCATCAGAGTTGTGAGATGGTCACGGTTTACGATCATATCAGTAATCTCGAGAACCTTTGCTGCTGTCTTAGGATCGAGGGCAGCAGTATGCTCATCCAGAAGCAGCAGTTTGGGTTTCTGAAGAGTTGCCATGAGAAGGGTAAGCGCCTGTCTCTGACCACCGGAGAGGAGACCTACTTTAGAAGTAAGTCTGTCTTCCAGACCAAGTCCGAGGATTTTTAACAATTCTCTGTATTCTTCTCGTTCTGCTTTTGTGATTCCCGGACGAAGAAGACGGGATTTTCCACGACGTTTGGCAAGGGCAAGGTTTTCTTCAATACCCATGGTACCGGCAGTTCCTGTCATCGGATCCTGGAATACACGACCAAGATAAGCGGCACGTTTATGTTCGGAAAGCTTGGTGACATCAATGTTATCGATAAGAATCTGACCTTCATCAACTGGCCAAGTTCCTGCAACTGCATTTAACATAGTAGATTTACCGGCACCATTTCCACCGATAACTGTTACGAAATCGCCCTCATTCAGCTTCAGGTTCAGTCCGTTTAGGGCACGTTTCTCATTGATAGTACCCGGATTAAAAGTTTTATAGATATTTTTAAGCTCCAGCATGATTATTTACCTCCCCTTTTTACTGGTTTGTTGAAGTATTTGCCTTTCCAGTATGGGAATGCGAGGAAGAGGGCAACCACGATCGCAGACAGCATTTTCAGCAGGTCTGTGTCAATACCCATCCAGATAACGACCTGAAGTACCAGATAGTACAGGATGGAACCAAGGATAACAGCTGTCAGGCGAAGAGCAAAGTTGCGGAAAATACGACCGAAGATTGCTTCACCGATAATAACAGCAGCCAGACCGATAACGATAGAACCACGTCCCATGTTGACGTCTGCGAATCCCTGATACTGTGCAAGGAGTGCACTGGAAAGTCCTACCAGACCATTGGAGATCATAAGTCCGAGAACTTTATTCATGTTGGTGTTGATACCCTGTGCGCGGGACATATTTGGGTTACATCCAGTTGCACGGAGAGAACATCCAAGCTCTGTTCCGAAGAACCAGTACAGAATGGCGATCAATACGATGCACATAACTGCTACGATAAAGATGGTGTTCTTGGAAAGGGATGTATTTTTAATATGACGCAGGGAAACCAGAAGATTATATTTATCAACATTGATGGCCTGATTGGCCTTTCCCATAATCTTCAAATTGACGGAATACAGAGACAGCTGGGTCAGGATTCCGGCAAGGATTGCAGGGATTCCCATAAATGTATGGAAAATTCCGGTTACAAGACCGGCAAGCATTCCGGCGAGGGTAGCTGCCAGCATAGAAATCCAGACGTTGTGTCCGGAGAGCATCATCATAATACATACTGCACCGCCGGTACACATTGTACCGTCAACGGTAAGGTCTGCGATGTCGAGAATACGGAATGTAAGATAAACACCGATTGCCATGATTCCCCAGATCAGACCCTGTGCGACTGCACCCGGAAGTGCAGCGATTAATGTCATAATTTGCATTTGTAATTTCCTCCTGTTGAGATGCGAAAAGCGAGAGAGACATAAATGCCTTTCCCGCTGATCGTATATAAGTTAAATTTTTGTTCAGAATTATTCAGCAGCATCTTCAGCAGCATCATCTTCTGCAGTTTCATCAGCGGATTCGTCTGCTGCGTCTGCGTCATCAGATGCTTCTTCTGTGTCATCAGCAGCTTCTCCGATCGCTACATAATCGTCCGGAACAGTGATGCCGAGTTCTTCACAGATATCTTTGTTGTATTCTTTTGTGAAATTCGGTGCGTATTCAACTGGCATTGTAGAGATATCCTCGCCGTCTTTTAAGATCTTAACAGCCATCTTACCGGTTGTAACGCCAAGGTCATAGTAGCTGATGGAAAGTGTTGCAACACCGCATCCGCTGCAGATACCTTCTTCACCTGCGATTACCGGAACTTTTGCCGGAAGGCAGATATTGTTGATGATCTCTGTGTTAGATGCAACAGTGTTGTCTGTAGGTACATAGATAACATCACTTGCATCTGCAGCTGTTGTAACAACAGAAGAAAGATCATTGGAATCAGAGAATGCGTAATATTCACATGTGTATCCGAGTTCTTCGAGAGCAGCTTTTACTGTATCTACCTGATACTGGGAGTTTGCCTCTGCGGAGCAGTAGAGCAGTCCGACATTTTTTGCATCCGGGAAGAGTTCGTTAAGCATTGCAGCCTGCTCATCAAGTGGTGCAAGGTCTGCTGTTCCGGAAATATTTCCACCTACAGTTCCGCCGAAATCATCAAGTCCAAGCGCAACACCGTATTCTGTAACAGATGTTCCAAGAATCGGGATATCGCTTGTTCCGGCTGCTGCAGCCTGAAGAGCCGGAGTTGCGTTCGCAAGGATCAGGTCGACATTGTTGGAAACAAAGCTGTTAACGATTGTAGAACAGGTGTTGGAATCGCCTTGTGCGTTCTGCTCATCAAATGTAACTGCGTCTTCACCAAGTTCTTTGGTAACTTCATCTTTGAAGCCCTGTGTTGCAGCGTCAAGAGCTACATGCTGTACAAGCTGGCAGATACCGATCGTATATGTATCTCCGTCAGCAGCACTTGCTGTTACTGCGCATGTTCCCATTGCCATAACTGCTGCAAGAGTAATTGCTAATGCTTTTCTTTTCATATTTATATATCCTCCTGATAAATAATTTTTATACCAAATGGCTTTAATGGTTTAAAGTATAACGCTTTAATGCCTAAAAGTCAAGCGGATTGCACAATAATATTTCTCTTACATATAGTATACAGAGGAAGTGAATAAAGGCAGAGTGTCATTATGGCATATTCGATCATGCTGGATGCAGGTCATGGAGGCCAGGATCCGGGTGCTGTATATAAAGGAAGACAGGAAAAAAACGACAATCTCAGGCTTGCACTTGCTGTAGGAGAAATCTTAAAGAACAATGGAATCGATGTTTCTTATACACGAACTACAGACATTTATCAGACACCATTTGAGAAAGCACAGCTTGCAAATCAGGCAGGTGTGGATTATTTTATTTCATTTCATCGAAATAGTAGTCCAAAAGATAATCAGTATAACGGTGCAGAAGTGCTGATATATGATAAAAGCGGTATTAAATATCAGATGGCGGAGAATATTCTGGGGGCTTTGGGTGAAGTGGGCTTTCGGGAAATTGGTGTGAAAGAACGCCCGGGACTTGTAGTTCTCAGGCGAACCAGAATGCCTGCACTTTTGATCGAAACAGGATTTATTAATTCGGATGACGATAATAAACTGTTTAATGAGAAATTTAATGAGATTGCACAGGGAATTGCAGATGCAATTCTGGGAACGTTGGATAAAGAGACAGTAGAAGAACCACTTTATTATAGAGTACAGACAGGTGTATTTAGAAAGAGAGAGAATGCAGACCGTATGCTGTATGAATTGTTGGAAAAAGGTTATCCGTCATTTCTTTTACATGAAGATGGGTTATATAAAGTGCAGACAGGGGCTTATCAACAGATTAATAATGCAGTAAATATGGAGCAGAGACTCAGAGATGATGGATATAGTACGATTATTGTAACGAAATAATTTAGGCGGATCAGGTAAGCTGCTAATATCCGTTTGAGACCAAAGGAGAGATAAATTTTTTTGCATATTCAGGCAAAAAACTGCATTACAAAAAGGAGTTATGATATAATTTAACCAAAACTGCGGAGCAGCTTTAGTTATGAGCAAGTAGCGAGGAGGATGATTTTATCCGCTTGACTTAAATCAGCTGCAAAGCAGTAAAAGGGATATTTATCTTTACGGTACAGACAGAAAAAGAGGTAAAACAATGAACAATGCATATATGAATTTTTTAAAAAACGCTGAAGATTTTGTTTTTGTAGAAAATAAACCGGAGAAATCAGATATTATTTTTGTCCCCGGGAATGGCTATCCGCAGATGGCAGAGCAGGCGGCAGAACTTTACAGAGCCGGACTGGCGGATTGGGTTTTGCCAAGTGGAAGATATAGCGTGGTAAATGGGAATTTTTCCGGTGTATTAAAGAAATGTGATATTTATAATGGAAACTATGAGACAGAGTGGGAATTTCTAAAAGATGTTCTTATAAAGAGTGGAGTACCGGAGAAGAAAATCCTGCAGGAAGATCATGCAACTTTTACTTATGAGAATGCAATCTATTCCAGACAGGTGACGGATCAGGCAGGACTAGAGATTAGAAAGGCAATTTTGTGCTGTAAATCTTATCATGCAAGAAGATGTCTGATGTATTATGAGCTTCTGTATCCTGATACAGAATTCTATGTTGTGTCCGTAGATGCCGATGGGATTACCAGAGATAACTGGAGAGAGAATGAAGAAGGAATTGATGCGGTTACAGGAGAACTCTCCAGAATCGTGAAACAGTTTTCACTGATGCTGGAGAGAGACTAAAGTTATTCTTCGGTTTCCGGCTCTTTTTCAGGAAGCCAGATATGGACAAGTTCGATTCGGTTCTTGTCAATACGGTCAACGACTAAACGGATGCCACTTTCCAGAGTGACGGACTGACCATCTTTTGGCAGACAGTCAAGCTGTTCGATAATGTATCCGCCGATAGAGTCGTAATCCTCGGATTCCAGGTGAATGTGGAGGGCATCATTAATGTCATCCAGTTTGGCAGAACCCTGTACGGCATATTCTCTGCCTGGCTGGATTTCTTTGATATCTTCGACTTCATTCTCGTCATATTCATCACGGATTTCACCAACGATCTCTTCAAGCAAGTCTTCCAATGTGACCAGACCGGCAGTAGCACCGTATTCGTCAAGGACGATCGCCAGATTGACGGATGCCTTACGCATTTCGATCATCAGATCTGCGGTAGCTTTGTATTCATAAGTGAAGTATGGTTCACGTAGAATGTTGCGGATCGCAAATGGCTTTTCTTTTGGATAAATGAGGAGATCCTTCATATTAATAATACCGATTACGTTATCTGTATTATCTTCATAGACCGGGAAACGGGTATGCATATCCTCGCTGAAAATAGCCATAAGTTCATCATAGATACAGTTGATATCTACAAATGTCATATCAATTCGCGGAATCATAACATCTTTTGCAGTGGAATCACCGAAATCGAATACATTATAGATCATCTGTTTTTCTTCGTTTTCGATAATACCATCTTTTTCACCTACATTAACAAGAGTTCGTAGTTCATGTTCGGTCATGGCATTTGTCTTTGCATTCGGGTCAACATGGAAAAGGATCAGCACTCCTGCTGTAATTTTATTTACGATAAATACTACCGGAGTAAGAATAAACATAAGTCCGTAGATGATTCTGGCATAAGCAAGAGAAAGCTTTTCGGCATGGATGGTTGCCATGTTCTTAGGGGTGATTTCACCGAAGATCAAAATCAGCAAGGTCAGGATACCGGTTGCAATTCCAACATAAGCATTGCCAAGAACTTTTATGGTAAGTGTGGTCATAAGAGAAGAAACGGACATATTTACAATGTTGTTTCCAATTAAAACAGCACTGAGCATCTTCGGTGCGTCTGAAATTACTTTTTCCAAAATAATGGCCCGTTTGTCTCCCTGCTCGGAAAGAGACTGTATGCGGATTTTATTTACAGTTGTCATAGCGGTTTCCGCAGAAGAAAAAAAGGAAGAAAGAGCAATCAGTATTACAATTGCTACCGCTTGAAAAATGATACCTGAATTCAATATTTGTTCACTCCTTTACCTGTTAATGATATCTTATTGATGGATTCTTTCAAAAATGTTTAAAGAAAATATACATGATTTCTGGAAAAAAAGCAAGAAAAGAAAAAGTTACAGGCAGACTCCTGTTTTAAGGAATTGTAAAGCATGTTGTCTGGTAGAATATGAACAGTAATAATACCAGAAAATGTAAAAAAATTTAAAGGAAGGGGTGTTGAAAAAGTAAAAGTTGTGTTATAATTCATTCGGTTAAATTCAAAAAAACTATTACAGAATATTTACAAAATAATAAAAGTTTGATAATATACAAATATGCGATATTATCATGTCACATAATATAAGGAGTGCGAAAACTGATTTATGGCAGAGCAATCCTTAGAAATTGGTCGGGAATAGAAAGTTATTGAATCCTGACCTTATGCGATAAAGAATTAAAGTTATAGCCGGGAATAGAAAATTTATAAATTTCGGGCTGGTTTTGAAGGTAATATTTGAAAATGATAGATGAAAATATACAGTTGAACATAAAGGATAAATGTAAACAGAGGTGCGAGATGTCTAATAATACAATTAAAATAAATAAGAATAAATTAACAGGAAAGAAAATGGGAATTCTGGCGGCAGCAGCTTTAACAGCAACACTGATCGGAGGAAATGTGCCGGTTGTCACAGAACCTGTCAGTGCAGCAGAAGCACAGGAGAGTACATCAGGTACAGTAATACCGGATAATATCACAATTGACCAGCCGACAGAACTTGCAAATGTCAGTCTTCCTATAACTGAGTATGGGACTCTTGAATGGGCAGATGGAAGTTTTGTTCCGACGGAGAGAGTACAGGCATGCGAAGTACTTCTCATTCCAGGAGAGGGACAGGATTTAAGTCATGTAGATGGATGGAATCCGGAGGCAGGAGCTGTGGTCGGATATATCAATGTGGTAGTAAATGGCAGTGATGACGCAGACAAAGAGAAGACTGATGATGCAGAAGCTCCGTCAGAGGATCCTGAGATTACAGAAACACCGTCAGAAACTCCTGCTGCTGAGAAAGAGGATAAAGAGAATAAAGATATCGAAAACGATAAGAAAAGTGCGGACGAGAAAGAGAATAAAGACAATAGCAAAGAGGAAACAGGTGACACCAAAGACGAAACTAAGAATGATAAAGATTCTTCAGATGAAGAAGTTACAGGTAAATTAGAACCTGTGGAGGATCCTGAGCAGGATAAAGATAATACGGAAGATACTTCAGATGATAAGAACAGCGGAGATGACAATATTTTTGACAATCCGGTACTGCCAGATGAGAAAGATGACCGCCCGACTGATGCAGAGGATGATCTTTCAGAGGAAGAGAAAGAGGCAAGAGCTGAAGTTAACCATACCTGTGATGGAATTACAGTAAGCGGTATTAATCTTCCTTGGTATGTTCAGTTCAGAGTATCCAGCGGAGACAGCTATCAGTTTACCAATGAATCAGACGCAATGATCTTTCAGTCTTATGAATTTGAACTCTGGGATCTGCAGAATGATACAGAATATGAGATTCCAAGTGGAGAGTATATCAGTGTAACTGTCCCGGTAAAATCAGGATATCAGTATACGATCGAACATTTGCTGGATAATGGAGCAACTGAAACGATTATTCCAAGTGTAGACGATAATATCATGGTATTCAGTACACATTCCTTTAGCCCATTTGGTATTGCGGGAAGCAGACAGCTGGTAGGCCCTGATGGAGGAGAGGATACTGACGCTTCCGATTCTGAGACAGTGACACCTACACCGACATCAGCGGCAAATTCTACATCTGCACAGGAACAGTCTTCTAATTCAGAAAGTACAGGGACAGTATCTGTGAATGATGATTCAGATAACAGCAGCAATGCTTCTTCTTCACAGACCGACAATACAGCAGCAAATGAGACTACAAAGAATAACAATGCAGTAAATACTGGGGATACAACTACTATTCTTCCATTTGTAATCCTTGTGGCAGCTGCGGCAGTGATCATTGGTGTGGTTGTATTTATTAAGAAGAAAAAGAAATAAGGCATTGCTGAAGAAAAGGTACAATAAAATATATCATGAGATGAATGCAAAATAACGGCAATGAAGTAATAAAATAAAAAACGTGAATAACACATATTTTCTTTCCATATAGTTTAACAGGAGGGAAGTATATGAAAGTCAGAGTGGTTTTAAAGTCATTATTATTTGCATATGCATTAACTGGTGTTGCACTGTTGCTCCTGGCATTTCTTCTGTTCACTTTTGATCTTGGTGAAACAGCGGTAGATGCGGGAATCATTGTGGTTTATGTACTTGCGTGTTTTATGGGAGGCTTTATGGCGGGCAGGATCATGCACAGAGATAAATATCTGTGGGGTGTTGCTACAGGACTGACCTACTATGTATTATTGCTGGCAGTTTCTTTTGCAGTAAAGGGCCGGTGGGACATGAGTATGGCTCATGCAGTCACCACATTTTTCATGTGCGCAGGCGGCGGAACCCTTGGGGGAATGCTGTCGTAAAAAAAAGCTTTCAAAATTAAAAAATATATGATATACTATGCCAAGAATATAATTACATAAGGAGGATAGAGTTATGGAACATATCAAAACCCTGAATACAAAGAACTTACAGAACACAGTAAAGAAAGGTGGATGTGGCGAGTGCCAGACTTCCTGCCAGTCCGCATGTAAGACTTCCTGTACAGTAGGAAACCAGAGCTGCGAGCAGAAATAAGATCAGCTATGGAGAAATGAGATAAGCAGCGGAGTGAGTGTGCTCCGCTGCTTATCTTACGCTTAGAAAGGATTTTAGTTAAAATGAGTCTGATTCACCGTTACAAAAGCAACGGCTTCAATATCGTGCTTGATATCAACAGTGGATGCATCCATCTGGTAGATGAGGTTACATATGAGGTTCTTCCGTATCTGGAAGAGGGCCTTGACGCAGAAGCCATTGCAGAGAAACTGGGAAACAAATATAAGAAAGAAGATATCGAAACATCTGTAAAAGAATGTAATAAGCTGAAAAAAGATGGAATGCTTTTTACAAAAGATGTTTATGAGAATGTAATTGAAGAATTTTCAAACAACCGGCAGACCGTTGTAAAAGCATTGTGCCTGCACATTGCGCATGACTGCAATCTGGCCTGCCGCTATTGTTTTGCCGAAGAAGGCGAATATCACGGCAGAAGAGCCCTGATGTCCTACGAAGTCGGCAAGAAAGCGTTGGATTTCCTGATCGCCAATTCCGGGTCCAGAAGAAATCTGGAAGTAGACTTCTTTGGCGGAGAGCCGCTGATGAACTGGAAAGTTGTAAAAGATCTGGTCAAATACGGCAGAGAGCAGGAGAAGCTTCATAATAAGAAGTTCCGTTTCACTTTAACAACAAACGGAGTTCTCCTGAATGATGAAGTAATGGAATTCTGCAACAAAGAGATGGGCAACGTTGTACTCAGCGTAGACGGACGTAAGGAAGTACACGATTACATGCGTCCATTCAGAAAAGGTGCGGGAAGCTATGATCTGATCATGCCGAAGTTCCAGAAGTTTGCGGACTCCAGAAATCAGGACAAGTATTATGTAAGAGGTACTTTTACTCATCATAATCTTGATTTCTCCAAGGATGTGCTTCATCTGGCAGATCTTGGATTCAAACAGATCTCTGTAGAGCCTGTAGTTGCGGCTGACACAGAGGAATATGCGATCCGTGAGGAGGATATCCCACAGATCATGGAAGAATATGATACTCTTGCAAAAGAAATGATCAAGAGAGAGAAAGAAGGAAAAGGATTTAACTTCTTCCACTTTATGATCGACCTTACAGGCGGTCCTTGCGTATACAAGAGACTGTCAGGCTGTGGCTCAGGAACAGAGTACCTGGCTGTAACACCTTGGGGTGATTTTTACCCATGTCACCAGTTCGTTGGTGAAGAACAGTATCTCATGGGAAATGTAGACGAAGGTATCACAAAACCGGAGATCCAGAAGGAATTCGGCGGATGCAACGTTTACACAAAGAAAGACTGCAAGGACTGCTTCGCGCGTTTCTACTGCAGCGGTGGATGTGCAGCAAATGCATTCCATTTCCAGGGAGATATCAAAGGCAATTATGAAATCGGATGCGAGCTCCAGAGAAAACGTGTGGAGTGCGCTATCATGATAAAAGCCGCACTGGCATGTGATTAGTGGACAGAATTCTGTCTGACTGATACCGCCGTCGGCTGTTATCATAACAGAAAATGGCTGGCAGGCGGATGAACATGACCGCGGACAAAAAATCAAGAAGGGAAAAGAACTATGAAAAAAAGTAAAGGAATCGTAGTGCTGCTTCTGACACTGATCCTGACTGTGTTCTTTTGCTTTACTGCAGCCGTAGGTATCGGTCCTACCGGAACCGGTGCAGCAAAACATATCAACACAGGTCTTGATCTTGCCGGTGGTGTCAGCATTACCTACCAGGCCAAGGAGAGCAATCCGACAAGCGAAGAGATGTCAGATACGATCTACAAGCTCCAAAAGCGTGTAGAGCAGTACAGTACAGAGGCTCAGGTATACCAGGAAGGATCAGACCGTATTACAGTTGAAATCCCTGGTGTTACAGATGCAGATACTATTCTGAATGATCTGGGTAAACCAGGTTCCCTGTATTTCATCACAAAAGAAGATGCTGACGGAAACCAGAACTTTACTACAGGACAGGACGGATATGTTCTCTCCAGAAGTATGGATGAGATCAAAGAATCCGGAAGTGTTGTTCTGGAAGGTTCTGATGTGGCAGATGCACAGGGGGGTGCCATCCAGAATCAGAGCACAAGCGCAAAGGAATACGTTGTAAGCCTTACACTTACTTCTGACGGAGACAACAGCGGTAAAGAGAAATTTGCAGAAGCTACAAAGAACAATGTGGGCAAGCAGATCGCTATCGTATATGATAATAACATCATCAGTGCTCCGAACGTAAATGAAGAGATCTCCGGTGGAAAAGCACAGATCAGCGGAATGTCTGACCTGGAGGAAGCGCAGAACCTTGCTTCTTATATCCGTATCGGTTCTCTGGGACTTGAACTGGAAGAACTTCGTTCCAGTGTTGTAGCTGCACAGCTTGGTGAGGAAGCAATCTCTACAAGTGTTCTTGCAGGCGCGATCGGTCTGATCATTGTTATTATCTTCATGATCATTGTATACCGTGTACCTGGTGTAGTTGCTGGTGTTGCACTGATCCTTTATACATCATTAATGCTGATTACTCTGAATGCCTTTGATATTACTCTTACCCTGCCGGGTATCGCAGGTATTATCCTTGGTATTGGTATGGCGGTAGATGCCAACGTTATTATTTATGCACGTATCCGTGAAGAAATCGGTGCAGGCGTATCTGTAAGAAATTCCATCAAGTCCGGTTTCAGCAAAGCTTTCTCCGCAATCTTCGATGGAAATATTACAACCCTGATCGCATCCTTTGTACTGATGTGGCTTGGATCCGGTACTGTTAAGGGATTTGCTTATACACTTGCCCTTGGTATCGTAATCTCCATGTTTACAGCACTGGTTGTATCCAGATTTGTTGTAAATGCCCTTTATGCAGTTGGCGTACGTGATCCGAAATTCTACGGATCTACAAAAGAACGTAAACCAGTGGATTTCCTTGGAAAGAAGAAAGTATTCTTTATTGTTTCCATTATCCTGATCCTTTGCGGACCGATAGCAATGTTTGCCAACTCACATGCTGGAAATAAAGCATTAAACTATAGCCTTGAGTTCTCAGGCGGTACATCTACAACCGTTACATTTAACGAAGATATGGATATTAAGACTATTGATTCCGAAGTAACTCCTGTTGTAGAAGATGTCACAGGTGACAAGAATGTTCAGCCTACAAAAGTAGTCGGGACAAATCAGGTTGTGATCAAGACACGTTCTCTGAATCAGAGCGAGCGTGAAGCACTTCAGAATGCTCTGGTTGAGAAATTCGGTGTAGATGACAGCACAATCTCCACAGAGAGTATTTCTTCTACAGTAAGTAAGGAAATGCGTCAGGATGCGATCGTAGCCGTTATCGTAGCTACAATCTGCATGCTTCTTTACATCTGGTTCAGATTCAAAGATATCCGTTTTGCAAGCAGTGCGGTACTTGCACTTCTGCATGACGTTCTGGTTGTACTTGCATTCTACGCGATCGCGAGAGTATCAGTAGGTAACACATTTATTGCCTGCATGCTTACAATCGTAGGTTACTCAATCAATGCAACTATCGTTATCTTTGACCGTATCCGTGAGAATCTGCAGAGTGGTTCACGCGAGAATCTGGCAGAGATCGTAAATACAAGTATCACTCAGACACTTACAAGAAGTATCTATACTTCTTTCACAACCTTTGTTATGGTAGCTGTTCTTTATATCATGGGTGTATCTTCTATCCGTGAATTTGCAGCACCTCTGATGGTTGGTGTTCTTGTTGGTGCATATTCTTCTGTATGCATTACAGGTGCATTATGGTATGTAATGAAGAAGAAATTTACAGGAAAAGGACAGCCGGCGATTGCTACAGCCTCCGCATCCGGAAAAACTTCTTCCAAGCCGAAAAAAGCCCGTGATGTATCACAGAAAGACCCGACTCAGCCAAAGAAGAAAAACAGAAAAAGAGTAGCTGAGCGTCTGGCAGCAGAAGAAGCTGCAAAGAATCAGCAGAATGATGATGCTGAATAAAAACAAACATAATAGTCTGGAGAAATGACCAGACAGATATTATCCCGGGGTGTTACAGCCCCGGGATGTTTTAGTAAGGAGAAAATAGATGGAAAAATGGGTAGTGGCTGCGAAGAAAGCCGACTTTAACCAGATCGGTCAGCAGTTTCATATTGATCCGGTGATCGCAAGACTGATCAGAAACAGAGATGTGATCGGAGATGAGAAGATAAGAGAATATCTGCTTGGAACAGTAGACGAGATCCCATCTCCCTGGCTGATGAAAGATATGGAGAAGGCGGTAGACATCCTGAAGAAAAAAATACAGCAGCAGGCAAGAATTCGTATTATCGGAGATTATGATATTGATGGTGTGACCTCTACATACATTCTGCTGAAAGGTCTGACAAGGATTGGCGCAGATGTGGATACTTACATTCCGGACAGAGTAGCTGACGGATACGGGATCCATGAACATCTTATAGACAGAGCCGAAGCAGACGGAATAGATACGATCGTAACCTGCGATAATGGAATTGCTGCCGCTGCAGAGATTCAGACAGCGAAGGATAAAGGAATGGCAGTGATTGTCACAGACCACCATGAGATCCCTTACAGAGAAGAAAACGGCGAACGTAAAGTGATCCTGCCGCCGGCAGATGCGATCCTGAATCCGAAGCAGTATGACTGCCCATACCCAAATAAGAATTTATGCGGCGCAGTGGTAGCTTTTAAATATATCACTGCCCTTTATGAACGTTTCGACGTACCGCAAAAAGAACTGGAAGACTACTATGAACTGGCTGCCATTGCAACAGTAGGGGATGTCATGGATCTTCAGGGAGAGAACAGAATCCTGGTAAAAGAAGGTCTGCGCCGTCTTAAAAATACGAAAAACAAAGGTCTGCAGGAGCTGATCCATGCCAATGCCCTTGAAGACGCAAGGATCACAGCTTATCATATCGGCTTTGTACTTGGTCCATGTATCAATGCCAGTGGCAGACTGGATACAGCGGCTCGTTCCCTTGCACTTCTGAATGCACAGACAAAGGAAGAAGCAGCGAAACTTGCCGGGGACCTGACAGCTTTGAATCAGAGCAGAAAAGCCCTTACAGAAAAAGGAAAGGAAGAAGCAATCCAGCTGATAGAGACAACAGAACTGAAGAATGACAGAGTGCTGGTAGTCTATCTTCCGGACTGTCATGAGAGTCTTGCGGGTATCATAGCCGGAAGGATCAGGGAAAAATATCATAAACCGGCCTTTGTGTTGACAAAAGGTGAAAAAAGCGCGAAAGGCAGCGGCAGGTCCATAGAAAGCTATTCCATGTACGAGGAACTGGTAAAATGTGCAGATCTGATGGTGCAGTTCGGCGGTCATCCGATGGCAGCAGGACTTTCTATAGAGGAGGAGAATATAGAGAAGTTCCGCAGACAGTTAAATGAAAACTGTACACTGACGGAAGAAGACCTGCGGCCAAAAGTCGTGATTGATGTGCCAATGCCGATTTCTTATATTACAAAAGAACTGATAGAACAGATCTCATTGCTGGAACCTTTTGGAAAAGGAAATACCAAGCCGATCTTTGCACAAAAAGGCCTGAGAGTGCTTGACAGCAGTATTATCGGGAAAAATAAGAATGTAGTGAAGTTAAAACTTCTTGATCCGCAGGGCGTTACTATGGAAGGAATCTATTTTGGAGAAGCAGAAGATTTTGCGAACTTTATCAGACAAAAAGACACTATTTCTGTCACTTATTACCCGGAGATTAATCGGTTCAGAGGCCGGGAAAGTCTGCAGATCATTATTCAGAACTATTGTTAAAACCGACTTGCGCATATGAACAGCAACTTGATTCTGATATAAAAAGGTGATATACTATAAAATATTTATGAGTTAATAGATTATTTGACTAAATTGAATAACTATAAAAGGCACTGGAGGAGAAACGAAATGAAGAAAATTGAAGATTACGTAGTAAGTATACCGGATTTCCCGGAACCGGGGATTATTTTCAGAGATATTACAAGCGTTCTGCAGGATGCAGATGGACTGCAGCTGGCAATTGACTCCATGCAGGACTGCCTGAAGGATGTAGATGTGGATGTAGTTGCAGGAACAGAGTCCAGAGGATTTATCTTTGGTGTGCCGATCGCATACAATCTTCATAAACCATTCGTACCGATCCGTAAGAAAGGCAAACTTCCGAGAGAAACCGTATCTGCAAGCTATGATCTGGAATATGGCAGTGCAGAGATCGAGATGCATAAAGATTCTATCAAACCTGGTCAGAAAGTAGTCATCGTTGATGACCTGATCGCAACAGGCGGCACCATCGAAGCTGCAATTAAGCTTGTAGAGGAGCTTGGCGGTGAAGTAGTCAAAGTTGTATTCCTGATGGAACTTGCAGGATTAAAAGGACGTGAGAGACTGAAAGGATATGATGTATCATCAGTAATTTGTTACGACGGTAAATAAGCACAGCTGATTGTGCAGGACAGGCAGGTGGGAGCATATGGCAGAAATGACTAAGAGTACAGAAGCAAAGAAAGACGAAATGCAGGTTGAGAAAGAGAAACTGGAATCTGTAAAGAGGGCAGATGCCGCAGTAAAGACCATGCACGATTTTACAAGTCCGGAGGTACTTTATAAAGAACTGATAAACAGTGTCCTGAAGTATCATCCGTCAACAGATATCTCCATGATCGAGAAAGCATACAGGGTGGCAAGTGAGGCTCATGAAGGACAGAAGAGAAAGTCCGGAGAGCCATATATCATCCATCCTTTGTGTGTGGCGATCATTCTGGCGGATCTGGAACTTGACAAGGAAACAATCGTGGCAGGTCTTCTTCATGATGCAGTTGAGGATACCTGGATGACTTATGAGGAAGTTGAGAAGGAGTTTGGATCAGAGGTTGCACTTCTCGTAGATGGTGTTACCAAGCTGGGACAGCTGTCTTATTCCGCGGATAAAGTAGAAGTTCAGGCTGAGAACCTCAGAAAGATGTTCCTTGCCATGGCGAAGGATATCCGTGTTATTCTGATCAAGCTTGCAGACCGTCTCCACAATATGCGTACTCTGCAGTATATGCGCCCTGAGAAACAGCAGGAGAAAGCCAGAGAGACTATGGATATCTATGCTCCGATCGCCATGCGTCTCGGTATTTCCAAGATCAAAGTAGAGCTGGATGACCTGTCACTGAAATATCTGAAACCGGATGTCTACTATGATCTGGTAGAGAAAGTTGCTCTGCGAAAGAGTGACAGAGAGAAGTTCGTAGGTGCCATTGTAAAAGAAGTCAAGCAACATATGGAAGATGCCAATATCAAGGCACAGGTAGACGGACGTGTGAAACATTTCTTCAGTATCTATAAAAAGATGGTCAATCAGGACAAGACCATTGACCAGATTTATGACCTGTTTGCAGTTCGTATCCTTGTGGATACTGTAAAGGACTGCTATGCCGCCCTTGGCGTTATCCATGAGATGTATAAGCCAATCCCTGGAAGATTTAAAGACTACATTGCCATGCCGAAACCAAACATGTATCAGTCTCTGCATACCACATTGATCGGACCGAACGGACAGCCGTTTGAGATTCAGATCCGTACTTTTGAGATGCATAAGACTGCCGAGTATGGTATCGCAGCCCACTGGAAATATAAAGAGTCCTCAGATGGCAAAGCTCCTGTAGGAAAGAGCGAAGAGGAGAAGCTGAACTGGCTGCGTCAGATTCTGGAATGGCAGCGTGATATGTCTGACAATAAAGAGTTTATGAGCCTTCTGAAGAATGATCTTGACCTTTTTGCGGACAGTGTTTACTGCTTTACTCCACAGGGAGATGTCAAGACACTGCCGAGTGGTTCCACACCTGTAGACTTTGCATACAGTGTCCACAGTGCTGTAGGAAATAAGATGGTAGGTGCCCGTGTAAACGGCAAACTGGTTCCGATTGAGTATCAGATCAAAAATGGTGACCGTATCGAGATCATCACTTCTCAGAACTCTCAGGGTCCAAGCCGTGACTGGCTGAAACTGGTCAAGAGTACACAGGCAAAGAATAAGATCAACCAGTGGTTTAAGAAAGAATTAAAAGAAGACAATATTCTCAAAGGCAAGGAAATGCTTGCGCAGTATGCCCGTGCCAAAGGATTTAAGATCGTAAATTATAATAAGCCTCAGTATCTGGAGGCTGTTATGAATAAATACGGATTCCGTGACTGGGATTCCGTACTTGCAGCAATCGGTCATGGCGGACTGAAAGAAGGTCAGGTCTTCAATAAGCTGGTAGAAGCTTATGATAAAGAGAATAAGAAAGCCATGACAGACGAGCAGGTGCTTGAAGCTGCATCTGAAACACAGGAGAAGCTGCATATTGCCAAGAGTAAGAGCGGTATTGTAGTAAAAGGTATCCACGATGTTGCAGTTCGTTTCTCCAAGTGCTGTAATCCAATCCCTGGTGATGAGATCGTAGGATTTGTTACAAGAGGCCGTGGAATTACTATCCATCGTACAGACTGCGTCAATGTGCTGAATATGTCCGAGACAGACAGAACCCGACTGATCGAAGCAGAATGGCAGCAGCCTGATACCAAGGAAAAAGAGAAATATATGGCTGAGATCCAGGTTTATGCAAATAACCGTACCGGACTTCTGGTTGACCTTTCCAAGATATTTACAGAGCGTAAGATCGACCTGCGAAGCATCAACAGCCGTACAAATAAGCAGGAGAAAGCAACCATCTCCATGAGTTTTGAGATTGGAAGCAAAGAAGAACTGCGTTCCCTGATCGAGAAGATCCGTCAGGTAGAGAGCATCATTGATGTAGAGAGAACTACCGGCTGATGACAGAAAAACTACCTGTTGCTGTGAAAGTATTGAACAGTTACAGCTGCTCATAGAAAGGAATTACATGAAGAACTTAGAATTACAGAAATGTATATTAGGACCTGTGTATACAAACTGCTATTTCCTTAAGAATAAAGAAACCGGAGAAGTGATCGTCATAGATCCTGCAGACTGTCCGGAGAAGATTGAACTGAAAGTTTCCCAGATGAATGCGAAACCGGTGGCAATCCTGCTTACACATGGACATTTTGATCATATCACGGCAGCACAGGCAGTAAAGGATAAGTATAATATTCCGATTTACGCCTGTCGTCAGGAAGAAGAGATGCTTCGCGAGCCGTCTGTCAATATGACAGCTCATTATGGCAGAAACTGCTCTATCGTGCCGGATGTATTTCTGGAGGATTTGGATGTGATCAAACTGGCAGGTTTTTCTATTCAGATGATCCATACACCGGGACATACAAAGGGAAGCTGTTGTTACTATCTGAAGGATGAGGATGTTCTGTTTAGTGGTGATACAGTATTCTATGGTTCGGTAGGCAGAACAGATTTCCCGGGCGGAAGTACAGCAGATATTGTGCGAAGCCTGCATAAACTGGTAGATTCACTCCCTGAGGAAACGGAAGTTTTCCCGGGACATGATGCATCTACCACCATTGGTTACGAAAAGAGGTATAATCCATTTGTATAAAATAGGCATTCTGTTTGAGAACAGAGAATTTGAACATGATGTTTATGAATTGATCAAAGCGTTTTACCCCGAAGCGGAGATCCATACTCTTTATGAAGATGATGAAGCAGAGTATGACCTCCGCTTCCGTGTGGAACGGGAAAATGACAATTATATCATAAAATACGAAAGAGCAGAGAATCTGCCGAACCAGGAAACAGAGAAAAAAGGAGCAATTACTGCAGAAGTTATCACAGATGAGACAACAGGTGAGAACGCAGAATGCGGAATAAAAGATGCTCATGCTCTGAGAAAAGAGAATAAAGATTCCATCAAATATGCACTGTATCAGCTTCTGGTAAAGCTTACAGGCAAAACCCTTCCGTGGGGAAATCTGACAGGAATCCGTCCTGCCAAGCTGGCGATGGGAATGATTGAATCAGGAATGAAGAATACGGAAGTAGCGCAGGAGATGCGTGAGAAATATCTGGTAAGTCCGCAGAAAACAGCGCTTGCCATTACTATTGCAAACAGAGAAAGAGAGATTCTCAAGGACATTGATTATGAGAATGGATATAGTCTTTATATTGGAATCCCATTCTGTCCAAGTATTTGTCTGTACTGTTCTTTCAGTTCTTATCCACTGAAAGTTTGGGAGAAGAGAACAGATGAGTATGTGGAAGCTCTCTGCAAAGAAGTAAGAGAAACAGCTCTTATGATGAAGGGCAAAAAGCTGGATACCATTTATATTGGCGGCGGTACACCGACTACACTGCTTCCGCATCAGATCCGTAAGCTGCTGAATACAGTAGGAGAGACTTTCGGATTTGAGGGACTTGCTGAATTTACTGTAGAGGCTGGAAGACCGGACAGCATCACACGCGAGAAACTGGAAGCAATCCGTGAATATCCGGTAACAAGAATTTCTGTAAATCCACAGACCATGAATCAGGAAACACTGGAGATCATCGGACGTAAGCATACCGTAGATCAGACAAAAGAAGCCTTCCATCTGGCAAGAGAGCTGGGATTTGATAACATTAATATGGATCTGATCGTAGGTCTTCCGGGTGAAGATATCTATATGGTAGAGCGTACTCTTGAGCAGGTTCGTGAACTGGCTCCGGACAGCATTACCGTACATTCTCTGGCAGTGAAACGTGCTGCGAGACTTAACATTTTCAAAGAAAAATATCAGGAAATGTCTTTTGAGAATAATCAGGAGATCATGGATCTGACTATGAAAACCGCATATGAGATGGGAATGGGTCCTTATTATCTGTACAGACAGAAGAATATGAAGGGAAATTTTGAAAATGTTGGCTATGCAAAGGTTGACAAAGCCGGAATTTACAATATACTGATTATGGAGGAGAAACAGCCGATCATTGCACTGGGTGCAGGCGGTTCTTCCAAGCTGGTCTTTGACCATGGCAAGAGGATCGAACGTGTGGAGAATGTAAAGGATGTTTCCAATTATATTTCCCGCATTGATGAGATGATCGAGAGAAAACGGAAAGCAATAGCTATCTGGCTGTAAGATGTGGAGGTAACATTTTGGATACAGTACAAAAGACAGCAGCAGGCTCACAGGAGAGAATCCTGGAGTTTGACCTTGCTTCTGAACTGCATCATGGAATGCTGGTAAGTAATCTGGCCTACGCAGTTGCAGAGGAGCTGGGACTGCCCCATGAACAGTGCTATGAGCTTGCGATAGCAGGAATGCTCCATGACATAGGAAAGCTGAAGCTGACAAGTTATATTAACGGACAGGAGCAGGATCCTCTGGTAATTGAGGAACTGAAGTATGTCCGCATGCATTCTACCTTGGGATATGAGGAGCTGAAAGACCAGGGATACTCGGACTTTGTATTGGAGAGTATCCTGTACCATCATGAGAATTATGATGGCAGTGGATATCCGTCCAATAAAGCAGGGGATGAGATTCCCATAGGCGCACGGATCCTCAGAGTCTGCGATGTATATGCAGCATTGATCACTGACAGACCGTACAGAAAGGGATTTGATATCTCTACGGTCATGGAACTGATGATCGATGAAGTGAAGAATTTTGATATGCAGGTTTTTCTTGCATTTCAGAGAGTGGTTCATAATGGGGATGGATTGAATTTTCATAAAACACAGCTTTCGTAGATGATCCGTTTCCTAAAATAAAATAAGGCTGATATGTTACTGAGATAAATCAGTAATATTGAATACCATAAAAGAGGAGGACAACATGGCATTAAAGAAGAAACCGGTAACCGGTATGAAAGACATTTTACCAAAAGAGATGGAAATCCGTAATTATGTAATGAATATGATCCGTGAGACATATGGCACATTTGGTTTTTCATCTATAGAGACACCATGTGTGGAACACATTGAGAACCTTTCCAGCAAACAGGGTGGAGAGAATGAGAAACTGATCTTCAAGATCCTGAAACGTGGAGAGAAACTGAAACTTGCAGAAGCACAGACAGAGAGTGATCTGGTTGATTCCGGACTCCGCTACGACCTGACAGTGCCGCTTTCCAGATATTATTCCAACAATGCCAACGAGCTTCCGGCTCCGTTCAAGGCACTTCAGATGGGAAATGTATGGAGAGCAGACAGACCGCAGAGAGGACGTTTCCGTCAGTTTATGCAGTGCGATATCGATATTCTGGGTGAGCCGACTTACCTGGCTGAGATCGAACTGGTTCTGGCTACCACAACTTTACTTGGCAAGCTGGATTTCCACAACTTTACCATCCGTATCAATGACAGAAAGATCTTAAAGGCAATGGCTCAGTACAGCGGATTCCCGCAGGAGAGCTTTGACACAGTATTTATCATTCTGGACAAGATGGACAAGATCGGTCTGGAAGGTGTTGCAGAGGAACTGGAGAAAGAAGGATTTGCAAAAGAGAGCATTGATACTTATCTTGGACTCTTCAAAGAGATCACTTCTGATATCGAGGGTGTCCGTTACTGCAAAGAGAAGTTAAAAGACGTTCTGGATCCGAAGGTCGCTGAGGATCTTGAGACTATTATTTCTACTGTAGATTCTGTTAAGACAGCAGACTTCAAGATGTCCTTTGATCCGACTCTGGTACGTGGAATGTCCTATTATACAGGTCCGATCTTCGAGATTTCCATGGATGAGTTCGGCGGCAGCGTAGGCGGCGGCGGACGTTACGATGAGATGATCGGTAAATTTACCGGAAATAATACATCTGCATGTGGTTTCTCCATCGGATTCGAGAGAATCGTAATGCTTCTCCTTGAGAGAAATTACGAAATCCCGACAAAGAATGGCAAGAAAGCATATCTTGTTGAGAAGAACATGCCGGCTGACAAGATGCTGACAATCCTGAAACAGGCTCAGGAAGAGCGTAATGCAGGAACACAGATCAACATTTCTATCATGAAGAAGAACAAGAAATTCCAGAAAGACCAGATGACTGCAGAAGGTTATACAGAGTTTGTAGAGTTCTTCAAAGACAGAATGTAATAATTTGAAGTAATACTAAATTGATAATAGCTATTAAGCCAAACTCCGGTATGCACAACGTAAAGCGTTGATGTTGATGGAGAGAATAGTTGTAATAATATAGAAAAGCATGAAAAGAGGAAAAAAACATGGCTGAAAGTATGCAGGGACTGCACAGAACATGCCGATGTGCAGAAGTGACAAAGGAAATGATCGGCAAAGAAGTCGTCCTTATGGGATGGGTTCAGAAAGCCCGTGATAAAGGCGGAATCATTTTTGTAGATTTAAGAGACCGTTCCGGTATCATGCAGCTGATCTTCGAGAACGGCAGCATTGACGAAGAAGGTTTTGCAAAAGCCGGTAAACTCAGAAGCGAATTTGTAATCGCAGTTACCGGTGTGGTAGAAGAAAGAGGCGGCGCTGTTAATAAGAATCTTGCAACAGGTGAGATCGAGCTTCGCGTAAAATCTCTTCGTGTTCTGTCTGAGGCAGAGGTACCACCGTTCCCAGTCGAAGAAAACAGCAAGACAAAAGAAGAAATCCGTCTGAAATATCGTTATCTTGACTTAAGAAGACCGGATCTTCAGAAGAATATTATGCTGAAGAGCAAAGTTATGATGCTCACAAGACAGTTCTTCGCAAAAGAAGGATTCCTTGAAATTGAAACACCAATGCTCGGCAAGAGTACACCGGAAGGTGCGAGAGACTATCTGGTACCATCCCGTGTTCATCCAGGAAGCTTTTATGGTCTGCCACAGTCACCGCAGCTGTACAAACAGCTTCTGATGTGCTCCGGCTATGACCGTTATATCCAGATTGCAAGATGTTTCCGTGATGAAGACCTTCGTGCTGACAGACAGCCGGAGTTCACACAGATCGATATGGAACTCTCTTTCGTAGATGTTGATGACGTTATCGATGTAAACGAGAGATTCCTTGCATATCTGTTCAAAGAAGTACTTGATATTGATGTGAAACTTCCAATCCAGCGTATCACATGGCAGGAAGCTATGGACAGATTCGGTTCCGATAAACCGGATATGCGTTTTGGAATGGAACTGCATGATGTAAGTGATGTAGTTAAGAACTGTGGATTTGGTGTATTTACTTCTGCTCTGGAGAATGGCGGCAGTGTTCGCGGTATCAACGCAGAAGGACAGGGCGCTATGCCTCGTAAGAAGATTGATAAACTGGTTGAATTTGCAAAAGGCTACGGTGCAAAAGGTCTTGCATACATTGCAATCGCTGAAGACGGTACAAGAAAGTCTTCTTTCGCCAAATTCATGACAGATGAAGAGATGGACGCGCTGATAGCTGCTATGGATGGTAAGCCAGGAGATCTGCTTCTGTTTGCAGCAGACAAGAAGAAACTGGTTTATGATGTACTTGGTGGACTTCGTCTGGAACTTGCAAAACAGATGGATCTGCTTGACAAGAATGAATATCGTTTCGTATGGGTAACAGAGTTCCCGCTTCTTGAGTGGAGCGAAGAAGAGAATCGTTTCACAGCAATGCATCATCCATTTACCATGCTTATGGAAGAGGACCTTCCGCTTCTGGATACAGATCCTGGAAAAGTTCGTGCAAAAGCATACGATATCGTATTAAACGGTAATGAAATCGGTGGTGGTAGTGTAAGAATCCATCAGGATGACATTCAGGAGAGAATGTTTGAAGCACTTGGATTCACAAAAGAAGCTGCCCACGAACAGTTCGGATTCCTTCTGGATGCATTCAAATACGGAGTTCCGCCTCACGCTGGACTGGCATACGGACTTGACCGTCTAGTAATGCTTATGGCTAAAGTTGACAGTATTCGTGATGTAATCGCATTCCCTAAAGTAAAAGATGCTTCCTGTCTGATGACTCAGACCCCGAGCCGCGTAAGCGAGGAACAGTTAAAAGAACTGGAACTGGAAGTAAGACCGGAGGAAGTAACTGAATAAAGATGGAGCTTACAATTCAGACATTTCTGATTGTATGCCCGTTAGTGTTCCTTGCAGGACTTGTTGATTCTATCGCAGGCGGTGGAGGCTTGATCTCCCTGCCTGCGTATTTGCTTGCGGGAGTTCCTATGCACAATGCGATTGCGACGAACAAGCTGTCTTCTGCGACAGGTACTGCTATTTCCACAGCACGTCTTTGTAAGAATAAATTTGTTGACTGGGGCGTAGCTCTTCCGTGTGTCTCTATGGCAGTGGTGGGCTCTTTTATCGGTGCACATCTTGCACTTCTTGCCAGTGATAAAATTTTAAAAGGCATGCTGATCCCGGTACTTCCGGTCGTTGCGTTTTATATACTGAAGAAGAAAAACCTGGACGATAACAGCAACGTAGAGATTTCCAGAAAGAAACAATGGCTACTGTGTGCAGTTTGTTCTTTTATTGTTGGCTGCTATGATGGTTTCTACGGACCTGGAACAGGTACCTTTCTCCTGATTTTGTATACAGGAGTAGCAAAACTTCCTGTAGCAAAGGCTTCCGGAACCATGAAACTGGCAAATCTTTCTTCTAATATAATGGCATTATTTGTTTTCCTCTTTAGTGGTAAAATTATCGTGCTCCTGGGACTTGCAGCTTCTGTTTTCTCTATTGCAGGACATTATGCAGGAGCAGGTATGGTAATGAAGAATGGTAACAAAATTGTTAGACCGATCATTCTGATCGTGTTAGTATTGTTGTTTATTAAGATCATAACGGGTATGTAAAAAGAATAAGAAAAAATAAAAGAGATCATTCTTTCGTGTATTTGTGTAAGAATGTCTCTTTTATTTTTTCTTAAGGATATAGTAGAATGATATCCGAAATATAGGAAAGATAATTTTTATACTAAATTATGCGAGTCTTTGAGAGGACCGTTGCTATCGCTATCGGAGTTACTGTTGTTGGGGCTGTCAGTAGATGGATCGGAATTAGGGGCATTTTGGTTGTTCTGAGAATCAGTATCCTTGGAATCGGTATCCTGAGAATTCTCGAGCGGGGAATCTGTCAAAGTCCCAAAGATTGCATCCCCCAGGGTATTTCCTTCATCCTGAAGTTTCCAGGAAACCCCATCATTGATAAGGACAAAATCTACATCATTGACAGTAGTTGCAGTGTTATTGTTAATACTGTCAAGGAGAAATTCCAGAGATTTCTCATATCGTTTCTGAGAACCATCAATGACGGCATCTGCAGAAGCAAGATAATCATCAAGCCTTGACTGATAATCAGACAGAATGGAATCACTGTCAAAAGTTGTAATCTCAGTTGTAACAGTTGCATTATATCCATTTTCGCTGCTGGATTTGATAATATATTTAAAATTTTTGCGTACCTGTTCTACAAGGGCTGCTGCTATAGAGTTTTTTGCAGGATCATCGGTATTCATAATATTTACCACACCCAGATAGGAACTCATTTCCTTCAGGTCCAGTTTCTCAAGAGTATCAAGATAGACAGTCAGAGTATCCTCAGGTGAAAGAATATCCGGATCGGCAAGATCAGCGATAAGACCGCCGACGAGCTCATTTTCCAGGGAATTTGTACATTGAATCTCCCATTTTTCTTTCTTATCACTACCGGTATTAACAAGCGGTATGGAACAGTTTGTTTCTGCTGAATCATATTCATTATTCTTCAGAAGCTGATTCAAAATCAGATAGTGAGCCTCCAGAGATTTGGAAGAATCCTTAATACTTCCAGTTTGTGCCTGTGCCGCCTCTGTAATCCTGGTTCTGAGAAGTTCTGCCGCAAAATCTTTGGCAAGAGCCTGGGCATCAATTGTGGTAAGTTTAACAGAAGTAGTGGCTGAATTATTTGCTGCATCGACGTTGACATCCAGAATTTCGTAATCAAATTTCTGGAAAAAGAGAGAAAATACTTCATTGATTTCATCAGATAAATTCGTGTTCTCTGTAGCATCGGGAAACAGCTCTTTATATGGTATATATTTCTGGGTTGTTTCTGAATTGAGATTCTTTAACTGATCCAGTTCATTTTTGACGACATCTTTTACGCTTGACTCATTATTGCGTGAACAGCTGCTGGTTACAGATACAGCAAACAGAACAAGCAATACACAGAGTAAAGGCATCAGACGTTTTACTATATTCATACATGTTCTTTCCTTTCGCGGTACTTTCCGTTCATTTTACCAGATTTTGCAGTGGCTGTCAAAAAATCCAAAATTATAAACGAATTTCATAAAAAATACGTGAAAAATTTGTGAAATTCGCCACCATTTAGCCTCAAAGCTTTCATTTTGGAACGGAATCTGCTATGATAGGAAAGTAAATAATTTTGATGTAAAAAAGCAATAGTGTATAATAATGCTGGCAGCAATGTAGGCGATAACATCAAGGAGGCAACTATGAAAAAACGTATTTTTATCGTTTTGGGAATTCTGATCGCTGCGGGTGGTATCGGCGGTGGAGTCTGGTATCACTTTAACGGAAATGGCCAGGGCAGCTCCGGTGATTCAATCGTATATGTATCAAAAGTCAGTCTGATCACAGGGACAGAAACAGCGGCAACGAATCGTTTTGCCGGTGTAGTAGAACCACAGAAGACCGTAAACGTCAAGATAGAAAGTGGACGTAAAGTAAAAGAAGTTCAGGTAAAAACCGGAGAAGAGGTAAAAGCTGGACAGCTTCTTTTTGAATATGATCTCAGTAGTATTGAGGATGACTTGAAGCAGGCACAGTTGGATCTGGATAGATTAAAGAATGAACAGATCAGTCTGACAGATCAGATAGCTACACTGGAGGCAGAGAAGCAGAAAGCAAAAGCAGAGGATCAGTTATCTTATACGATCGAGATTGAAACAAATAAGATGAATCTTAAGAAAAATGAATATAGTCAGAAGAGCAAGCAGTCAGAGATTGATAAACTTCAGAGTGCTACACAGAACACAGAAGTGAGAAGTGAGATCGATGGAGTGATCCAGAAGATTGATACATCTAAAATGACTAGCGATGATGGCGATTCTGTAGATGACAGCAGTACGGCGGATAGCATATCATCAGATGACAGCAGTTCGGACAGCTCTGCATTTATCACTATCCTCAGTACAGGTGCTTACAGAGTTAAAGGTAAGGTAAATGAGCAGAACCGTGATTCTATTGTTCCAGGTGAATCGGTGATCATCCGTTCCAGAGTAGACAGTAGTAAGACTTGGAAGGGAACTACGGGTTCCATTGATATGAATAATGGAACTTCAGATAGTGACAGCAGTGATATGTATTTTGGTATGTCCAGTTCAAGTTCTGACGATCAAACAACCTCTACTTCTTATCCTTTCTATGTTGAACTGGATTCTTCAGAAGATCTGATGCTTGGACAGCATGTGTACATAGAGCGTGATATCGGACAGGATGATCAGAAAGATGGTCTATGGCTCAGCGATTATTATATTCTGGATACAGATACCAATGAACCATATGTATGGGCGGCAAATGATAAGAACAGACTGGAGAAGCGTTATGTGACGCTTGGAAAGCATGACGACGATCTGGGCGAATATGAGATTGTTGATGGCCTGACAAAGAAGGATGCGATCGCATTCCCGACAGACGCTCTGGAAGAAGGCGAGAAGACAGAAGTCGGTGATCTGGCACAGACTATGAGTGGTGGTGCAGATGGCATTACAGACATGGATGCAGATTATGAAAATTTGGATGACTCACAGATGGATTCTGTAGACATGAATTCTTCCACGGATGATTTTACAGATACGGATATGGATGAGAACTCCACGGATATGACAGATGACAGTTCGGATGATACGATCGATCCGAATGAAGAACTTGTACCAATTGATGAGGCACCAGGTATGAGCGCTGGTGAAGATGTGGAGGGAATCGAATGATACTGGAATTAAAAGGCATTTATAAAGAATATCAGCAGGGTAAAATGAAAGTTCCGGTATTGAAAGATGTAAACTTTTCCATGGAAGAAGGCGAATATGTAGCCATTATGGGACCGTCCGGTTCAGGAAAAACAACTCTGATGAATATTATTGGATGTCTGGATAAACAGACAGAAGGAACCTTCTTTCTGGATGGAGTAGATATTAAGGCATGCTCAGAGAATGCAATGTCAGATATCCGTCTGAATAAAATCGGATTTGTTTTTCAGAGTTTTCATCTTCTTCCGAAACAGAGTGCACTGGCGAATGTAGAGATGCCGCTGAACTATGCAAAAGTACCAAAGAAAGAGAGAAAGGAACGTGCGCTGAAGGCACTTGACAGGGTAGGACTGGCAGACAGAGTTGACTTCAAACCTAATCAGTTATCAGGTGGTCAGATGCAGCGAGTTGCCATTGCAAGGGCGATCGTGAATAATCCGAAGCTTCTTCTGGCAGATGAGCCTACCGGTGCTCTTGACAGTAAATCAGGTGCACAGGTTATGGAGCTTTTCCAGAGACTGAATGATGAAGGAGTATCCGTATTAATGATCACTCATGATGCAGATATCGCAGCACATGCAAAGAGAGTAGTTACGATTAAAGATGGTATCCTTCAGGAAAAGAGGTGATCTTCATGGGTAAAGTAAAGAAAATCCTCGCAGGTGTACTTGTAGTGGCAGTTGCCGGAAGTGGAATAACTGCAGGTCTGATGCAGCTGAAGAAGAACAGTGAGAAGACTGTAAGCGTTACTCCGGTAAGTGGATTACTTCAGGATTTTTATACACCATCCACAATGATTGACGGAACAATAACTTCCAGTGCTACACAGACTGTAAATGGTGACAAAGATTTGATCATTGACCAGATTTATGTAACAAAAGGGGATAGTGTAAAGAAGGGAGATCCGCTGATTTCCTTTGATACTACTCTGGTAGAGATGGAGTTGAACATAGCGAAATTAAAGAGACAGAAACTGGAACAGGATCTGAATAAAGCAGTGAACAGACTGAACAGTCTTCAGAATGGCGGCCCTGTAGAGGAGACGGATGCAGGAGCAGATGCAGATGATCTGAGTTCCACAACAGGAAGTAGTGACAGCACATCAGGGGATGACGACATGACTCCAGATGATACTCTGTCATCGACAGCAGATATGTCAGGAAACTATCTGGCAGCAGCAATCCATCCGCTTTTACTCTCTGCCTTTACGGATGGAGATACTTCCGACAACACATCTTCAGGCAGTGCTTCTGGTGATCAGGCATCGTCTGATAATGCGTCTGCGGATAACGGAAATGCAGATAATTCTTCGAATAGTACGATGGCAGATAATAATAGTCCGGCATACACAGATCCTTCTGCAAATGGATTTAGTGATGGAAAGAATACAGATTTTGATCCGGGAAAAAATGATACGCCGGAACCATCTCCGACACCAACGCCTGTGCTGGACGACAATACCACATATTTTAATCCATATTATACAAAGGGAGATCCGAATATCACAGATGGTGACGAGCCGTTTTACCAGAAACTGGATGCAGATTCTATCCCGTTTACCGGTACCGGTACTGAAGATGATCCCTATGTATATCTGTGCAGCAGTGCAAAAGAGAAAGTAACAGTAATGGGATCTTTCTTTAATAAGCTTGCAGGATATAGTAATGATGGAACAAAAGTTGTCCATCAGGGTGGATACTGGTATCGTCTGGAGTTTCACCAGAATGATACAATAGCAGATTATGAAGATCTGAAATCTTCCTGTACAGGCTACTATCTGGTAAATGGAAGTCTTCTGGAGAAACCGGTATATGAATTCGCAGAAGTGGAATTTACTCTTGCAGATGCATCAAAATATGATAATGTTCCGGATGATGACGGAGACGATACACCGGGAGGAGACGATGTGGAGCCAACAGGAACTCCGGTTTCCAGAGCAGATGCGATCAAATACCAGAAGAGTAAGATCGCAAGTCTGAAACTGGATCTTCAGGAGAGTGATATTAAAATCTCTCAGCTGGAAAAGAAAGCAAACAAGAAACTTATCAGCAGTAAGCTGGATGGTACAGTTGCTTCTGTTGGAGACATCGGAAGTGGAGAGACAACAGATGGTAAGGCTCTGATCAAAATAAAAAGCAGTGATGGCTTTTATGTAATAGGTTCAGTCAGTGAACTGATGCTGGATGATTTTGTAGAAGGAACAAAGCTGAACTGTACAAGTTATACCAGTGGAACCTTTGAGGCGGAAGTTGTGGATGTTTCGGAATATCCGGTAAGTGGAAATAGTTATTACGGAAACAGCAATCCGAACGTGTCCTATTATGCATTTACTGCGGTGGTGACAGATAAGACACTTCAGCTGGAGGATCAGGACTGGGTTACTATTAATTATGAAGCAACTACTTCAGAAAACAGTATGGTCATTCAAAAAGCATTTGTCAGAAGTGACAGCAGTAAGAGTTATGTATATAAAGACGATAATGGCGTCCTGAAGAAACAGGAGATTTCGGTAGGTGCTACTGTGGACAGTGGATATAGTGTGATCGTTAAAGGTGGCCTCAGCGAAGATGACCTGATCGCGTTTCCTTATGGAAAGGATATCAAAGAAGGAGCTAAGACAAAAGAAGTTACTCTGGATGAGATGTATGGATATTGATAAGAAAGGAGACATTTTATGATTGAAAATATACGCCTGGCATTTCAGGGAATATGGTCACATATGATGCGATCCTTCCTGACCATGCTTGGTATCATTATTGGTATTGCATCTATCATTGCAATTGTTTCTACGATCAAGGGAACCAGTGAGCAGATCAAAGAAGATCTGATCGGAGCCGGAACCAATACAGTAAATGTTTATCTGTATGATGGAGATAATCAGTATGACGCGGAATATGGAACTTCTTCAAATGCACCGGTTCTGACAGATGATGTTAAAGAGGAAGTCATGGATCTTGATCATGTAGAGAATGCAACATTTTATTATAACAGTACCAGTGCTTCTATTTATAATAATAACAACAGCCTGGATGGTGGAAGTGTCTATGGGATTGATGTAAATTATCTGGCTACCTGCGGATATGTGATTCAGTCGGGCCGAGGCTTCGTAAAAGATGACTATCAGAAATATAATAAAGTTGCTTTAATTGATAATAATGCAGCTGAGAACCTGTTTCCATCACAGAATCCGGTAGGACAGACGGTGGAGATCAATCAGGAGCCATATACGATTGTAGGTGTGATCCGACAGGATGAGAATTATCAGCCAACGATCAACAGTATTGATGAATATTATACTTACTATCAGTCAATCGTTGGAAGCGTTATGATCCCGGATGCCTGCTGGCCGATATCTTTTAAATTTGATGTGCCGCAGAATGTGATCGTAAAAGCTGACAGCACAGATACAATGAGTTCTGTAGGAAATTCTGTGGCAGATACATTGAATAATTCCATTACAATATCAGATACCAACAGCAAGATGAAGTATCAGGCTGAGGATATTATGAAGCAGGTTAAGAGTATGCAGAAACTCAGTGAGAGCACCAATAATCAGCTGATCTGGATTGCAAGTATTTCTCTGCTTGTAGGCGGTATCGGAGTTATGAACATCATGTTGGTTTCTGTTACAGAGCGTACCAAAGAGATTGGTCTGAAAAAGGCTATCGGGGCACGTAAAAAGACAATCCTTGGTCAGTTCCTGACAGAGGCTTCTGTACTTACCAGTATCGGAGGTATTATTGGAGTTGTGACCGGAATTGGTTTGTCGAAAGTGGTAGGAAAAGTAACCGGTTCACCTACGGCGATCAGTGTACCGTCTATCGTAATCGCTGTATTGTTTTCTACAGTGATCGGTGTTGTATTTGGATTGCTTCCTTCTGTAAAAGCAGCCAATCTGAATCCGATCGATGCGTTGCGCAGTGAATAAATAGAAAATCAGATGTCGGCAGGATAATCTGGAAAGTAGAGCCGCCTCCCGGAGTATCCTGGATGGTAATAGTACCGTGGTGGAGAGTAACAATCTCACAGGCAATACACAGTCCAAGTCCAAAATGCTGTCTGTTATTTCGTGCAGAGTCCGCTCTGTAGAAACGGCGGAAGACAGATGTCTTGGCAGAGTCCGGAATTCCGGGACCATTATCTATGACTGCGAGACAGAAACCTCTGGAATTCTGCGTAAGAGTAAGCTGAATTTTTCCATGTTCAGGTACATAACTGATGGCATTGTCCAGAAGGATTCCCAGAACCTGACTGATCCGTTCCGGGTCACAACTGCAGAGTGGGAATTCTTCATCCGGCAGTTCGACAGAGAAGTTCATATGATGCTCCTGCATCAAAGCTTCATACTTTTCATAGGTATCCAGAACCAAAGTATCCAGTTCGCAGGGAACAGGATGCATTTTTCAGGAATGATTATCCGCATTTGACAGAGAAAGCATATCGTTTACCAGAAGGGACATTCGTGTTCCTTCTTTTTCTATTACGGATAAGAAATGGGACTGTTCAGCAGGTTCAGCTTTCTTCATGGCGGAAATCCCTGACAGGATCACAGCCAGTGGAGAGCGCAGTTCATGGGAGGCAGCAGCAATAAACTCTGTCTGCGCCTGTCTGTTCTCTTCCAGCGGTGCGATCATTTTTCCGGTGAAGAACCAGGAAAAAATACTCAGTGCCAGAATAGCCAGAAATGCTGTGCCAAAGAAAGCGAGACGCTGCATTCGCAGATCATGTTCCATAGAATTTAAAGGATACAGAATAATCATACTGACAGTTCCCTGATTCTTAGGGATCAATGCTGTAGATACATAGAAATCTTTCATCTGAAAAAAGACATTCTTAGTCAGCCTGTTGACAACTCCCGGATTGGAGAGGTCAAGTCCGTGAGAAACAGCGGAATTTTCTTCAGACTTCAGGCTATATTTGGCGTTTCCGAAATCGGCAGTTCAGACCAGGCAGCTGCTCCTTGGAGGGAAAACGATTTGCTGTGGAGTGCTTTCATGTTTTATATATTTGCTGATGAAAGTATATGGAGATAGATCGAACGACAAAAATCCTGTGGATTTTTAACAGAAAAAAGATTAAAATCGTAAATATGTCAAGAAAAGTGCTTAAATTTTATGCAAAAGGTAAAAAAATATAGAAGTCCTTACAGAGGTTGTGCTATAATGAATTATCTCAAAAAGAAGTATGTATACAGGAGGAGGTTTGTGGATGGTATCATTTACTTATGTTATCAAAGATAAACTTGGAATACATGCAAGGCCTGGGCTGCTTCTTGTGCAGGAAGCCGGCAAGCTTACAAGCAATATCACTATAAATAAGGGCGCGAAGAGTGGTGATGCGAAGCGGATGTTCTGTGTTATGAATCTTGCAGTGAAGCAGGGCGACCAGATCACAGTGCAGGTGGAAGGTGAAAATGAAGCGGCAGATGCCGAAGTGATGAAAAACTTTTTGGAACATAATCTTTAATCAAGGAGAGTTGGAGTAATGAGAGTATTAGAAGGTAAGTCCGTATTTTCCGGAATCGCAATTGGTAAGATTTCTATTCAGCAGAAAGCAGATACAAGCGTAAAGCGTACAAAGGTAGAAGATCCGGAAGCAGAGATCGCACGTGTACAGGAAGCAAAAGACAAAGCAGTTGCACAGCTTCAGAAGCTGTATGACAAGGCACTTCAGGAGGTAGGAGAGTCAGGCGCAGCCATTTTTGAAGTACATCAGATGATGCTGGATGATGAGGACTATCTGGATTCTATTGACAATATTATCCGTACAGAGAATGTAAACGCAGAGTATGCAGTGGCAACTACAGGCGATAATTTCGCAGACATGTTTGCACAGATGGATGATGACTACATGAAAGCAAGAGCAGCAGACGTGAAAGATATTTCAGACCGTCTGGTTCGTGTGTTATCCGGACATGATGAAGGAGATATGGATGCAGCAGAGCCGTCTATCATTGTTGCTGAAGATCTGGCGCCGAGTGAGACTGTACAGATGGATAAGAGCAAAGTTCTCGCATTTGTTACAAGAAAAGGTTCTTCCAATTCCCATACAGCAATCCTTGCAAGAACTATGAATATTCCGGCTCTGATCAATATCGAATATGATGAGAGCATGGATGGAAAGATGGCAGTTGTGGACGGTAAGAACGGTTCTCTTATTGTAGACCCGGATGCAGATACTCTGAAGAAATATCAGGATCAGAAAGACGAAGAATTACGCCAGAGAGCAATGCTCAAAGAATTAAAAGGCAAGACAACCGAGACAAAGAGCGGACATAAGATCCATCTTTATGCAAACATCGGAAGTACAGGAGACGTTGCAAGTGTGCTGGCTAATGATGCAGAGGGTATCGGCCTTTTCAGAAGTGAGTTCATCTATCTGGAGAAAGACAACTATCCGACAGAAGAAGAACAGTTCCAGATCTATAAAGCAGTAGCACAGAACATGGCAGGAAAGAAAGTAATCATCCGTACACTGGATATCGGTGCAGACAAGCAGATTGATTACTTTGATATGGCACATGAAGAGAACCCGGCAATGGGTTACCGTGCGATCCGTATCTGTCTGGACAGACCGGAAGTATTTAAGACACAGCTTCGTGCACTGTTCAGAGCAAGCATGTACGGAAATATTTCCATCATGTACCCGATGATCATCTCTGTAACAGAAGTAAAACAGATCAAAGCGATCGTTGCAGAAGTGAAGAAAGAGCTGACAGAGCAGGGTGTGCCATTTAAAGATGACGTAGAGCAGGGTGTAATGATCGAGACACCTGCAGCAGTTATGATCAGTGATATTCTTGCAAAAGAAGTTGACTTCTTCAGTATTGGTACAAACGACTTAACACAGTACACACTGGCAATCGACCGTCAGAATGCAAAACTGGACAACATTTATGATTCCCATCACGAAGCAGTGCTCCGCATGATCCAGATGGTAATCGACAATGCTCACAAAGAAGGTATCTGGGCAGGTATCTGCGGTGAACTTGGTGCAGATACAACTATGACAGAGCGTTTCGTACAGATGGGTATCGACGAACTGTCCGTATCTCCGACATTTGTTCTTCCGGTTCGTAAGATTGTAAGAGAAATGGAGTAAAAATCTGTTTTGTTATAACTGATATAAGATAAAAAATACTCTCTTCCAGAAAGACGTGGTAAATGAAATCTGCGTTTTTCGGGAGAGAGTATCTTTGTGTGTAAAGGAAATTGCAGGATATTTTTATGAGAGATAATTTTGAAAAACTAAACCAGCTGCTGGAGCAGGAACAGTGTGAATTTACAGGGATTCCAGATGGATTTGCAGGGCAGACACCGGACAGAAAACTGCGTCTGATCTATCTGATGAATGACTGCGCAGAGAGTTTTCTGGTATTGGAAAATGCCAGGATGACAGGCTGTTATAAAAGCGGATATGAGGGACCGCTTGAAGCATCCGTAGAGAAGCAGGGAGAGGGATATGTTCTGGTGGTGCATCAGGGAGAATCTTTATTTACTGTCTTTTTTGATGATGTACTGTTTGAATGCCAGTTATATGATTATGGAAATATCGGTCATTTCTGGGTGAAGAAATACGAAAACCTCAGAGTAATGGAATATCAGATTGCGATCCTGCGTGATAAGTATGATTATCTGGGAGAAGAATTCTGCAATGAACAGGAAAAGGAACTCGCTATGCTGAGAGACTTTCCGCCGTTAAATTATCTTTTCTATCCGTCAGTGCCGGAGAAATATATTGTTCCCGTGGAAAATCCGTGGGAAGTCTCCGGAGAAGCACTGGATGTAATGAGTAAGATTGCAGAAGAAGCAGAAGACAGAAGACTGCTGAAAGCTCTGCATGAATACCGAAAGACAGGAAATGCATTAATGGCCAGGAAGATTGCGGCGATCTTTCGAAGAAGCAGTCATGTAGAAACTGTGCATCTGCTTGCAGAGAAGATCCGGCAGGCGGCGGAGGAATATCCGGTAAGAGATTTCGGCAGTGAACAGAATACATATTTGCAGGATCTGATGCAGAAAGCCCGGAAGAAAAAAGAAGAAATAGAACATTCAGGAAAACCAGAAACATATTGTATGATATATAAAGAAGAACCTTTTGTGTATGACTGTGATTCCATTTCTTTTCAGGTATGTCTGATGTCTGTAGAAAAAGGTTTTTATAACCAGAAAATTACTCTGGAATATTTCAAATAGACAGTGAATTGAGGCGTAGGATTGGAAAAAATTTATATTCTGGATTGAGATACAGGGAAAAATATGCTACACTAAATAGAGCATGTATTTTGTTACCGGGCACAAAGTGAACAGTAACTGTATTTTTATGTAGTGCAAACAGAGAAAATTATAATAACAGAATTATAATAAAGGAGACATGAATATGGGAAAAATTGCCATTGTCACAGACAGTAACAGCGGCATAACACAGGATCAGGCAAGAGAACTTGGCGTCAGCGTAATTCCAATGCCTTTTTACATTAACGAGAAGCTTTATCTTGAGGGAATCACTCTTTCACAGGAAGAATTTTACGAGAAGCTTAAGAATGACGAAACCATTTCTACATCTCAGCCAGGTCCTGCAGATGTGTGCGGACTCTGGAATACACTTCTGGAAGAGTACGATGAAGTGGTACACATTCCGATGTCAAGCGGATTGAGCGCATCCTGCGACACAGCAATGGGACTGGCTCAGGAATATGACGGAAGAGTACATGTAGTAGATAATCAGAGAATTTCTGTTACACAGAGACAGTCTGTACTGGATGCCCTTACATTAAGAGATGCCGGCAGAAACGCAGCACAGATCAAACAGGTTCTGGAAGAACAGAAGATGGATTCCAGTATCTACATTACTCTGGAGACTCTGAAATATCTTAAAAAAGGCGGAAGAATCACTCCTGCGGCAGCAGCCATCGGAACAGTCCTGAACTTAAAGCCTGTACTTCAGATCCAGGGTGAGAAGCTGGATGCATATTCCAAGACAAGAGGCAAGAAGCAGGCAAAACGTGTCATGCTGAAAGCCATGCAGAATGACTGGGAGAACCGTTTCGCAGAATATGTAAAACGCGGTGAGATGTGCCTGCAGTCTGCATATACAGGAAATGAAGAGGAAGCTCTGGAATTCAAGAAAGAGATTGCAGAAACATTCCCTGGAATTGAGATCGTGCAGAATCCGTTATCATTAAGTGTTGCATGCCATATCGGACATGGTGCGATCGCAGTTGCATGTTCAAGAAAGGTAGTAGTAGACTGAGCCAAACAAATTTGACAGATCAGGTAACAGGACGGAATTTTATCCGTCTGACTATAACAAGCAATTTGAGGAGTTAGGAAAGAATGAAGAAACTGATGGAACAGATGGCGGAAGAACTTTCCGCAGCATTTGAAAAAGCCGGATACGACCCATCCTACGGAAAAGTAACCGTATCCAACAGACCGGACCTTTGCGAATTTCAGTGCAACGGTGCCATGGCAGGAGCCAAAGCATATAAGAAAGCACCGTTTATGATCGCTGATGACGTAGTAGCATACTTAAAAGACAGCCAGGTTTTCTCTATGGCAGAAGTTGTAAAGCCAGGATTTATCAACCTGAAAGTAAAAGGTGAGTTTCTTGCAGATTACTTAAAAGAAATGGCAGCAGACGAGAAACTTTCTGTATCTGCAGCAAAAGAGCCGAAGACGATCATCATCGACTACGGCGGACCAAACGTTGCGAAACCTCTTCATGTAGGACATCTTCGTTCTGCAATCATCGGAGAGAGTATTAAGAGAATTGGTCGTTTCGTTGGACATAAAGTGATTGGTGACGTTCATCTTGGAGACTGGGGTCTGCAGATGGGTCTGATCATTACAGAGCTGAAACACAGAAAACCGGAGCTGGTTTACTTTGATGATTCCTACACAGGAGAATATCCGGAGGAAGCACCATTTACGATCAGCGAACTGGAAGAGATTTATCCATGCGCAAGCGGTAAGTCAAAAGAAGATGAAGCATACAGAAATGAAGCGCTGGAAGCAACTCATCTTCTTCAGCAGGGCAAACCGGGATACATGGCTCTCTGGAATCACATCATGAATGTATCCGTTACAGACCTGAAACGCAATTATGACAAATTAAATGTATCTTTCGACCTCTGGAAAAAAGAATCTGATGCACAGCCATACATTCCGGATATGGTTGAAGATATGAAAGAAAAAGGATTCGCCTATGTAGACCAGGGCGCACTTGTAGTAGACGTAAAAGAAGAGAACGATACAAAGGAAATTCCTCCATGTATGCTTCTGAAATCAGACGGTGCTTCTCTTTATACAACTACAGACCTTGCAACAATCGTAGAGCGTATGAAATTATTTAACCCAGATGAGATCCTGTATGTCGTAGACAAACGTCAGGAACTTCACTTCATCCAGGTATTCCGCTGCGCAAGAAAGACCGGCCTTGTAAAAGACGATACAAAGCTTTCTTTCCTTGGATTCGGAACTATGAACGGAAAAGATGGCAAACCGTTTAAGACAAGAGAGGGCGGCGTTATGCGTCTGGAAACTCTCATCAAGGATATCAACGAAGAGATGTTTACCAAGATTGTTGAGAACCGCAGCGTAAAAGATAAAGATGCAAAAGAAACAGCTGAGATCGTAGGACTTTCCGCAATCAAATATGGTGACCTTTCCAATCAGGCTACCAAGGATTATATCTTTGATATCGACAGATTTACATCATTCGAAGGAAATACAGGTCCGTACATTCTTTACACAATCGTTCGTATCAAATCCATCCTGAACCGTTTTGCGGAAGAAGGCGGTGACCTTGATGCAGGTGCGATCCTTGATCCAGTAAATGACAGCCAGAAGAACCTGATGCTCCAGCTGACAGGTTTTGGTGCAACTGTAGAGAACGCCTTCGAAGAAAAAGCACCGCACAAGATCTGCGCGTATATTTATGAAGTATCCAATGCATTCAACAGCTTTTATCATGAGACAAAAATCCTCAGCGAAGAGAACGAAGCACAGAAAGCTTCTTTCATCCAGCTGCTGAAACTCACAAAGAAAGTTCTGGAGACATGCATCGATCTTCTCGGCTTCTCCGCACCGGACAGAATGTAAGAAATAAAATACAACAATGAACTTAAGCCCTGTTTACATATATTTGTAAATGGGGCTTTTCAAAAAGAACGAAATGTGCTATTCTATATTTATCTAAATCTATTGTGATGAAATTCTTTCATCATATTTTCCATTTTTAATTGAAAAATTGAATAGGAGGTGCGCCAGTGAATTTATCTGGAACTGTATTAAAAGGGCGCTACTGTATTCTGGAGCCTGTTGGGAAAGGCGGCGGAGGGAAAGTCTATCTTGCCAGAGACCTGGAATTGGGCGTTTTGTGGGTGGTAAAAGAAATACCGGCATCCGGCAAAAGCGAGGCTCGGATGCTCCTGAAACTTTCACATCCGTCTCTGCCAAAGATGATAGATTACATAGAAGATAACCGGAAATGCTATCTTGTCATGGAATATGTCAGGGGAAAATCCCTGGGTGAATATTTAAGAGATGGAAAACGCTTTTCCGTAAATGAAATCGTTAAATATGGAATGGAGATTGCAGATGTATTCTCCTATTTTCATAATCGGAAACCGCCAGTTTATTACGGAGATCTCAAGCCTGACAATCTAATGATGGGCGAGAATGGCAGATTATATCTGATTGATCTGGGTGGTGCTGTAAATGGATATAAATATCAGCATAAAGTATGTACAGGCACAACTGGTTTTGCAGCACCGGAACAATATGAAGGTAAGATAAATGCTGCAACGGATATTTATACATTTGGAAAAACATTATCTGCTTTATGCGGAAAGAGAGATTATCTGTTATTCATCCGGAACATAGCATTATTCTGGCTTATTTTCAGATGCTGCATGAAGAAACCGGAAATGCGTTATCAGAACATGCAGATGGTACAGAAAAAACTAAGCAGGATCCACAAGAGACAAAGCCAGAGTAAAATCAAAAACATGCTGGTTTTAGCAGGGAGCAGCACTGTTTTTGCAACAATAGCTGTTTTTCTTCTATTTAGTTCTAATCTGGTATCCGGTTCCAGACCATTCAATTTCTACGAAGAATTAACAGCTGTTACAGACCTCTATTATCAGGAAGAATTTCAAAACGGCAGTAAAGCAGAGCAAGGAAAAATTTGTGCGCAGGCAGATACCAGTCTGCGGGAATTGCAAAAGCAATGTACAGAAAAAGAAGAATCCCGAAAGATCCTGCAGCTTCTGGCAGTAAACAGTGAATATCAGGAGAATTACGAAAATGCCGGGATCTACTTTGAACAGATGCTTCTCTATGATGAAACTTACAGGGCCGGATACGGTGAATATGGAATGTTCCTGTTCCGTACCGGACAAAAGGAAGCCAGTCAGACGCTATGGACGGAATATAAGTCAAAAGAAACAATGTTAGATGATACAGCCAGCAGAAATCTGAGATTATGGGAAAAGGAGATGATTAAGAGTGAAGAAAAATCATAATAGACTTTTAATTATGGTATCTGCAACTTTATGCCTTTACCTGACTTCAAGTATCTCTGCTATGCAGATGGGTGGTTTTGATATTGATGTGGGAAATGGAGAAAACAGCAGCTGGCAATGGCAGGAAGAACAGCAATGGAATCAGAGCAGTTGGGAGAATACATGGGAAAATAGCTGGCAGACTGGAGACAACACATCAGAAACTCCGGCGCAGAACGATCAGACACAAGACAATGAATATCCATATAATTCTGATACAGGAAACAGAACACAAGATAATACACAGCAATGGAATGATATACAGCAGAGCAGCACTGACTGGAATAACGGCAGTCAATGGAACAACAATTCTCAGTGGTATAATAATTCCCGGAGTAATAACGCCACTCAAAATAACAATAACACCCAGGGCAATAATAATTCTGCATGGAATCACCATTCTCAAACGGATAACAACATACAGACTACACCCCAGACAGATAAATCCAATGTTAAAACACCAGAAGAAATCTCATTAACATCAACTCCGATACCAACACCCAAGCCCAAGAAAAATCCAAAGCCAACAAAAATGCCCAAACCAACCAAAACACCAACACCTAAGCCATCAAAAAAGAAAAATAAGAAGAAACAAAATAAAGCAAAGAAAACAGAAAATAAGAATACAGATAATTCCGAAGAACTCCAGAATACAGATGCCCAATTAGACACCGTTAAATACGCACACGCAAAAGATGAGCCTGTAACATTCCAGTGTACACAAAATCCAGACAATCCCCACACCCCACAAATTCAGATAATATCCCAAGGCTCCGTTCAAATCCTATCCGTCCGTCTTAACGGAATAGAATGTCTCTGGCACTGGGAAGAAAACTGCATCATACCAGATACAGTAATAAGTGATAATACTAATAAAATAGAATTACTGGTTATTTCGCAGGGCGGAAAACTGATAAAAATGAATCCCTGGATTTTTTCCTCATAGACGCTTCAGAAAAACAATGCTATAATCTATCATATTATATCAATTTTTCTGAAACAGGAGGAACCTTATGTACAAAGTAATTTTGTTTGACTTAGATGGAACATTAACCGAATCCGGTGAGGGTATCACAAAATCTGTTCAGTATGCACTGGAGAGGATCGGCAAGCCTGAACAGGATCTTCAAAAACTGAAAGTTTTCGTAGGACCACCGCTTATGGAAATGTTTATGAAATACGCGCAGATCGACGAAGAAACTGCAAAACAGGCAGTAGAAATCTACAGAGAACGCTATTCTGTAACAGGAATTTTCGAGAATGCTGTATATCCCGGAATCGAGGACATGCTGGCGCAGTTAAAAAAGAAAGGCTATATTCTTGCAGTAGCATCCTCCAAACCGGAAGTATATGTGAGACAGATCCTGGATCATTTCGGACTTACCCAGTACTTCACAGAAATCGGCGGAAGTGAAATGGATGGAAGGAAAACCAATAAAACAGAAGTGATCGAGGATGTTCTTCAGCGCCTGCATATGGAGAATCACAGAAATCAGGTCATTATGGTCGGTGACAAAGAACACGACGTATACGGAGCCCGCAAAGCAGGTCTGGAATGCATTGCAGTTTCTTTCGGCTATGGAACAGAAGAAGAACTCAAACAGGCAGAACCTCTGAAAATCGTAGATTCTGCAGAAGAAATCGTAAATTTTTTCGCCTGAGCCCTCTGCGAAAACAAAACATTGTTTCTAAAATCTGGAGGGCAGGATATCCGGTAGGAATCCACTTTATAATCTCACAGATCGTTGCAGGAACTGCGCTGGCAGTATTTGCAAGAACCGCGGCAAACTCAGCTGAGACATATTATAATTACACGATTTTTCTTACCGGCTTAACAGGAATTCTGGCTATGATCCCGGCATTGTATTTTTATCGAAGAGATAAAGTCAGAAGAATTGCCGGCGGTCTGATCCCGGCACAGAAAAAAGTACCGCTTTCCTTACTGGAAATAATTCTTCTGCTTCTGGCAGGAGCCGGACTTGCACAGTATGGAAATTTCCTGATGGCAATTCTTCAGTCATTTATCAACAGCAGTGCCTACCAGGAAAGCATGACCAGAATTACAGAAGGAAAATCACTTCTTATGATGATTTTCTGGATGGGAATTATTGCACCTGCGGCGGAGGAAATGATCTTCCGCTGGTTAATCTATCTGCGTCTGCGTGACTGGCTGAAGATGCCGGTGGCAGCAGTGATTTCCGGGCTGATATTTGGTATCTATCACGGAAATATCGTACAGGGAATTTACGCAAGTATCCTCGGAACTGCATTTGCATGGATACTGGAAATGAGTGGAAATATTTACAGCAGTATGCTGCTCCATATGGGAGCAAACATCTGGTCACTGCTTATCTCAGAATATGCACTGGATTTGTATTCCATGAAATATGGGGTACAGATTCTCATATTGATCTATCTGATTCTGCTGATCAGTGTGGTATATTGCCTTACCCATTTCGAAAAGATGTGCAGTATAAGAAAAAAGAAAAGAATGATATAAAAATAGAGACAAGATAAAGACATCTGCAATTGTGGAATGACAGTACACATGCAGGTGTCTTTGTTATTAGAAAAAAGATTATGTTAAGGCAAAAAGAAAATAATCAGTATACGGAAATTTAGATGTACTGGAAAGAGTAAAACCTAACAGTTTGATTAGGATTCGGAAATAACCTTTTACTGAATTAAACAGAGAATATCTGTTTGACAAATAAGTATTTAGCTATTAAGTACTTGACAGATACAACAGTATTCTGTATTATGAGTGTATCAATACAACTAATACAGTAAATACACACATAAAATAAAACAACACATCATGAAACACGTAACAGAAAGGAGGAATCACCAGTGATTGTTTTGGATTATCAGGACAGGCGTCCAATCTATGAACAGGTTACAGATAAATTTCAGATCCTAATCCTGAACGGTGTCCTGCCGCCGGGATCGCAGATGCCGTCAGTAAGGCAGCTTGCCACAGAACTGTCCGTCAATCCCAACACGATCCAGCGTGCATATATGGAGCTGGAGAAACTGGGACTGATCTATCCTGTAAAAGGCAGAGGAAATTTCGTAGCAGACAGCTCTCAGGTACAGAAGATAAACAGAGAGAGCTACCGAAAAGAATTCACAGCACTGATACAGAAAGGCAGAAACACAGGATTCAACAGAGAGGAACTGGAGAAAATGCTTGCGGAAATCTTTGAAAAGGAGGACGAATCATGATAGAGATCAGAAACTGCAGTAAAGCTTTCGGAGAGATCCATGCCATTGACCATGTATCAATGGAAATCGGTGAACACCAGATTTTCGGACTGGTAGGGACCAACGGTGCAGGAAAGAGCACGCTGCTTCGAATGGCTGCCGGAGTGATAAAGCCGGACGAAGGAGAAATCCTGGTGGATCAGGAACCGGTCTATGAGAATGAAAAGATAAAACAGCAGATATTTTACATTTCAGACGGTGGATATTTTCCACAGGGATATACGGCAGCAGATCTGAAAGATTTCTACAGAGAATATTATCCGGACTTTATGACTGACCGTTACAGTAAATTAATGGACCAGTTTCATCTGGATGAGAAACGCAGGATCAGTTCCTACAGCAAGGGAATGAAGAAACAGCTTCTGGTCATTATGGGAATCAGTGCAGGGACAAAATATCTGTTATGCGATGAAACGTTCGATGGACTTGATCCGGTCATGCGTCAGGCAGTAAAGAGTCTGTTTGTGTCTGAAATCATGAATCGGGATTTTACCCCGGTGATCGCATCTCATAATATGAGAGAACTGGAGGACGTGTGTGACCATGTAGGACTCCTGCACAAAGGAGGAATTCTTTTATCCAGAGAACTGGAAGACATGAAATTCCATATCCATAAGATCCAGTGTGTACTGCCGGATCAGACAAAAGAAGAAGCACTTTTGAAAGAATTGGACGTTTTAAAGAAAGAACATCAGGGATCACTTCTGATACTTACTGCAAGAGGGACCAGAGAAGAAATACTTCAGAAAGTACAGACACAGAATCCAATATTCTGCGAAGTGATTCCATTGACACTGGAGGAGATATTTATCAGCGAAACGGAGGTGGCAGGCTATGAAGTCAAAAACATTTTCTGGTAGATCATTAAGAAGCAGCTTAAAAGGCAGTACCTGGATTCTGGTGCTGTTGTTACTGGGGTTTATGGTTGCATTTCCGGTAGCAGAACTGATGCTGATCGGAAATCAGACGGATGAAATCCACAGGATGACTTTTGCCATGATCTGTTCCTATCTGATAGTTCCAGGCTTTTTGGTTACAATGCTTGCGGCCGTTGTAAATGCCCTGAATGAATTCTGGTATCTTTTTTCCAGAGATAAGATTGATTTTTATCACAGTCTTCCGGTAACAAGAAGCAGGTTCTTTTGGGAAAAAGCAATCAGAGGTCTGGTGCTGTATCTGGTTCCATATGTGATCATGGAACTGATCACAATGGCGATCGCAGTCAGCAAAGGACATGGTAGTCATCTGATCACGGCAGCGGGGAAAATGTTTCTGGAACATTTGCTTATGTATCTGCTGCTGTATTTCGGAGCAGTGTTGGCACTGGCAATTGCGGGAAATGTTCTGGCAGGTATTCTGTCATTATGCTGTGTTTTCCTTTACGGACCGGTACTGGGCATTCTTTTATGGGTGCTGGAAATGATGTATTTCAGAACGAATATGGGACTTAAAGAGGGAATGGCAGAAAAGATATCTGTTTTTCTTTCACCTGTATCTATTTCCGTGGCATTGCGGACTTATTCAGGACAAAAGAATTTCTGGATCATTATAGTGGGCGGGATATTGCTTCTGATTGTTCTGGCAGTATGTGCATATCTGGCATATACAAAGCGTCCAGCTGAGAAAACAGGAAAATCTTTTGTTTACGGATTTCTGGAACCAATCCTTTTGTTTATGGTCGTAATCCCTGCTGCTCTGGCAATTGGAACGATGTTTGCGCTGATCGGACCAGAAGAGAACAGGACTGGCTGGTGGATATTCGGGCTTGTGCTGGGGACAGTTGTATTTTATGGAATTTTGCAGGTTATTTTTGCAATGGATTTCCGTAAAATGGCAGCACATAAGCTGCAGCTTCTGCTTTTGGGAATATGTGTAGCTGTCAGTGCCTGGATATTACACACAGATGCCATCGGATATGATACAAGAATTCCGACAATGGCAAAAACTGAGGGAATCAGTCTGAATCTGGAGTGGATAGGAACTGAGAGTGTGAATGAACCGCAGATGGAAGTGAGTTCTGGTTCATATAAACTGGACAGACTCTTTTATTTCATGGGCGGAAATTATGGCAGATGGACAGATGCAGGAATGTCAGATAAAATCTATGAAGTGTTAAAAGAAATTGCGTCTTATCAGAACAGTAAGGAATGCAGCGGAACAGAAATAGGAGTTCAGTTTAAAAAGAAGAGCGGTTTCGATATTACCAGACAATATATAGTGACAGCGGAGCAGCTTGGCAGACTGCTGGAAGCATGCTATGAGCAGGGAACATTAAAAGATAATAAATATGATATTCTGGAAAAGTACAGACAGAAAGTGTCTTTTATAACAGTAGATCCTTTAAATGAATTAGATGATCAGTACTCTGTAACATTGGAAAAATCTGACAGTCAGAAGCTGCTGGATCTGCTGAAACAGGATATAGCAGAAGCCTCACCGCAGGAACTTATAGGAATCCCGTGTGGACAGATGGAGCTTTACGCTACTTCCTATGCAGATATGGATGAGCATATTGCACCGGAATCCTATGCAGAAGTAGGAAGATATATTTTCCCGACATTTAAGCGGACACTTGTTTTCCTGAAAGAAAAAGGTTATGCTTTTGTTATGGAAAAAGAAAATCTGAAACAGTACGATTATTCAGTGACATATAATGCAGAAGAAATGGATGTCACAGATCCTGAACAGAAAGAAGAATTAGCCCAGAGCCTGATCCGTGAATGGGAGTGTCCGGCATGGCTGGAAACGGAGGCGGGTGTGAGTGTGAAAGTGGCTCTGAACAGTACAGAGTCTGCCGGAGAATCGCTAAACGGAATAGAGTTTGCTGTACTGAAAGCGAAAGAGCCGGAATTTATAAAGAAAATAGTAGAAACTGGCGAGGAAGAAGAATGAAGAAAGCAGTTCGTCTGGACAAGTTCCTGGCAGATGCAGGAGCAGGAACCAGAAGTGAGGTAAAAAAATATATTCAAAAAGGAAAGGTCCAGGTCAATGGTGTACCTGCAAAGAAATCGGAGATCAAGGTCAGTGAAGAGGATGAAGTAGTTCTGGACGGAAACAGAATTTCCCAGGCACCGGAATTTGTCTATTATCTTCTGCACAAACCGGCAGGGTATGTTAGTGCCACAGAAGATAAGCGGGACAAAACAGTGATGAAACTTGTAGCATCAGACAGAAAAGGCCTGTTTCCGGTGGGAAGACTGGACAAAGATACGGAAGGACTGCTTCTGATCACAGACGACGGAGCACTGGCGCATGAATTGCTTTCTCCAAAGAAACATGTGGACAAGACCTATTATGCGGTTACAGACGGATGTATGACCAAAGAGGATGTGCAGCGCTTCGCAGATGGTCTGGAAATCGGAGAAAAAAATCCCACAATGCCGGCAAAACTGGAGATCCTCAGTACAAGAAAAGTTGAAGAGACAGAACTGGAACAGTACCCGTCAGGATGGTCATCAGAAATTCAGCTTACGATCAAAGAGGGGAAATTCCATCAGGTCAAGCGAATGACAGAAGCAGTAGGAAAGAAAGTCGTCTATCTGAAACGAATTTCCATGGGAGTATTGACATTGCCGGATGATCTCAAAAGAGGCGAATGCCGACAGTTGACTGCAGAAGAAGAAAAGAGATTAAAAGAAAGTGTTGTCACAAAATAAGTAAAATTGTAAGAATACATGGTTGATTGTCCGCTGATATAATGGACATTATAACATGTGTCGGTAAAGTGCAGGAAACTGAGTTTGTCAGAAGCAGATCAGAACCTGGAAGAAACTGTAAAAATAATAAAAAATTTGCAAAAAACCCTCTTTACATGGAGGGTTTTTGTATGCTATACTACAGAAGTTGCGAGTCATGCGCATCTATTGCGTATGCAAAAATATACACGTTCGGAGATTCCCGTGGATGGTGCCCTGCGGTGTGAGGCTGGGTCCCCAGGAAAGAGAACCGGGCGGAAGAAATTAACCAAAAAGGAGAACAAACATGAGCGTTATTTCAATGAAACAGCTTTTAGAAGCAGGCGTACATTTCGGACATCAGACAAGAAGATGGAACCCTAAAATGGCTCCATACATCTACACAGAGAGAAACGGTATCTACATCATCGACTTACAGCAGTCTGTAGGCATGGTTGACGATGCTTACAATGCAATCGCTGATATCGTAGCAGACGGCGGAAACATCTTATTCGTAGGAACAAAGAAACAGGCTCAGGATGCTATCAAAACAGAAGCAGAGCGTTGCGGACAGTTCTATGTAAACGAGAGATGGTTAGGCGGTATGCTTACAAACTTCAAAACTATCCAGAGCCGTATTGCAAGACTGAAAGAAATCGAAGCTATGGAAGCTGATGGAACATTTGACGTTCTTCCTAAAAAAGAAGTTATCGAACTGAAAAAAGAACTCGTTAAGTTACAGAAGAACTTAGGCGGTATCAAAGAAATGAAGAGACTTCCAGATGCAATCTTCATCGTAGATCCTAAGAAAGAAAGAATCTGCGTACAGGAAGCTCATACATTAGGAATCCCGCTTATCGGTATCTGCGATACAAACTGCGATCCAGAAGAACTGGATTATGTAATCCCGGGTAACGATGATGCAATCCGTGCAGTAAAATTAATCGTTTCCAAAATGGCAGACGCTGTTATCGAAGCAAAACAGGGTACTGCAGATGCAGACGGCGAAATCGAAGCTGAATCTGAAGAGTTCGCAGCTACAGAAGAATAATTTTTTGAACCAGTACAGGAAAGCCGACAGGCTTTCCTGTCATTGAAAAAGGAAAAGCCTCTCCGGGCGATTTACGAATATTATTCAGGAGGAAAATGAAATGGCTATCACAGCAGCACAGGTAAAAGAATTAAGAGAAATGACCGGCGCCGGAATGATGGATTGTAAGAAAGCTCTTACAGCTACAGAAGGTGATATGGATAAAGCAGTAGAATTCCTTCGCGAAAAAGGTCTTGCTACAGCACAGAAGAAAGCAAGCCGTGTAGCAGCAGAAGGTCTTTGCAAAACTTTAGTTTCCGAAGACGGAAAGAAAGCAGTTGTTGTAGAAGTTAACGCTGAGACAGACTTCGTAGCTAAGAATGAAAAATTCCAGAACTACGTAGCAGATGTAGCAGCTCAGGCTATGAACACAACAGCAGCAGATATCGATGCTTTCCTTGCAGAAGCATGGGCACTTGATACAACTAAGACTGTTAAAGAAGCTCTTGCAGCTCAGATCGCAGTTATCGGCGAGAACATGAACATCAGAAGATTTGCTCAGGTTACAGAAGAGAATGGTTTCGTTGCTTCCTATACACATATGGGCGGTAAGATCGGTGTTCTTGTAGACGTTGAAACAGACGTAGTTAACGATGCTGTTAAAGAAATGGCTAAGAACGTAGCAATGCAGATTGCAGCTCTGAAACCACAGTACACAAGCGACAGCGAAGTAAGCGCAGAATACATCGAGCATGAGAAAGAAATCCTTATGGCTCAGATCCAGAACGATCCGAAAGAATCCCAGAAACCAGCTAAGGTTATCGAAGGAATGATCACAGGACGTATCAAAAAAGAGCTTAAAGAAATCTGCCTCCTTGACCAGACATACGTTAAAGCTGAAGACGGAAAACAGTCTGTAGCTAAATACGTAGAGCAGGTTGCTAAAGAAAACGGCGCTAAGATTACTGTTAAAGGTTTCGTACGTTACGAGACAGGCGATGGTATCGAAAAGAAAGAAGAAAACTTTGCAGAAGAAGTTGCAAAGCAGATGAACGCTTAAGCGAAGTTTCGATTGTAAACTGAACCAGAATTTATAGAGGCTCTGAAAGCCTCATAAACACTTTATTTTCTAGTGATTATGAGGTTTTCGGAGCCTTTTTCTATGGATAAATAAAATGGCGAAATATTTTGAACAATCTGAAGATATTTTACAAGACTTTCTAATGCCTTAGGAATAAAATAAAACACGGAAAAGAGGAGAGAAAGTAACATGAAAAAAGAAATACGGACAATAGTGTATGATGAGGAACTTCGGATTGAAGCTTATCGTTTTGAGGGAATTGCGCAGCCCTTACCGAATCATTTTCATGAGCATTATGTGATAGGGTTTGTTGAAAAAGGATAGCGGACTTTATCTTGTCGGAATAAAGAGTATGGCATAGAGTGTGGGAATGTAGTCCTTTTTAATCCTGGAGATAATCATGCTTGCGTTCAAAGTGATGATGGAACTTTTGATTACCGGGGATTTAATATTTCTAAGAGTATTATGCTTGATCTGGCAGAGGAAGTGACAGGAAGACGGGAACTTCCAGGGTTTTCAAAGAATGTTCTTTATGAACATGCGAGCATACCGAGACCGTTTACGGTTTTTGCGCCATGGGCGGCACAGCTTTTTAAAAATTCTGTTTCTGCGAGATGAAAGACTACGTCACATACAGTCATCTGGTCGGTTACGGTACCGTAATCAATATCTGGTTTTGCAGTGATATCCGGTGAAAATCCGATGGATGTCTACAAGTTCAGCTCTGTAATTTACGCTCATACCGTTGTCCTCCAATATATCAGTTTGATATATATTTTAATCCCTTCAGGGTAGAAATACAGATTCTATCTGCTGAATTTTTCTAAGAGAAATGTAAAAAGCCTTAAAGTAATTTGTGACACAAAGAAAAAGTAAACAAACTGACAGGAAACAAGTAAAAATGAATTGCTGAATTATATAACAGACAGTATAATAGAGAGAAAGTGGTGTTTGGAAATAGTCCAGATATAATAGAAAAAGGAGTTATTTTACAAATGAACATTTTTTCCGGTTATGAGTTGCTTTGGCTGTTTTTTGTTTATTCGTTTCTGGGGTGGGTTCTGGAGACGGTGACAGCTACTTTGAAGCAGCGTAAGTTTTCTAACCGAGGTCTTGTGAACGGGCCATTTTGTGTAATGTATGGAATTACAGCGGTGATCATTTCCGTTGGTCTGCAGGAACTGACGGGGTTCTGGCTGTTCTGGTATTCGATGATCTATGCGACAGTGATGGAGTGGGTTGGAGGCCACCTGATTGAAAAGGCGTTTAAGGAGAGATGGTGGGACTATTCCGGGGTTAAATGGAATCTGGATGGATATATCTGTCTGCCGGCATCTGCTTTGTGGGGCATTTTTGGATACATAGTGGTCAGGTGGGGAAATAAGCTGACATGGAAACTGTTATCTGTTTTTCCATCCGTATTATCACATATTGTATTGTTGGTCTTGATCATATTAATGATTGTAGATATTACGGCTTCATATCTTTTACTGATAAAAAAAGGACCATATCTGGAACAATGTGCGGCGGCGAATGAACAGCTTGATAAAGTAAGCGGACATCTGACTTTATGGATTACAGACTGGATTGAACGAAGAATCCACAAAGCCTATCCAAAAGTGCAGAAAATGCAGTCAGCAGAGAACACGGCAGCAGAGAATGTTTTTGCACAGGGCTGTGGTTTTTATAAACTGATGCTGTTATTTATCATAGGGGCATTTCTGGGAGATATTATTGAAACAGCTTTCTGCCGGATTACAATGGGTTACTGGATGAGCCGGAGCAGTCTGGTATGGGGACCATTCAGTATTGTGTGGGGACTGGCACTTGCGCTTGTTACCTGGTTTTTGTATAAATATAAAGACCGCAGTGAGAGCTTTCTCTTTCTGACAGGTACTTTTCTGGGAGGAGCTTATGAGTATCTGTGCAGTGTATTTACAGAAATCTTCTTTGGAAAGGTATTCTGGGATTACAGTAAACTGCCGTTTAATCTGGGAGGAAGAATTAATCTGCTGTACTGCTTTTTCTGGGGGATTGCAGCAGTTGTATGGTTTAAGAAAGCATATCCTCTTCTTTCTGGTTTAATTGAAAAAATACCTGTAAAACCAGGAAAAATCATTACCTGGATACTGACTGTCTTTATGTGTTGTAACATTATTGTTTCTTCTGTAGCACTGATACGCTATGACCAGCGTGCACAGGGCGTTAAAGCACAAAATCAGATAGAACAGTGGGTGGATACACACTTCGACGATGCCAGAATGAAACAGATTTATCCGAAGGCGAAATCCACGCATAAAAAGACAGATTTACAGTAATTTAACCGAATGAAGTAGCGAAGCGGATGATTTTATCCGCTTGATTATGGCTTCAGGGAAATGATATAGCAAAAATACTCTTGACATTAAACCCTACTTTAATGATATGATTAATCGAAATAACAAAAGGAAGAATAATCAGGAGGTTAACCACCATGGAAAATAAACTGGAACATTTAAAAGAATACCTCAAAGAGCTTGGCAGCGTAGCAGTTGCTTTCTCAAGTGGAGTAGATTCTACATTCTTATTAAAAGTAGCTCATGATGTACTGGGAGATAAGGCAATCGCGATCACAGCGCAGTCCTGTTCTTTTCCGAAAAGAGAATTGAACGAAGCCAAAGCGTTCTGTGAGAAAGAGGGCGTTAAGCATGTGATCTGCCAGTCTGAAGAACTGGAGATTGAGGGATTTTCCCAGAACCCACCAAACAGATGTTACTTATGTAAGAAAGAACTGTTTGAGAAAATCGGGGATATTGCGAAAGAGAATGGAATTGCATATATTGTAGAAGGTTCCAATATGGATGACAACGGCGATTACAGACCAGGTCTGATCGCAGTAAAGGAACTTGGCGTTAAGAGTCCATTACGTGAAGCGAAGCTGACGAAAGTAGAGATCAGAGAGTATTCTAAAGAACTGGGACTTCCTACATGGGATAAGCAGTCCTTTGCCTGTCTGTCTTCCAGATTTGTATACGGCGAGACCATCAGCGAAGAGAAACTTGGAATGGTTGAGAAAGCAGAGCAGCTTTTACTTGATTATGGATTCCATCAGGTTCGTGTACGTATTCACGGATTACTTGCAAGAATCGAGATTATGCCGGAGGAATTTCCGAAACTTCTGGAGAAGAATGTCCGTGAGGATATCGCAAAAAAATTTAAGGAGTATGGATTTACTTATGTGACAATGGATATTCTTGGATATCGTATGGGAAGCATGAATGAGACACTTGACAAAAACGATAAAAAGACTCTTTAAGGCGGGATATACACCGACAAATCAGTTGACAAATATCTCAGATATCATTACACTGTTAAATAGAGAAAAGGGCTGCTGCATTTCTATGTGGCCGCCCTTTTCATGCCTATAGAGGTATGCAAAGGAGAAAATGCAATGACAGTAAAAGAAAGAATTACCGCGCTTCGGGAACGCATGAAAGAGAAAAAGATTGATGCTTATCTGGTCCCGACAGATGATTTCCATGCATCTGAATATGTTGGAGAATATTTCAAATGCCGAAAATATATTACAGGATTTACCGGTTCTGCGGGAACTGCAGTGATCATGCAGGATATGGCCGGTCTGTGGACAGACGGACGTTATTTTATCCAGGCAGCCGCACAGTTAGAGGGAACAGGTGTAGATCTTTTTAAGATGGGAGAGCCGGGAGTTCCGACAATTCATCAGTTTCTGGAAGAGAAATTAGGAGAAGGCATGTGCCTTGGATTTGACGGAAGAACCATCAGTGCAAAAGAGGCAGCTGAACTTTCAGAATCGCTCGGAAAGAAAGGCGCTTCCCTTTCTGTAGATTATGATCTGGTAGGAGAGGTATGGGAAGACCGTCCGGCACTTTCCTGCGAGCCGGTGATGGAACTGGATGTAAAATGGGCAGGAGAATCCCGCGCAGATAAATGCGCAAAGATCCGCAAGGCAATGGAAGAAAAGGGAGCAGATGCCTTTGTCCTGACTTCTCTGGATGATATCGCATGGCTGTTAAACATCCGTGGCGGAGATGTACATTGCTGCCCGGTTGTCCTGTCTTATCTGGTAATGACTCAGAAAGAGATTAAGCTGTTTGCCAATGAGAAGGCATTTCCGGCAGAAGTTCTGGATGCTCTGGCAAAAGACGGCGTGACTCTTCTTCCATATGACAGCATCTACGAATATGTAAAAACATTTGCAAAAGATATGAAAGTTCTTCTCTGCAAACAGAAAGCAAACAGCCGCCTGGTAAGCAATATCCCGGCAGAGGTTGAAATTCTGGATGAAGAGAACCTGACCCTTCTTCCAAAAGCAATCAAAAATCCGGTAGAAGTGGAGAATGAACGTATCGCACATATCAGAGATGGTGTGGCACTTACAAAGTTTATCTACTGGTTAAAGAAAAATGTAGGCAAGATTCCGATGACCGAATTAAGTGCAGAGGAGAAGCTGTACAGTTTCCGTGCACAGCAGGAGAACTTTATTGACAACAGCTTTGATCCGATCATTTCCTATGGAGTTCATGCTGCGATCAACCATTATTCATCAACACCGGAGACCGATATCCCGATCGAGCCGAGAAGCTTCCTGCTGGCAGATACAGGCGGAAACTATTATGAAGGTACTACAGATACCACACGTACCATTGTTATGGGACCTGTAACAGATGAGCAGAAGAAATTTTTCACTGCGGTTTTACGTGGTATGCTGAATCTGGGAAATGCGAAATTCCGTTATGGATGCACAGGTGTAAATCTGGATTATCTGGCACGTGGGCCGCTGTGGGAACTGGGACAGGATTTTAATCACGGAACCGGACATGGGGTCGGCTATCTGCTGAATGTCCATGAAGGACCAAACAGCTTCCGCTGGAAAGTGGTTCCGGGAAATAATGCAGTGCTGGAAGAAGGCATGATCACATCTGACGAGCCTGGATACTATGTAGAAGACGGATACGGAATCCGCCATGAGAACATGATCGTATGCAAAAAAGCAGAAAAGACACAGTTCGGCCAGTTTATGTGCTTTGAGTTCCTGACTATGGTACCATTTGACCTTGATGCCGTGGTTCCGGAGCAGATGACCGCACATGAGAGAGAACTTCTTAATAATTATCATGCGCAGGTATATGAAAAGATTTCTCCGTATTTGGATGAAGATGAGAAAGCATGGCTGAAAGAAGCCACACGTGCGATTTAACCGAATCAGCTACGAAGCGGATCAAGTTATTCGATGCAGAGCCACATAGCGAAGAAAATGTTGTTATTCGCATGAGCCGGATAACAAAATTGTTTCATGATCAGAAGAATATTTTTCGATGTAAATATACTGTGAAATGACAGAACAAAAAACAGTCTCCGAAATCTTTTGAAATTTCGGGGACTGTTTTGACTTTATCAGGCGGCTAAGAGCATTTACCTGGTTATTTAAATTTTGTCTGACAGCCTCGATAACCGGCAGGACTCTCTGAGCTTCTTCGTCGGCACTGACCGGTGTATGGCCAGGACGCGTGGATTCGCCGCCGATATCAATAATATCTACTCCATCAGCGATCATTGCTTCTGTATGTTTCAGAGCTTCATCCATGTGATTCCATTTGCCGCCGTCCGAGAAGGAGTCAGGAGTAATATTTAAAATTCCCATTATGTAAGTTTGATTTTGAGTATCAAATAAACGGTTTCCAATTTTCATGAGCAGGGACCATCCTTTCTTTTATGGTTATGTAGAGGATTAAAGCATGTTTGAACAAGATGTGCGTCACAATTTGTGGGAATGATTTTTCAAACACGCTCTAGTATTCAATTTTCATATTTTTTTCTCGCTGGACCAGTAGCATTCAGAAACAGCGGAACATAAAAAACAGTTCCTGTATTTTTTTATAATGTTCCTGATAAACAGGATGCTGCCAGATTTGATTGATACGATCCATATCTAAGAAATCGGTATTCATTCTTTTACCATGGAAAGGAACATTTTCTGCAGTTCCTTATCTTCCTTAAATGCGCCGCGGGTTACGGTAGTGATCGTTTTACTTCCAGGCTTTTTGATTCCGCGCATGGTCATACAGGTGTGTTCTGCCTCCAGCATTACCATGATTCCCTTTGGATTCAGGGCGCGTTCCAGAGCATCTGCGATCTGGACGGTAAGGCGCTCCTGAATCTGCGGTCTTCTGGCATAAACTTCTACGGTACGTGCCAGTTTGCTTAAACCGGTAACTTTGCCGTCAGGGATGTAGGCGAGATGAGCTTTTCCATAAAAAGGCATCAGGTGATGCTCGCACATAGAGTAAAAAGTAATGTCTTTTTCCAGTACGATTTCATTATTTTCCACTGGAAATTGTTTTAATAAATGCTGGTCTGCCTCCTGACCGAGACCTCCGTAAATTTCTTCACACATACGGGCAATTCTGTCGGGAGTATCGACCAGCCCTTCCCGTGTGATATCTTCACCGATTCCCTCCAGAAGCAGACGGACTGCCTGCTCGATTTTTTGTTTATCAACCATTAAAAATAACCTCCTTTGTATTTGTAGAATGGAGATTATCCTTTTAATCAGTTTTTGGGCGTGCACTTCAGGTTTGATACACAAAAAAGGATATCTCCAATTGTGATAGAATGTATGTCGAAAACATTCCCTAACACAATATGAGATATCCTCTTATATTGTTTGCAACGGGTGCGGATAATATACCGTAAGACGTACTTTTCGTTTCAGTGACAACTCCCCATTCACCGAACACTTGACGCATAAAATCCTATTTTGCATATCATTCATTTCAACACCAGTATATCATGTCATACAGTAATAGAAAAGATTTTTTTGACATTATTGGAAATTTATTTCAACTGGTAATGAAAAGAACTTGTTGCTGAAGGGCGATTATTCAGAAACCTTAGCAAACTGGCTGTTATACAGAGTATGATAAAAGCCGCCCTTCGCGATCAGTTCATCATGTGTACCCTGTTCAATAATACTTCCGTCTTTCATAACAAGGATCAGATCTGAATTGCGGATCGTGGAGAGACGGTGAGCAACGATAAAGCTTGTTCTTCCCTCCATCATTCGTTCAAATGCTTCCTGAATCTGTAATTCTGTTCTGGTATCGATACTGGAAGTAGCCTCATCCAGAATCAGCATCGGAGGCAGGCAGAGCATAACTCGTGTGATACACAGAAGCTGTTTCTGTCCTTGACTTAAGCTGTCCTCGTTAAGCATGGTATCCAGTCCTTTAGGAAGACGCTGGATAAATTCCCAGCTATGGGTAAGCTTGGCTGCTTCGATGATCTCAGTATCTGTAGCGTCCGGTTTTCCAATAGAGATATTGTCACGGACGGTTCCGTTTTTGATCCATGTTTCCTGAAGCACCATACCATAGCTGCTTCTCAGAGAATGACGGGTAATGTCTTTAATTGGTTTACCGTCAACGGAAATAGAACCGGCATTTACATCATAGAATCTCATCAGAAGGTTGATAAAGGTTGATTTACCGCATCCGGTGGGCCCCACGATAGCAACACGCATACCAGGTTTTACATGAAGATTGAAGTCCTCGATCAGTTTTTTTGACTCATCATAATGGAAGCATACATTCTTGATATCCACTTCACCTTTTACATTTTCCAGTGTGTTAGAAGCTTCTGCAACTTCCGGTTCTTCTTCAAGCAGATCAAAGATTCTGCCTGCGCATGCAAGTGCGTTCTGAAGCTCTGTGACAACAGAACTGATATCATTGAATGGCTTCATATACTGATTGGCATAGGAGAGAAGTACGGAAAGACCGCCGACTGTCAGTCTGCCTCCCGGAATGATAAAAGCACCTACAAGTGCTACACATGCATAAATTACATTGTTTACAAAACGTGTGGAAGGGTTGGTAAGACTGCTGTAGAAAACTGCCTTTTGACTGCAGTCCTGTAATTCTTCATTAAGTTTTGCGAAACGCTCAGAAGATTTATCTTCATATCCAAAAGCCTGAACAACTTTCTGGTTTCCGATCATTTCCTCGATAAGAGCTGTCTGGCGTCCACGGGCTTCACTCTGTTTCCGGAACATCTGGAAGGTATGTGAGGAAATAAATTTTGCTACCAGGAAGCTTAATGGTGTCAGGACAATGACCATCAGTGTGATCCAGAAGTTCTTGGAAAACATGAAGATCAGTGTTCCGATGATGGTTACGATTCCTGAGAACAGCTGAGTAAATCCAAGCAGCAGACCATCTGAAAGAATATCTGCATCTGCAATTACACGGCTGATGATATCACCGGTGCTGTGTCCGTCAAGGTAAGAGAGCGGAAGCTTCTGAATATGGCGGATTGCTTTTGCACGGATATCTTTTACTGTCTGGTAGGTCATACGGTTGTTGATGGCATTCATCAGCCATGTGGCAACAGAAGAAAGAATAACCATTACCAGGATACGTGACAGATAATACCACATCATTTCGAAATTAACCTGATATTTGGCAACAACCTGATCAATGGCATTACCGAACAGGATTGGGACATATAACTGCAAAACCACAGAAACTGCTGCCAGTGCGATACTGAGGATCAGCAGGAAACGGTATCTTCCGATGAAGCGCAGTACTTTGAAAAAGGTCTCAGAGCTTTTTCCCTTTGATGTATCTTTTGCTGTTACTTGGCTCATACTGTCACCTCCGTCATCATACCACCTGCAGGTGCAGAGGCATATTTTGCCCTCTCTTCAGGAAACTGAGAGAAATAGATCTCGCGGTATGTTTCACAGGTCTGTAGTAACTCAGCGTGAGTACCTTTGCCTGCCAGATTTCCATTGTCGAGAACAAGGATCAGATCTGCCTGCTGGATACTGGAAGATCTCTGGGATACCAGAAAAGTAGTTACATTCCAGTCAAGTCTGTTGAGAGACTTACGCAGTGCTGCGTCTGTTGCGAAGTCGAGAGCGCTGGCACTGTCATCCAGGATCAGAATCTCTGGTTTCTTTACCAAAGCACGGGCAATGGTAAGTCGCTGCTTCTGACCACCGGAGAGATTCTTGCCGTTCTGTTCCAGCTCGAAATCAAGCTGACCTGGTTTACCTTCTACGACTTCTTTTCCCTGAGCGGTAGTAAGTGCCTGCCACAGATATTCGTCAGTGGCATCTTCACGTCCCCACTTCATATTGTCACGGATCGTGCCTTTGAAGAGGGCAGCTTTCTGCGGGACAACACCGATTCTGGAACGGAGGTCATTTCTTTCGTAATTCTCGATATTCTGACCATCCAGAAGTACAGTTCCTTTGGTTGCGTCGTAGAATCTGGAGATCAGATTGACCAGAGTGGTTTTACCGCTTCCTGTACCGCCGATGATACCAACTGTCTGACCTTTCTTAACAGAGAAGCTGATATGTGAAAGGCTTGGCGCTCCGGCTCCGCTGTATTCGAAAGTGACATCATCAAATACAACTGCATCATCAGAAGAAGCAGCGGAAGCAGAAGTAGCTGTTGGATAATCCATGGTAGATTTTACTTTCAGGATATCTGCCACACGTCCTGCACATGCTGCGGATTTGTTTAAGGTGATGATCAGGGATGCAAGCTTGATCAGTTCGACGATCATCTGAGCCATGTAGTTGTACAGGGCAACAACCTGTCCCTGCTGCATGCTGCCTAAGTTTACTTCAACGCCGGCTTTCTGGATCAGGATAACCGTTGCGATGTTGATCAGTACATAAGTAACAGGATTTAACAAAGCAGAAAGTCTTCCGACAAAGAGGTTTAACTTTGTCAGTTCGTCATTACGGGTGTCAAATTCCTGTACTGCTTCTTTCTCACGGCAGAATGCACGGATCACACGCACACCTGTCAGGTTCTGTCTTGTCAGACCTGTAACAGTGTCCAGTTTTCCCTGTACTTTCTTGAACAGCGGGATACTGAGAAACATGATGACAAAGACAACCAGAAACAGAAATGGAATAGCAACAGCGAAGACCAGTGCGCATTTGAAGTCGATAGTGAACGCCATGACCATGGATCCCAGTACGATGAACGGGCTTCGAAGAAGAAGACGAAGTCCCATATTCAGACCATTTTGAACTTGGTTGATATCATCGGTAAGTCTGGTGATCAGTGTGTCTGTTCCGAGAGTATCAAGTTCTGTAAAGGACAGACGCTGAACATGATCATAAACTGCCTGTCTTAATTTGGTGGCAAATCCTACGCTGGCTTTGGCTGCGAAGAACTGAGCCGTGATGCTACAGGTAAGACCGAAGGCTGCCATTAAAATAAGAATAAAAAATCTCTGGATGATATATCCGTTGTCGTGGTTTGCGATACCGACGTCGATGATTTGTGCGATGATGATCGGCACGATCAGGTCGAATACAACTTCCAGAAATTTAAAAAATGGCGCCAGAATACTTTCTTTTTTGTAGTTCTTTAAATAAACTGCTAATGAACGCATTTTTAAATTCCTTCCTTTCCTAAAAAATCTTTCCTATATTATATTACTTCCTTTTTCTGAAAAATAATACAACCAAAAGTGTACCATTTGAGACTTTTTTGTCAAGAAGAATGTACAAAAACAGGTAAATTTTGGAGAAAATTCAGCTTGACTTCAAAAAAATATATCACTAAAATATTTGATAGCGCTATTTTATTTTGAAGATCAAACGTTATAATAGAAATTGTTTCTTTCTACTGAAAAATATGCGCTGAAAACTGATAAATTATGATAACCATAATGAGGAAGAAGACTATGCAGATTATCGAGACATTTGGTCATTATGTGGAAAATTTGACTAACTCAAAGCCGGAATCCGCCCGCTGGCTGTTAAAAACGGGATGGGAGGCACAGAACCTGAAATTTTGCTTTATGCAGGATAAAAGACTGATGCCCGCAGACAGACATCTTGCAAATCTGATGATGGATACCATGCTGCGTCCACTTCAGAAACCGGAGGATTCTGTTATTGTAAGTATTTTTACACCCTGCGAAATGATGCAGGAGGTGGGATTACATCCTTATAATGTAGAAGGATTTTCCTGTTATCTTTCTGCGAGCAAAGCAGAGAGAGCATTTCTGCAGCAGGCAGAGAATCAGGGGATTGCCGAGACACTGTGCAGTTATCATAAGACATTTCTTGGCGCGGCACAGAAAGGGCTGTTGCCGAAGCCCAAATGTATTGTTTATACGAATTTAACCTGCGATGCTAACCTGCTGACATTCCGTACACTGGCCGATTTTTACCAGGTGCCAGCATTTGCCATTGATGTGCCGTGGCAGCAGAATGAGGAGAATGTGCAATATGTGGCAGATCAGTTAAAAGAGTTAAAAGCATTTCTGGAAAAAAATACAGGTAAAACAATCTCTGAAGATGCACTGAAGAACCGTCTTGCATGCAGCAGGCGGACTCTGGAGAATTATAAAAAATATCAGCAGATGCGTGCGGACAGATATGTGCCGTCTGATCTGGTTACTCCGCTGTATGCAGGAATGACAAATAATATCCTGCTTGGAACAGCAGAAGAGGAGAAATATACACAGATGCTTCTTGAGGATATTAAGAAAGCACCTGCAGCGAAAGGCAAACATATTTACTGGATGCATACGATTCCATTCTGGTCTGATGCAGTTCGTCAGGAACTTTGCTTCAGCGAGAAAGCCCAGATTGTGGGATGTGAACTGGCAGAAACCTGTGAGCCGGATTTTGATCCGGAGAAACCATTTGAAGCTATGGCCAGAAGAATGGTATATCATTCACTGAACGGAAGTGCACTGAGAAGAATCGAAGCAGGAATCCGCCATGCGAAACAGGCGGGAGCAGACGGAGCAGTGTGGTTTGGTCACTGGGGATGTAAACATACGCTTGGTGCTGCACAGCTTGCGAAGAAGAAATTTGAGGAGGCAGGCTTACCGCTTCTGATCCTGGATGGTGACGGCTGTGACAGAAGCCACGGAGGAGAGGGACAGACATCCACCAGACTGGGAGCTTTTCTGGAAATGCTGGGAGGTGCGGAAAATGAATAAAACATACTATGTCTGTAAATATACCCCGGTCGAGCTTCTGGAATCTCTTGGCGGGGAATGTGAGAATTTTAACCATATGCCGGATGGCTTTGACCTTGCAGATCAGGTTTCTCATCCGAATATCTGCGGCTTTGGAAAAACGCTTCTGGAAGGAGTTATGGAGGGAAAGATCAGGGAGCTTGTTCTGGTAAGCTGCTGCGATACGATCCGAAGTGTATATGATATTCTTCTGGAGAGCGGTAAGCTGGATTTCCTATATATTCTGGATGTGCTTCACTGTGACAGTGCCTGCAGCAGGGAGCGAATGGCAGTACAGTTGAAAGGGCTGGCAAAAGCTTATGCAAAGTATAAAGGTACAGAATTTAATACAGATAAATTCAGAACTGCCTTTCATGCCCCTGAGAAAATTACAAAGCCTCATATTGCAGTGCTCGGAGCGAGAATGGGACAGGAATTATTTGAAATGACCAGTAAGGCTATGCCTCTTCCTGTAGAGAATGATACCTGTGTACATAACCGCTCTGTAGGAAATGTGCTTCCGCCGGAGACTGCTTCCTTTGATGAACTGATGGATTGGTATGCAGGGGAAATTCTGGGACAGATTCCATGTATGCGTATGATGGATCCGACAGGCCGTAAGAAACTTTATAATGATCCGTCTGTTGCGGGAATTATTTATCATACAGTGAAATTCTGCGATTTCTATAGTTTTGAATATGCGGATATTAAGAATCATACAGATGTACCGCTTTTAAAAATCGAATCAGATTATACCATTCAAAGCAGCGGTCAGCTTCTTACCAGGTTGGAGGCTTTTGCAGAGAGTATTCAGCCTGAGAAACTGGAGCAGACCATAGAGGTTGACACAAAAGGAGAGAGAAAAATGGGAAAAGGTTATTTTGCAGGAATTGACAGTGGTTCTACAAGTACAGATGTGGTAATTCTGAATAAAGAACATGAAATCGTTACCAGCATTATCCTGCCTACAGGTGCAGGTGCTGCTATTGGTGCAGACCGTGCGCTGGCAGAGGCGCTGAAACAGGCCGATCTGCAGAGAGAAGACATTGATGCGCTGGTTACCACCGGATATGGACGTACTGCTATTAAGAATGGTGATAAGAGTATCACAGAGATCACCTGTCATGCCAGAGGTGCTCATTTCCTGAATCCGGAAGTGCGGACAGTTATTGATATCGGCGGGCAGGACAGTAAGGTGATCCGTCTGGATGAGAATGGTGCGGTCGCAAACTTTGTTATGAATGATAAATGTGCGGCAGGTACCGGACGATTTCTGGAAATGATGGCACGTACAATGGAAATGAGCCTGGATCAGATGAGTGAGTGTGGTCTGGAATTCAAAGAAGATATTACAATTTCCAGTATGTGTACAGTATTTGCGGAATCAGAGGTTGTATCCCTGATCGCACAGAACAAAGCGACAGATGACATTGTTCATGGATTGAATAAAGCGGTTGCTGTAAAGACTGCAGCTCTTACCAGACGTGTAGGCGGAGAAGAAAAGTTTATGATGACCGGCGGTGTTTCCAAGAACAAGGGGCTGGTAAAGACACTGGAAGAAAAACTTGGCACAAAACTGGTGATCAGTGATAAAGCGCAGCTTTGCGGTGCACTTGGTGCTGCGCTGTTTGCAGCTGATATGGTAAATGCGTAAATAATTTTAATTTAGTCTGATATTTACCGGCACGGGTTAGAAAGATAAGATGATATCCGCTTGACTATAAAGTATTCATAAATGGAATGAAAAAAATTTCCATATTTTATACTTTTTTTATAAAAGTTTAATTTTCTATTGACGAGTTCAAAATTAGGAGCTATAGTATAACACAGTAACAGCAAATTAACGAGGTGAAGTTTGCAGGAAAGTGGAAGCCGCACAAAAGGCTATACCCGCCGAAGGAGTAAAACTCTCAGGTTCCCTGGACGCAGGGAAGAACTGCAAATGGATCGTTTCTCTGGAGACACCCGTTAGATCGGGGGCCGAAGGTGCAAATAACATGGACTATCATATAACCGCCGACAAATGGTTATCTGACCCGTGTCTTGAATCTCTCAGGCAAAAGGACAGAGGATGCTTTATCATCCCCGCTGATCCATATGGAATATATGGACAGTATTTTCTGAACTTTCTAATTTCTGAAACGGTCTGTTATTACTTTGTTTCCCAGCTGTACAATATATTACACTTTTTAAAAGAAAAAGGAGATTTATTATTATGTGGGAAGCGATCAATTCATTTTTATCTACTGTAGACGATCTCGTCTGGGGCGTGCCCCTTATGATCCTGATCATGGCAGGTGGTATTCTGTTAACTGCCAGACTTGGACTTCTTCAGATACGAAGACTCCCCCTTGCACTGAAATGGATGTTTAAGAACGAAGAAGAAGGCGACGGTGAGATTTCAAGTTTCGCAGCTTTATGTACAGCACTGAGTGCTACTATTGGTACCGGTAATATCGTCGGTGTTGCAACTGCTGTCTGTGCAGGTGGCCCTGGCGCTTTATTCTGGATGATCGTTGCAGCATTCTTTGGAATGGCAACAAAATTTTCCGAAGGTCTTCTTGCAGTTAAATACCGTGTGGTAGCAGAAGATGGTCACAGCCTTGGCGGTCCTTTCTATTATATTGAGAAAGGTATGGGACCGAAATGGAAATGGCTTGCAAAAATTTTCGCATTCTTTGGTGTATGCGTAGGTCTTTTCGGAATCGGTACATTCAGCCAGGTAAATGGTATTTCCAGTGCAGTTCAGAACTTCTTTGACCCGAACAAATCAAACTGTGTAAATATCCCGTTCCTTGGAGAATATTCCTGGGCAGTTGTAATTTCTTCTCTGATCCTTGCAGCATGTGTTGCAGCGATCCTGATCGGAGGTCTGAAACGAATCGCAACAGTCAGCCAGATTATTGTACCGTTTATGGCAGTTATTTATCTGATCTTCAGTGTTGCATTGATTCTTTTAAATATTACAGAAATCCCTGCAGCAATCGTAACAGTTGTCAAAGGAGCATTTAATCCATCCGCTGTAACAGGTGGTATGGTAGGTACTATGATCGTTGCTATGCAGAAAGGTGTTGCCCGTGGTATTTTCTCAAACGAAGCCGGACTTGGTAGTGCACCGATCGCAGCTGCAGCAGCTCAGACAAAAGAGCCTGTACGTCAGGGTCTTGTAAGTATGACAGGTACATTCATTGATACTATTGTAATCTGTACAATGACAGGTCTTTCCATTGTACTGACAGGTGCATGGCAGGTAGAAGGTCTGGAAGGTGTTCAGGTAACTACCTATGCATTCCAGCACGGACTTCCGATCCCTGGACAGGTTTCCGCATTTGTATTGATGATCTGTCTGGTATTCTTCGCATTTACAACAATCCTTGGATGGGATTATTACAGTGAAAGATGTCTGGAATATCTGACACACGGACATAAGAAAACAATCTTTACATATCGCTGGCTTTACATTCTGGCAGTATTTATCGGACCGTATATGACAGTAAGTGCAGTATGGACCATCGCAGATATCTTCAACGGACTGATGGCAATTCCGAATATGATCGCACTGTTTGCACTGAGCGGAGTGATCGTAAAAGAAACAAAAGAATTCTTTGCAGCAGAGAAGCACAAAATGTAAAGAATCATAAAACGTAATAAAATAACAGAAAACAGAGAATCCTCTGATTGTGGAGTTAATATCCAGGTCAGAGGATTTTTTCTGTTTGGATATAAATAGTTATGGACAGGTGGTGAATGCAGTTTGTGAATGTCCGTTAGATTTGCGGGCAAATTATTGAATTATGAAAAGAAATGACTGAGTTTGAACGGAAACAGAAAAATTCCGGCCGATTTTTGTGCAATCTCAACCAAAAACGATCCTCATTTTTATGAATTAGTTTGATTGACTTTGAATAAATATGACGGTATACTAAGACCATAAACAAAAGGCAGTCACGAACATGCAAGAAAGACATGATAATATAAACGGGAGGGAAAGAAGAGATGATCTACACAGTAACTTTTAATCCGTCTCTGGACTACATCGTTTCAGTAGATGATTTTAAACTGGGACTGACAAACAGAACAAGTTCAGAGCTGATGCTTCCGGGCGGAAAGGGAATCAATGTTTCTACAGTTCTTATGAATCTGGGGATTGAGAACACAGCACTTGGATTTACAGCTGGATTTGTGGGAGAAGAGATTATCCGCAGATTACAGGAAATGGGAGTGAGATCTGAGTTCATTCAGATCAGCGAAGGAGTTTCAAGGATCAATCTTAAACTGAAATCTATCGACGGAACTGAGATCAATGGTGCAGGACCGGTGATCAGCAAGGATAAAGTAGAGGAACTGATGAAGAAGCTGGACGGACTTGGTGAAGGTGATATACTTTTCCTGGCAGGCAGTATTCCATCTTCCATGCCGGACGATATGTATGAACAGATCATGGCAAGACTGGATGGAAAAGGTGTGATGATCGTGGTGGATGCGACAAAGGATCTTCTGGTCAATGTCCTGAAATATCATCCATTCCTTGTAAAGCCAAATAATCATGAGCTGGGTGAGATCTTCGGTGTGGAATTAAAGACAAGAGAAGATGTGATCCCGTACGGAAAGAAACTCCAGGAAAAAGGTGCAAGAAATGTGCTGATCTCCATGGCAGGCGAAGGTGCAGTTCTGGTAGCAGAGGACGGACAGGTATTTGAAGAACCCGCACCAAAAGGCAAACTGGTAAATGGTGTAGGTGCCGGAGATTCCATGGTAGCCGGTTTCGTAGCCGGATGGATGGAAAAGAAAGATTATGAGCATGCATTCCATATGGGAATTGCAGCAGGAAGTGCAAGTGCATTTTCTGAGAATCTTGCAACAAAAGAAGAAATTGAAGCGGTTTATCGCCAGGTAACCGAAAAATAATAAAGGGGGAAGAAGAGATGAGAATAACAGATCTGCTTGACAGACGGAGCGTATCGCTGACAGCTGCTCCAAAAACAAAGTCAGAAACTCTGGATATGGCAGTTGATCTGATGGTAAAGAGTGAAAAGATCAGCGACCGTGAAGCTTATCGTAAACAGGTATATTTAAGAGAAGAAGAGAGTACGACAGGTATTGGTGAGGGAATCGCCATTCCTCATGGTAAATGTGATGCAGTTAAGAAACCGGGACTTGCAGCAATGGTCATCAAAAACGGTGTAGAGTTCGAGGCACTTGATGACGAACCTGTAACCTTATTATTCCTGATCGCAGCACCGAATACAGAGGACAACATTCACCTGGATGTGCTCAGCAAGCTCTCCGTGATGCTGATGGATGAAGAATTTACAGAATCTCTTCGCAACGCATCTTCTGTAGATGAGTTTATGGACATCATTGATAAGGCAGACAGTGAAAAGAAAGATATTGATGAAAGACTCGCAGATACCGGATCAGCAGAAGGAACACAGGCAAAGATCCTTGCGGTTACTTCTTGTCCGACCGGTATTGCGCATACTTACATGGCGGCGGAAGGAATTGAAAAAGCTGCAAAAGCAAAGAACTGTTTTGTCAAGATTGAAACCAGAGGATCCGGCGGTGCAAAGAACGTGCTGACAGATCAGGAGATTGCTGATGCAGACTGTATTATCGTCGCAGCAGATGCCAAGGTTCCGATGGAGCGTTTCGATGGCAAGAAAGTGATCGAATGCCAGGTATCAGACGGAATTAGCAAAGCTGACCAGCTGATCGAGAGAGCAATTAACGGGGATGCACCGGTCTACCACGCAGCAGCCGGTTCTCAGGTCTCTTCCTCCAGTACAAAATCCGGAGGCAGCGTCGGACATAAAATCTATACACAGCTGATGAATGGTGTATCCCATATGCTTCCATTAGTTGTAGGCGGAGGTATCCTGATCGCGATCGCATTTCTGATCGATGGATTGAGTGTAGATTTGAGTGCGCTTCCGGCAGATCAGAGATCAAACTTTGGTACGATCACTCCGATCGCAGCTCTGTTTAAAGGTATCGGTGATACAGCATTTGGATTCATGCTTCCAATTCTGGCAGGATTTATTGCAATGGCGATCGGTGACAGACCTGCACTTGCACTTGGTCTGGTAGGCGGTATGATGGCAGCAAACGGAAAATCTGGTTTCCTTGGTGCATTACTTGCAGGTTTTGCAGCGGGATATATCATTCTTGGTCTTCGTAAATTATGTGATAAACTTCCGGAAGCACTGGAAAAGATTGCACCTGTTTTAATTTATCCTGTAGTCGGAATCCTTGTTATGGGACTCTTAATGACATTTATTGTAGAGCCGATCATGGGTGGTATCAATACAGGACTGAACAATGCCTTGACAGGAATGGGAAGTTCTAGTAAAGTAATATTGGGTATGGTGCTTGGCGGAATGATGGCTATTGATATGGGCGGCCCGTTCAACAAAGCAGCATATGTATTTGGAACAGCTGCAATTGCAGCAGGCAACTATGATATTATGGCAGCAGTTATGATCGGTGGTATGACACCTCCGTGTGCGATCGCACTGGCAACACTGCTGTTCAAGGATAAGTTCACAAAAGAAGAGAGAAACGCAGGTCCGACAAACTTCATTATGGGTCTTGCATTTATCACAGAAGGTGCGATCCCATTCGCAGCATCTGACCCGCTTCGTGTACTTCCATCCTGTATCATCGGATCCGCAGTCGCAGGAGCGATTTCCATGGCATTCAACTGTACACTGATGGCACCACACGGTGGAATCTTCGTATTCCCTGTAGTTGGAAACGCAGTTATGTATCTGGTTGCACTGGTTGTGGGAACAGTAATCTCCGCAGTTCTGCTTGGCCTGTTAAAGAAGAAAGTAGCATAAGCAGTGAGAAATATCTGTCTGGTCACTACCGGCATAGAAAAGGTCAGCAGATAAAAATAAGAAAAGCAATAATAAAGAACATGGAGGATATCAAAATGAAAGAATTTAAGTATGTAATCACAGACAACGAAGGAATCCACGCACGTCCTGCAGGAGAGCTTGTAAAACTGGTCAAAGGTTTTGAATCCACTATCTCAATCGAAAAAGAAGGAAAGAAAGTAGACTGCAGAAAACTTCTTGCACTGATGGGACTTGGTGTTAAGAAAGGTCATGAAGTAACATTCACAATCGAAGGTGCTGATGAAGAAGCAGCATATGAAGCAGTAAGCAAATTCATGCAGGAAAACCTGTAATTTACTGAATCGAATATAAGAAACGACAGACAGGAGATGATGTATTCATCTCCTGTCTCTGTTATAATGAGATATCAGAGTAGAGTAAATATACAACGGAGGCAGAAGCACATGCTGACAGAACAGAGATTTGATATTATTCTGAAACTTCTGGAAGAAAAAAAGAGTGTTACAGTAACGGAGTTAAAAGAGCTTCTGAATGCGTCGGAATCAACAGTACGCAGAGACATTACCGCACTGGACAAAGCAGGAAAACTGACGAAGGTTTTCGGTGGTGCGGTAGCATTAAATCATAAAGTAACGGCTTACGAACCTACTGTAGCGCAGAAATCAGAATTAAACAAGGAAGAAAAGAAAAAAATCGCAAAATATGCAGCCAGTCTGATCACATCAGATGATTTCGTCTATCTGGATGCAGGAACCACTACCGGTCTGATGCTGGAATATCTGGAGAATACAAGAGCCACTTTTGTCACAAACGCAGTATCTCACGCTCAAACCCTGGCAAAGATGGGCATCCGCGTTTACCTGATCGGAGGGGAGCTGAAGAGTTCCACAGAGGCAGTTGTAGGCAGTCAGGCAATGCAGATGATTCAGATGTATCACTTCACAAAGGGATTCTTCGGAACCAACGGGATCACTAGAAGAGAAGGATTCACAACACCGGACACCAACGAAGCAATTGTAAAGGGCACAGCGATGAAACAATGCAAAGATGCCTATATCCTTGCAGACGAATCCAAATTCGGTCAGGTAAGTTCCGTAACTTTCGGTGAATTCCGGGATGCTCACATCCTGACAGAAGAGATTCCAGAGGAATATCGGGAGAGCAGAAATATTCTGAAGGTAAGTTAATTGGTTAAATGTTAAAATAGAAGAGATTTTTCATTTCCTGTATTGAAATGACAGGATGGAAAGGGAGAGTCAGGCATGAGAACTGACTCTTCTTTTTTTGATGTTTTTTTGCTAAAATGATAGACAGTAATGAAATTTGGAATGGAGAGATGTGGGATGAAGTTTGCGCATATTGCGGATCTGCATATTGGGAAAAGAGTGCATGATTTTTCTATGCTGGAGGATCAGAGATATATTCTGAATCAGATGCTGAGGATTTTTGAGGATCAGAAAGTTGATGGGGTTCTGATCGCCGGGGATGTTTATGATAAGACAGTGCCGTCAGCGGAGGCGGTGCAGTTGTTTGATGAGTTTATTACGAGGCTGGCGAAGGAGAAGATTCCGGTTTATATGATCAGCGGAAATCATGATTCGGCAGAGAGGCTTTCTTTTGGGGCAAAGCTGTTTGAGAACAGTGATATTTTTATTTCGCAGGTTTATGACGGAGAAATGAAGAGGATTGAATTGGAAGATCAGTATGGCCTGATATCACTATATCTTCTGCCATTTCTGAAACCGGCGATGGTGCGGCATGCCTTGCAGAAAGATGATATTAATACTTATGAGGAGAGTGTCATGGCTGCTTTGCAGGAGTGTGAGATTGATACGACACAGAGAAATATTCTGGTGGCGCATCAGTTTGTGACGGGAGCAGACCGGAGTGATTCGGAGGAGACTTCGGTGGGTGGTCTTGACAATGTCAGTGCGGAGGTGTTTGATGATTTTGATTATGTGGCGCTTGGACACATCCACAGACCTCAGAAGATGGGAAGAGAGACTTTACGTTACAGTGGAACACCGCTGAAGTATTCTTTTTCGGAAGCAGATCACAAGAAGTCTGTGACAATTGTGGAGCTTCTGGAGAAGGGGAATGTGGAGATCAGTACGGTACCTCTGGTTCCGAGAAGGGATATGCGTAAGCTGAGGGGAACTTATATGGAAGTGACGGCGAAGGAGAGTTATACGGCAGAGAACAAGATAGATTATCTGCAGATCACCCTGACAGATGAAGAAGATGTGCCGGGAGCACTGCAGAAGCTGCGCACGGTTTATCCGAATCTGATGCGCTTGGAATATGATAACAAACGGACACGAGAGAACCGGGAGGTTCAGGCAGTGGAGGCTCAGGAGCAGAAATCAGAACTGGAATTGTTTAGCGAGTTTTATGAGTTACTGAATAACGAACCGATGAAAGAAGAGCAGGCAGAGTTTGTGGAGAAACTGATCCAGAATCTGAAGGAGGCGCACGCATGAAACCATTGAAGCTGACATTATCTGCATTTGGACCGTATGCAGGGGAAACGGTGATTGATTTTACACGGCTTGGAGGTCAGGGACTTTTTCTGGTGACTGGAGATACAGGTGCAGGAAAGACAACGATTTTTGACGGGATTACGTTTGCGCTGTATGGAGAGACCAGTGGAGGAGTCCGGGAGGCATCCATGCTCAGAAGTAAGTATGCGAAGCCTGAGACTCCTACTTATGCGGAATATATTTTTGAATATAAGGATGCAGTGTACACAGTGAAGAGAAGCCCGGATTATGAGCGGCCAAAGACCAGAGGTACGGGAATGACCACCCAGAAAGGGGAGGCGTTGCTTACTTTTTCGGATGGGAGAGCTCCGGTGACGAAATTGAAGGAAGTGAATCAGGCGGTTACAGAGCTGATCGGACTGGATATGAAGCAGTTTACGCAGATTGCCATGATCGCACAGGGAGATTTCAGAAAATTGCTTCTGGCTGATACAGAGGAACGCAGTAACATTTTCAGAAAACTTTTCCATACAGATATTTATAAAGTGATCCAGGAGAAACTAAAATTCGAGGCAGGCGGTCTGGACAAGGCATATAAAGAGCTGCTGAGAAGTATCCGTCAGTATACGGAACAGGTCAGATATTCTGCAGAAGATCCATTGGGACAGCAGTGGGCATTGATGGAAAAGAATGGGTTTGAGGGAAATCTGGAAGAAGGTCTGGAGATTCTGGAACAGTTTTTGAAAGCAGATAAAGATACACTGAAAGCTTTAAATAAGCAGATAAAAGAAAATGATACAAAACTGGAAAATGTGAACCAGCTTCTCGGAAAAGTGCATAAAGAGGCAGATGCAAAAGCCAGAAAAGAGAAACTTCTGAAAGAAAGAGAAATACTGTTTCCACAGCTTGAGCAGGCACAAAAAGATGTAGAAAATGCAGCAAAGGAACCCGAGAAGATTCAGCAGTTGATATTTTCTATACAGAAAGAAAAGGAGAATCTGAACCGTTATACGAACCTGGAAAAATTAATCAGTGAAATAGCGGATACTTCTGCACTAATAGAGAAATTGAAAACAGACAGTACAGCACTGCAAAATCATCAGAAAGAAACAAAAGCAATACTGGAAGAGAAGCAGAAAGAATATCAGGCAACAGACCGTGCGGAAAAAGAAAAAGCAGAAACAGACTTTCAGAAAGAGAAGATAGATAATCTTTATGCGGGAGTTTATAAGAATTGCGGTAATCTGGAGTTTCTTTTGAAAAAGATTAAAGATCTGGGAACACAGTCCGAGGAAATGGAAAAGCAGTCTGAACAGATGACAATGGCTCTGAATGACCTGGAAGAACAGCTTACTTCCAGTGCTAATCTGGAAACAAAAGAGAATAGTCTGATCATGCGTTTACAGCAGATACAGAAAATGAAAGATCAGCAGAAACGATGCCTGGATTTGGAAAAAGAAGCAGAGAGCAAGAAGAAGGTTTATCTGGCAGCTTCTCAAAAACGGGCGGAAATAAAAGAAGTTCTGAACAAAATGGAGCAGGCTTATCTGGATGCGCAGGCAGGTGTACTGGCAGCTGATCTTCAGGATGGAATGCCGTGTCCGGTATGTGGTTCAGTTCATCATCCAAAGCTCACGCAGATTCCAGAGGAAGTTCCCTCACAAGAACAGTTGAAAAAGCAGAAAATGTCAGCAGAAACTGCTGAAAAAGCGGCATCTGATGCAAGCGTGCAGGCAGGAGAAGCTGCAGGGCTGGCACAACGTTCAAAAGAAGAACTGACAGAAGGGCTTAAAAGCTATGCAGTACAATTTCTATCAGAGGAAAAGACAGAGGAGATACTTCGAAATGAAGTTGATGATCCTGGATTACGATTATTTGTAAATGATCAGGAAAGTCAGGTACAAACAGAATTAGAAAAAATTCAGAAACAGAAGAAAATTCAGCAGGATTTGCTGAAGAAAAAGGAAGAATTCACCAGAAAACTGGAACAGCATGCAAAAGAATTTCAGAAGCTGCAGATCAGTCTCGAAAAAAGGAAGAGTCAGCAGGAGAGCATTCTGGAACAGTTACAGAATCAACTAGAGGAGCCAATATTCGCATGGCTGCGTGAAGATACACAGCAGAAACTGAAATCAGATTCAGAATTGCAGCAAGATCAGAATAGTAAAGCATTGTATCAGCAGGAAGGACTAAAAGTATCACTGCTTCTGCTACAGGGAAAGAAAGCAGCAGAATGGCTGAAACAGCAGCAGGATATTCTGGAACAGAAACAAAAAGAACTGACAGCGCTTCTGGAGCAGAGAAAACTACTGGAGACACAGATCAGTAAGTTGCAGACAGAACTCACAACACTTACAGACCAGATTAATCAAAATCAGCAGCAGACAGCGGCAGAGAAGTCCAGATCTGAACAGATGAAGAAACAAAAAGAGAGCATGAAAAAAGAACTGGGTGAGAGAGCGAAAGAGGAAATCCTGTCTCAGATCCAGCTTCAGACTCAGGAGTGCCAGACACTTGAAGCACATTATAAAATTGTAACAGAGACGAAAGAAGCATTGGAGAAGCGAATGACAGAATTGAATTCTGTTATTACATCTCTGACAGAGCAGTTAAAGGAGTCCGTAGATATTTCAGCTGAAGAACTAAATGTTCAGAAAGAAAGTTTTACACAGCAAAAGAAAGCACTTTTATCAGACCGTGATGAAATCCATGCCCGCCTGGAGATCAATGGTGACATGTATGAAAAAATCCGCAGACAGCAGACGGAACTTCTGAAAACAGAAACCCGCTGGAAATGGATGAAATCTCTCTCAGACACTGCGAATGGAACGATCACAGGCAAAGCAAGGATCATGCTGGAAACGTATATCCAGATGCAATATTTCGACCGCATTCTTGCACGTGCCAATATCCGCCTGATGACCATGAGTAGCGGTCAGTACGAATTAGTCCGTCGAAAAGAGAATAAGAGCAGAGTGGGCAAAACCGGATTGGAACTGGATGTAGTAGATCATTACAATGGAACCGTCCGAAGTGTCAAGACCTTATCAGGAGGAGAAACATTCCAGGCATCCTTATCTCTGGCACTGGGACTTTCCGATGAAATTCAGTCAAGCTCTGGCGGAATCCAGCTTGATACCATGTTTGTAGATGAAGGCTTCGGCTCTCTGGATGAAGATGCACTTGATCAGGCAATCCGTGCCTTAAAAGATCTCAGTCAGGGAAGCAGACTGGTGGGAATCGTTTCCCATGTAGCCGAGCTTAAAGAACGTATAGACAAAAAAATCATAGTAACTAAGAAACGAACAGAGGATGGAGTCGGAAGTGTGATTTGCATAGAAAGTTGAGTTTCTAACCAGATTGAGTAAATTTTGTTGTTTCGGTTTTAAATATTCGCTGGATTCAAGAAGTAATTATTCGGTTATGAGCAAACAGTATCTGGCAGTTGGGAAAAAATAGCAAGAGGAAAAATGATTGAAAACAGAGGGTGTAAGTTTTTTACGCATTCCTCTGTTTTTCAAAAATTACAAAAATAAAAAAGTTATACAAAATTAACTTGACAGAATATCTCAAATAGTATATATTAAGACATGAAGTTAGAGATGAATAACTTGCTCCGCTGCAGGTCTTCCTGCAGCCGCAAATTCAAGCCTTACGGTACACAAGAAGCAATGGAATGTTTCGTAAAGCTTTATTTTTTGACGGCTAGTTAGCATATACTAACTTATATTCTGCCATTGAGAAAGGAAACCTGACATGCTGGAGAAATCTGTGATCGAACATTGCTCGCCTACATTAGCATCTATTAAAACCGGAAATCTTTTTACATATAAATATGAATCTGAGGAAGAATTATGGAAAAGCGTGGAAGGCTTTAATGAATGTGTAAGAGAAAAAGGTGTTTCCCTCACAGTACTTCGCAAAAGCGAGAGCAAGGCATTAATCTATGTCTGCCGTTTTTCCAGTCTGGAGAGAGATCTGAAGAAACCTGGTGTAGCGAATTTCATGAAGAAATATGGATATGAGAGTACAGAACCGGCATACGCGCTGGAGAGACTGAGAAGCCGTCTGGCACAGCGGGAAGATTTTCCTCATGAGATTGGGCTGTTTCTGGGATATCCACTAGGGGATGTGATCGGGTTTATCAAGAATGCAGGGCAGAATTGTAAATGCGTAGGATGCTGGAAGGTTTACTGCAATGAATGTGAGGCAGTAAAAGCTTTTGCAAGATTTAAGAAATGCACCAGTGTATATGTACGTCTCTGGAATCAGGGCAGAAGTGTACGCCAGCTGACAGTGGCAGCATAAGAAAGAAGCTGTATAACAGCAATATACCCGGGACAGAGAGTCCATTTAAGAATCAGTATAATAGAAAAGCCGTACGACTTTTTATTATAATAAATTATGGCTTTGCGGCAAAGAGGAAGCAGAGCGAATTTTAAGGAGGATTTTAATCATGAGTAAAGTAGCAGTTGTATATTGGAGCAGCACAGGAAACACAGAGGCAATGGCAAACGCAGTTGTAGACGGAATCAAAGAAAAAGGCGGAGAAGCTGTTCTTCATACCTGCGAGGATTTTGACGGATCTAAAGTAGCTGAATATGATGCAATCGCTTTCGGATGCCCTGCAATGGGAGATGAAGTTCTCGAAGATACAGAATTTGAGCCAATGTTCGACGGATGTAAAGATGCCCTGAAAGGCAAAAATATCGCTCTGTTTGGTTCCTATGGATGGGGAGACGGCGAATGGATGCGCAACTGGGAAGAGTCCTGTAAAGAAGCAGGCGCAAATCTTGTATGCGACAGCGTAATCTGCCAGGAAGAGCCAGATGATGAAGCAACAGATGCATGCAAAGCTTTGGGTGCTGCATTAGTATAATAGAATAAGTAAGAAATATTGGGAGACTGCCTGCATGAAAGTGTGGCAGTCTCTTTTTTGTGATTTGTCAAAATCAGGTAAACACCCTGCTTCAATGCAAGAAAGTAAACAGTGTGGATTGTGTAAAAATGGTAATGGCAGTTAATTCAAGTTAGTAAGGTTTCATGTTTATGAAGGATTCGATATTCTCTTGGTATACACCCATAACATTCCGCAAAATATTTGGAAAAATAACTCAGATGATTAAATCCGCACAGCATAGCAATTTCCGTAATACTTTTCTGGGTAGTGCACAGAAGCTGACAGCTGATCTTTAACCTATATGCGTTCAGAAAGTCAACGGGCGACTGCTGCATATAATGTTTAAAGATCTGGCAACATTTACTGCGTCCGACATGTCCGGCAGCAGCAATATCATTGAGTGATATTTTTTCAGGATAATGCTGATAAATAAAAGACACCATATCTTTCTGAAGAGTCAGATCCTGATTAATTTCTTCAGCATGTTCAGAAACTGCCAACAATCCGTTTTGGATCAGATATCCCCACAGCTGTAACATAATACCGGTTACCTGCAGCTCATAGGCAGGGGAATTCTGTTTTTTCAATTCAACAATCCGTTGTAATTTTTCTGCGGCTTTTCTACCACTTGTATCTTTTGCGCAAAAATGCAGATATTCCAGAGCACTGTTCTCGAGAAATGGTGCAAAATACTGCTCATAAAGGAGTTGATTATTTCCAAATAAAGAAGGATGAAATAAAATGCAGACAAAATAGCAGTCCTGCTGTTCATAGGCATATCCATAATGCATCTGTCTCGCATTGACCATCAGAGAGTCACCTTCATTTAAAACAAGTCTCTTTCCATTCACATAATATCTCATTTTTCCATTGATAACATAGATCCATTCGATGTCATCATGCCAGTGACAGGGAGCACACATATCATAATAAGAAGAAAGATGTGCAGCTCTGATATACAAAGGAATTCCGGCTCGATCATAAGGAATCACTTCGGAGGAATCCGGCATAAGTTCTGTTTTAATCAAACTCAAAAAACTCACCTCGTGTACGATTTTTATAAAAATTAAAGATTATTCTGATAGATTTCTGTATCTGTGAATACTATAATTATAGCATCTGCAGAAGTAAAAAATCAATCAGAGGGACATATGAAATCAGAAAAAAGAATATTTTACAGAAAGTTATGGGGACTGATACTTCCGATCACGATCCAGAATCTGATGACAGCACTGGTAAGCGCATCCGATGCTTTTATGCTTGGATTTGTCAATCAGACATCTTTGTCTGCGGTTTCACTTGCAACGCAGGTTCAGTTCGTACATAATCTGTTTATGCTGGCACTCACCATAGGGGCAACGACTCTGGCGGCGCAGTACTGGGGCAAAGGCGATACGGATTCAGTTGAGGAGATCCTGGCGATTGTTCTTAAGATTTCCATGGCAGTTTCGTTTGTATTTTTTGCAGCTGCAATGTTTTTCCCCAGAAGTCTTATGAGGATCTTTACAGATGATCAGGAACTGATCCGGGCAGGGATTCCTTATCTTCGGATTGTAAGTGCATCCTATTTGTTTCTTGGATTTTCGCAGATTTATCTCTGCATTATGAAAAACAGCGGAAGAACTGCAAGAAGCACTGTATATGGCTCAGTAGCAGTAGTGATCAATATTGTATTCAATGCGGTCTTTATCTTTGGACTGGCGGGAATTCCGGCTATGGGAATTGCAGGAGCAGCATTGGCTACAACTGTTTCGAGAGCAATCGAATTTTTGCTGACGTTTTATGAGAATACCAAACGTTCTCTGGTTTGTATACGGGTAAAATATATCCGCCACAGTTCAGCAAAACTGAGAAAGGATTTCTGGCATTATACATCACCTATTCTGGAAAATGAACTCAAAGAGCCCTTTCTATACACAGTATAAAATGAATTTTAAACAGAGAATAATTATTTAGTTATGAACAGGCAACGAAACAGATGATTTTATCTGCTTGAGTAACATAAAAATTATAAAATAAAGGAGATACGACAATGAATCAGAGAGAAAGAATGTTAAGCGGACTTCCATATAAGGCATGGTTAGATGGTCTGGAAGAAGACAGACAGGCATGCAAGCAGAAAATTTATGATTTTAATCAGCTGCCGCCATCCAGACAGAGCAAGGAAGCTCCGCAGATGATCAAGAATATTTTTGGAAAAACAGGCGAAAATGTCTGGGTAGAAGCTCCGTTCCACTGTGATTATGGATGGAATATTGAAGTTGGCGAAAATTTTTACTCAAATTATAATCTGACAATCCTTGATGTAGGTAAGGTAACACTTGGAAAAAATGTTCAGATCGCGCCAAACGTGTCTATCTATACAGCAGGCCATCCGGTTCATCCGGACAGCCGTAATTCAGGATATGAGTATGGAATTCCTGTAACAATAGGCGATAATGTATGGATCGGTGGAAACACAGTAATCCTTCCGGGAGTTACCATTGGTAATAATGTAGTAATTGGTGCCGGAAGTGTGGTCTCCAAAGACATTCCGGACAATATGATCGCAGTTGGAAATCCATGCAGAGTAATCCGTGAGATCACAGATGAAGACAGGATCTATTATTTCAAAAAACAGAAATTTGATGAAGAAGCATGGGAAGAAGTAAAGAATAAAAATAAATAAAAGACTTTGTCAGGGTTGCTGTATAAGAAAAAACTTATGTAGCAACTTTTTTGTCTCTGAAGTAATCAGACGTAGGTTCTGCAAACAGGAGTTTTTTAGGATTCTTTTTGGGATATGTTGCAAAATGACAGAAAAGAGGAGTTTTTGCGCATGACAGAGGAAAGGAAGTGTGGTATGATGAATTCATACATAAAAAATTCGCACAATTTAACCGGATCAAGTAAATCACCTGATTCAATTGCAAAAAGAAATAAGCAGTTATTTGGTTATGAGCAAGTAAGTAGCGAAACGGATAATTTTATTCGCTTGATTAAATCAGACAAGTAAAAAACTGGATAATTATGTAAAGAAGATAAAATTTGCGCTATGAAAGGAGATATATTTATGGGATTAATAAAAGCAGCAGCCGGCGCGTTTAGCGGCACAATGGCGGATCAGTGGAAAGAGTTTTTCTACTGTGATGCGATTGATAAAGATGTCCTTGTTGTAAAAGGTGAGAAGAGGGTAAGCGGACGTTCCTCAAATAAGAAGGGCAGTGACAATATCATTACAAGCGGTTCAGGAATCGCAGTTGCAGATGGTCAGTGCATGATCATTGTAGAACAGGGAAAAGTGGTAGAAGTATGTGCAGAGCCTGGACAGTTTACTTATGACGCATCCACAGAACCGACCATCTTCTCTGGAAGTCTAGGAGATGGGATCCGCAGAACCTTTGAGACAGTAAAGAAACGTTTTGAGTACGGCGGTGACACAGGCAAAGACCAACGCGTTTATTATTTTAATACAAAAGAGCTGGTGGATAATAAATTTGGTACAGCTAATCCAATTCCGTTCCGTGTTGTAGATAGGAATATCGGTCTTGATATTGATGTATCTGTACGCTGTAACGGTGTGTATTCTTATAAAATTGTTGACCCGCTTCTATTCTATACCAATGTATGTGGTAATGTTGAGATGCAATATGACAGAGAAGAGATCGAGGGACAGTTAAAGACAGAGTTTATCAGTGCCCTTCAGCCTGCATTTGCAAAGATTTCAGAACTCCAGATCCGTCCAAGTGCGATTCCGGGTCATGTACAGGAATTATGTGATGCCATGAATGAGGCACTTACAAAGAAGTGGATAGAGACCAGAGGTCTTGCAGTTGTTTCCATTGCAATGAATCCTGTAACACTTCCAGAAGAAGATGCACAGATGATTAAAGATGCGCAGAAGAATGCGATTCTGCGTGATCCGACCATGGCAGCAGCTACTCTTGCAGGGGCACAGGCAGACGCGATGAAAGCAGCAGCATCTAACACGGCAGGTGCTATGAAGGGTTTCATGGGAATGGGCATGGCAAATCAGGCCGGTGGAGTCAATATGCAGAATCTTTATCAGATGGGAGCACAGCAGCAGGCAGCACAGGCACAGGCGGCTGCGAAAATGCAGCCGGCATCCGGTGCAGGCACATGGAAATGCGAATGCGGTGCAGAGAATACCGGAAAGTTCTGTTCAGAATGTGGAAAACTGAAACCACAGCCAGCGGAGTGGACATGCAGCTGTGGTACAGTAAACACCGGAAAGTTCTGTTCAGAGTGTGGAAGCCCAAGACCAGCTGGCAAATGGATCTGCAGCTGCGGCACAGAAAATACCGGAAAGTTCTGCGCAGAATGCGGAAAACCAAGACAGTAAGAGAATACAGTACAAGGGGGAGAACCTATGTCTGATTTAAAAGAATACAAATGCCCTGCCTGTGGTGGCGCAATAGAATTCGACAGTAAATCACAGAAAATGAAATGCCCGTACTGTGATACAGAATTCGAAGTAGAAACTTTGAAAGAGCTTGATGAGCAGATGAAGCGGGAAGCCAGGCAGGAAGATGATCTGTCAGGCTGGCAGACAGATGCAGGTGGAGAATGGCAGGAAGGCGAAACAGATGGAATGAGCGTTTATACTTGTCAGTCCTGCGGTGGTGAGATCATTGCAGATGAGACAACAGGTGCATCTAATTGTCCATATTGTGGAAATCCTGTAATTATGACAGAGAAATTCAAGGGAGACCTCAGACCGGATCTGGTAATTCCGTTTAAACTGGACAAAAAAGCAGCAAAAGAGGCCTACTATAAACATATTAAAGGAAGACGGCTTCTGCCGAAAGCATTCCGTAAGGAAAATCACATAGATGAGATCAAGGGAGTATATGTTCCGTTCTGGCTTTTTGATGCAGATGTTGATGCAAATGTGCGTTATAAAGCGACAAAGGTGAGGATGTGGAGCGACAGTGACTATGACTATACAGAAACCAGCTATTATTCCGTAGAAAGAAGCGGTGATATGTCATTTGCTGCTGTACCGGTAGATGGTTCAGAGAAAATGCCAGATGATCTTATGGAGTCTATCGAGCCGTTTAATATGGCAGAAGCAGTAGATTTCCAGACAGCCTATCTCTCTGGATACCTGGCAGATAAGTATGATGTCAGTGCAGAGAAGAGTGTGGAGAGAGCACATGTCCGCATGAGACAGAGTGCAGAGGATGTACTGGCAGATACAGTGAAAGGATATGCAACTGTAGAGCCGGAGAATACAAATGTGCGTATGTCCGGAGGCAAATCCCAGTATGCGTTGTATCCGGTATGGATCCTGAATACAACCTGGAAAGGTGAGAAGTACATATTTGCCATGAACGGACAGACCGGAAAGATGACCGGTGATCTTCCGGTAGACGAGAAGATCTATCGAAAATGGCTGTTAGGGATGACGATAGGATTTACAGCTCTTGCTTATCTTGTTGGAATGCTGATTTTTTAGGAGGACGAAGAATGTTAAAGAGAAAGATCATACCTGTATTTCTGGCTTCTGTCCTTGCTGTATCAGGGACTACAGGATTTTCGGCCGGAGTTTTTTCGGAGAATGTTTATGCGTCAGAAGAAGCACATACACAGAGGCTGGCGGATTTTGCTGATCTGCTGGACGCGGATCAGAAAGAAGAACTGGAAGTAAAGCTGGATCAGATCAGTGAAAATTATGACTGTGATGTTGTAGTTGATATAGAAGAGAGCATAGACGGTATGGATCCGACAGCCTATGCAGACGATTTCTTTGATTACAATGATTACGGAATGGGAAATGATAAGAGCGGTATTCTTTTTATGTTGACCATGTCTGAACGTAAATGGGCGATATCCACTCATGGAGAGGCTATCAGCATTTTTACTGACGCGGGACAGGAATATATCACAGATAATATTGTATCGTATTTTTCTGATGGAGATTATTACGAAGGTTTTACGCAGTTTGCAGATCTGTGTGAGAAATTTATTGTTCAGGCGCAGAGTGGGGAACCTTATGATACCGGAAATCTGCCGGAGGAAGAAATACCCTTTTATATTTCGTTTCTTATCGCGCTTGTGATCGGCTTTGGCATTGCGCTGATCGTATCTTTGGTGATGAGAAGCGGAATGAAGACAGTTCATATGAAGCCGGATGCAGTAGATTATATGAAAGCGGGAAGTCTTCATATTAACAGGAGCCGTGATATGTTCCTGTATCATCATGTTACACGTACAGCGAAGCCGAAGAATGACAATTCCGGCGGCGGAAGCAGTACACATACAAGTTCTTCCGGTGAGACACATGGAGGTTCCAGCGGCTCATTCTAATAATATATAATAACGAAATCCTGGGTTTTGCAGCTTTGAGAGAAGAATGAAAATCCGGGATTTTTGTTATTTCGCTGAAGCGATCTGCTACAGGTGGAGAATCCTGTTTGCAGGATTCTTTCGTGTAATTTGTGTAATTAGCACAAATCTGACATAGTTCTATAATTCATATCGCGATTTTTGGAAGGGAATTCGTGCAAAATATCAGGATATCAGTTGCAAGACTGGAAAGAATATGCTACAGTACAAGGTGGCTTGTTTTGTATTATCGGGCCTTAAATTGTTATCGTTTATCTTGCAGACGATAATAAAAAACTACAAAACGAAAATAAAATAGAAACGATGGAGAGGACATGAAAAAATACGTTGATAATTTTATGCAATACCGGTTTCTTCTGTCGGAACTGGTAAAAAAAGGAATTAAGCTGAAATACAGACGTTCTTATCTGGGAATTGTATGGTCCATGCTGGAACCACTGCTTACAATGATCGTGCTTACCATTGTATTCGGTACCCTGTATGGAAATACGGACCGCACTTTCCCTGTATATATCCTGACCGGACGACTTCTGTACAGCTTTTTTTCACAGTCCACAAAGGCTGCACTGAAGTCCATCAGACAGAACTCGGCAATGATCAAGAAAGTCTATGTGCCGAAATATTTGTACCCATTGTCCAGCGTGCTTTTTAACTATGTGATCTTTCTGATCTCACTGATCGTGCTGGCAGTTGTAAGTGTAATACTTGGAGTAAAACCTACGATTTATCTGATCCAGGCACCAGTGGCATTGATCCTGATCCTGATCATGTCATATGGATTTGGAATGATCCTGGCAACCATCGGCGTATTTTTCAGAGACATGGAATATCTCTGGTCAGTAGCGCTGATGCTGATCATGTATACATGCGCGATCTTCTATTATCCGACAAAGCTTTTAAAGAGTGGATGGGCGTGGATCCTGAAATATAATCCATTGTACTGTGTAATTGATATTTTCAGATGCTCTGTATTTGGTGAAGTGATGAATATTCATTATTTTGAATATGCACTGGGCTTTTCTGTTCTGATGATGGCAATTGGATTATTCTGCTTTAAGAAGAAACAGGATGACTTTATTCTTTACATTTAAATATCAGAAATAATAAAGAGATTAAATATAAGGAGAAAAGATGAGCAAACAACCGGCTATTATTGTTGACAATGTCAGCATGAAGTTTAACCTCAGCAAAGAGAAGGTAGACAGCCTGAAAGATTACATTATCAAGTCTATCAAAAAAGAGATTAAATATAATGAATTTTGGGCATTACAGAATGTAAGCTTTACAGTGGAAAAAGGAGACAGGGTAGGAATCCTTGGTCTCAATGGTGCAGGAAAGAGTACCCTTCTGAAAGTGATCGCGGGTGTGTTCAAACCGACAGAAGGAACAGTTACCAAACACGGAAAAATGGTTCCTCTTCTGGAACTTGGAGCGGGCTTTGACCCTCAGTATACAGGAAAAGAGAATATTTATCTTTATGGAGCAATGCTTGGATATACCAAGGAGTTTATTGATGAGAAATACGATGAGATCGTAAAATTTTCTGAATTGAAGGATTTTATCGATGTACCGATCAAGAACTATTCTTCCGGTATGAAATCCAGACTTGGTTTTTCTATCGCAACTGTAGTTTCTCCGAAAATCCTGATCCTTGATGAGGTATTATCTGTCGGAGATGCGAAATTCCGTAAAAAGAGCGAGAAGAAAGTACTCAGCATGTTTGATTCAGGAGTGACGGTACTGTTTGTCTCCCATTCTCTTGCACAGGTGCAGAGAATTTGCAATAAGGCGATGATCCTTGAGAAAGGAAAACTGATCGCATACGGAGACATTGATACGATTTCTGAACAGTATGAGAAAATGACAAATTAAGTAAAAGCTGTCCGGAGGGGACTATGCCAAATGGGTTAAAAAAAGAGGATTCAGCAGCATTAAAAGGGTTTGCGGTTTTGCTGCTGATTTTTCATCACTGCTATCGTATGGCAGATAGGATTGAAAAATATAATGTGGATTTATGTGGTCTGACTTCAGAACAGATCGTTGCTGTGGCAGAATGCTGTAAGATCTGTGTGGCGATCTTTGCATTTGTATCTGGCTATGGATTGATGTACGGGTATTCATCCAAAGCAAAGAAAAGAGATCCACAGGTAGTCTCACAATGGATTGCCGGACATGTTCTTTCTACAATGTCCGGTTTCTGGTTTACGGCAGTTATTTCCTATCTGATTTATTATTTGATGAAATTTAAGGATTTTGCTGCATGGAGAGAGGCATTTGGGAAAAATGCGTTTGCTGTAGTGGTAGATATTCTGGGTATTTCGAAGCTTATGAAGACAGATAGTCTGAATGGAGCCTGGTGGTATATGAGTGCTGCCTTTGCCTTTATTATTTTGCTTCCTTTTCTGGAAGCAGTGATCGGCAGGTTCGGAAGTGTATTCTGTATTGCCAGTATTTTTCTGTTTCCGCGAATGATCAAGATGAAATTTCCCGGAGGTTCAAGACCATATTCATTCCTGATGATCTTTGTGATCGGCATGGTGTGCTGCAGACATAATTTCTTTCAGAAATTCCATGAATGGGGACAGACGAAACTGCAAAAAACAGTGAAATTTCTGGGTGTGACAGCTTTGATGTGCAGTGGCTTTTTCTTTTATCATAAGATAGATATGAAGACTTTCTGGGAATTTCAATATGCAGTGGTTCCATTCCTTGTGATCATATTCTGCGTTGAATATCTGTTCAGGATTGTCCCGTTGTCTGCATTTCTCAGATATCTGGGCAGACATTCCATGAATATCTGGCTGGTACATACATTTGTAAGAGACTGGGGAGGTCAATATGTATTTGCCCTTCATAAGTTCTGGCTGATTCCGATCGGAGTTCTGATCATTTCACTTGGAATCAGCTACTGTCTTGATTTTCTCAGGAAAATTACAGGATATGATAAGCTGATACAACTTGCACAAAACAAATTAAAATCACATACTGTTGTGCAGAACGGATAGAAACAGGTGAGGGAGCGCAGGATGAAGATACTTCAGATTGGAATGGGAAATGTGGCCGGAGGTCTGGAAGCATTTGTAATGAATTACTACAGAGTTCTGGTCCATAAGGATGTACAGTTTGATTTTGTATGCATGTATGATAAAATTGCATATGAAGAAGAAATCCGGAGACTGGGCGGAAGAATTTATTATATTCCGAATGTAAAGAAAAATTACCGCGGTTATGTAAGAGAATTAAAGAGAATACTAAAAGAGACAAAGTACGATGTGGTTCATGTAAATATGCTCTCAGCGGCAAATATTGTCCCGCTTCGTATTGCTCATAAGATGAGAGTTCCGAAAGTGATCGCACACAGTCACAGCTCATCCTGCCCAGGATTTATCCGTAAAACAATGGATCAGTGGAACAGACCAAAGATTGCCAGATATGCTACGGACAGAGTTGCCTGCGGTGAGATGGCAGGCAGATGGCTGTTTGGAGACAAGGCATATCAGAATGGTGAGGTTGTCCTGATCAATAATGCGATATATACAGAGCGGTTTAGTTTCTCAGCAGAAGAGAGAACGGAACTTAGAAAAGAAATGGGCTGGGAAGGTAAAACAGTGATCGGTCATGTGGGAAGATTTGATATTCCCAAGAATCATGACCGCATGGTAGATATTATGAACTGCCTTTCTGCAAAAGATAAGAATGTTGTTTTGTGTCTGATCGGACCGAAGGAAGGTCTGTATGGGCAGATCAGAGAGAAAGTTCAGAAGGCAGGTCTGGAAGATCAGATATTTTTTGCAGGAAAGCAGGAGAATGTACCAAGATATCTGTCCGCAATGGATGTCTTTCTGTTTCCGTCGCTTTTTGAAGGGGTTCCTTTTGCACTGATCGAGGCACAGGCGAATGGACTGCCATGTGTGATGTCAGATGCGGTATCTGAGGAAGCGGTTGTTTTTTCAGAGAATGTAAGGCGTCTGTCTCTTCAGACGGAAGATAAGATATGGGCTGATACGCTCATGGAGATGAGCTGCCTGGAGAGAAAATCCCAGAGTGTGATTCATGACAGGATGCAGGAGGCACATTTTGATATTACAACAGAAGCAGAACGTCTCAGAAAACTTTATCTTGGAAACAGATAAAGTTTAAAATGGATAGAAAACGTGAAAACAAACAGGAGCTGTAGAATGAGCAAGATAGATTTTGTACTGACCTGGGTAGACGGGGCAGACAGAGAATGGCAGAAAGAGCGCCGTAAATATAATCCTGCAAAAGGAGCAGATGACTCGGCTGCGAGATACCGCGACTGGGACAATCTTCAATACTGGTTTCGAGGTGTGGAGAAATTTGCGCCGTGGGTGAACCGGATATATTTTGTGACCTGCGGACATGTGCCATCATGGCTGAATACTGCACATCCAAAGCTGAAACTGATCCGTCATTCAGATTATATGGATCCGGAGTATCTGCCTACTTTTAATATCAATTCCATTGAACTGAATTTTCACAGGATCCCGGAGCTTTCAGATCAGTTTGTATATTTTAATGATGATATGTTTCTGCTGAATGCTGTTGCGGAAGAGGATTTCTTTAAGAATGGACTTCCGAGAGACTGCTGTATAGAGACAGCTCTGGTACAGGATGACATCCGAAATCCGTTTGCTGCGATGCTGATGAACGATGCAGCGCTGGTGAATATGCATTATTCCAAGAGTCAGGTGATAAAGAAGCAATGGAAGAAGTGGTTTAGTCCTGCCTATGGAAAGATGGCACTCAGAAATCTTCTGATGCTTCCATACAGAGATTTTTCCAGCTTTAAGTATACACATCTTCCAAGTGCGTTCCTTAAGAGCACTTATGAACAGCTGTGGAAGGAAGAGGGAGAAGTTCTGGATGAAGTCTGCAGAAACCGGTTCCGCACTTCGTTTGATGTGAACCAGTATGTGATGAAATACTGGCAGTATATGGAAGGAAAATTTGTTCCTCAGTCTCCTGGAATTGGCAGATTTTACACTATTGGCCTGCATGATGAACAGATTCATTCTGCAATCAGGGGACAGCAGTGTAAGATGATCTGCATTAATGATACTGCAGAAGTGGGTGACTTTGAGAAACAAAAAAAACGGATCATCGAGTCATTTGAGAGCATTCTGCCGGAGAAATCATCTTTTGAATTATAGTTTGTGCAGCAGGAGGAGAGAATGAGATTAGATTCCATTCAGGAACAATTTAAGAAAAAAGGCATCTGGAATACGATTAGGTATTATTTCTGCCGTGTCATGTCAAAAGCTGCATTGAAACTGGTGGGACCTTTTGCAGCAAAGCATGGAAAAATTCACAGGAATTATCTTGTGTTTAAGAACAGGACCATGCAGGATATGACAGACAATGCCAGAGCTTTCTATGAATATCTGATCCAGAATGAGAAGTATAAAGATTACCGGATCATCTGGATGGTTTCGGATAAAAGAAAATTCCGGAATTATAAATATAAGAATGTAAAATTTGTAACAGCAGAGAGTAAAAATGGCTGGACAAGTCCACTGGCATATTATTACGGGGCTGTTTCCGGATTTTTCTTTTATACGAATAATTCGGCTTATCTGAATCTGCATCACTGTCCCGGACAAGTGACTGTAAATCTGTGGCATGGATGTGGGTATAAAGATGTGCCGAGAGAGAAACATGAGAGTACAGGAGCAAGTATGATGCATTTTGACTATGCACTTGTACCCGGAAAGGCATTTGTGGAAACGAAATCCCGTTACTGGAAATGTCCGAAGGAGAAAGTACTTCCTCTTGGATATCCCAGATATGACTGGATGCTGAGACCATCTATGAGCAGTCAGGAAATAATCCGGAAGCTGCTGGGAATGACGGCTGATAAGATGATCATCTGGATGCCCACATTCCGAAACAGTGAAGTTCTGGACAGTGCGGAGAGCAGGATTCAGTTGCCTTTCCCGTTGCCTGGACTTAGAAACGAAGAGGAACTAAAGCAGCTGGACAGAACTCTTGGCAGGTTGGATATCCTGCTTATCATCAAGAAACATCCGGTTCAGACGGACTGGAATATCCAGGAAGAGGATTTCCGGAATATCCGTTATGTAGATCAGAAACTACTGGATAAAAAAGGAATACAGTTGTATGAACTGATCAGTGCCAGTGATGGCCTGATCTCGGACTATTCTTCAGTTGCAGTGGATTATATGCTTCTGAACCGGCCACTGGCTTTCGTGCTGACAGATATGCAGCAGTATAAAGAAACCAGAGGATTTGTTTTTGAGAAACCGGAGGAGTATATGCCAGGTGAGAAAGTTTATGATCTGAAAGGACTGGAAACTTTTGCAGAGCATATAGCTTCAGGAGAGGATCTGTACCGGCAGGAGAGAGCACGCCTGCTTCCGATCATGCACCAGATGCCTGTAAAAGAGAATTATGCAGAAGCACTGGCAGAATATCTGAAATTATGAGATACTAGGTCTAAATATAAAAGTGATTATGAGTGGCGGTAAATCGAATGGTTTTATCTGCCTGACTGAAATAAAAATATGAGAAATGGAGAGTACTATGGAAAAAGTAATTGGATATACACAGGGAACTTTTGATATGTTTCATATTGGCCATCTGAATCTTATCAAAAATGCAAAACGTCACTGCGATTATCTGATCGTTGGCGTAAATGCTGATGATCTGGTGGAATCATATAAGCATAAGAGACCAATCGTTCCGTTAAATGAGAGAGTGGAGATTGTCCGCGCGATCAAATATGTGGATGAAGTGATCGTTACTACAACTCTGGATAAGAAAGAGGTGTGGGAGAAAGTACGTTTCGATGAAATCTATATTGGAGATGACTGGAAGGGAAATGAGCGTTGGGAAAAAACCGGCAAAGAGATGGAACAGCTGGGAGCAAAGCTGGTATTTCTTCCTTACACAAAAGATACATCATCAACCATGCTTCGTGAGAAATTAAAAGAGTTTTAAGGGGTGTGCATATGGGAATCAAAAAGAGAGTTAAGAAGAAAGTAAAGAAGATCAAGAACGCGGCAAAAAAAATTAAGAACGTTCAGGCTCAGAAGGGCAGAAAGGCAATGCTTTCTGAGTTATGGGCAACGATCACATACGGAATTTACGATGGTCGTACCATCAGGCGGATGAAGAAATTCCCTCCTGCGCTGGTAGAGAACAGGATACTGTTTGAAACCAACGATGATTTTACAGATAATGGACGTGCATTATTCGATTATCTGATCGAGAATGGATACAATAAGAAATATGAGATTGTATGGCTTGTTCATGAACCTGAGAAGTACAAAGAATATGCAGTAGAGAATGTAAAATTTGTAAGAAACTTCAAGAAGGGTTCTACGATCCGAAGAGCAGAAGCATACAAATATGCCCTGACATCCAGATATATTTTCTATACCCAGGCATTCAACTGGATCGGAATGTCCAGAAGAAATCAGCTCTTTGTTGACTTGTGGCATGGATGCGGATATAAGGCAAACAAGAACGGACGAAAGGTATTCTTTGACTACTGTCTGGTACCGGGCGATATTTTCATTAAGACAAAAATGGAATTCTTTGGATGCACTTCCAAGAAGTTACTGCCCTTTGGATATCCGCGTTATGATATGATGCTCAGAGGCTGTGAACGCGCAAATGAATATAAGGAAAAACTTCTCAAAGAGACAAACAGTGACAAATTGATCCTCTGGATGCCGACGTACAGACATGCATCCAGTGAACGTCTCAATGAGGAGACATTAAATAATGAGTTTAATATCCCGATCATTGACGATGCGGATAAGCTTCTGGAGCTGAATAATTTCTGTAAGGAAAATCATATCCTGATCGTGATCAAGAAACATTATCTTCAGATCCCGTATGATTTCGGGGAGAATGTTCTTACAAATATTGTTTATCTGGAGAATAAAGACCTTGCGGATAATGGACTGCAGCTTTATGAGTTTATCAATTGCTCAGACGCACTGGTTTCTGACTATTCTTCTGTTGCTATTGATTATCTGCTTCTGGACAGACCGCTGGGATTCACACTGGATGACTATGAAGCTTATACAGAATCCAGAGGATGGGTATTTGATGATCCGCTGGAATATATGCCAGGTGAGCATATGTATAATATGCAGGATTTTGAGAACTTTATTCTGGATATTAAGAACGGTAATGATAAATATGCAGAACAGCGTGCGGCTGTAAGAGCGAAAACACATAATGTGTGCGATAATTACTGCCAGCGAGTACTTGATTACTTTAATATTACGATGTAATGCTGCAGTATGCCGACGACACGTATTCATACAGAATGAAAAAAGTAAAACTGCCAGGAGCTGTTTTTGTGCAGCAGGGCAGTCTGCGAATATCTGTAGCACAGTAAAGTCATAACAGGAGAAGAAAGATAAATGAAAATATGTATTTGGTGTACCAAGATATTTGATCTTGGAGGAACTAAGCGAGTTGTCACACTTCTTGCAAATGAACTTGTAAAAGAACATGATGTAACGATCATGGTATATCAGGACCGATTTAAAGAAGATCGTAACATGTACCATATGAGTGAAGACATCAAAGTGGATTTCATTGATAATAGTGAATTTGTAAATCGCCATCATACACCGGCTTTCTGCCTGCGCTATCTGGTGAGAAAGCTGAATGCAAAGTATGGAATCTTTAATAAAGAGAAATACAATGATATTCTGGCAGATGCGATCTTTCCAAAGAAGACAAGAGAGAAATGGGTCGAATATTTAAATGAGCAAAATTATGATATTATTATCACAACTGCTGCATTGAGTCTGCGTCTGGGTATGCTTGCACCGGAACTGAATGCAAAGACGATTGGATGGCAGCATAACTGCTATGCCGGATATCTGGATGTGCCGAATGTTGTATTCTGGAAACAGGAATGCCTGCTTCAGGAGTATCTGCCAAAGCTGGACAGATATATTGTCCTCAGTGAATATGACCAGAGGGATTATAAGAAATTCCTTGATATTGATACAGAAGTTAAGATCAATCCACGAAGCTTTGTCAGTGAGCGTAAATGTGACCCGAAATCCAAGCATTTTCTTATGGCTACCCGATTTGTATATGCCAAAGGTCTTGACCTGATGATGGAGTCTTTTGAGGAATTCTGCAAGCAGGATGATGAATGGCAGTTAGATATTATCGGAGCCGGCGATCTCTGGAATCAGATTGTGGCAGATGCCAAGAGACGTGGGATTGCAGACAGAGTGAACTTTGTAGGTTATACAAATGAACCGGAAAAATATTATCTGAGTTCCTCCATTTTCCTTCTTCCGTCCAGATGGGAAGGATGGCCGATGGTTATCATGGAAGCTTTTGAATTCGGACTTCCGGTCATTGCATTCCACACAGGTGCCATGGACTTGATCATTGATGATGGAAAGACAGGATATCTGCCGGAAGCATTTGATACAAAGAAATTTACAGAAGCCATGCTGAAGCTTGCGCATGACGAAGAACTCCGCAGAGAGATGTCCAGAAATGCGATCTGGAAATCTGAAGATTTCGCTATTGAAAAGGCAGTCAAAGAGTGGAACAATCTTTTTAATCGCGTTATGGGAATCCAGACTTTCTATATGAAGAATGAAGAACAGATTCTGGAATGCCGCGAGAAATACCCGCTGCGTACCGCTTATGCGGAGTTTGTCAAGGAATATCAGTTAAGAGATAACACCATTCTTTATGAGGCATTTGGTGGACGAGGAATGATTGACAATCCTTTTGCATTGTTCCAGTATCTGCTTGAGAAAGAAGAATATCAGGATTATACACATATCTGGGTACTTGATGATTTCGACGACAACAGAGCGCAGATTGAGAAATATGAGAAATATCCGAATGTGAGATTTGTAAAATATAAGACAAAAGAATACTGCAAAGCCATTGCAACTGTAAAGTATCTGGTAAATAATGTAAGTTTTCCGAGTTATTTTCTTAAGAGAGAAGGACAGGTACTGATCGATACCTGGCATGGAACTCCGTTAAAGAATATGGGATTTGATATTCCGGGGGCAAACATTTCCCAGGGAAATACAGCCAGAAATCTGTTCAGTGCAGACTATATCGTATCTTCTGGTCCTTATATGACAGAGACCGCATATAAGAAGTCTTATAAGATGCAGAATCTGTATGAGGGAACTGTACTGGAAGAAGGTTTTCCACGCAATGACAAACTCTTTAACAGCGACAGGGCAGAAGTGATCCAGAGACTGCAGGATTGCGGAGTAGAAGTAACTGCGGATAAGAAGGTTATTCTCTATGCTCCAACCTGGAGAGGAGAGCAGTACAGCACTCCGGATACAGATCTTCAGGATGTGTATAAACTGCTCCAGGTTATGGAGAGCAGTGTAGATACAAATGAGTATCAGGTGCTTGTTAAACTCCATCAGATCGTATATCACTATATGAAAGAGAATCAGATAGAGTTAGGAACTGCGAAAGCGAAATTTGTCCCGGCTACTATGGATACAAGTGAGCTTCTGTCAGTGACAGATGTGCTGGTTTCTGATTATTCCAGTATTTTCTATGATTTCATGCTCACAGGAAGACCAATCTTTTTCTATGTTCCGGATATGGAGAATTTTGAGGACTACAGAGGTCTGTATTTTGGATTTGATAATCTTCCGGGACCGGCAGTATACTCACCTGAGAAATTGGGCGAACTTCTGAAAGATATTCAGGGTGTGGCTGATTCTTATAAAGAGAAATATGAGAATGTTAAGGCTCAGATTGGTCTGAAAGATGATGGCAATGTATGTAAACGTATCGCAGAAGTTCTGATCGATGGAAAAGAACCGACGAATCCGGTATTTCTGAATCAGACAGATAAAGTGAAACTTCTGGTATATGCAGGGGATTTCAATGAAACACAGGAAACAGACACATTCTATGAATTTCTGAAAAAGGTGGATTTCGAACATTTTGATATCACACTGATCGGAAATGGTGCAAAGGAAGAAGAGTCTTCCGAGAAACTGGATGAACTGCCGAAAGAGGTCAGAGTTCTTTACTGGAAGCGTTCTTATCCTGCTACAGATGAAGAATATGTGCGTCACAATAAATTCATGAAGTCAAAGAAAACAGAACCTTCTGAGGCGCTTAAAGATTTCTATAAACGTGAGCTTCGCAGAATACTTGGAATGTCTAAGTTTGATTATGCGGTAGTATTTACAGATATGAAGAAATTCTTCCCTGTAATGTCAGGAGCGCTGGATGTGAAGCAGATATTCAATATGGATAACTGGCAGGAAGTTCTGAATAAATAGAGCACTTACAGTTCTGTTGTCTCCAGGAAACTCTCGAAGACAGTGAAAAATAAAAAGATATGTAAGGCAGTCTGGTGATTAAATGTGCCAGGCTGCTTTTTTCGTGTGAAATTTCAAATGAAATTCTGAATTATGGTATTCCAAGGAATACGGATAATCGTTCAGTGTAGGACAGATAGTGGCTTACGAATTTAGGGCCGCAGGTAGTTGCGCATGGATTTCAGTGCATTTTTTTCCAGGCGGCTGACCTGGGCCTGAGAGATTCCAATCTCCTGGGCTACTTCCATCTGTGTTTTGCCTTCATAAAAACGAAGTTCTATGATATGTTTTTCTCTGTTGTTCAGACGCTGCATAGCTTCTCTGAGAGATAAATTCTCAATCCATCGGTCCTCTTTATTCTTCTTATCGCTAATCTGATCCATAACATACAGAGTATCTCCGCCTTCTGTGTAAACTGGTTCAAAGAGACTCACAGGATTCTGGATCGCGTCCATGGCATAGACGATCATTTCTTTTTCTATGCCGATCTCCTGAGCGATTTCTGCAACTGTAGGTTCTTTGAGATGCTGTTTCATATAATTTTCTCTGGTGTAAATAGCTTTATATGCAATATCCCGAAGCGAACGGCTGACACGGATACTGTTGTTATCCCTGAGATAGCGCCGTATCTCTCCTATGATCATGGGAACTGCATAAGTCGAGAACTTTACCTGCAGGGTAGTGTCGAAATTGTCGATGGCCTTGATCAGGCCGATACATCCGATCTGAAAGAGGTCATCTGCATTTTCGCTGCTGTTCTGAAATCTGCGTATTACGCTGAGAACCAGTCTGAGATTTCCCTTGATGTACAATTCCCGTGCCTGTTCGTCGCCTTCTTTGATCCGACGGAACAGTTCATCTTTTTCTTCTGCATTGAGAACAGGAAGTTTCGACGTATTGACTCCACAGATTTCTACTTTATTCAGTGCCATCTTCTTGAATCCTCCTTATCATCCTTGAACGTGAAATAATAAAGTTGAGATGTTCCGTTACTGAGAACAAAGTAAACAGTAACGTGTTTTCAGTAAGAATGATTCTCATATGGAGGAATATTTATACTTATATCTGGAAAATATAAAAATTATTGACCCTTGACAAAATGGAGAGCAATCTTGCATAGAGACTGTTAGCGTTATCCTTTATGAAAACATTTTTCTTCATCAATCTCTACAAGAATAATGTCATCACCAATCTGGCAGATGCAGTCCCAGGGGATGCGGTATTCACTGTCGCGGCCGAAAAGACAGCAGAATTTTCCGGGACCTGGTACGATCAGGGCAGTCATTCTGCTGGTTTTGCAGTCAAATTCTGCATCAATGGGACACCCGAGACTACGGCAGGTGCAGGTATTGATCACTTCTTTTTGTCTTAATTCACAGATTCTCATGGATACTCCCTTAAAAACTGGTCTGTCTGGAATCTTTTTAACAATTTATGTATTTTTGCGAAAATTTATGCAAGTCCTTTTATTGACACAGCAATTGGAAATACAGTATAATAAAAATATGTAATGATATCAGGGAAAAAGCGCATTTTGACTCTGACATTCTATAATAATTGCACCGAAAATATGATATGACTTAAAAAGGGGGGACGTCCTATGAAATGTCCATTTTGTAATCAGGATAATACGAGAGTAGTTGATTCCAGACCGGTTGAGGATACGAATTCTATCCGCCGTCGCCGTTTATGTGATGCCTGTGGCAGAAGATTTACTACATATGAGAAAGTAGAGAGCATACCGCTTAATGTGATTAAGAAAGATCAGAACAGAGAGCAGTATGACCGTTCGAAAATACAGTCAGGAATTCTAAGAGCATGTTACAAGAGACCAATACCGATAGAGAAGATAGAAGAGATGATGGATGCTATAGAAGGTGAAATCTTTAATACAGAAGAGAAAGAGATTTCCAGTACCAGAATTGGTGAGATTGTCATGGAGCATCTCAAGGATCTGGATGCAGTAGCGTATGTGCGTTTTGCGTCAGTGTACAGAGAATTTAAGGATGTCAGCACATTTATGGATGAACTGAAGAAATTTATGAACTGAATATGCACAAATTTTGGGATATATGGCGTGAATTTATGCTGATTGCATAAATAAATTGAGTTGCAGAGCAAACGATACTTTTTGGGCTTTACACGAGGAGGTTCATATAACCTGCATCGCCAAGTGTATTACTGACACGAAGTGAGTAGCGATAGGATTTTTGAGAAAAATAGAAGATTAGCCAGTAATATATAAATGAAAAACCGACGGGAACTTATCATTCCCGCCGGTTTTTCATTTGTATTTTTTATGGGGTAGTTTAACTGATATCAGATCAGATAATCGTTATATTAGTTATTAAACAATACCCTGAGCTTTCATAGCATCTACAACTTTTTCGAAGCCTGCGATGTTAGCACCTACAACGTAGTTGCCCTCCATACCATAACGTTTGGAAGCGTCATCAACTTTATTGAAGATGTCAACCATGATCTGGTGAAGTTTTGTATCAACTTCTTCTGCTGTCCAGGAAAGTCTTGCAGAGTTCTGGCACATTTCAAGTGCGGAAGTAGCAACACCACCAGCGTTAGCTGCTTTACCAGGCATGAATGTTACGCCGTTTGCCATAAGGTAATCTGTTGCTTCACGGGTAGTAGGCATGTTAGCACCTTCTGCAACATATTTGCATCCGTTTGCAATAAGAGTTTTAACAGCGTCAAGGTCAAGTTCGTTCTGAGTTGCACATGGAAGATAAATATCACATTTGATGTTCCAGATGCCTTTTCCTTCTGTGTAAGTAGCACCTTCAACACGGTCAGCATATTCTTTGATACGTCCACGTTTTACTTCCTTGATATCTTTTACGATGTCAAGTTTGATTCCTTCTGGATCATAGATATATCCGTTGGAGTCGCACATAGCAACAACTTTACCGCCAAGTTCAGTAGCTTTTTCTACAGCATAGATAGCAACGTTACCGGAACCTGTTACGATGAGAGTTTTACCGGAGATTGTATCATTTTTAGCTTTAACCATTTCGTCAAGCATATATACAAGACCGTATCCTGTAGCCTGTGTACGGATTAAAGATCCGCCGTAGGAAAGTCCTTTACCTGTAAGAACACCTTCATACAGACCACGATTTCTCTTGTACTGTCCGTAAAGGTAACCGATCTCACGTCCGCCTACACCGATATCACCTGCAGGAACGTCCATGTCAGCACCGATATATTTGGAAAGCTCTGTCATAAAGCTCTGGCAGAATGCCATTACTTCTCTGTCAGATTTTCCTTTAGGATCGAAGTTGGAACCACCTTTACCGCCGCCGATCGGAAGACCTGTAAGAGAGTTCTTGAAGATCTGCTCGAAACCTAAGAATTTAAGGATTCCCTGGTTTACTGACGGATGGAATCTTAAACCACCCTTGTACGGTCCGATTGCACTGTTGAACTGTACACGGTAACCTTTGTTAACCTGTACAACGCCCTTGTCGTCTACCCACGGAACACGGAAAGAAATGATTCTTTCTGGCTCAACAAGACGCTCAAGAATAGAAAGTTTACGATATTCTTCTTCATTTTTGTCGATTACGACTTTAAGGGAGTCTAAAACTTCCTTTACTGCCTGGTGGAATTCAGGCTCATTTGGATTCTGTGCTACGACTCTTTCGTATACCTCTTCAGTATAAGACATAATGATTTCCTCCTCGTCGATCGTTTGTGTATTTTTTAAATCGACGTTATTATACACTAAAGTGTTACAAATGGAAAGAGTTAAATGAAATTTTTTTTGTAAAAATTTTTTGAACAAATTTTGACTTGATAAAAACAGTTAAATATGAGAAAATGTTAAGAATCATCCATACAACTTGTGAAAGAAAAAACAGATTACATAAAATATAGACCAAATAGGAAAAAAATGGTATAATTTGAATAAATAGCTGTGGAACAGTTATTGGTTTATGAGCAGATAACGAAGCGGATTGTGAATATATCCGATCGAGCTCATTAGATATATGTAACTGCATTGTAATACGAGGATGAAGAGGGGGATTTTATATCGACAGAATTGTAAAGAAAGGGGATTTAATCACATGGCGGGATTTAAAACAAAAGTAACACCTGAAATTGAGAATCTGACTGATATCTGTAAGGAACACACAAGTCTGGATCTTTCTCTGTACGCAAAGTACGATGTTAAAAGAGGACTCCGTGATATTAATGGTAAGGGTGTCCTTGCAGGTCTGACGCAGGTTTCCAATGTCAAAGCTACAAAGATCGTGGATGGCAAAGAGGTTCCATGCGCGGGAAGTCTTTCCTACAGAGGCTATGATATCAAAGATTTGACCAGAGGATTTATCGAAGATGACAGATATGGATTTGAAGAAGTTACCTATCTGCTGCTGTTCGGAAGTCTTCCTGATAAGAAACAGCTTGCAGATTTTACACAGCTTCTGGCAGATCAGCGGTCACTCCCGACAAATTTTGTCCGCGATGTTGTGATGAAGGCACCGAGTAAGGATATCATGAATGCGCTTTCAAGAAGTGTGCTTACATTATATTCCTATGATACGAATCCGGATGATACATCACTGCCGAATGTACTCAGACAGTGCCTGAATCTAATCAGTGTATTTCCATTGCTTTCTGTTTATGGATATCAGGCTTATAACCATTATATCAAAGGCAAGAGTCTCTATATCCATAATCCGAAGAAAGAACTTACTACAGCAGAGAATATTCTGCGAATGCTCCGCCCGGATAAGAAATATACACATCTGGAAGCAAAGATTCTGGATATCGCGCTGATCCTTCATATGGAGCATGGCGGTGGTAATAACTCAACCTTTACAACTCATGTAGTCTCTTCATCAGGAACAGATACCTATTCTGCGATCGCTGCAGCGCTTGGTTCATTAAAGGGACCGAAGCATGGCGGTGCCAATATCAAAGTTGTCAAGATGTTCAATGATATGAAGAAGGAAGTTAAGGACTGGACAGACGAAGATGAGGTTCGTGCGTACCTTAAGAGACTTCTGCATAAAGAAGCATTTGACCAGAAAGGTCTGATCTATGGTATGGGACATGCCATTTATTCTGTATCTGACCCGAGAGCCGAGGTCTTTAAGGCATATGTTGAGAAACTGGCAGAAGAGAAGGGCAGAATGAAAGACTACGGCCTTTATTCTATGGTAGAGCGTCTGGCACCAGAAGTGATCGCAGAGGAACGTCGTATTTATAAAGGTGTAAGTGCCAATGTGGACTTTTATAGTGGCTTTGTTTACAGTATGTTGGATCTGCCGCTTGAACTGTTTACACCGATGTTTGCAGTTGCACGTATCGTAGGATGGAGTGCTCACAGAATGGAAGAGCTTATCAATGCAGATAAGATTATCCGTCCGGCATACAAGAACGTTCTGGAACCGGCAGTATATGTTCCGCTCAGTGAACGCTGATCTTAGGGATTGCGGCTGTACTGTAAAAGAATGGATTCGTAACTGTGAAGGTACTGAACAGTTACACGGATTATTTTTAAAAGAATAACGGAAATACAAATAAAGGAAATGACTACGGATGTTTAATTGTTTTTTTCCGGATGAATATCTGGATTCTACTTATATGATCGACTTTGACAGTTTGTATGCGCAGGGATACAGAGGGCTTTTGTTTGATATAGATAACACTCTGGTACCTCACGGCGCACCGGCAGATGAGAGAGCATGCGCATTGTTTGCACATTTGAAGGAACTGGGGTTTAAATGCTGTTTCCTGTCGAACAATCAATATGAGAGGGTTTCTTCTTTTAATGATGCGATAGGAGAGCAGTTTATTGAGAACGCACACAAGCCTTCAACAAAGAATTATATCAGAGCGATGGAGCTGCTTGGAACTGACAGGAGTAATACGATTTTTGTTGGAGACCAGCTGTTTACTGATATATATGGGGCGAAACGCGCAGGAATCCGGAATATTCTGGTGAAGCCGCTCAATCCCAAAGAAGAGATTCAGATCGTACTGAAACGATATCTTGAAAGAATTGTACTATATTTTTACCGTAAAGAGGAGGGGAATTCATGAACCATATTGTTATCATAGGATTTATGGGTTCAGGAAAGACAAGAGTAGGAAAACGACTGGCGAAGGATTTTAATATTCCTTTCATAGACGTTGACCGTGTAGTATCAAAGAAGATGAACCTTACAATGAAAGAGATTTTTGACAGATTTGGCGAGCCTTTTTACAGGGCACTTGAGACAACTGTGATCAAGGCACTGATCGATGATCCGGAGCAGAAGATCATTTCTCTTGGATCCGGCCTGCCGATGCAGGAGCAGAATGCCAAATATATCAAGAAGCTTGGAACTGTGGTATATCTGAAAGGATCTTACGCTACGCTGAAGAAAAGGCTGGAGAATTCCAGCAGCAATCCTTTGATCGAAGGTGAAGATAAAGAAGACAAGATCAAGAAGCTTCTCAAGCAGCGTGATCCTGTTTATGCGAAGTTTGCGGATGTTGAGATGGTCACAGGAGACAAGCCTTTTGAAGATCTGATCGCACAGCTTGAAGAAAAATTAAAAACATATGTAAAAAATAGTTGAAAAAAGTGCCGGAATATTATAAAATCAGATAAGAGTGTGTCACGGAATCGAAGAGAAGAATAAGAAAGACACACACTTTGAACCGGCTGTTGCTGTGAGAAACAGCATCGCTGAACTTGTACTATTAAGGAGGAAATATAACTATGATTTCAGCAGGTGATTTCAAAAACGGTATCACACTTGAAATTGACGGAAACGTATGTCAGATCGTTGAATTCCAGCACGTAAAACCAGGAAAGGGTGCTGCTTTCGTAAGAACAAAATACAAAAACATCATTACAGGAGCAGTTCTTGAGAAATCTTTCCGTCCAACAGAGAAATTCCCGGCAGCACGTATTGAGCGTACTGATATGCAGTATCTGTATGATGATGGTGATCTGTACTATTTCATGAACGTAGAGACATATGATCAGGTTGGTCTTACAAAGGATCAGGTTGGCGATTCTCTTAAATTCGTTAAAGAGAATGAAATGGTTAAGATCTGTTCCCATAACGGAAACGTATTCGCTATCGAGCCGCCTCTGTTCGTAGAACTTGAAGTTACTGAGACAGAGCCAGGATTCGCTGGAAACACAGCACAGGGTGCTACTAAACCGGCTACTGTAGAGACAGGTGCTCAGGTTCAGGTTCCGCTGTTCGTTAACCAGGGTGACAAACTGAAAATTGATACAAGAACTGGAGAATATCTCTCTCGAGTATAATATTCAGGTAAGTAATCATACTGCCATCGGTGAAAGCCGGTGGCAGTTTTTGAGTTTATGGAGAATTGTTTTATAAATACAAGATCAGGAGGAGAGAATGAATGGAATATGTAACACTTGGAAAAACAGGTCTTAAAGTATCTAGAATGGGACTCGGCGGGATTCCGATCCAGAGAATTGATGCAGAAGGAACTAAGACTTTGCTGCATAAACTGGCAGATCAGGGGGTAAATTATATCGATACAGCCAGAGGATATACAGTCAGTGAAGAATACCTGGGTTATGCATTAGAGGGGATCAGAGATAAGTTTATACTTGCCACAAAATCTATGGCACGTACAAAAGAGGCTATGGCAGCAGATATTGAGAAGAGTCTTAATAATCTTCGTACAGACCATATTGATCTATATCAGGTACATAATCCAAGTATGGAGCAACTTGATCAGGTACTGGCAGCAGGCGGAGCACTGGAAGCGTTACAGGAAGCAAAAACAGCAGGAAAGATCGGACATATCGGGCTGACTGCTCATTCTACAGAAGTATTTGCCCGTGCACTGGAACTGGACTGGGTAGAGACGATCATGTTCCCGTATAATATTGTGGAGAGTCAGGGAGAAGAACTAATCGCGAAATGTACAGAAAAGAACATCGGGTTTATTGATATGAAACCTCTTGCAGGTGGTGCGATCGAGAATGGAACACTCGCAATGCGTTACATTTGTGCGAACAAAAATGTGACCATTGTAATTCCGGGAATGGCGGAAGAGAAAGAGATGGAAGAGAATATCAAAGCCTGTCTAGACCCTTCTCCGTTAAACGAGAAGGAACTGGAAGAGATTCAGGCAGTCAGAGACCAGCTTGGTACAAATTTCTGCCGCAGATGTAATTACTGTGCACCATGCAGTGTAGGGATCAGCATTCCGAATGTATTCCTGTTTGCAGGATATCTTAACCGTTACGATCTCGGAGACTGGGCAAAAGACCGTTACGGTTCACTGGCAGTAAAAGCTTCCGCATGTATAGAATGCGGCGCATGTGAAACCAGATGCCCATATCATCTGCCAATCCGTAAGATGATGAAGGAATGTGCAGAGCAGTTTGGAGAATAAAGAATATTTTTTGTTTTGTACATAAAAAGTGATCAGAGGGATAGACTGTTCTCTGATCACTTTTACTTTATATGACAGGGATAATGGAAAAATAGCAATAAAAATTATCTTGACAGTTTTTGATTTTACCAATATAATAATAAACAGTCGGCGTATAGTATATAAGTGATATGCCAATGTTGAGAAACACGCTTTCGTCTAATTACCAGTATTGTTCGACAGCAGAACAATGTAACGAAGTCACAGTTCGGGCTTGTACTGGTTTCGACGGGGGCTTTGAAGTTGGGGAAGCCATCCGCAGACTCCTGGACTGCGTACCAACCGGGAAACTAAATATAAACGCAGACGAACAGTACGCGTTAGCAGCCTAATTGCTGCTCGTCAGCCCTGATGCACTCACACTTCAGGGGTCTGGCGTCGACCATGTGAGAAACCTTGCCGGGTAAGCTTTGCCCCGGTAGATGTATCATGAAGCTACTGAGATGATAAGCCTGTCGGTGGGCGTATCATTGAGGGAATGTTAAAACAGCGACTGTGATGGGAGATGCCTCAATGAATAGGCTTTCGGACGCGGGTTCAATTCCCGCCAGGTCCATAAAAATTCCTTGATTTTACAGGGGTTTATCTTTTAATTTTTCAAAGGTAAGCAAGGAGTAATCAAGGTACAGTGAAGAGTTTATCCGCAAAAGTGATACTTTACGGATAAACTTTTTTTATACATAAAAGTATCAATATAGTTGAAGAATGCGATCTGGGATATTACCTGGGAGTAACAGATCAGAGGTTCAGATCATAGAATAGAAGGTGACATAGAAAAAGCGGGAGATATTTTGCTGAATGATGATCATCATGTAGCTATTGCTGTAACATCCGGTCCAAAAGCTACAGAAGTTTCAGATATACCAACAGAAAACTATACATTTAAATCGAAGACAGTCAAAGTGGGAGACAAAAATGCTTCTGTACTTTTATTACAGGAAATTTTAAGAGCCAGAGGCTTCAAAGGTAAATATGGAAAAATACTTAAACTTACCTGGAAAGCAGATGAAAACACTATATATGCGCTAAAGACTGATCAGGGATCCAGAAAAGAAATTTTGAAAGCAGATGGGATCTGTGGACCTGCCACATGGAAAGATCTGATTGCCATCTGAGAGAATCTCCCGGGGAAGACAGCCCAGGAGGAAATTTCTTCTCCATGTTCACAAAACCTACATAAATGTTTGATATAGTACCGATATAGAAGATTACAGAATGCTGTTTGTTATGTAGGAAGTTAAACAGTAACTGGAAAGCAGAAACAGTCAGAGATTGTTTCAGAAATAGAAAGATAAAAGAAAACGGAGGGGATAAAGATGGATACATTGAAAATCCTGGTGGTAGATGATGAGAGTCGTATGAGAAAACTGGTAAAGGACTTCCTGACAAAAAAGAACTTTCAGGTGTTAGAAGCTGGTAACGGTGAAGAAGCTATGGATATCTTTTATGAAGAAAAAGATATCGCACTGATCATTTTGGATGTTATGATGCCGAAGATGGATGGATGGGAAGTGTGTCGCGAGATTCGTAAGAATTCTAAAGTGCCGATCATTATGCTGACAGCAAGAAGCGATGAAAGAGATGAGCTTCTTGGATTTGAACTTGGAGTAGACGAATACATTTCTAAGCCATTCAGTCCGAAGATTCTTGTGGCAAGAGTAGAGGCAATCCTTCGTCGTACAGGACAGGCAAATCCTGAGGATGTGCTTTCCGCAGGAGGTATTGTGATCGATAAAGCAGCACATCTTGCTACTGTAGATGGAAAGCTTATGGAATTAAGCTTCAAAGAATTTGAACTTTTGACATATTTTCTGGAAAATGAGGGGATTGCTCTTTCCAGAGAGAAGATCCTCAATTCTGTATGGAATTATGACTACTTCGGAGATGCCCGTACTATTGATACTCATGTTAAGAAACTCAGAAGCAAAATGGGTGACAAAGGAGAATATATTAAGACAGTCTGGGGTATGGGATATAAATTTGAGGTAGATGAATGATGCTGGGCAAAAATGCAGATAATAGAAACCAAAAGGGAAAAGAACCTCAAAAACAGCCCGGAAAGAAAAACAGGAAGCATGTGAAAGCCAAGAAATTTCATTCTCTGAAACATCAGATATCTGTATTATTTATTGGACTTTTGCTTCTTTCTATTTTCAGTATTACGCTGATCAATGGACTGTTTCTGGAGAAATACTATGTGTCAAAAAAAGTAGAAGTACTTCAGGAAGCAAAAGAACTCCTTTCACAGATGAATCTGGATGATATTCTGGAATATGATACAGATTCAGATGAAGATTCAAGTGATGCTTCAGAAGAAATACCGGACGAGGTTGAACGAAGCAGTTCCAGAAATAACTTGACCTGGATTATTGTAAATGAAGAGAATAGTGGTTACTACTATTGGGGCGAGAACAATATGTCCAAAATGCTCCGAAGCAAACTGTTTGGATACATTAATGATCTGGATCAGGATATGGAACGAAGCCATGTTCTTAAGAAGACAGATAACTGTATGATGTGGCAGGTTCATGACCGTTTTGCGGGAATGGAGTATGTAGAATGCTGGGGACAGTTTGATAATGGATATTATTTTCTGATCCGTTCTCCGCTGGAAAGTATTAAAGAGAGCGCTGCGATTTCAAACAGTTTTTATTTTATAGTAGGAGCGATCATTGTAGTGATCAGTGGCCTGGTTATATTGGTGGTAACTAATCGTATCACACGTCCTATCAGCGAATTGACAAAGCTTTCTGAAAGAATGTCTGATCTGGATTTTGATGCCAGATATCAGAGCTGGGCAGGAAATGAAATAGATGTGCTTGGTGATAATTTCAATAAGATGTCCAGAAAACTGGAGAGCACGATTTCTGAGTTGAAATCAGCTAACAATAAACTGCAGAAAGATATTGAAGATAAGATCAAGATTGATGAGATGAGAAAAGAGTTCCTGGATAATGTGTCCCATGAGTTGAAAACTCCGATCGCATTGATCCAGGGATATGCGGAAGGTCTGAATGAAAATATTTCAGATGATCCGGAGAGCAGAGCGTTTTACTGTGAAGTTATTATGGATGAAGCGTCCAAGATGAATAAACTTGTCAAGAATCTGCTGACATTGAATCAGTTAGAATCAGGAAAGGATGCTCCGGTAATGGAGCGATTTGATATTGTATCTCTGATCCGGGGAGTGCTTGGATCTATGAATATTATGATCGAGCAGAAAGAAGCTACAGTGATCTTCGAGGAAACGGAGCCTGTATATGTATGGGCAGATGAATTCAAGATAGAAGAGGTTGTAACTAACTATACAAGTAATGCACTGAATCATCTGGATGGAGAACACAAAATAGAAATAAAAGTACTTCGTGAAAGTGATTGTGTGAAAGTAACTGTATTCAATACAGGAACACCGATTCCGGAAGAAGATCTGCCAAATCTTTGGAATAAGTTTTATAAAGTGGATAAAGCACGTACAAGGGAGTACGGAGGAAGTGGTATCGGGCTTTCGATTGTCAAAGCGATCATAGAAGGCATGAACCAGAAATATGGTGTGTGCAATTATGACAATGGTGTAGAGTTCTGGTTTACGCTGGACTGCAGACAGTAACAGATCTACAAAGAAAAATTTTAAACATAAAAAACAGACAGAAGCAAAGAAAGCACTTTGCAACTGTCTGTTTTTGGGTTATACTGTTGTATAGTAATCCAATAAAATAGTTGTTCTATTGTTACTGAGAATGGAGTGAACAGTAACATTTTATTTGATTGCACCACTATAATGAGGAAAATGGATAATGACATCAGGAGGATAACATGATAGCAATACTTGATTATGACGCTGGAAATATCAAAAGCGTGGAAAAAGCACTTCATTATCTTGGAGAAGAAACGGTGGTATCCCGTGATCCACAAATCCTGTTAAACGCAGATAAGGTAATTTTGCCGGGCGTAGGAAGTTTCGGACAGGCTATGGATAACCTTCATACATACGGACTTGTACCGGTGATTCATGAAATTGTTGAGAAGAAAACACCATTCCTGGGAATCTGCCTTGGACTTCAGCTCCTTTTTGAAAGTAGTGAGGAGACCCCAGGGGTTGCGGGTCTGGGAATTCTGAAAGGTAAGATTGTCAAGATTCCGCCTGCGCAGGGACTTAAGATTCCTCATATGGGATGGAATTCTCTGCATCTTCAGAATAATGGCCGGCTGTTCCAGGGGATTCCGGAACAGACTTATGTATATTTTGTTCATTCTTATTATCTTCAGGCAGAAGATCCTGAGATCGTAAAAGCGACCACAGAATACAGCACCTGTATTCATGCTTCTGTAGAGAAAGATAATGTATTTGCATGCCAGTTCCATCCGGAGAAGAGCAGTAAATGGGGCCTGAAGATTCTTGAGAACTTTGCAGCTATCGGAAAAGATGAAAACAATGAAAAGGAGGGAAGATAAAATGTTTACAAAGAGAATTATTCCCTGCCTTGACGTAAATAACGGCCGTGTGGTAAAAGGTGTAAATTTTGTTCAGCTTCGCGATGCCGGTGATCCGGTGGAAATTGCGAAAGCCTATGATGCAGCCGGTGCGGATGAATTGGTATTTCTTGATATCACAGCATCCTGTGAACAGAGGGATACAGTTGTAGATATGGTAAGACGTGTGGCTGCCAATGTATTTATCCCGTTTACAGTTGGTGGTGGAATCCGTACAGTGGATGATTTCAAGAGGCTGTTAAGAGAGGGTGCAGATAAGATTTCAGTAAATTCTGCAGCTATTGACAGGCCGGAGCTTATCAGCGAAGCTGCTGATAAATTCGGAAGCCAGTGTGTAGTAGTTGCCATTGATGCAAAGAGAAGAGAAGACGGCGGCTGGAACATTTATAAACATGGTGGAAGACTGGACACAGGAATTGATGCCATAGAATGGGCAAAGAAAGTGGAAACTCTCGGTGCAGGTGAGATTCTTCTTACCAGTATGGACTGTGACGGTACGAAAGCAGGATATGATCTGGCTCTTACCAGAGCAATTGCAGATGCAGTATCCATTCCGGTGATCGCATCTGGCGGTGCGGGTACACTGGAGCATTTTTATGATGCACTTACAGAAGGAGGAGCAGATGCTGCATTAGCTGCGTCTTTGTTCCATTATAAAGAACTGGAGATTTCCCAGGTTAAGGATTATCTGGCAGATAAGGGAATCTCTGTGAGAAAATAGAAAAGAGGGAAAGAACTGTTATGTCAGCGATTACAGGCGACTGGTTAGAAGCATTGAAGGGAGAATTTCGCCAGCCATATTATGCAAAGCTTTACAAGACAGTAATGTCAGAATATCAGACGAAAAAAATTTTCCCGCCTGCAGATGATTTATTCAATGCATTTCATTTTACACCGCTTCATGAGGTGAAAGTTGTGATCCTTGGGCAGGATCCATATCACAATGACGGACAGGCTCATGGTCTGTGTTTCTCTGTAAAGAGAGGGGTGGAAACACCGCCGTCATTGGTAAACATTTATCAGGAACTTCATGATGACTGTGGATGCTATATTCCAAATAACGGTTATCTGGAGAAATGGGCAAAGCAGGGGGTGCTTCTTCTGAACACTGTTTTGACTGTACGTGCCCATCAGGCGAATTCACATCGTGGGATTGGCTGGGAGCAGTTTACAGATGCTGCGATCCAGGTTCTGAATGAGCAGGACCGTCCGATGGTATTTCTGCTCTGGGGACGTCCGGCACAGATGAAGAAATCTATGCTGAACAATCCGAAGCATCTGATCCTGGAAGCACCTCATCCAAGCCCTCTGTCTGCTTACAGAGGTTTCTTCGGATGTAAGCATTTCAGCAAAACAAATGAATTTCTGATTGCCAACGGTCTGGAACCGATCGACTGGCAGATAGAAAATATATAAGAAAAGAGGTAATGTGTAGTCAAAAAAGGACTCACAGCAACAACATGAATCAGAAAAATAATCTAGTGAAAAATGCGTCCTTTCTGATGATTGCAGCGATGATCTCCAAGATGATCGGACTTCTGTATAAGAGTCCACTTTCCAATATTATCGGAAGCCTTGGAATGGGATATACAAGCCTTGCGCAGAATGCATATATGATCCTTCTTATGATCGCATCATTCAGTATTCCGCAGGCAGTGTCAAAGCTGATTTCTGAGCGTATTGCTCTGAAAGATTACAGAAATGCGCATAAGTTTTTCAAGGGTGCCATGATCTATGCCATGGTAGTCGGAGGTGCGGTAGCACTGTTTTGCCTCTTTGGAGCGGGGCTGATCATTCCGAAGAACCAGAAGGATGCGATCCTTGCACTTCAGATCCTTGCGCCGACAATCTTCCTGTCTGGTATTCTGGGTGTGTTCAGGGGATATTTTCAGGCATACAGAAACATGATGCCGACTTCTATTTCCCAGATCCTGGAACAGGTATTTAATGCGGCAGTCAGTCTGATCGCGGCATGGGGATTTATCAATGTTTTTGCAGATGGTTCGGAGAACAGTGTTGCGAAATGGGGAGCTGCTGGTTCTACAGTAGGAACCGGAGCCGGCGTAGTAGCTGCATTGATCTTTATGCTTCTTGTTTATGGCGTGAACCGCGGTAAGATCATGCATCGTGTGAACAGAGATCACAGACATCAGGAAGAGTCTTATAAAGAGATATTCCGTGTTATTGTGCTTGTAGTTTCGCCGATCATCCTCAGCGCATTTGTTTATAATGTCAACGCTTATATCAATGGATATCTTTTTTCTGATATCCTTGGCAAAAGAGGTGGAGATGCTGCGCAGATCGGTATTCTTTATGCGGAGTATGCAACTTACTTCATGACTATTATTAATATTCCGCTGACATTGTCCAGTACAGCGCCGACTTCGATGATCCCTGAGGTGTCTGCATTGTATGCAACAGGTGATATTGAAGCAACCAGAGCCTGTATTGACCAGACTGTGCAGCTGTCCATGGTGGTTTCTGCACCATGTGCAATGGGACTTGCAGTACTCGCACAGCCGATTGTGTTCCTGCTTTATGGAAATTCCACAGGACTTGCAGCCAATCTTCTGATACTTGGTTCATTCTCCATTCTGCTGAATGGAATGTCAAATATTTCCAATGGTGTTCTGCAGGCGATCGGGCAGCAGAGAATTCCTGTGATTACAGCAGCGATCGCGCTGGTTGTAGATATTATTGTGGTTGTAATATTACTGTTTACTACAAATCTTGGAGTTTATGCATTGCTGATTGCGATGGTGATCTATTCTGTCGTTGTATGTGTGTTGAACGACCTGGCAATGAAGAAATATCTGCAGTATAAGAATCCGTGGAAACAGGGTTATCTGTATCCGATCCTTGCTTCCATTCCTATGGGAATTGTTGCAGGATGCATCTGCTATGGACTGAACATCTTTGTGAAATCCAACTTCATCTGTCTGATTGTATCTATTCCAATCGCAGCAGTTGTTTATCTGTTTGCTTACCTGATTATCAGTAAGCCGTCAGAATCAGAACTGAGAAGAATTCCGGGTGGAAGCTATCTTGTAAGAATTGCGGAAAAACTTCCATTTTGGCAGAATATATAAAGAACAAAAGATGAAAAATAAGAATTAGAAAATGAAAGAGCTATATTTCAGAATCCAGTTAAATTTTCAAAATGGATGGTGAAAATATAGCTTTTTTATTTGGGGTATCAGGTCAAAATGGAGATTTGGTATATGTAGTTATTTTTATATAATGTACAGTAAAATCCCGGTTATCTGTCAAATGGACAGAGATCCGGGATTTTTAGAATTAGAAACAGTATTGATTTTCAGGCACTGTTTAAGCGTCTTTTTCCTGCGCTTTCTTCAGGTTCTTCTGTGCTGTGGAGAGCATCAGTTTGATTCGGTTCAGCTGGTTAACTTCGCTGGCGCCTGGATCATAGTCGATGGCTACAATGTTTGCTGTAGGATATTCGCGGCGGATTTCTTTGATAACACCCTTACCCACAATATGGTTCGGCAGACATCCGAAAGGCTGGATACAAACAATATTCGGAACATCTCCATGGATCAGTTCCATCATCTCACCTGTCAGGAACCATCCCTCACCTGTCTGGTTTCCGGTGGAAACGATCGGAGATGCCATTTTTGCCAGATCTCTGATATCAGCAGGCGGTGCAAAATGGCGGCTCTGTGCAAGAGCTTCGCTTGCAGGCTTTCTCACCCATTCGATTGCTTTGATTCCCCAGTTTGCCATGGTTGCCTTGGACTTCTTGAATCCAAGATTTTCTACCTTAAAGTTCTGATTATAGAAGCAGTAGCACATGAAATCGATCAGATCCGGTACAACTGCCTCAGCGCCTTCAGATTCCAGAAGCTCTGCCAGATGATTATTTGCAGCAGGCAGGAACTTGACAAGGATCTCACCTACGATGCCGACACGAGGCTTTTTCACATCACTGATCGGAATGGTATCAAATTCATGAACCATTTCGCGGCACATTTTTTTAAACTGGCTGTGGCTGATACTGCTTCCGCTTAAGAAAGAGATCACACGCTGTTCCCAGATTTTATGTTTCCTGTTTACGATTCCCTCTTCCAGTTCATAAGGACGCATACGATATACGCATTTCATCAGGATATCTCCGAATACGGCACCGTAAGCAACTTTCTTCACTAATGGAAGCGTAAGTTTGAATCCGGGATTGCTTTCCAGACCGCTTAAGTTAACAGAGATAACCGGAATCTGTTCCATACCGGCTTTCTTTAATGCGCGTCGTATAAATGCAATATAGTTGGAAGCACGACATCCGCCACCTGTCTGTGACATGACAACGGCCGTTTTGTTCAGGTCATATTTACCGGAAAGTAGAGCATCCATGATCTGTCCCACAACGATCAGAGACGGATAGCAGGCGTCATTGTTTACATACTTCAGACCAACATCCACTGCATGCTTATTGTCATTCGGAAGCACCTCCAGGTTGTATCCGCAGGAATTGAATGCTGCCTGCAGGAGGCTGAAATGGAACGGTGACATCTGCGGGCAGAGGATGGTATATTCCTTTCTCATTTCCTTTGTAAAGGATACTTTATCAATGGAAGCAGGTTTGACAGTACGTTTCTGTCCTTGTGCTTTCTTCGCGCGGATCGCTGCGATCAGGGAACGGATACGGATTCTTGCAGCACCAAGGTTATTTACCTCGTCAATCTTTAAACAGGTATAGATTTTGTCACTTCCGTCAAGGATTTCATAAACCTCGTCTGTAGTAACTGCATCCAGACCACATCCGAAAGAGTTCAGCTGGATCAGATCCAGATCATCGCGTGTCTTTACATAGTTTGCAGCAGCATACAGTCTGGAGTGGTACATCCACTGGTCATTGACGCGGATCGGGCGTTCCACAGGTGCCAGATGAGAGATGGAATCCTCAGTAAGTACGGCAATACCATAGCTGTTGATCAGATCCGGGATACCATGATGGATTTCCGGGTCAATATGGTATGGGCGTCCTGCAAGGACAATACCATGGCGTCCTGTATCTTCCAGATATTTCAGGGTTTCTTCCCCTTTTTTCTGTACATCGCGGCGTGCAGCAGCCATTTCCTCCCAGCCCTTATGCACAGCAGCTTTGACTTCTTCTGCCGGGATATCCTTAAATTCCTCTATCAGACGATTTGCCAGAATTTCCTCAGAAGTAAATGCAAGGAACGGATTGCGGAAGGTAAAGGACGGATCGTTTAATTCGTCTACGTTATTCTTGATATTTTCGGCATATGAGGTAACGATCGGGCAGTTATAGTGGTTGACTGCATCCGGGAACTCGTTACGTTCGTATGGGATACATGGGTAGAAAATAAATTTCACGCCATTGCGGATCAGCCAGGTTACATGGCCATGGGCAAGTTTGGCAGGGTAGCATTCGGACTCACTTGGGATGGACTCAATACCTAACTCATAAATCTTTCTGGTGGAAGTAGGGGAGAGTACAACCTCATACTTTAGTTCTGTAAAGAAAGTATACCAGAAAGGATAATTCTCAAACATATTCAGAACACGGGGGATACCTACTTTGCCTCGCGTTGCCTTATCAGCAGTAAGCGGTGTGTAGGAGAAAATACGTTTATATTTATATTCATAAAGATTCGGAATATGATCTTTGTTCTTTTCCTTACCAATACCACGCTCGCAGCGGTTACCGCTTACATACTGACGGCCTCCGGAGAATTTGTTGATAGTCAGACGGCAGTTATTGGTACATCCACGACAGTTTGCCATAGAAGTTGTATATTTCAGTTCGTTGATCTTATCAATGGAGAGCATAGTCGTTTCAGCACCTTCCTGATGGCGTTCACGGGCAATCAGTGCGGCACCGAAAGCACCCATGATTCCGGCAATATCCGGACGGATAGCTTCGCAGCCTGCAATCTTTTCGAAACTTCTCAGAACTGCATCATTGTAGAAGGTACCACCCTGTACAACGATGTGTCTGCCAAGTTCGGAAGCATCAGAAACCTTAATAACCTTATAGAGTGCATTTTTGATAACAGAGTAAGCAAGGCCTGCGGAAATATCGGATACCTCAGCTCCTTCTTTCTGTGCCTGCTTTACCTTGGAATTCATGAAAACAGTACATCTGGTACCAAGATCAATAGGATGCTGTGCGAAAACAGCAGCTTTTGCGAAATCCTGTACTGTATAATTCAGGGATTTGGCAAAGGTTTCAATAAAGGAACCGCATCCGGAGGAGCATGCTTCATTTAACTGTACGCTGTCAACGGTCTTGTTGCGGATCTTGATACATTTCATATCCTGTCCGCCGATATCCAGGATACAGTCTACCTCCGGGTCAAAGAATGCAGCTGCATAGTAATGGGATACGGTCTCAACCTCGCCCTCATCCAGGATCAGAGCAGCCTTAATCAGAGCCTCGCCGTAACCTGTAGAACAGGAATAAGCGATCTTAGCGTCTTTGGGAAGCAGTTCATAGATTTCTTTAATAGAACGGATGGTAGTTTTTAACGGGTTTCCGTTGTTGCTGCTGTAAAAGGAATAGAGAAGTGTTCCATCTTCGCCTACCAGTGCAGTTTTGGTTGTGGTGGAACCTGCATCAATACCCAGATAGCAGTTTCCTTTATATGTAGCCAGATCTCCTGTTTTTACTTTGTAGGAACTCTGACGTTTTGCAAATGCATCGTATTCTTCCTGAGAAGCGAAAAGTGGTTCCATACGTTCTACTTCGAAATCCAGCTTAATGGAATTGCGGAGTCTGTCTTTCATTTCTGTCAGGGAAATGGAGTTGTCTTCTTTTGCATTTAATGCAGAACCAATGGCTGCAAAAAGATGGGAGTTCTCCGGAATGATGGTGTGTTCCTCATCCAGCTTCAAAGTACGGATAAAAGATTCTCTCAGTTCGGACAGGAAGTGAAGCGGACCACCCAGGAATGCAACATGTCCACGGATGGGTTTTCCGCAGGCAAGACCGGAGATGGTCTGGTTTACAACTGCCTGGAAAATAGAAGCTGACAGATCCGGTTTGGTTGCACCGTCATTGATCAGCGGCTGGATATCCGTTTTGGCGAAAACACCGCAGCGTGCAGCAATCGGGTAGAGCGCTTTGTAATCTTTGGCATATTCATTCAGACCTGTGGCATCTGTCTGGAGAAGAGAAGCCATCTGGTCGATGAAAGAACCGGTACCGCCTGCACAGATACCGTTCATACGCTGTTCTACGTTTCCGTTTTCGAAATAAATGATCTTGGCATCCTCACCTCCAAGCTCGATGGCAACATCTGTCTTTGGTGCCAGCTTCTGCAGAGAAGTAGAAACTGCAATAACCTCCTGGGTAAAAGGAACGCCCAGATGGTTGGCAAGGGTCAGACCGCCGGAACCTGTGATCACAGGATGGAGAGTCATCTCGCCATACTGGTCAAAGGCCTCCTGAAGAAGGTCTGCAAGGGTTTCCTGAATGTTCGCAAAATGACGCTTGTAATCCGCGAAAATGAGATTTTCATTCTCATCTAAGATCGCGATCTTTACAGTAGTGGAACCAATGTCAATTCCAAGTGTTTTGTAATTCATAAAGTAAATTCAAGCCTCCTCTTTCTGTATAAAAGAAAAAATATTGAAGTAATTCTTTCCTATTAAATATCTGTTTCCAGATATGGAATATTCCGTAATATTATACGCTAATGGTCTGGAAAAGACAATATGAAAGTTTACCAAGGTTTGAGTGAATTGCAGTTGAAAATTCAGCTATTTCAAGATATAATAAAAAAAGTAATTTTTATCAAGAGGAGAAGAAAAATGGCAGAATATAAACTTCTGAAAACAGAGGGGCGTGCCAAACGTGCGGAGTTTCATACAGTGCATGGTACGATCCAGACTCCTGTTTTTATGAATGTGGGAACGATTGGTGCGATTAAAGGCGCTGTATCCACCATGGATTTACAGCAGATCGGAACACAGGTAGAATTATCAAATACTTATCATCTTCATGTGCGTCCGGGTGATAAAATAGTAAAGCAGTTAGGCGGCCTTCATAAATTTATGGTATGGGACAAACCAATCCTTACAGACTCAGGCGGATTCCAGGTATTTTCCCTTGCAAAGCTGAGAAAGATCAAAGAAGAGGGAGTTTATTTTAATTCCCATATTGACGGGCATAAGATCTTTATGGGTCCGGAAGAGAGTATGCAGATCCAGTCCAATCTTGCTTCCACCATTGCCATGGCATTTGATGAATGTCCAAGCAGTGTGGCTGACAGGGATTATGTGCAGAAATCTGTAGACAGGACCACAAGATGGCTTGCCCGCTGTAAAGCGGAAATGGCGAGACTGAACAGTCTGCCGGATACCATTAACAAAGAACAGCTTCTGTTTGGAATCAACCAGGGTGCTGTTTATGAAGATATCCGTATTGAGCATGCCAAAGCAATCTCTGAAATGAATCTGGATGGCTATGCTGTCGGCGGTCTGGCAGTTGGAGAAACCCATGAAGAGATGTACAGGATCCTGGATGCGGTAGTTCCATATCTTCCTCAGAATAAACCTACTTACCTGATGGGCGTGGGAACACCGGCCAATATTCTGGAAGGTGTTGAACGTGGAATTGATTTCTTTGACTGCGTATATCCAAGCCGTAACGGTCGTCATGGACATGTATATACCAATCATGGAAAGATGAATCTGTTCAATGCAAAATATGAACTGGACACACGTCCTATCGAAGAAGGCTGTCAGTGTCCTGCATGCCAGCATTACAGCAGAGCCTATATCCGTCATCTTCTGAAAGCAAAGGAAATGCTGGGAATGCGTCTCTGTGTACTTCACAATCTGTATTTCTATAATCATATGATGGAAGAGATCCGAGATGCTCTTGATGCAGGAAACTTCGCAGAATATAAGAAAATGCGGCTGGAAGGCTTTGAAGAGGGCAAAATAAACTCGAAAAGATAATCTGTATATAAAATAATTATTAAATATGCCAAAAACTCTTGAAGTAAAGCGTTTTTTTGTGTATGATGTGTAGTGACGCTTTAATCAGATTGTTATGCATGAAAACAAGATTTCATACAGAAGGTAACGGAGATTATAAGTGGATCGCAAAGCAGCTCTTCAGTATGAGCAGCCGTCAGGACGGTCTGTGAATACATGATGGACTGCAAATATGCAGAATAACAGGAAAAGTTACAGGAGGAATCAAAATGAACGCATCAAGCGGAATGGGTATGGTTGGCGCTATTGTCTGGATGGTAGTACTGTTCGGAATTATGTACTTCTTAATGCTTCGCCCTCAGAAAAAAGAGCAGAAGAGACTTCAGGCAATGTTAAATGACATGGAAGTTGGCGACAGCATTGTTACTACCGGCGGCTTTTATGGAGTTGTCATTGACATGACAGAAGAAGATGTGATCGTAGAATTCGGTAACAACAAAAACTGCCGTATTCCAATGAGAAAACAGGCAATCGCTGAAGTTGAGAAAGCCGGAAGCACTGCCGAATAATGAAAGAGAAATGATAAAAAGCAGAACACATAGTCAGTGATGACTGTGGTTCTGCTTTTTTGATTGGCACTTTTGCATTTTTTCACTTTAATAGGTTGAAATCTGTCGGAAAGTGCGTTATTATAATAACAATTACGCAATTAGAGTATTTTTGGAGGAAATTATTATGGATTATAAGATTGCATTGATCCCCGGCGACGGAATCGGACCGGAAATCGTAAGAGAAGCAAAGAAAGTACTGGACAAGGTATGCGAGAAATATGGACACAGCTTTTCCTATTCAGAAGTTCTGTTAGGCGGTGCATCCATCGATGTACACGGCGTACCCCTTACTGATGAGGCAATTGCCACTGCCAAATCATCAGACGCCGTACTGATGGGCTCTATTGGCGGAGATGCAAAAACTTCTCCATGGTATAAGCTTGAGCCATCCAAACGCCCGGAAGCAGGACTTCTTGCAATCCGTAAGGCATTAAATCTTTTTGCAAACTTAAGACCGGCTTACCTTTACAATGAGCTGAGAAAAGCCTGCCCTCTCCGCGATGAGATCATCGGAGACGGATTTGACATGATCATTGTACGTGAGCTTACAGGCGGTCTGTATTTCGGAGAACGTCAGACTATTGAAGAGAATGGTGTGAAGAAAGCAATTGATACACTTTCCTATAATGAAAACGAAATCCGCCGTATTGCCATCAAAGCATTTGAGATCGCACGTAAGAGAAGAAATAAAGTGACAAGCGTAGATAAGGCAAATGTTCTGGATTCTTCCAGACTCTGGAGAAAAGTGGTAGAGGAAGTTGCCAAAGACTATCCAGATGTTACCTTAGAGCATATGCTAGTTGACAACTGCGCAATGCAGCTTGTACGTGATCCAAAACAGTTCGATGTTATCCTTACAGAGAACATGTTCGGAGATATCCTTTCAGACGAGGCAAGTATGGTAACAGGCTCCATCGGAATGCTTTCATCTGCAAGCTTAAATGAAACAAAATTCGGTCTCTATGAGCCAAGCCATGGTTCTGCACCTGATATTGCAGGACAGGATAAGGCAAACCCTATCGCAACCATCCTTTCCGCAGCAATGATGCTTCGTTTCTCCCTTGATATGGACAAGGAAGCAGATGCAGTGGAAGCAGCAGTGCAGAAAGTCCTGACAGAGGGATACCGCACAGGTGATATCATGTCAGAGGGATGCAAGCTTGTAGGAACAAAGGAAATGGGCGATCTGATCGCAGCAGCTCTGTAAGAATTGATATTAAGAGGATTCAGCCGGCGCAGGCAGATTACGGAGTCAGGAATTCCGGTTGAATCATTAAAAAATAAATAAAATAGTAAGAAAAGAGGAAATAAAACAATGAGAAGTGATGCAGTAAAAACAGGCACACAGCAGGCACCTCACCGTTCCCTGTTTAATGCTCTTGGAATGACAAAAGAGGAAATGGACAGACCTCTGGTAGGTATTGTAAGTTCTTACAATGAAATCGTACCGGGTCATATGAACCTTGACAAGATTACACAGGCAGTTAAGCTTGGTGTGGCAATGGCAGGCGGTACACCTGTTATGTTCCCGGCAATCGCAGTATGTGACGGTATTGCAATGGGACACGTTGGAATGAAATATTCTCTGGTTACCAGAGACCTGATCGCAGATTCCACAGAAGCAATGGCAATGGCACATCAGTTTGATGCACTGGTAATGATTCCAAACTGTGACAAGAACGTACCCGGACTTCTGATGGCAGCAGCCAGACTGAATGTTCCTACTGTATTTGTAAGCGGCGGCCCAATGCTTGCCGGACATCTGAACGGACACAAGACAAGTCTTTCCAGTATGTTCGAGGCAGTAGGTGCTTACGCAGCAGGGAAACTTGATGAGGACGGTCTGACAGAATGCGAAATGAAGACATGTCCTACATGCGGATCCTGTTCCGGTATGTATACAGCAAACTCCATGAACTGCCTGACAGAAGTTCTTGGTATGGGACTGAAAGGAAACGGAACCATCCCTGCTGTATATTCCGAACGTATCCGTCTTGCAAAACATGCAGGTATGCAGGTTATGGAAATGTACAGAAAGAACATCCGTCCAAGAGACATCATGACAAAAGAAGCAATCCTCAATGCCCTGACAGTAGACATGGCACTTGGATGCTCCACAAACAGTATGCTTCACCTTCCGGCTATTGCTCATGAGATCGGAATGGACTTTGATATCAGTTTTGCAAACGAGATCAGCGCAAAGACTCCAAACCTCTGTCACCTTGCACCTGCAGGCCCGACATACATGGAAGACCTGAACGAAGCTGGCGGTGTATATGCAGTTATGAACGAACTGAATAAGAAGGGACTTCTTCATACTGAGTGCATGACAGTTACAGGCAAGACAGTAGGCGAGAACATCAAAGATTGTGTAAACTTAAATCCTGAAGTTATCAGACCGATCGACAATCCATACAGCCAGACAGGCGGACTTGCAGTTCTTAAGGGTAACCTTGCACCGGACGGTGGTGTTGTAAAACGTTCTGCAGTTGTGGAAGAGATGATGGTCCATGAAGGACCTGCAAGAGTCTTTGACTGTGAAGAAGACGCAATCGCAGCTATCAAAGGCGGCAAGATCGTAGAGGGTGACGTAGTAGTTATCCGTTACGAAGGACCGAAAGGCGGCCCTGGCATGAGAGAGATGCTGAACCCTACATCTGCAATCGCAGGTATGGGACTGGGATCTTCCGTAGCCCTGATCACAGACGGACGTTTCAGCGGTGCATCCAGAGGAGCATCCATCGGACACGTATCACCGGAAGCAGCAGTTGGCGGGCCAATCGCACTTGTTGAAGAGGGCGATATCATCAGCATTAACATTCCGGAACTGAAACTGGAGATCAAGGTTTCTGATGAAGAAATGCAGGCAAGAAAAGCAAAATGGCAGCCTCGCAAGCCAAAGGTAACAACAGGATATCTTGCAAGATATGCTGCAATGGTAACCTCTGGAAACAGAGGAGCAATCCTTGAGGTACCAAAAGCAAAATAAAGATGAACAAGTACCCGGCGGGAATTACAGCATAACCTGTGATTCCTGCCTGAAAAGTTAGGAGGATACGTAAAGATGCAGCTTACAGGCGCTGAAATCATCGTTGAATGTTTAAAAGAACAGGGCGTTGACACTGTATTCGGATATCCGGGCGGTGCCATCCTGAATGTATATGACGCCCTCTATGAATATAAAGACCAGATCACACATGTACTGACCTCCCATGAGCAGGGAGCATCCCATGCAGCAGACGGATACGCAAGAGCAACCGGTAAAGTCGGTGTGTGTCTTGCAACTTCCGGCCCCGGAGCTACCAATTTGGTAACAGGAATCGCTACCGCATACATGGATTCCGTACCAATGGTGGCAATCACATGTAACGTGGGAACCCCGCTGCTCGGAAAGGATTCTTTCCAGGAGGTTGATATTACAGGAATTGTAATGCCTATCACAAAGCACAGCTTTATTGTAAAAGACATTACTACTTTGGCAGACACTGTCCGCAGAGCATTCTATATTGCAAAGAGTGGACGTCCCGGTCCTGTGCTTGTAGATGTGACCAAGGATGTGACAGGTGCGAAATATGAATATACTGCCTGCGCTCCTGCTGAGATCACACCGAAAACAGACACTATCAAAGACGAAGACATTGCAACTGCAGTACAGATGATCAAAGAAGCGAAGAGACCATTTATTTTTACAGGCGGCGGTACGATTATCTCAGAGGCATCCAGAGAAGTGACAGAACTTGCTCACAGAATCGACGCTCCTGTATGTGACAGTCTTATGGGTAAGGGAGGATTTTCAGGAGAAGATCCCCTGTACACAGGAATGCTTGGAATGCATGGAACCAAAACTTCCAATCTTGGTGTCTCAGGCTGCGATCTCCTGATCGTGCTGGGAGCCAGATTCAGTGACCGTGTCACAGGAAACACGAAGACCTTTGCAAAGAATGCGAAGATTCTCCAGATTGACGTAGATGCTGCAGAGATTAACAAGAACATCGTAGTAGATGCAAGTGTAGTAGGAGATGAGAAAGAAGTTCTCAAACGTATTCTGGCAGAGGTTCCGGAAATGAGACATCCGGAATGGACTGCACATATCAGTGAACTGAAGGAAAAATATCCGTTAAGATATGATCATTCCCAGCTTACAGGCCCATACATTATTGAGAAGCTGTACGAACTGACAAAAGGAGATGCCATTATCACAACAGAGGTTGGACAGAACCAGATGTGGGCAGCTCAGTATTTCAAATACAAAGAGCCAAGAACCTTCCTTTCTTCCGGTGGCCTGGGAACTATGGGATATGGTCTTGGAGCAGCCATCGGAGCCAAGATGGGAAGACCGGACAAGACTGTGGTAAATATCGCAGGTGACGGATGCTTCCGTATGAATATGAATGAGATTGCAACAGCAGTCCGCTGTGGCAGACCTTTAATTGAAATCGTATTGAACAATCATGTACTGGGAATGGTACGTCAGTGGCAGACCTTGTTCTATGACCACAGATATTCCCATACAATTTTAAATGATGCAGTAGATTTTGTGAAGCTGGCAGAAGCCATGGGAGCAAAAGCAATCCGTATCACAAAGATGGAAGAGGTAGAGCCTGCATTAAAAGAGGCTCTGGCATGTCCGGGACCTATCGTACTTGACTGTATGATCGATCAGGATCTCAGCGTATTCCCGATGGTACCGGCAGGCGCAAGCATTGATGATATTTTTGATGAGGAGGATATGAAAAAATGAGCAGAGTGTATAATTTTTCCGCAGGACCGGCTGTACTGCCGGAAGAGGTACTGAAAGAAGTAGCAGAGGAGATGATGGACTATCAGGGATCCGGTATGTCTGTAATGGAAATGAGTCACAGAAGTGCTGATTTCCAGAAGATCATTGACGAGGCAGAGCAGGACCTTCGTGATCTGATGAAGATTCCGGATAACTATAAAGTATTATTCCTTCAGGGCGGAGCTTCCCAGCAGTTCGCAGCAATCCCTATGAACCTTATGAAGAACAAGGTAGCTGATTACATTGTAACAGGACAGTGGGCAAAGAAAGCATACCAGGAAGCACAGAAATATGGAAAAGCAAACAAGATCGCTTCTTCTGAGGATAAGACTTTCTCCTATATTCCTGACTGCAGCGACCTTCCGATCAGCCCGGATGCAGACTATGTATACATTTGTGAAAACAACACAATCTACGGAACAAAATTCAAGAAGCTTCCGAATACAAAAGGAAAAACTCTGGTAGCAGATGTTTCTTCCTGTTTCTTATCTGAGCCGGTTGATGTATCCAAATATGGAATCATCTACGGCGGTGTTCAGAAGAACATTGGACCTGCGGGTATGGTAATCTCTATTATCAGAGAAGACCTGATCACAGACGATGTTCTGGAAGGCACCCCAACTATGCTGAAATTTAAAACACAGGCTGATGCCGGTTCTCTTTACAACACACCGAACTGCTACTGCATCTATGTATGCGGTAAGGTCTTCAAATGGCTGAAGAAAATGGGCGGCCTGGAAGAAATGCAGAGACGTAACATTGAGAAAGCGAAAATCCTCTATGATTTCCTTGATCAGAGCAAGCTTTTCAAAGGAACTGTTGTACCGGAAGACCGTTCTCTCATGAATGTACCATTCGTAACAGGTGACAAGGACATGGATGCCAAATTTGTAAAAGAAGCAAAAGAGGCAGGACTTGTAAACTTAAAAGGACACCGTACAGTGGGCGGTATGCGTGCAAGTATCTACAACGCTATGCCAAAAGAAGGCGTAGAAGCACTGGTTGCTTTCATGAAGAAATTTGAGGAGGAGAATGCGTAATGTTTCAGTATCATTGCCTGAATCCCATCGCAGAAAAAGGTCTGGGATTATTTGATGAAGACTATAAGAAAACAGAAGAACTGGAAGGAACCGATGCCATCCTTGTAAGAAGTGCAAAGATGCATGATATGGAACTTCCGGAGAGCGTAAAAGTAATCGCACGTGCAGGTGCAGGTGTCAATAACATTCCTGTCAAAGACTGCGCAGAGAAAGGTATCGTAGTATTTAACACACCGGGTGCCAATGCAAACGGTGTTAAGGAACTTGTTCTTGCAGGTATGCTCCTTGCATCCCGTGATATCGTTGGCGGTATCGAGTGGGTTGCCAAAGAGAAAGACCAGGAAGACATCGATAAACTCGCTGAGAAACAGAAAAAACAGTTCGCAGGATGCGAGATCATGGGCAAGAAACTGGGTATCATCGGTCTTGGTGCCATCGGAGCAATGGTGGCAAACGCTGCTTCCGCACTTGGAATGGAAGTATACGGATATGACCCATACATCTCCATTGATGCTGCATGGAATCTTTCCCGCACCATCAAACATATCAAGAGCCTGGATGAGATTTATTCCCAGTGTGATTACATCACCATCCATGTACCTCTTCTTGACAGCACAAAAGAGATGATCAACAAAGAAGCATTAGACAAGATGAAAGACGGCGTAGTACTTCTGAACTTTGCCCGGGATCTTCTGGTTGATGAGGATGCTCTGATCGAAGCATTAGACAGCGGAAAAGTAAAGAAATATGTGACAGACTTTGCAAACCATACAGTAGCAGGGCATAAGGGAATCCTGGTAACTCCACATCTTGGAGCTTCCACAGAGGAATCCGAAGAGAACTGTGCTGTAATGGCAGTAAAAGAAGTAAGAGATTTCCTTGAGAACGGAAATATCAAGAACTCTGTAAACTTCCCCAACTGTGATATGGGAACCTGCGTAGCAGTAGGACGTATTGCCATCTGCCACAAAAACATCCCGAACATGATCAGCCAGTTCACCAAGATCCTTGGTGCAGAAGGCCTGAACATCGCAGATATGACAAACAAGAGCAAAGGCGAATACGCATATACTCTCATCGATCTGGAAAGCGTAGCATCCAGAGAAGCACTGGATGAGCTGAAAGCAATTGAAGGTGTTTCCAGAGTTCGTGTGGTAAAATAATAGTCAGACCATATTATTAACAAGATAAAAAATCTCCTGCTTTAATTACATGATTGTAATGAGCAGGAGATTTTTTACATTGAAACCGCCGTGTACTGAATGGTACGCATGGTGGTAGTGTGCCATGCTTGTTTGGTTTATTTATCGTTTGCTGCCTATCCATCGGCAGATATAATGTGCAACTATATCTCCGGCGAGAATAGCAAAGAAGAGAGCAACATATTTCATCATGGATTCACCTCTTTCTGATTAAGATCACAGATAGTTACTGTTCACTCCGTTCACAGTAACTTAGCCAAAATTCATTCCAGATTGCCTGCGGCAATGGAATTTTGGCATATTCATGCCAAAACACCTCGCGGGATAGTGGTGTGTGAACAGTAACCACAGATACATTATATCATACATCAGACAAAAAAAGAGATTGACTTTTTACGGGAAGTAGAATATTATAAATACAGCTAAGAAAAGTGATTATATTTGTCATAGGCAAAGCAAAAACCCCAGGAGTGTGCGAGACTCCTGGGGCTTTTTGTTCCGTTTATGTAAGGTGGCTTATACCTTTAGGCTGTTACTGCCTGTCGTTCCTGTCCAACCATTTGCAAACGAAGTAGCTAACAACATTTGCCGTAACAGAAACAAGAAAAGCGATTATAAAATCTGTCATAGGACTTCACCTCCTTTCTGCTGGAGGTTCGGCAGCTTTTAAATTATATCACAGCTTAGAACAAAACGGAACTCAGTATGTCACTTTTTCTTTATTTCTCAAAAAGTGCCCCTCTGAAATGTTGCAGATAGCTCCCAATCCTGTGATATGGGAACCTGCGTAGCAGTAGGACGTATTGCCATCTGCCACAAAAATATCCCGAACATGATCAGCCAGTTCACCAAGATCCTTGGTGCAGAAGGCCTGAACATCGCAGATATGACAAACAAGAGCAAAGGTGAATACGCATATACTCTCATCGATCTGGAAAGCGCAGCTTCTAAAGAAGCACTGGATGAGCTGAAAGCAATTGAAGGTGTTTCCAGAGTTCGTGTGGTAAAATAAGAAACATTGATCTGAAAAAGCAATAAAAAATCTCCTGTGATTCTGGTTGCAATCACAGGAGATTTTTTATTATTTTACTATAGACTATTTTTTGACTTTGAATTTTTTTATATCGGAATATGGACTGTAAACTCTGGATTTATTCTTGGAGGTCTTATTCCAGGAACGTACTGTCACATACCAGGTGCCTTTCTTTACATTTGTAAAGGTTACAGTTACGGTATTTTTGCCTTCTGTACGTTTCACATATTTCTTAACCGGATATTTCTCACCTGCGGAGGTCTTGTATTTGTTTCCGAGCAGGATTTCATAACCTGTGGTGTTTTTGCATTTTGTGTAAGTAACAGTCACAGTGTTTTCTTTTACAGTAATATCTTTGATCTTTGGCTGCTGTGGTGTGACAACAGTGATCTTGATCTTCTTGATCTTTGTCCAGGAACCATAGACCTTATTGCCCTGTGCATCCAGAACCCAGCTTCGGGCTGCCACATACCAGGTACCCTTTGCCAGATATCTGAAAGATGCCTGTGGCTTGCCTGTTGAGGAAACTGTCTTGCTGAACTTTCCTGTCTGGAGCATATTTGATTTCTTACTGATCACGAAGTCATAACCCTGAGCACCTACACATCCTTTGGAAAGTTTGACAGTTAATTTGTTTCTGTCAATGGAATGGCTGGAAATCTTTGCGTTGGCAGGACGCAGGTATGTGCCGTTTTCATCTGTGATACTTCCGTCTGTATGAATGACTCTGCCATTGAGAGATTCTGTACCAAATGCTATGAAATAATCCTGTCCTTTGGAAAGGGTAAAGTCAGCATATGGAATACTGCGCTCAAATGCACCGCCTACAGTTACAGTCTGGATACACTGCAGAACCCCATTCTCAACATCATACCAGAACAGATTTGCCATAAGTCCTGCACAGGAAGCATCTGTCTTTACGGAAAGCACAGACGGGAAATCGAAAGCTCCGCTTTTTTCGAGATGGAAACCGAAATCATTCTGGTTTGTGGAGATCAGGCTGTATAACGCTGCCGGGATATATTCTGCTGTGTTTGTAACAGAAAGATCGGTATCCGCAGGTGTTTCTGATGTAATGGAAGTACCGTTGATTTTCCAGATGAAACCATTTTCCATATCAAGGCTCAGGGAAATATCTTTGCCTTTTATCTCGGATAAGACAGAGGCAGGAAGTACCTTGGCACCATTTAGGGTAATGGAAATGGTATCTTTTTCTTTGGAAACCTTAATCAGATCATTGACAGCATCCCAGCCTTTCTTCTGGAAACTTCCCTCAATATAAGGTTCCCCGTCACCAAGTTTTCCGAGGGTTTTTGTATCCTGATGTTTGCACCGCTTACAGGTGTAAGTTATGATTCCGTCAGTTTCTGCAGTAGGTTCTGTAGTGATAACACCGTTGTCATAGTCATGGCCATATGCGGAAATGGTGTATCCGGAAGATACTAATACACCACAGTCTGTGCAGTAGGTATCTCCACTGTATCCACTGGAAGTACAGGATGGAGAGGAGTAGTAACGTCCTGCTGTGTGTTTGTGTTCACATTTACTTCTGATAATTGTGTAATCAACAGTTTCTCTTTCATAATTGCCTTTGCCTGCATCAGAACCGGTATAAACTGCGGTAGCGGGATTGTCTCCGACATTTAGATCTTTAGTTTTATCTGAATCTTGCCATTCCCAGTTTTTAGGAAGAGGATTAGTAGCAATCTCATTTACTTTCTTACAGGACCACGGAACGGATATTTTGGCTGTAGATGGATAGCCTGGTGCTTCAGAAGCTGGATTGATAGTTGCCTGTATCGGACCATATATCTTTGTAGCATAATTATCTTTGCTGATTTTTATCCATACGTTTGTTTTTTTGGCATCTGCTACTGTTTTTACGTTTGGACAGGTTGAACTCCAAATAGTAGTTTCGTTTGGACTTTCTGTTGAATATTTCACATTACTGCCAGTTGGAAAGATGCCCGTGATAATTGGGTGTTCATCTCCATCATATGTTCCATTATATGCTGTAATTTTAATGGAATCTTCATCAAAGGTTGCCGGCTTAATCGTGAAAGTCCAAGACTTATCCGCTGTAAAACTTTTTCCTGCTATATTTGCCTTTACAGTATAAGTTCCTACATCGACAGCTCCATTTGTTTGCGGGTTATTATCACCATTTTTGTAATAGGACAGGGTAATGTTTCCTATATTTTGAATATCGCATTGTAAAGAAGCTGTTTTTTCTGTTCCGTCATATGTTAAATTAGATGGCTCAGTAAATATAAAGTTCTGTTTTCCGAGGGTTTTTGTATCCTGATGGTTGCAACGCTTACAGGTGTAAGTTATGATTCCATCAGTTTCGGCAGTTGGTTCTGTAGTGATAACACCGTTGTCATAGTCATGTTCATATGCGGGAATGATATGACCATGGGAAATTGTTTCATTACAGTCTGTGCAGTAGGTATCTCCACTGTAGCCGCTGGAAGTACAGGATGGAGAGGAGTAGTAACGTTCTGCGGTGTGTTTGTGTTCACATTTACTTCTGATAATTGTGTAAGTAACAGTTTCTCTTTCATAATTGCCTTTGTCTTTACCAGTGTAAACTGCGGTAACAGAATTGTTTCCAACCTGTAAATTTTTAGCTGCATCATCTGTCTGCCACGCCCAGTTTGCAGGAAGAGGACTAGGAGCAATCTCATTTACTTTCTTACAGGACCACGGAACGGGTATTTTGGTATTTGATGGTGATGGATAATTTGGTGTTTGGGTTGCTCGATTGATGATTGCTTTATATTCTTGTGAAGTCCAGGTAGCATAATTGGGATTGGAGATCCGTATAAAAATTTTGGTATTTTCTGCGTCGGTTACCGTTTTTACAGCAGGAATATCGTCGTCAGAATTCAAAGTTTTCCATGTTTGTTTATTATCAACACTGTATTCAATAGTACTATTTTGGGGAATTGTATTTTTGTTAATATTGATAATTGGATGAGATTTTCCATCATAATCATCTGCGTGGTTAGTGATTGTAGGGGTAAGTGTTCCTGGGTTAATATTAAATTTCCAGTTGCCACTTGTAATATCAGAAGCTGCTTTATAAAAATTGCCTTCTTTTACATCAATCTTTACAATATAAGTCCCAACATCTTTAGGCTCGGTTATCTCGGTTGTTGGATCATTTTCTTTGAAATATTTTACAGTGAAGTCTCCTACGCCTTTAATGTTGTTCTTCGTAGTGATGTTAGGAGAGTGTGTGTTTCCATCATAAATAAACTCAGAACCGTTAAATTCAAAAATCGCACTGGTAACAGTACGTTTGGTGTTATTAAATTCATTTGAGTTTGAATTAAAAATATAACTTCTTCGTTCTGTTCCAACAGTTACAATATGATCTTCGCCAGTCAGCCATGCATACAGCTTTTTATCATTAGAGTCAACAGCTTTATGATTAAATGGACTCCAATGAGTATTGTCTATAGTTATTGGATCGTTTCCTTCATTAGGAATGGTGCAGAGATATACATTAGGACTGTTGGGGTCGTAGTTACCAGAGCTATCCAAATTCTGGTGAGGAATGCAACCAATTTTTGCATTTACAGAACCGCCACTAATGGTAATGTTACTGCAAAGGCCTCTATTGTCCATGTCGCAAAAGCCGCTGCCAATGCCAGCGCCACGAGAAGAACTGGCATTTACAGAACCGCCACTAATGGTAATATTGCTACAAGAGCCGGTGCGATTAAGGGCATAGCCACTGCCAATGCCGGCGCCGTAATAAGAACTGGCATTTACAGAACCATCACTAATGGTAATGTTACTACAAGAGCTGCTGACCATTTCAGGGCCAAAGCCAGGACCACTGCCAATGCCGGCGCCGGAATAAGAACTGGCATTTACAGAACCACCATTAATGGTAATGTTACTGCAAGAGACATTTACGCCATTATAATCTTTGACCATGCCGCCGCCAATGCCGGCGCCGGAATAAGAACTGGCATTTATAGAACCACCACTAATGGTAATGTTACTGCAAGAGCCATTTACGCCACCGCCAATGCCAGCCCCGTAAGCATACTGAGTAGAATTTTGGGCAGTTAATATTCCTGGAGTGCCTGAAGAATTATCTATTGTAAGGTTAGCTATATTGTCTTTCTGTAAGCCTGCGGAATTCATGTTCGTTGTTATAAGGTTATTTTCGTTTTCTAAATATATGCAGACTTGAGCTTGGACAGTAGATGTGATTTGCAATGCTGGTCCAGAAGCTGTCTCAATGTTTACATTATTCAGATAAATATTAACTGTTCCTGAAGTAATACTCTCAATTATGATGGGAATACTGGTAGTAGCTCCAGTACCGTTAAATTTGTACGAACCAGCAGAGGTTATTTTCCATTTGTGCTCGTTCTTATCATAGAGATCGCTACTGTTAATATCGTTTATATTAATCTCTTTTATAGGTTCCGTTCCATCTGCAGTAGCCGACATAATATTTACTTCACTGCTAAATTCGGGTACGTTCTCCGAACTGAACACAGATAATTCTTCTTCTGTTTCTTCTAGTACTTCCTGATTATCATCGGAAAAGATTTCAGGAGTTTCTTCAGTTACCTCTTCCAGATTTCCGGAAGTAAATTCCCCCGCAAATATAGTCTGGGGGGGGGGGCATGTTTGTGGAACATAGTGCAAGTGCCATAATCCCGGCTAATAATTTCTTTCTCATAAAGATCGCCTCCCTGTTATAAAATATATGTTTATAGGGATATTATACATCATGGAATGAAATTATATAATGCCCGTTAGAAGGCAAAAAAGTGCCTTTTTGCTATTATTTATTTACAAACGGTCTCAATTCTTCACGTTTTTCTATATCCAACATATGGAAAATGCGGGAAAGATAATGTTTGATCGTATTGGGGGACAGAGACAGTTGTTTTGCGATTTCCTGATTGGTCCAGCCTTTGCTTGCGAGCATGGCTATGGAGTATTCCATAGGCGTCAGTTTATCTGTAACAGAAGACTGAAGCTGTGGGTTATGAATAGCCATCCAACCACGACTGAAGGCAATAACTGCCTGGGAAAGCTGTCTGTAACTCTCCGGTTCTGCAGGCTTGATGCAGGCTTCAATCTGTCCAAGCATTAACCCATGATGTTCGATAAACGGTTCCAGAAATCCATCCGGTTTTGCCATGTTCCATGCTGTCATCAGAGTTTCTCTGGCCTCGTCCTGCTGCTTCAGGTTGATCAGACACATAATGATCACGCAGTAGAGATATTCCATGGCAACAGGATAGCAGCCGTCAAGCATCAGAAAGACAGACTGGCATAATCCCAGTGCCCGTTTATATTCTTTGTGAAGATAAGCGTTATGAGCGAGGACATAAACTGCATAAGCGCGAAGCCCTGAAGGTAAGGAGGGCAGAAAATCCTGAAGAGAAGGAAGTCCGTCTGTGGGAAGATGCATCAGTACCATGGCCAGATAGTTGGCAAAAACACAGGAAGCCATGATTCCTTTTGATGCAGAACTGTCTTTTGAGAGAAGAAGACATTCCTGAATATTTCTGAATCCCATTCTGGAGGCAGATGGATTTCCCAGAGTAAGATTGGAAAAAGAATATAAAAGTGCTGCGGACAGGCGCAGACAGAGATCCTTGTCCTGGAGGTAAAGTTCCGCAATATTTCTGCATTCTTCTGCACGTCCCGAGAAATAATATAATTCAGCCTGTGCAATCTGCCGTTGATCCGGATCCTGAAAATTGTCCACAGTAGCCTGTGCCTGTCCGGGAGTAAAAGAACTGTTCATCAAGGGCATAAGACGGGAAAGAGCAGAATCCTGAAAATTATCTGATGAATTCATTATAAAAACACATCCTTATATAATAGTAACAAACCGGAACCGGTATCAGCATAAACAGTCCGGTGTAAATGTGAGAACTAAAAGGAAGCCCTGTCTGGCAGTGCAGCGGGCTTCATTATTATTGTCTGTTAAGGAAATAAAATTAACATCCTCTTGACTTCATAAAGTCAAGAACCTCTTCTTTGGTGGACATAACGCGAAGAGCACCCTTGCGTGTGGTGATCAGAGAAGCTGCCGCATTTGCGAATGTGAGCAGTTCTTTTAAGTTCTCTTCTGTCAGATTGTCCAGGCCATGTTCCAGAACATAGTTTAAGGAACTTGCGCAGAAGGTATCGCCTGCACCTGTTGTCTCGATAGTCTTTTCCTGAAGGAAAGGAGCAGCTTCCACTTTCATGTCTTTGTAGTAAGCGCGGCTTCCGTCTTTTCCAAGTGTGATAAGGATAAGCGGAATGTTGTATTTCTCTTTCAGAAGTGCGGCACCTTTGTCATAGTCTGTAGTTCCGAACAGGAATTCAACTTCGTTATCTGAGATTTTCAGAATATCGCATTTGCCAAGGCCGTATTCGATTTCTGCCTTTGCGTCATCCAGAGATTTCCATAATGGCGGACGAAGGTTCGGGTCGAAGCTGACGATACATCCGGCTTCTTTTGCAACGTCGATGGCATAGCGGGTTGCCTCGCGTACTCCCTCGTGAGTGGAAGAAAGAGTTCCGAAGTGGAAGATTCTGGAATCTCTGATCAGGTCTTCCTGGATTTCATCTTTGGTGAGCATCATATCTGCACCCGGGTTACGGTAGAAGGAGAAATCTCTGTCTCCGTCAGGATAGGTGTGTACGAAGGCAAGTGTTGTATGTACGACCTTGTCGATCACAAGGTTGCGGGTGTCGATCCCTACTTCCTCTACGGCATTCTTAAGCTGAGTTCCGAACATGTCGTTTCCCACTTTTCCGATGAATGCAGTTTTTTTGCCAAGCTTCTCAAGCATTGCAAGCACATTGCATGGAGCACCGCCCGGATTGGCTTCCAGCATAGGATTTCCCTGTGCGCTGCTGCCGTTTTCAGTAAAGTCAATCAATAATTCGCCTAATGCGGTTACGTCAAAGGCTTTGTTTCCCATTTTGTATCCTCCTTGTTGTGATGGAAAGAAGCATAGTATCCGGAACAAGATTCCTTCCATGATTAATAACATAAATTTAGCGCAGGAAAGGGAATTTGTCAAACAATTTTCTTTATTTTTTTGTGTAAAGATGCTAAAATAAACATAACTTGATTTGTTATTGTTTACAGGTGACGTTTAATGTACCATAAATACGCTGCCAGTAAGAGTAACCGATCATCATATTTCTGACAATCGGGGAGGTAACGCAGCTATGGACCCGTCTTTAGGATTTAGCACTATCATTTTTTGCAGTACCAAAAATTCGACCACTACTCAAACCAGCATATTTGCTGGCTTTTTTTCTTTTTAAAAAACTTGACAAAATATTTTTTACC
>NZ_JAHLQG010000034.1 GCF_018919065.1 Blautia sp. MSJ-9 | reverse complement strand
GGTAAAAAATATTTTGTCAAGTTTTTTAAAAAGAAAAAAAGCCAGCAAATATGCTGGTTTGAGTAGTGGTCGAATTTTTGGTACTGCAAAAAATGATAGTGCTAAATCCTAAAGACGGGAGGAAAGTCCCCAGCCGTTATTGCATCCGTTGTCGCATCCGCAGCCATTATTATTGCATCCACATCCGCCTCTGTCTTCTCCGCATCCGCAATTTGTAGCAGCTAAGTCACTCATGTTAAATCCTCCAGAATTTCTTTACACTCATATCATATGTGTGGATCTGAAATGTGTTACAGCCAGCGGCGAAAACAATACTTTTTCACAGAAACAGCCATTTGTTCGAGAGAAATAGCTGAAAGGTTTTGTAAATCAGCGTAATGGGAAAGGGAAGAATTGGCAGTTTTCACAAGTTGACAATAATATATGAATCGGATATAATGTGACTTGTAACAAATCTGTAATGATTGAGAAAGAAATGCAACAATAACCCAATTAAAACGTAAAACAATGCGTAAAAGCGAAGAGAGGAAACGGGGAATAAGAATGAAGAAACATGGGAAACTATTGTTAAAGTATCTGCTCCTTTTTGTAATAACCGTTTTTGTACTGGGCTGTGTTAGTGTATCCGCGGCAACGAAAACAGGATTTGTGACCCAGAATGGCAAAACTTATTACATAAACAAAGACGGCTCCAAGCAGAAAGGATGGCTGGAGCTTAACGGAAAGAAATATTATTTCAACAAGAGTACAGGTGTACAGGTAAAAGGCTGGGTAAAGGACTCCAGCGGAAAAGCGATCAGATATTTTACCAGTGGTGCGGGATACATGGTGACTGGATTTATCACAGACTCCAATGGAAATACCCGCCATTTTGATAAGAAAACAGGCCTTATGACAAGAGGCTGGCTCACAGACTCTGATGACTACAAATACTATTTCTACAGCGGCTCAGGCGTTATGGCAAAGGGCTGGGTAGAGAACAAGCAGGAACAGAAGAGATATTTCAGTCAGAGCAATGGACGTATGTGTACAGGCTGGACAAAGAGTACTGCAGGAAACTACAGATATTTTAAACCATCCAATGGAATCATGTACGTGGGACTTGAGAAAGTTGGTTCTGATTATTATTATTTTTCAAAGACAACAGGTGTCCGTTATCAGAAAGGTTTCGGAACAGTAGGAAGTAAGAAATACTATTTTGACCCGTCAGACGGTAAGGCGAAGATCGGATGGCTGACATTGGACGGAAAGAAGTATTATTTTAATGAATCCGGTGTTATGCTGGCAGGCACGATCGCCTCTATTGACGGAACTACATATCTGTTTGATTCTGATGGTGTGGCGACTAAGACATCTTCCAACTATCAGATTGGAAGTGACGGATATGTCAAGGTTTATGATGCAAAGAATAACAAAAACTATTATATGGAGAAGCAGTTCGTGCAGCATCCGGGAATTGCCGATGGAACAGTATCCGATCTGGATCTGCTTGCAGCAGTATGTGATTCAGAAGCCGGTGATCAGGGACTTGTAGGAATGGAAGCGGTTGCCCTTTGTGTATTGAACTGTACGATTGATGTAGACAAAGATTTCCCATCACAGATCCGTTATGTCGTATATCAGGGAAAACCGACCCAGTATGCAGTTGTTACAGATGGAGCACTGTTAAAGAGACTGAACGGTCAGTTTGAAGACAGGACCAATGCTTATGCGGCAGCAAAGGCAGCAATGGAAATCTTTAATAATTATGTAAATCGTGGTACAAAAAGAACACTTCCGGGATTTTCGACAAAGGATTTCAATTATAAATACTTTATGACTCCGGCGGCATTCCGGGCGCAGAATCTTAATTTCAGCAAACTGGAATATGAGCAGTATAAGGGACATGTGTTCTTTGTAGACTGGATCGTAGGATAAAAAGAATAAGAATGAACAGAGCGATACATTAATGCTTTAAGTTGATAAAATACAGCGGAATCTATGTTAAATTCCTTGACAAATAAAAATTGTATTTGTATACTTGCAGATATATGATGATGTCAGGATCAAAAGGTATTTTGTTCCTGACCTGATATGAAAAAGCACAGATGGGAAAGAGTAACATAAGGAAAGCAGACAGAGAGCAGCCGGCAGGTGAGAGGCGCATGGGGAACTTGTGTGAATACCTCCCGGAGCTCTGTACCGAACACTCTGGAAACATCACACAGGTAAGTAGGCTGCAGCGGAGTGGCATCCGTTAACATGCTTAAGTAACAGGGAGAATTGTTGTTTCTTACAACAATGGCATGGCTTGTTACTTATGGAGGCAGAGAATGCGAGTTTTCTGTGAATTTAGGTGGTATCGCGGGACCCGGTTCTCGTCCTAAACGGACAGGAACCGGGTTGTTTTATTTTATAATGAGGAGGAAACAAACAATGACAGTTTGGGACGAGCTGAAAGCCCGTGGTCTGATTGCCCAGGTAACAGACGAAGAAGAGATCAAAGAAATGGTAAATAATGGAAAAGCCACATTTTACATTGGCTTTGACCCTACCGCAGACAGCCTTCATGTGGGACATTTCATGGCGCTCTGCCTGATGAAACGTCTGCAGATGGCGGGAAATAAACCAATCGCATTATTAGGCGGCGGAACCGGTATGATCGGTGACCCGTCCGGAAGATCTGATATGCGTCAGATGATGACAGTGGAGACCATTCAGCACAACATTGACTGCTTCAAGAAACAGATGGAGCGTTTTATCGACTTCTCAGACGGCAAGGCATTAATGGTAAACAATGCTGACTGGCTGATGAACTTAAACTATGTAGAAGTTCTTCGTGATGTTGGACCACATTTCTCTGTAAACCGTATGCTCTCTCACGAGTGCTACAAACAGCGTATGGAACGTGGACTTACATTCCTTGAATTCAACTACATGATCATGCAGAGCTACGACTTTTACATGCTGTATCAGAAATATGGCTGTACTATGCAGTTCGGTGGTGATGACCAGTGGGCAAATATGCTTGGCGGTACAGAGCTGATCCGTCGTAAACTTGGTAAAGATGCTTACGCAATGACTATCACACTTCTTCTGAATTCCGAAGGCAAGAAGATGGGTAAAACTCAGTCTGGTGCTGTATGGCTTGATCCGGAGAAAACTTCTCCGTTCGACTTCTATCAGTACTGGAGAAACGTGGATGATGCAGATGTTATCAAATGTATGCGTCTTCTTACATTCCTTCCATTAGAAGAAATCGACGAGATGGCTAAATGGGAAGGAAGCCAGTTAAACAAAGCAAAAGAAATTCTTGCATACGAACTGACAAATCTGGTTCATGGCGAAGAAGAAGCAAAGAAAGCACAGGAAGGCGCAAGAGCACTTTTTGCAGGCGGCGCTGACACTGCACATATGCCGACTACAGAGCTGACAGATGAAGATTTCTCAGAAGAAGGAACGATCGACCTGATCTCCATGCTTGTAAAAGCAGGAATGGTTCCGACACGTTCCGAAGGACGCCGTGCGATCGAGCAGGGTGGTGTTTCCATTGATGGTGAGAAGATCACAGATGTGAAACATGTAGTTGCCAAAGATGCACTTACAGGCGAAGGTGTAGTGCTGAAAAAGGGCAAAAAGAAATTTAACAAAGTTCTGGCAAAATAATATATAATATAAGAAATGCATGAAATGGTCCGGCGGTAAAAAGACGTTATGTTTTTGGAAATCGGACAGAATATGTATAGAGGATTATAAAAAATATCAGGATGTGCGGAGTATTTCCAAACAGATTCTTATGGAGTCTGTCAGAGAAATATCTGCATATCTGATTCAGGAGGAAAAGGTTATGAAGAAATACGGAGTAAACGAACTTCGTCAGATGTTCCTCGACTTCATGGAGAGCAAAGGACATCTGGTAATGAAAAGCTTTTCCCTGGTACCACAGGGAGATAAGAGTCTTCTGCTGATCAACGCAGGTATGGCTCCGCTGAAACCATATTTTACAGGTGCTGAAATCCCACCGAGAACAAGAGTAAGTACCTGCCAGAAATGTATCCGTACAGGCGATATCGAGAATGTAGGTAAGACTGCACGTCACGGTACATTCTTCGAAATGCTCGGTAACTTCTCATTCGGTGATTACTTCAAAACAGAAGCAATCCACTGGTCATGGGAATTCCTGACAGAAGTAGTAGGACTGGACGCAAACCGTCTTTATCCGTCTGTATATCTGGAAGATGATGAAGCATTCGATATCTGGAATAAAGAGATTGGAATCCCGGCTGAGAGAATCTTCCGTTTCGGAAAAGAAGACAACTTCTGGGAGCACGGCGCTGGCCCATGTGGTCCATGTTCAGAAATCTACTATGATCGTGGAGAGAAATACGGCTGCGGTAAACCTGGCTGTACAGTAGGCTGTGACTGCGACCGTTACATGGAAGTATGGAACAACGTATTTACCCAGTTTGAGAATGACGGTAACGGAAATTATACAACACTGAAACAGAAGAACATTGATACAGGTATGGGTCTGGAACGTCTGGCAGTTGTTGTCCAGGACGTAGACTCTATCTTTGACGTAGACACTATCTGCGCACTGCGTAACTTGGTATGCAAGATTTCCGGAAAAGAATATGAGAAAAACTACAACGATGATGTATCTATCCGACTGATCACAGACCATATCCGCTCTGCAACATTTATGATCTCTGACGGTATCATGCCTACAAACGAAGGCCGTGGATATGTACTTCGCCGTCTGATCCGCCGTGCGGCACGTCACGGACGTCTTCTTGGCATCGAAGGCACTTTCCTTGCTAAATTAAGTGAAGAAGTGATCAACGGTTCCAAAGCAGGATATCCGGAACTGGAAGAGAAGAAAGAATTCATCTTCAAAGTTCTGACAAACGAAGAGAACCAGTTTAACAAGACTATCGACCAGGGTCTTCGTATCCTTGGTGAAATGGAAGATGCAATGACAGCAGCAGGAGAGAAAACACTTTCCGGCGAAAATGCATTCAAATTATATGATACTTACGGATTCCCGATGGATCTTACAAAAGAGATCCTTGAGGAAAAAGGCTATGATATCGATGAAGAAGGCTTCCAGAAATGCATGGAAGAGCAGAGAAACAAAGCCCGTTCTGCACGTGAAGTAACAAACTATATGGGTGCTGACGCAACTGTATATGATGATATCGATGTAAACGTTACAACAGAATTCGTAGGATATGATCATCTTACCTTTGATTCCAAAGTAACTGTTCTTACAACAGAGACAGAGATTGTAAACTCCCTGATGGAAGGACAGAAAGGTACAATTTTCGTGGAGAAGACTCCATTCTATGCAACCATGGGTGGACAGGTCGGTGACACTGGTGTGATCGAAACTGCAAACGGTAAGTTCGTAGTAGAAGATACGATCAAACTCCGTGGCGGTAAATTCGGTCATGTAGGTCATATGGAATCCGGTATGATCTCCACAGGTGAAACTGTTTCCCTGAAAGTAAATGAAGCTGCAAGAAGAGACACTGAGAAGAACCACAGTGCAACACATCTTCTTCAGAAAGCACTAAAGACAGTACTTGGAAGCCATGTAGAACAGAAAGGTTCTCTGGTGACACCGGACAGACTTCGTTTCGACTTTGCTCATTTCCAGGCTATGACAGCAGATGAGATCGCACAGGTAGAAGCGCTTGTAAACAAAGAAATCCAGGCCGGACTTGAAGTCCGTACAGATGTTATGGATGTGGAAGAGGCTAAGAAATCCGGAGCAATGGCTCTGTTCGGAGAGAAATATGATCAGAAGGTACGTGTGGTATCCATGGGTGATTTCTCCAAGGAACTCTGCGGTGGTACTCATGTGGCAAATACAAGCAATATCATGCTGTTCAAGATCGTTTCTGAATCCGGTATCGCAGCAGGTGTGCGCCGTATCGAGGCTCTGACAGGCAACGGAGTTCTGGAATACTATAAGAAACAGGAAGAACTGCTTCACGCAGTAGCAAAAGCTCTGAAAGCAAATCCTGCGGAGATCGTAGAGAAGATCGGACATCTTCAGGGAGAAGTGAAAGCACTCTCCAGCGAGAACGAATCCTTAAAGAGCAAACTGGCTCAGGGCGCTCTGGGAGATGTTATGGATAAAGTGGTAGAAGTCAAAGGTGTGAAACTCCTCGCTGCAAAAGTAGACGGAGTTGACATGAACGGACTTCGTGACCTTGGCGATCAGCTGAAGGGTAAACTTGGTGAAGGTGTTGTCCTCCTGGCAGCAGTAAACGGCGAGAAAGTAAACCTTCTTGCCATGGCTACAGATACAGCACAGAAAGCAGGCGCACACGCAGGTAACCTGATCAAAGCAGTGGCAGCCATCGTAGGCGGTGGCGGCGGCGGACGTCCGAACATGGCTCAGGCCGGCGGAAAGAACCCGGCCAAAGCTCAGGAAGCTGTAGATGCAGCAGCAGGAATCCTTGAGGGCCAGCTGAAATAATAGAATTTATGTAAAATAATAAGTCCCTGACTTTTGCCAGAATTGGAAAGCAACAGTCAGGGGCTGCTGTTATTCGGTTAAATTCTCCAGAAATATAAGAGGATTTTCTGCAAAATAGTGACAGATAGACAAGATTCAAATTTCTGCAAAATTTAACCAAAAAGATGTTGACGAACACACCGGCAATGATATATAATATCACTTGTGCAAGAAAAATACCCAGACAGTTGTATTTTAGCACAATCTACAACTGGAGGGAGGTTAGGTGTGAGTCTATGTCAAACGTAATCGTAAAAGAGAACGAGACTTTAGATAGCGCTCTTCGCAGATTCAAGAGAAGCTGCGCAAAAGCAGGAATTCAGCAGGAAATCCGCAAAAGAGAGCATTACGAGAAACCAAGCGTTCGTCGTAAAAAGAAATCTGAAGCCGCAAGAAAACGTAAATATAATTAATTGTGCGCAAAAATCCCTGACAGTTTGTCAGGGATTTTTATCATAATGGAGAAATAAGCCGAAATTCCATTGCCACAGACAATCTGGAATGAAATTTGACATTGTTACTGAAAATAAAATGAACAGTAACGCATATTTGATTCAGGTACAGTAACAAAAATGTACTTATGAATCGGTCAGGGGAAGGAAATAATCTTGAAAGCAGAGAACAACAAAAGACTGAAAGAAAAGAAAAACTGGATCCTGTTACTGTTAAAGAAAATTGCCAAGCTGCTCTTTAACAGAATCTTTTATGTGGCAGTAGCTATTTTGGTCCAGTTTGGCTGGATCATGATGATGGTACTGCGTCTGGCGACTTATTCCAGATATGTAGATATCCTGCTTAAGCTGGCAGGAGTTGTGATTGTATTATGGATTCTGAACAAGGAGATTAATCCATCGTATAAACTGGCGTGGATCATACTGATCCTGGTGCTGCCAATCCTCGGAGTCGTTCTGTATTTCCTTTTCGGACGTTCCAGGATTGCCACGATCATGCAGCAGCATTTTGAACAAAGGATTGAGGAAAGCAGGGATTATCTGCAGGATCGGCCTGAGACAAGAGAGAGGCTGGAAGAGATGAATCCGTCAGCTGCGATCCAGTCCAGATATATTTCGGATAATTCCAGATTTCCGGTTCATGAGAATACCACAGCAGAGTATTTCCAGGTAGGAGATGATATGTTTCCGATGCTTGTCAGGGAATTGAAACAGGCGAAGAAATATATTTTTATCGAATATTTCATTATTAATGATGGCGTGATGTGGCAGACTATCCTTCATATTCTGGAAGAGAAAGCAGCAGAAGGCGTAGATGTCCGCCTGATCTACGATGGATTTGGGTGTCTTACCACACTTCCGCATAAATATTATGAAGAACTCCGTGCCAAGGGGATTTCCTGTCAGGTGTTTAACCCGTTCCGTCCACTTCTGAATATCATTCAGAATAACCGTGACCACAGGAAACTTTGTATCATAGACGGATGGGTAGGATTTACCGGTGGTATCAATCTGGCAGATGAATACATCAATCAGAAGGAGCGGTTCGGTCATTGGAAAGACACTGCAGTAATGCTCAAAGGTGAGGCAGTCTGGAATATGACAGCTATGTTTCTTCATATGTGGGCGGTTGTAGGCAGATCTGATGAGAGCATTGATTATGAAGCTTATTTTCCGCACAAATACCATGAAGAAGAATTTGAGAGCGATGGATTTATTCAGCCATTCTGCGATACTCCGCTGGACGAGGAGATCGTTGGCGAGAATGTATACCTGAACATTATTAATAAAGCCAAGAAATATGTGTACATCTGTACACCATATCTGATCATTGATAATGAGATGATGACAGCTCTGTGTCTGGCAGCTAAGAGTGGGGTAGATGTCCGTATTATGACTCCTGGAATTCCGGACAAGAAACTGGTATTTCTTCTGACTCAGTCCTACTACAAACAGTTGCTGGAAGCAGGTGTAAAAGTCTATGAATACCAGCCAGGTTTTCTGCATGCGAAATCTTTTGTGTGCGATGATGAGATCGGCGTGGTAGGAACTATCAATCTGGATTATCGAAGTCTGTATCTTCACTTTGAAGATGGTGTATGGATTTATAAGAACAGAGTGATACAGGATATCAAGGACGATTTTGTCCAGACAATGGAATACTGTCGTCCTGTAGAGCTGGAATTCTGTCTGAACAGAAATATAGGGGTGCGTATGATGCAGAATATCTTCCGCGTGTTTGCTCCGATGCTGTAAGTGAATTATAAAAAATAGGTGTAATGTATAAATATGAAAAGATATACATTACATCTATTTTTATGTAAGTAATTAAGAAAAGCCAAACCAGCTCATGGATGACCTAAAATGAAGAAATAATAGTCAGGGTCATCATCAAACCAGTTTATAAATGACTTAGATTGTATTTGCAGGATCTTTTTCAGCAACAAGATATACAGGCATATTTTCTAAAAAATGTTTTTATAATAGAATAGAATATATCTGCCGGAGCGAAAATATGGTAAAGAAATGGATTTCATTAATATGTGCATGTATCATATCACTTATCATGCTTCTGACACCGCTGGCAGTCAGAGCACAGAACAATTCTACAGATGAAACGATACAGGAAAACAGCAGCCAGCAGCCAGAGACTGCAGACCTGATCCAGGCACCGTCCGGAATTTTGATGGAAGCTCAGACAGGGACTGTCATTTATCAGAAAGATCAGGACACCAGACGAAGTCCGGCCAGTATTACGAAGATCATGACATTGATCCTGATCTTTGATGCACTGGAAAAAGGAAATCTGAAAATGGACGACGTTGTAACAACCAGTGCCCATGCCAGGTCCATGGGAGGTTCTCAGGTATTTCTGGAAGAAGGCGAAACACAGACAGTGGAAACCCTGATCAAATGTATTGTGATCGCTTCGGGAAATGATGCCAGTGTAGCTATGGCCGAGCATATCTGCGGCAGTGAGCAGGAATTTGTCCGTCACATGAATGAGCGTGCAGCAGAACTGGGAATGGAAAACACCAATTTTGAAGACTGTTGCGGCTTGACGGAATCCACAAATCATTACACGACAGCCAGAGACATCGCAATTATGAGCCGTGAGCTGATTACAAAATATCCAAAGATTCTGGAATATTCCTCCATCTGGATGGAGAATATCACTCACGTAACCAGACAGGGTTCCAGTGAATTCGGGCTTACAAATACCAACAAACTGATCCGCAGTTATGAGGGATGTGTCGGCCTGAAAACCGGCAGTACCAGTATTGCCAAATACTGTCTGAGTGCGGTAGCAAAGAGGAATGGAATTACCCTGATCGCAGTAGTAATGGCTGCTCCCGACTATAAAGTCCGTTTCAAAGATGCCGCATCCATGCTCAACTATGGCTTTTCCAAATGCAGTCTCTACATAGACAAAAAAATGCAGGCGCTTCCGGAGGTACCGGTCAGAAAAGGAAAAGAAAAAACAGTCCCCCTCACTTATCAGAAACAATTCCAGTATCTCAGCACCGATGGACAGAATATTTCTGATGTAAAAAGAAAACTTCGCATTCATCGCGAAGTAGATGCACCGATAAAAAAAGGCAGTAAAGCGGGCGAAATGATTTATTCTGCTGGGGACAGAGAATTAGGCAGAGTAGATATTTTATACGACAAAACTGTGCCGAAAGCGACTTATATGGATGCATTGAAGACGGTATTGGAAAATTTGTAAGTTGCTGTTTTAGAGCGTGTTTGAAAAATCATTCCCGCAATCTGCACGCCCCACTTTGCGGTATATTTTGCCCGAATTCGGTTGTCGTAGAAGGGTGATAATCCTGCGAAGCATATTGCCGGGTATGGAAAGATTGCTATAATATTGTTACTGAGAACGGAGTGAACAGTAGCCTGATGTTTGCAGTTGCAGATGCTGAGCGAATATTATTGTTTACTATATCAGGCGTTGTATGATAAACTGTTTTTACAGACATCAGGGCAGGGGCGGAATGAGCAAGGAGCAAAGCACATGATTTTAGCTGCCTGACTAGATTTTTAAGGAGAAAAGTATGAACCAAAAGAGAAAGACACCTTTTAGGGAAAGTGGACACAAGGAAAAATCCGCAAGACCGGAACATCTTCAAAAAGCGATCGTGCAGGAAAGAGCACGGAAACGCAGAAGTTTTCGTCTGAAACCACAGGTTAAGATTGGCGGAATCATCATTCTGGTACTATTGCTTGTACTTTCAGGAAGCATGATTTTTTTGTCCGGTAAAAAGACTGGCAGTGGAAATGCAAGGGAAGTATTATCTGCCAAAGCAGAAGAGACAAAAGTAGAGAAAACAAAAGTTAAAAAAACAAAAGGCAAAAAGAAATCCAAAGATATCGTTGAAATGAAAGAGAGCAAAGAGATTCCTTTTGAACCGCACTGTGTAGACTCAACCAGACCGGAAAATCTCATCAGTTATACAAATATTGAAGTAGATGGAAGTATACTTGAAAATGTTGCAGATTACAAAGCTGATGCAGATATTTCTTTTAACATTGGAGAAGATTACACAGATGCGGATGGAATTGTCACATTCCGTGGAAACAGTTTTCGTGATAATCCGACACATGGTTATGCCAATATGACCAGTTTTAAACTTAACAAGCTGTGGTCTGCAGATACCGGTTCTCTTTCTTCCGGCAGTGCAGTCTGGACCGGAAGCGGGTGGACCGGACAGCCGCTTATGAGAAAATGGCCCAAAGAGGTCAAGGCACATATGAATATGACTGAAAAAGCCAAAGCAGATGATGAACTGGTTGAAGTGATTTATGCCTGCATGGATGGATATGTATATTTTCTGGATCTGAAAACAGGAGAAAAGACCCGTGACCCATTGTATCTTGGATATACATTTAAGGGGGCAGGAGCTCTGGATCCAAGAGGATATCCGATCATGTATGTTGGCGCCGGATACAATAGCAATGAGGGAACTGCAAGAGTATTCGTCGTGAATCTGCTGGACTGCAGTGTTATGTATACGTTTGGAGATAATGATGAGTTTTCACTTCGAGGAAGTCTGAGCTTTTTTGACGGGTCAGCGCTGGTGGATGCGGAAACAGACACTCTGATCTATCCTGGAGAAAACGGAATTATGTATCTGATCAAACTGAATACACAATATGATCAGAACAATGGTACATTATCTATTCAGCCAGGAAAAACCGTAAAATGGCGTTATTACGGAACCAGAAGCAGTACAGAATCATTCTGGATCGGAATGGAAGACAGTGTGGCAATTTATAAAGGATATGCATTTATGACTGACAATGGAGGAAATCTGATGTGCCTGAACATGAATACGCTTCAGCTTGTATGGGTACAGGATACTCTTGATGATTCAAACTCTACACCTGTTCTGGAAATCGAGAACGGACATCTGTATCTGTATGTAAGTACTTCTTTCCGTCTTGGATGGAGAAGCTATGATTCTGCAACTATTCCGATCTGGAAAATCGATGCAGAAACAGGAGAAATCATCTGGCATACAGATTATGAATGCTATACAGACGATGGTGTTTCCGGAGGAGTCCAGTCAACCATTGCATGTGGAAAGAACAGCCTTTCTGATTACATATATGTGACAGTATCCAAGACTTCTGACAATGCCTCCGGAGTTCTTGCCTGTCTGAAAAAATCTGACGGTTCCAAAGCATGGGAGGATTCTTCTTCCTATGCATGGTCTTCTCCGGTTTGTATTTATAATGAAGACGGAAGTGGTAAGGTTCTTTATTGCAACAGCACAGGTGATATCCGCCTTCTTGACGGCAAAACCGGAAAACTGGAAGATACAGTATCTGTCAGTGAGGGTGTGATTGAGGCATCTCCGGCAGTGTATGATAATTATGCAGTTGTTGGAACCAGAGACTGTAAGATATGGGGAATAGAATTACAGTAACTATAACAATTTTGACAAAAGATACTGACAGGATGTATAATAAAATCCAAATGGGTAATTACGGGAAGCAAAAACAATAAAGGAAGGTATATATTAATGAAAGAAATCCGTACAGAAGATGCAGTCGGCCATATTTTATGCCACGACATCACACAGATCATCAAAGATGTAAAAAAAGGGGTGCTTTTTAAGAAAGGACATATTGTAAGAGAAGAGGATATTCCTCTTTTACTTTCAGTAGGAAAAGAACATTTATATGTGTGGGAGAAGAAAGAGGGAATTCTTCATGAGAATGAAGGTGCAGAGATTCTTTACCAGATCTGTGCCGGAGATTCAGATACCATGCATGGATCAGATATAAAAGAAGGAAAGATCGAACTGATCGCAGATATTGACGGCGTATTGAAAATCCGCAGAGATGCGCTGGTAGCAGTCAATTCACTCGGTGAGATGATGATTGCATCCCGCCATGGCGATTTTCCTGTAAAGAAAGGGGACAAGCTTGCAGGAACCAGGATCATCCCGTTAGTGATCGAGAAAGAAAAGATGGATCGTGCCAAAGAAACAGCAGGAGAGCAGCCCATTTTTTCCATTCTTCCATATAAGAAGAAGAAAGTCGGAATCGTAACAACAGGAAGTGAAGTGCAGAAAGGTCTGATCAAAGATACTTTTACCCCTGTACTGAAGGATAAATTTGCGAGATTCCCGTCAGAGATTCTTGGACAGACTATGCCCGGAGATGACATGGAACAGATTACAGCAGATATCCTGAAATTTATTGAAGACGGAGCCGATGTGGTGGTATGCAGCGGCGGTATGAGTGTTGACCCGGATGACAGAACTCCAGGTGCGATCAAAGCAACAGGAACCCGTATCGTATCTTACGGTGCACCGGTACTTCCAGGTGCTATGATGCTGGTTTCTTATTATGAGAAAGACGGAAAACAGATTCCGATCCTTGGACTGCCGGGATGCGTGATGTATGCGAAGAATACCATCTTTGACCTGCTCCTGCCGAGACTGATGGCAGATGACGAGATCACAGCAGAGGAGATCAATCATCTCGGGGAAGGCGGACTCTGCCTGAACTGTGATGTCTGTACATTCCCGAACTGTGGATTTGGAAAGTAAATCCCCTGCTTCAATTGTGAATATTCGCTTGACCAGTATCTGAAATTTTAAAGGAAAAGGTTACATGAAAAGATTCAAAACTGTACATTATACGATTCATTCAGACAAAATAAAAGATGCCAGAGGAGTCAGATTTGCAGTTATTGCAGATCTTCATGGCGTAGAACTTGGCCATGAGAACAGAAAGCTTCTCGAAATCATTGATAAATACAGACCGGATGGAATCCTTATTGCAGGGGACATGATCGTCAGAAATGATCCTGTAACTATGGAAACAGCAACAGTGCTTCTGAAGAGACTTGCAGCACAGTATCCGGTTTATTATGCACTGGGAAATCATGAGTACAAATTGTACAGAAGTAATCCTGAAGAGAATGAGATCGCAGAGGATTATCAGGAATACGAAAGCGGACTGAAAGCAGAAGGGATCCATATTCTGCATAATGAGTTCTGTGAATTGGAAGTCGGAAAAAACAGGATGATCATTCATGGCCTGGAAATTCCCCTGATTTATTATAAGAAGCCTTTTTCTCCAAAGCTTCATACCGAAGAAGTCAGAGAACTGATCGGGGAGCCGGCGAAAGACACTCTGAATATCCTGCTTGCACACAGTCCGAAATACGGCAATACCTATTTTGACTGGGGAGCGGATCTTACTCTGAGTGGTCATTATCACGGCGGGATCGTGAGACTTGGCAGACATAAAGGCCTGCTTTCTCCTCAGCTCCAGCCGTTTCCTGCATTCTGCTGCGGAGATTTCCACAGAGACAGTCAGCATATGCTGGTAAGCGCTGGGGCAGGAGAACATACGATTCCGGTTCGGATTCATAATCCAAGAGAATTGCTGATCGTGGATATCAAGCCTTGTATGCTGAAAAAATAAGGCAGAGAAATGGTCAGGAAATCTGGATGTTATTGGCATGAAATGCATGATATTGCGAAATATATTTGAAAAGGAAAGTACAGCACTATGGGAATTCCGGTAAAACTGGAAGTGTTTGAAGGTCCGCTGGATCTGTTACTGCATTTGATCGAAAAAAATAAAATAGATATTTATGATATCCCTATTGTGGAGATCACAGACCAGTACATGGAATATATTCATGCCATGGAACGTGAGGATCTGGGCATCATGAGTGAATTCATGGTCATGGCAGCCACATTGCTGGATATCAAATGTAAGATGCTTCTTCCGAAAGAGGTAAATGAAGAAGGAGAAGAGGAAGACCCGCGTGCAGAGCTGGTAGAGAAACTTCTGGAATACAAAATGTATAAATTCATGTCCTATGAATTAAAAGATAAAATGGATGATGCAGCTAATGTATTCTTTAAAGATCCTACCATACCGGATGAGGTTGCTCAGTACAGAGAGCCGGTAGATCCCAGAGAACTGCTTGCAGGGATCACACTGGAGAAACTGAATGCCATTTACAAATCTATCATCCGCAGACAGGAGGACAAGATCGACCCGATCCGAAGCAAATTCGGTACCATTGAGAAAGAAGAGATCAGTCTTTCTGATAAGATGATAGAGGTCAGAGATTTTGCCCGCACGCACCGGAAGTTCAGCTTCCGGGATCTTCTGGAGAGCCAGAGTTCCAGAGTACAGGTGATCGTTACATTCCTGTCCATCCTGGAACTGATCAAAATGGGACATATCCATGTGGAACAGGATAATTTGTTTGATGATATTTCTGTCGAAGTAAAAACAGATCCGGATACCTGGAAGAATCTTACAGAATTTGCAGAAGAAGAATCACAGAGTACAGAGGGAAATTTACAGGTTCAGCAGGAGAGTGCAGAACAGTAACTGCAATTCCTTTTTTAGAAGGTGTGATCTACAAAAGAGAAATGTGTAATAAAAGGATAAGGAATGAGGAAGACTGAGTGAAGATTAAGGAGACAGAAGCAGCTATAGAAGCTATACTTTTTGCTATGGGCGGTTCTGTAGAACTGTCACAGATCGCAAAAGCTATCAGAGTGGATGAGAAGACGACAGGAAAGATCATCCGCAACATGATGGATCGCTATCAGGAAGAGGACAGAGGCATCCAGATCATAGAACTGGAGAACTCTTTCCAGATGTGTACAAAGAAAGAATATTATGAATATCTGATCAATATCGCACTGCATCCTCAGAAACCGGTACTTACAGATGTTATGCTGGAGACCTTATCCATCATCGCATATAAACAGCCAGTAACAAAGGCAGAGATTGAGAAGATCCGAGGGGTAAAATGCGACCATGCCATCAACAAGCTGGTAGAATATAATCTGGTCAGAGAGCTGGGAAGACTGGATGCCCCGGGCCGCCCGATTCTGCTCGGAACCACAGAAGAGTTTCTGCGCTGTTTTGGTGTACAGGATCTGGAATCCCTGCCGGTACCTGATCCGGTTCAGATTGAGGATTTCAAGGCAGAAGCAGAAGAAGAAATCCAGTTAAAGCTGGATGTATGATTTTCGATTCGTAACTGTGAAGAAACTGAATAGTTACAAAAAAGATATGACTGTATAGGGCACAATTTACACAAGAACTTGAAGAGATACAGGAAGGGGAAATGGTTATGCCGACCACATATGCACATGATTTATTTGGAAAAGAAGTATATAGAAGACTGCCATCAGATATGAAAGCGCTGATCCGCAGACACGGAGATCTCTACAGGATTGGTCTGCACGGACCGGATATTCTGTTTTACTACATGATATCCAAAAATCCAGTCACACAGTTCGGAGTCAATATGCATCAGGAGAAGGCCAGAGCATTTTTTGAAGAAGGAATGCGACAGGTACGCAGAAACAACGACGAGGCACTTCTTGCTTATCTGCTTGGTTTTGGATGCCACTATCTGCTGGATTCCGCGTGTCATCCGTATGTAAATCAGATGGCAGAAAAAGGTGTAATCCCTCATATTGTTCTGGAAAAAGAATTTGACCGTGTTCTCATGGAAGAAACAGGCAAAGATCCGGATCATTATTATCCTGCCTGCGGTATCATCCCAAAGGTGGAATACGCAAAAGTGATCCACAGAGCCATTCCACTTGTGAAAACAGTAAATATCTATATTTCCATGAAAATGATGAAAATCCTTACAAACTTCATGGTATGCGATGACCACGGCAGAAAGCGCCGTATTGTAGGAAAACTTCTAAGATGCGGAGGAAGATCCATCGGTTCTATGATTGAACATTTTATGGCAGAGGGAGCGCTGGAAGAGGCCAAAGCACCAATACCGGAACTGGAGAGGCTTTACAGAGAAGCCATCCCTGAAACAACTGAATATCTGAAAGAACTTTATACTCTGAGAGAGGGTGCCTATCATCTGAGTGCACGATGGAACCGCACTTATAACGGATAAAAAACAATAGACATATTCAGGACATGTTGGCATAAATTATTTTATAGGCATTGATAAGTTTGCAGGAACGTTAATGCAATAAGTTGCCAGGACATGTGAGGTGGAGTATGAAGATCAGACATATTGCCGCTGTCACGATCGTGACGGCGGTATTATTGTTTACACAGACTTATGCTTCCGCACAAGGGGAAACATATAAAATACCCCAGACAGTAGACATGACACCTGTCGCAGAAGAACCAGAACCAACAGAGCTGCACGCATTATCTGCAGTCCTCATGGATGGAGATTCCGGAAGAGTACTTTATGAAAAAGACGGCGAAACACCTCTGGCAAACGCCAGCACAACAAAAGTACTCACATGTATCGTAGCTCTGGAAAGTTCCCCTGGAGATGATTACGTGCAAGTCTCTCAGAAAGCGGCTTCTCAGCCGGAAGTAAAGTTGGGCCTGCAGAAAGGGGAGCAGTATTATCTGGAAGACCTGCTCTATTCTCTGATGCTTAAGAGTCACAATGACACGGCAGTTGCCATAGCAGAGCACTGTGGCGGGTCTGTAGAGGGATTTGCCAGAATGTTGAACCGCAAAGCAGCCCAGATTGGATGTAAGGATACCTATTTTATCACCCCAAACGGTCTAGATGCGGAAGATGAAAATGGAAAACATCACACAACTGCCAGAGATCTGGCATTGATCATGCGCTATGCAATTAAAAATAAGACATTCCTGCACATCGCCCAGACCAGAGATTATACATTTTCCGAGATTACGGGGAAGAGGAGTTTTTCCGTACATAATGCCAATGCACTGTTAGATATGATGGACGGAGTTCTTGCAGGAAAAACCGGCTATACTTCTCAGGCGGGCTATTGTTATGTATGTGCCTGGGAAAAAGACGGCAGGACATTCGTAGTCAGTCTTCTGGGATGTGGATGGCCGAATCACAAAACCTACAAGTGGAGTGACACAAAGAAACTGTTAAGTTACGGTTCTTACAATTATAACTATGAAACTTACTGGCAGGAGCCGCAGACAGAGAAAATCCTGGTTACAGACGGGGTAGAAGATGATCAGGATATAGGAACACTGATTTATCTGAGGGGTAAATGCAGCGTCACATCAGATGACCGGAATAAGAAAATACTTCTGAAAAAAGGCGAAAGCGTAATCTGTCAGACGGAAATTCCACCAAAGGTCAGCGCTCCGGTTCTAAAAGGGGAGAAACTGGGACGCATTGCCTACTATCTGAATGGAGAACTGATTGATTCCTATCCGGTTTATGCAGAGAAATCTGTTGAGAAAATCAGCTTCAAATGGTATGTGGAAAAAGTATTTCACGGATTTTTCCATTAGGAGATAAAACTGAAACATATAAATGCAGAGGATGATATGCTTTTGATATCCATACAGTCTGACAGGTATAATAGAATGACTTGGCGAATTAATAGAAATATTCTATGGATTAAATGCGATAATTTAATGATTTAAAGGGTTGCTATACTAAAGAAGCATTGATATAATAAAGATTAACAGTAAAGTCAGGATGAAAGTCTTTACCCTGGTTTGAAAGAAAGTTTACCGTAATCTCATTGACTTTAGACGATGAGTTAAGGTTATAGGACAGGGACTGCCCGAATCAACGCCTGTGGAGTTAGTAGGTTACGAGGACGAAGAAGCAGGAAGTCCATTAGCTTAAAACAATGGACAGTCCACAGTATAGGAAAGACAGAGGAAAAAGATATGAATCAGTTAGAAATACTCAGAGAGAGTCTTGGACAGTGTGATGAAATCATTCTGGACGCACTTATCATGCGAAACAGAATCGTAGAGGACATCATGGCATATAAAGAAGCCAACGGACTTCAGATCTTACAGCCGGAGCAGGAAGCGAAACAGAAAGAATGGCTTGAGAACAGAATGGAAGGCAGACGCCACAAAGATGAAGTAGCAGATGTATTTGAATGCATTCGTACCAACAGTAAACGTATCCAGGCAAGAAAGCTTTTCAACTACAACATCGTACTGATCGGTTTCATGGGCGCGGGAAAGTCTACAATCTCCGATTTCCTTAAGAATGTCTTTGCCATGGACGTTGTAGAGATGGATCAGATCATTGCCCAGAGACAGGGAATGAGTATTTCCGATATTTTCGAAACATACGGTGAGCAGTACTTCCGTGACCTTGAGACAAATCTTCTCATTGAAATGCAGTCACGCAGCAATGTAGTAATCTCCTGCGGTGGTGGTACTCCAATGAGAGAATGCAACGTAGTAGAGATGAAGAAGAATGGCCGTGTTGTTCTCCTCACAGCAAAACCGGAGACAATCCTTGATCGTGTCAAAGACAACCACGACCGTCCTCTGATCGAGAACAACAAGACCGTTCCGTTCATCGCAGACTTGATGGAGAAACGCCGTGCCAAATATGAAGCAGCAGCCGACATCATCATTGAAACAGACGGCAAGAATGAACTGGAGATCTGCGAAGAACTTGTACACAGACTCCGCACTATGGATGAGAAATAATTAAGGAATACAATAACGGGGATTGCTTTACATAGCCTGATGATCAGTTATGGAGAGTAGTCTCTGTTTTTTTATGTAAAAATGAAAAAATTGTGAAATTCCGTATTCCATGGTTGACGACAGTAAAAAACTACTATATAATTCCTATCGAAATAATATGATAATAAATAAACTGTAATAATAGAAACATAAAATCTATTGTTACAGTTTTTTTTATGTCATAAGAAAGGACAAACCATGAAACAGGCAAGAATATATATTGATGGAATGACCTGCATAAACTGCCAGACAAGGATAGAAAATAAGTTAAAAAAAGAGTCGGGTCTGACAGATATATCCGTAAGCTACGAGACAGGTGAAGCCTCTTTTTCCTATGATCCGGATCAGATATCGCTAAAGCATATTACAGATATTATAGACAAAATGGGGTATTCTGCATCTTATGAAAAGCTGTCCGGCAAAAAGAAGATATTGCAGTCAATCGGAGAAATTCTTCTGATCGCAATACTGTTTGGAATATTGCAGTATTTCGGACTTCTTAACTATCTTGTACCTGCTTCACTTGCAGATTCGGGAATGAGTTATGGAATGCTCTTTGTGATCGGACTGCTCACTTCTGTACACTGCATTGCCATGTGCGGAGGCATCAATCTGTCCCAGACACTGCAGAAAAACGTGTCTGAGGAAATTTCAAAAGCCATGTTCAGAAATTCTTTTCTTTACAATGCAGGACGAGTGGTTTCCTATACTGCAGTTGGTGGAATCCTGGGGGCAGTCGGTGGACTGGCCGGATTTGGCACAGATCTGCAGACCTCATCGCTGATCCAGGGAATCCTGAAACTGGCAGCAGGAGCTGTTATGATCGTCATGGGGATCAATATGCTGGGGATTTTTCCGTGGCTTCGAAAATTCCGGATTGGAATTCCTCTCTTATATAAAAAGGCAGGAAATAAGAGAAAGACTCCCTTTATTATAGGTTTGTGCAACGGACTTATGCCATGCGGACCATTACAGTCTGTACAGATTATAGCTCTGGCGTCCGGAAATCCACTGGCAGGTGCATTTTCCATGTTTTGCTTCAGCATTGGCACAGTTCCTCTGATGTTGGGATTTGGCTCTGCAGTAGCTTTTCTTGGAAAACGCTTTACAGGTCTGGTACTGAAGGCAGGTTCAATTTTAATTGTGGTCATGGGGCTTTCAATGATGACACAAGGAACTGCGCTGACTGGTCTGAATTCTTTGCAGATATCCCGAACAGCAGATGCGGGTTCACAGGAAACAGGAGATACAGCAGTTGAAAAGAACGGGACACAATATGTCTACAGCCAGCTTCAGTCCGGCAAATATCCGAATATCACTGTCAAAGCAGGTGAGCCGGTAGAGTGGGAGATTGAAGCGTCAGAAGACAATATCAACGGATGTAATTACAAGATACTCCTGCAGGATTTCGGCTTGGAGCATACTTTTACAGAGGGAAAAAACATAATAAAATTCACACCTGAACAGGCAGGAACTTATACTTATACCTGTTGGATGGGAATGATCACAGCATTTGCAGGATGCGGAAAAGAAACAACAGCAGAAACTTCTGAAAATATGACAAATGAGGTAACAAAAGTAACTTCTGGCAATGCATTGGTCATTCCGACAGATGAACTGTCTGAAAATGCAAACTTTTACCCGGTAGATGTAGATGGCACAGAAATGGAAGTGATTGCAGTAAAAGATTCTACAGGAACCATACGCACAGCGTTTAACACCTGCCAGATATGCTATGATTCCGGCAAAGGATATTATAAACAGGAAGGCGATAAGCTGGTCTGCCAGAATTGCGGAAATTCCTTCACCATGGATCAGGTAGGAGAAATTTCCAGAGGGTGCGATCCATGGCCGATCCTGGATGAAAATAAAACAGTGACAGATGAAGAAATAGAAATTTCCTATGATTTTCTGAAAGATTCCGCTGATATTTTCTCAAATTGGAAAAAGGCATAATCCGGCGCAGGTAATATTTTGCAAAAAAAAATTTACAATAACAGAAACAAAGACCGTTTTTTATATACATGTGTTTACGAAGATGCAACGTTGTATATAAAAACGGTCTTTTGGTATTTAGCTTGTCTTATAATCCCATTCTTTCTGTGCCTGCTCGATCACATACTTCTTAAATGCCTCCACAACTGGAGGATGGTACACATTCTTCAGCATTGCCATATAGAAGTTTCTCTGCCAGCTTGGAGAAACCAGCGGCAGGATCTTCACGTTCAGTGACTGCAGGATCGGAATATTCGGTGCCACACAGATACCAAATCCATTGGATACAAATCCCGCAGCAACCTGATCTTCGTCAATCTCATAAGCCACATCCGGCGTCTGCCCGATACATTCAAACAGTCCGTCAATAATCTGTCTCAAACCACTTCTTTTCTTAAATATGATCTGCTTATAAGGAATGGTATCCTCCAGCCGTACTTCATCTTTTGCTGCCAGCGGGTGCTCCAGAGGTACGATCACAACAAGCTCCTGTCTGGCAACCGGAATAAACTCGATCAGCGGCTCATTGTCAAGCTTGGAACAGAACCCCAGATCGTATTTCTTCTCTTTTAATCCGTTTAGAATATCAGATGTTAGAACTTTGTCGCAATACAGGTTGAAATCTATCTTTTTGTTTGGATTTTCCTCCAGAAATCCCCGCATGATCTTTGGGAGAAAATCAATTCCCAGTGTACGCAGGAATACCACATCAATGCAGCCTTCTCCTTTACCTGCCAGCTTCAGACTGTTCACAGAAGAGTCCAGACGGTTCAGCACCTCTTCCACGTCATTCAGGAAAACCTTTCCATACTTGGTAAGAGTAACATTCCTTCCATTTTTTTCAAACAGTTTTACACCAAGTTCTTCCTCAAGAGTAGAGATTGCATAACTTAAAGAAGGCTGGGTGATTGCCAGAATATCAGCGGCTTTTGTGTAATGCTCAATATGAGCCAGTGTAGAAAAGTACCGCAGATGATACAGGTTCATAGAAAAACTCCTTCCTCTGATAAGTATTTTGTAAGTAACTATATCTTATGTGTAGGCTTTCATAGCCTCTTCATGTCTTGAAAAACTATAATTATAGTCACTTTTGCACAAATAACCCTCGCTGTATTTGTCATATAAGTATATTATATCACAATGTATTGAAAAAATCTATGGATTCGCATGGTAGAACTAATTTGTTTTATATTTAACAAAGTTATATAATACTTATATCAAAAAGATACAAAATAATTCCGAAATAAACAAAAAAATTATGCGATTTTATCAGGAGGACAAAAAGATGTCAAAAGAATTTCCAATTACTATCAGTTCCTGGACACTGGGAGATCAGTGCAAATTTGAAGACAGAGTGATCGCTGCAAAGAACGCAGGATACGAAGGAATCGGTCTTCGTGCAGAAACTTATGTAGACGCACTGAATGAGGGACTTTTTGACAAGGACATTCTTGCTATTCTGGACAAACACGGTATGAAAGTAACAGAAGTTGAGTACATCGTACAGTGGGCAGAAGAGCACAGATCTTATGAGCAGAAATACAAAGAACAGCTCTGCTTCCATATGTGTGAATTATTTGACGTAAAACAGATCAACTGTGGTCTGATGGAAAACTACTCCGTAGAATATACTGCTCAGAAGTTAAGAGAATTATGCCAGAGAGCAGGAAAATACATCATCGGTGTTGAGCCAATGCCATACAGCGGAATCCCGGATATGAAAAAAGGCTGGGCAGTTGTAAAAGCAGCTGATTGTGAGAACGCAAAACTGATCATGGATACATGGCACTGGGTAAGAGCAAACCAGCCGATCGATCTTTCCGTACTCGAAGACATTCCGGCAGACAAGATCGTATCCATCCAGATCAACGATGTATGGGAAAGACCATACGCAACAACAATCTTAAGAGACGAATCCATGCATGACCGTCTTGCTCCTGGAACAGGAATCGGATGCACAGCAGACTTCGTTAAGATGGTAAAAGCAAAAGGAATCAGACCAAACGCGATCGGCGTAGAAGTTATCAGCGATGCGATCCTTGCAAAAGGACTGGAATATGCTGCAAACCATACTTACGAGAACACAAAGAAAGTACTTGAAGAGGCATGGCCGGAAGTTCTTCAGTAAGTATCCGACAGATATATAAGGAGCAGGCAGAAACCTCCACGCCTGCCTGTTCCAAACAGAAATACCGAACAATATAAAACGTAACAGTATACAAATAAGAATCCGAAAGAAAAGGAGAACGCCACATGAAATTTAATGCAATGTTTCAGCCGATCAACATCGGACCAATGACAGTAAAGAACCGTTTCGTAGTTCCGCCAATGGGAAACAACTTTGCAAACACAGACGGAAGCATGAGTGAACAGTCCGCAGCTTATTATCGTGAAAGAGCAAAAGGCGGCTTCGGTCTGATCACAATCGAAGCAACAGTAGTACATAAAGGCGCAAAGGGCGGCCCTCGCAAGCCATGCCTTTATGATGACTCCACAATCGAAAGCTTCCGCAAGGTAGTAGATGCCTGTCATGCAGAGGGAGCAAAGGTTTCCGTACAGCTTCAGAATGCAGGTCCTGAAGGAAATGCAAAGAACGCAGGTGCACCGATCGAGGCAGCTACAAGCATTCCGTCAGACTGTGGAAGAGATACACCAAAGGAAGTTACGACTGAAGAAGTTTATGAACTGGTAAAAGGCTATGGCCTCGCAGCAAAGAGAGCCATGGAAGCAGGCGTAGATGCAGTTGAGATCCATATGGCACACGGCTATCTGGTAAGCACCTTCCTTTCTCCGAGAACAAACAAGAGACTGGACGAATTTGGTGGTTCCTTTGAGAACAGAATGCGTTTCTCCCGTCTGATCATCGAAGAAGTAAAGAAGATGACAGAAGGAAAGATCGCAGTTCTTGCAAGAATCAACAGCTGTGATGAGGTACCGGGCGGTCTTGATGTGCATGACAGTGCTGCGATTGCCGCATATCTGGAAGGATGCGGACTGGATGCCATCCATGTATCCAGAGCTGTTCATATCCGCGATGAATTCATGTGGGCACCGACAGTGACACACGGCGGTTTCTCCGCTTCTCAGGTAGAAGAGATCAAACGTGCCGTATCTATCCCAGTGATTACAGTGGGACGTTATACAGAACCGCAGTTTGCGGAATTAATGGTAAAAGAAGGACGCTGTGACCTGGTTGCATTCGGACGTCAGAGCCTTGCAGATCCTTATATGCCATTAAAAGCACAGGAAGAAAGACTGGAGGATATGATCCCATGTATCGCATGTCTTCAGGGCTGCGTGGCAAACATGTATGCAGGAAACCCTGTATGCTGCCTTGTAAACCCATTCCTCGGACATGAAGCTGAGGGCATCGCTCCTGCAGAAAAAGCCAAGAAAGTAATGGTAATCGGCGGCGGTGTTGCAGGTCTTTGCGCTGCATTTATCGCACAGGAAAAAGGTCATCAGGTAACACTTTATGAAGCAAGTGATAAACTTGGCGGAAACATGCGTCTTGCTGCTTATCCTCCGGGAAAAGGCGACATCACAAACATGATCCGCAGTTATATCGTACGCTGCCAGAAAGCAGGTGTAACAATCAAAATGAATCAGGAAGTAACTCTGGATCTTATCAGGGAAGAGAAACCAGACAGCGTAATTGTTGCTTCCGGTTCCAGAACACTGATCCTTCCAATCGAAGGTATCGACAATCCTGCAATTATCCATGGTTCTGATCTCCTTGACGGCAAGAGAGCAGCAGGAAAGAAAGTCCTTGTTGTAGGCGGCGGAATGGTAGGATGTGAAACAGCAGCATTCCTCGGTGAGCAGAATCATGATGTAACAGTTATTGAGTTCAGAGACACTGTAGGTGCAGATGTGATCCACGAGCATAGAGTTTACCTGATGAAAGATTTCGAAGATTACAAGATCAAAGAGATCACAGGTGCAAAGGTATGCAAATTCTATGAGGACGGCGTAGAGTACGAGACAGCAGATGGACAGAGACATGAGTCCAGAGGCTATGATTCTGTGATCCTCTCCATGGGATTCAGAAACTACAACCCATTCGGCGAAGAAATCAAAGCCATCGTACCCGATACCTACGTGATCGGCGATGCCACCCGCGCAAGAAGAGCACTTGATGCTACAAAAGAAGCGTATGAGGTAGCTTCTGCGTTATAATTTATTCATTTTATAGTTGCAGTTAAGAGGCGCTGTATGATATTATCAGCGGACAGCAGCTTGAAAATGATTTTACAAATGAGAAATATCCGGGTACATATATAAAATGTATCCGGATGCTGATAAAAATATTTCAGGAGGCAAACAGGAAATGGAACAGAGAATCAAAGGAACAACAGGATTAATGGCACTCATCGGAAGCCCGGTAGGACACTCAGGATCACCGGCAATGTACAACTTCAGCTTCCGTTATCACAACCTTGACTATGCTTACATGGCATTTGACATCAAGGAAGACCAGGTTCCGGCTGCTCTGGATGCAATCCGTCTTTTCAAAATGAGAGGCGCAAACGTAACAATGCCATGCAAGAACGAAGTTGCAAAACACATGGATGAACTTTCACCTGCAGCAAGAATCATCGGTGCAGTTAACACAATCGTTAATGAAGACGGCAAATTAGTAGGACATATCACAGACGGTATCGGATTTGTCCGCAACTTAAAAGAACATGGTGTTGATGTAAAATGCAAAAAAATGGTAGTTCTCGGTGCAGGCGGTGCTGCAACAGCAATTCAGGTACAGTGCGCATTAGACGGAGCAGAATCCATTTCCATTTTCAATCCGAAAGATCCATTCTTTGCACGTGCAGAGTCCACAGCAGAGAAACTGAAAAAAGAAACACCAAGTTGCAAAGTCCAGGTATTTGATCTGGCAGATGAGGCAAAACTGAAAGAAGAGGTTGCAAACGCAGACATTCTTGTTAATGCAACACTTGCAGGTATGAAGCCTCATGAAGAACTCACTCTGATCAAAGACAAATCCATGTTCCGTCCTGACCTTGTGGTAGCAGATGTTGTTTACAATCCTGCTGAAACAAGAATGGTAAAAGAAGCCAAAGAAGCAGGCTGCAAGCTCGCGATCGGCGGAAAAGGAATGCTGTTATGGCAGGGTGCGGCAGCTTACAAACTTTACACAGGACTGGAAATGCCGACTGCAGAATATCAGAAATTCCAGGAAGAAAACGAAAACAAATAATAATAACTGTTCAGGAATTTCATAGCTGCCGTTCCAAATGTATGGAAAGTCATTTTGGCTAATCATATATTGGCCGGTGTATATCAGAATTTTAGAATGTCCATATCAAAATACTATATGGATAGCAGACTGTGGAATAACTGAAATATTACATTCAAAACGTAGGAGACCCAAAAATGAAACAGAAAACAAATAAAATGCTCATTTTCACCTCTCTTGCAGCATATTTCACCTATTTCATCCATGGAATCGGTGCTTCTATCCTTGGACAGTACAAACCAGAGTTTGCTGCTGCCTGGGGTGCGAAAACCCTTGCCGATGGAACTCTGGATGTAAGTATGGTCGTATCCGTAATCGCGGCACTTGGACTGGGACGCCTGATTTCCCTTCCGTTCTCCGGTCCTCTGTCTGATAAACACGGACGTAAGCTCAGTGGAATCATCGGTGTGCTCTGCTATGTGGCATACTTTTTCGGGATGGCGAATTCCACATCTATGGCAATGGGATATGCATTTGCAGTGATCGGTGGAATTGCAAACTCTTTCCTTGACACCTGTGTAAGTCCGACCTGTATGGAAATCTACGTAAACAATCCGTCAGTAGCGAACCTGTTTACGAAATTTTCCATTTGTCTGAGCCAGTTCCTGCTTCCGTTCCTGATCGGTATTGTTGCATCCGCGAATATGTCATATAAGACAATTTTTATTGTAGCAGGTATCGCAATCTTCATTGACGGAATCCTGATCCTGATCCTTCCTTTCCCTAAAAGAGAGAAAGCAGCGCAGACAAAAGCTGATAAGAAGAAATCCGGACACAAAATTTCTCCTGCAGCGATTGCGTCAATCCTTATTGGATTTACAAGTTCTTCCACATTTATGCTGTGGCTGAACTGCAATCAGGAGCTTGCTCGTTCCTATGGAATGTCAGATCCGTCCAAGATCCAGTCTTTGTATGCACTGGGAACAGCAACTGCAGTTCTCGCAACCGCAGCCTTTATTAAGAAGGGCTTAAAAGAGATCAATGTACTGATCATTTATCCGCTGATCTCTACCATTATGCTTGCACTTTGCTACTTTATCCAGGCACCGTTTATCTGTCTGGTGGGCGGTTTTGTCATCGGTTATGCAGGTGCCGGCGGTGTACTTCAGCTGGCAACTTCTACTACAGCAGAGTTCTTCCCTGAGAACAAGGGAACAGCTACTTCTCTGGTAATGATCGCATCCAGTATCGCGAACTACACAATATTAAGCCTTGCCGGATACATTACCAAAGTAGGTGGAAGCGGTGCACCGAGAATGATTCTGCTTTTGAATATGGCAGTGACCATCTGTGGCATCTTACTTGCGCTGTTTGTAAAGAAGAACCGAAATAAACAGACAGTATAAAAAATATTTGTGAAAACAAAATAACAAGTCAGAATTCCATGAATCAATAAAGTCCAATCCAATTGAGAATATGTTGAAAAGTAGATAGCTTCAAGTTCTTTTCTAATTGGATTGGATTTTATTAAAACCTGGATTGTTTAAAAATTAACAAAAAAGATAGAGAATATAGAGAAAAACATAGAAATAATCTAACAATTTAACCGAAAAGTGCGGAGCAGTTTTTGGTTATGAGCAAGTAGCGAAGCGGATGATTTTATCCGCTTGATTGAAAAGGAGAATTTGTATGGCACATACGAGAACACAAAGAAGAGAAAATGAATTGCCCTACATCCCCTTTGGACCATTTCAGATAAGACTTCCATTTATTCATTATAAGATAGAATCTGTTGAGTTCATTCAGGGTCTGATTCTGGGCGTAACAGCCCTGGCTGCTGTTCCTTATCTGGAACAGTATCTTGGGCTTCCTTATGAGCTGGCATGGAGCTGTGTGATCATTGAGACATTTCTTTACCTGCTGCACAGCCTGCTGGGTGATCCGGTGGTACCGGGATGGATCACACCGACACTGCCGTTGACCATCGTATTTCTCGAAGGTTTCCCTATGGGAAAAGAACGAATACAGGCAATGATTGCACTGCAGATGCTGGTAGGTCTTGTATTCATATTTATGGGTATCACAAAGCTGGCGGACAAATTTGTTCATGCAGTCCCGGACTCTGTCAAAGGTGGAATTCTTCTTGCTGCACCTGTCACTGTTATGGCAGGACAACTCGGTGAAGGCGGAAACATGCACAAATATCCTCTGGCGATCGTTGCAGGTGTAGGCTTGCTGATTCTGATCAGTTTCTCAGACAAATATCAGGAGAAGAGAAAGACAAATAGATTCCTTGATCTTGTAGCAAGATACGGCAACCTGTTCCCATATCTTCTTGCGATGATAGTAGGACTTCTGGTTGGTGAACTGGATGCACCGGGACTGGAGATCGGAACCTTTATCCGTCTTCCGCATTTTCGTGAAGTAATTGATCAGGTAAGCATTTTTGGAGTCGGTATTCCGCCGGTATCTATGTTTGTAAAAGCTTTGCCGCTGGCACTGGTATGCTATCTGATTGCATTTGGCGATTTTGTTACAACAGAGACTCTGGTAACAGAGGCAAGACAGGCGCGTGATGATGAGTATATTGATTTCAATTCCAGCCGTTCTAATCTGGTCAGCGGTCTGAGAAACCTGATCCTGTCCATTATCGCACCATTTCCACCACTTTCCGGTCCATTATGGGTTGGAATGACTGTATCTGTATCCATGCGTTACAGAGAAGGAAAGAAAGCAATGAAATCCCTTCTGGGTGGAATGTCCTCTTTCCGTCTGGCGACATTCTTAAGTGTTATGATCGTTCCGGTAGTAAGCTTCTTCCGTCCGATCTTCGGTGTTGGATCATCCATTACTCTGATGTTCCAGGCGTTTGTATGTGCAAGGATCGGTATGGACTACTGCAAGAGCGACAGAGACAAAATGATCGCAGGCGTAATGGCAGCAGTCCTTGCCACACAGGGAAGCGCATGGGCATCTGCATGGGCACTTGCAGTTGGATTTGGACTGAACATTTTCCTGTCCAACTGGAATCCGTTTGAGAAGAAAGCAGAACAGAAAGAAAATTCTAAATCATAAAGTAAAAGAAGGGTAGTTTCTACACATTGTAGAAATTATCCTTCTTTTATATCTATGGATAAGTATGTTGGTATGAACATGAAAAAAATTATGTATATTGAAAGCCCCTGTCGGAAAATGACAGGGGCTTTGCACGGAGATTTTCATCAAAAAATTTTAAGGAGTATTATTTTGATCAAATATTTATTGACATTTCATCAGGATAACGACCGAAGTTATCTGACAAATTATAGGCTGCTGTGAATGATATCCAGCACCTGTTTTAATTCATTTACACCGATCTGCCCCGGAGCGGAAGCTTTGGAGACAGCGCCGAAAGTGAGAGCGGAGCCGAATGTCTCACCTGTCAGACGGCTGACAACACCTGTTCCTGCCATGGACATGGTAATGATCGGGCGGTCTGCATATTTCTCAGACATTTCCAGAGTAGCGGAGAGGAGTGTAAGGACATCCTGTTTACAGGTAGGCATAACTGCCATTTTCGGAATATCTGCGCCGAAATCCTGCATCATGCGAAGACGTCTGATGATCTCGTCTTTCTCCGGAGTCTTAAAGAAATCATGGTTGGAAGCAATTACCTTTACACCAGCTTCATGAGCAGCATCGATGATGGTCTTAACAACGTCATCACCTGTAAATGCTTCTACATCGATCAAATCTACGTAACCGCTCTGAGCAGCTGCGATATTTAAAGCAGCATAATTGCTTACAGAAATTTCTTTCTCACCGCCCTCTTTAGAAGTACGGAAGGTAAGCAGAACCGGAATATCTTTTAAGACTTCCTGAAGCTCTTTCGCGGTTTCTAATACTTTTTCAGTAGTAAAGACATCATCGAACCAGTCAACACGCCACTCAACCACATCAACCGGGAGAGCAGTGATCTTTTTTGCCTCTTCGAGAATGTCTGTTTTTGTTTTTCCAACGATCGGAACGCAGATCTTTGGTCTGCCTTCACCGATCACAATGTTTTTTACCTGAACTGTGTTCATTTTCTTATCCTCATATTTCTTATCATATTAAGAATAACCGCATACACATGAAAAGCAAACTGCAGGACATGTACATCTTTGCGCGGAGTTATATATTCAGTACATCTCCTGCACTATGCCGAAAAGCGGTATATATCAAATATCACGAGGCAGCCAATTAGCTGCATGATATGATATATCAGTCATCATAGGAGATGTGAAGAATCTCTTTCATATGTTCGATAGGCATCGGTTCGCCTGTCCATAACTCAAATGCAGCAGAACCCTGGAATAACATCATTCCCAGACCGTTCATAGTCTTGCATCCCACTTCTTTAGCCATGGAACGCATCTTTGTTTCCAGTGGAGAGTAAGGAACATCTACAACGATCAGTTCAGGACGGAAATAGGATTTGTCCGGAACAACGGACTGTCCTTCTAATGGTTTCATTCCAACACCTGTAGCATTTACAAAAATGTAGCTGTCGTCCATTTCAGCTTTCAGTTTGTCGAGGTCTGCCAGATCATAAAGAACTGCATGGCAGGATGTCTTTGTATTGATCTTCTCTACTGTGGACACTGCACGATCCCAGAATTCATCCTTGCGGTTGAAGATTGTGATCTCAGCAACACCGTCCAAAGCAGCCTGGATTTCAATAGCAGTAGCAGCACCGCCTGCACCGACGATTGTCATTTTCTTTCCAATTACATCGATATCGTTGTCTTTCAGAGCGGACATAAATCCGATACCATCTGTGATGTGACCTGTAAGATGACCGTTGTCGTTTACGATAGTGTTAACTGCACCGCATAATTCAGCTGCAGGAGAGAGCTCATCCAGATATTTTCCAACCAGAGTTTTGTTTGGCATGGAAACATTGGAACCTCTCATTTTCAGTGTACGGATCGCTTTTACTGCATCTTCGATTTCGTCCGCACCAACCTCGAATGCGAGGTAAGCGTAGTCATACCCGAGTTTTGCAAAAGCCTCATTCTGCATTGCAGGAGAGCTGGAGTGACGGATCGGGTAAGCCATCAGACCGATTAATTCAGTATGTCCGGTAATTCTTTCTGCCATTATAATAGCCCCTTTCGTGATTCGTTGTAAAGGTCTGCTTTTATTTTTGCAAGATCTTTTTGGCGTTCATTGTATATCTGTGTACAGATAAAACAATGAAAAGTATACATTTAAAATGATATCATTTTATTCATAAAGTGAACAAAACTATACTACGTATGTTCACTTTATGAACAATATCAGGATATCAGATTTTACAAATTGTTTACTGAAGATATCCCATCTGAGTCAGAGTGCTGATAATATTTCTTCCTTCCATAGTTCCGTCGATGATTCTTCTTGCACGTTTGCTGTCACCGATGTTCAGGATTTCTACATCCTCAGAAGCAAATGCCTGAGAAAGTTCACTGTAAAGCTGTCCCTGAGCTCTCATGCCGAGGCATACAAAGCCATAGTCAAATGGAAGTTCACGTTCGCCCTCTGCGTCTTTTACAAGGAAAGAGCTGTCCTTTACTTCCTGAAGAGCAGTCTTTGTAAGCTGAGCTACATTATGTTTCTTCATCTGGTCTTTCATATCGTTCTTTGTAACAGGATCCAGGTCACGTCCGATCTGATCCATCATCTCCACGATAGAGATCTCAGCATTTCTTGCTGCAAAGAATTCCACAACATCAAGACCAACAGCACCGCCGCCTACAACAACAACTTTCTTGTCTGTCATATCTTCAGGATAGTCATTGATATGATTGATCATTCCAAGGATAGAAGTAACTTTGCCGCCTTCTTTGTCGATACGGTCATGGAGACCTTTAATCGGAGGAAGCAGAGGAGCGGAACCAGTGGAACTTACGATCAGGTCTGGATGGAATTTGCGGATATTTTCCGGTGTTCCTTCTGTATTCTTGAAGATGTAAAGGTTGTCAAGATGCTCTGCTCTGTGGATCAGGTAGTTCGGGAAGTCAGCCAGACGTTTCTTTGCAGGGATCCTAGAAATAACAGAAGCAAGACCACCAAGAGTTTCGCCTTTTTCCAGAAGGAAAGTGTTACAGCCTACTTCAGCGGCTGTACAGGCAGCTTCCAGTCCGGCAGTACCGCCGCCGATAACTACAACGTTACAATTTTTATTTACTTTCTGGTTCTTATAAACATCACCCTCAAGTACGGCTGGATTTACGGTACAGCGGATCGGGCGGTTGAAACCGATTCTGTTTCCTGCACATCCGATGTTACATGAGATACATTTGCGAAGATCACATTCTTTACCTGCAGCAACTTTATTTACCCATGCAGGCTCTGCGATAAGCCCACGTCCCATACCAATCAGGTCTGCATCGCCATCAGCAAGAATCTGCTCAGCAACCTTAGGGTCACGGATATTGCCCATGGAAATACATGGTTTGCCAAATTTTTCTTTGACAGCTTTCGGCATGTAGGAACGCCAGCCGTCTTTCATATAGTTTGCATCAATCTGGTACTGGATAGAACCATTTAAACCACAGGAAACGTCGAAGATATCTACTTCATCCTGTACATACTCCAGATATTTCAGAGTATCCTCCAAAGTATTGCCCCCTTCCATCAGTTCATCTGCACTGAGACGAAGCATGATCGGGAAGAAAGGTCCAACCTGTTTTCTTACTCCTTCGATGACCATACGGCAAAAACGAGTTCTGTTTTCTACAGATCCGCCGAATTCATCAGTACGTTTGTTTGTAAGAGGGGAGAGGAACTGGCTGATCAGGTAGGAATGTCCTGCATGGATTTCTACTGCGTCAAAACCTGCAGCCTGTGCTCTTTTTGCAGCTTCTCCATATTTCTTTACAATGTGATGAATCTCTTCAACAGTTAACGGACGCGGGATTTCGCCGCCTTCCTTGGATGGAACATCAGATGCGGAAACCGGCTGCATATTTGTACGTGCGGAAACTGCGGAAGCACCTGCGTGATTAATCTGGATCGCGATGCATGTGCCGTATTTATGGATCTCTTCACAGAATTTGTAAAGACGAGGCAGATAGTTGTCATGGTCAATACGAAGCTGAGTAGTTCCGTTAGAACCCTGCGGAGAATCTACACTTGCGTTCTCTACGATGATCAGACCAGTGCCGCCTTTGGCACGTTCTTTATAATAATTAATATGAAGAAAGCTCATCTCGCCGTTCTGCTCACCGTAATTGGTTCCCATAGGCATCATAACTACACGGTTTTTAATAGTCATATTTTTTACAGTAAGCGGGCTGAAAATATGCTGATAATTGCTTTTCATTACGTTTTTCCTCCTGAAATTTTTACTGGATTTCTTTGATATGTTAATTATATAACAGAGTCATTCATAAATCTAATTGATAATATCTGCGATATAATAAAATTAATCTATGGTTGCAAAAAGAAAATCAGGTAGACCGGAGATATGGATTTTTATCAAGTGGATATTTGCAATTGAAGCAGAGGACTTACTTGACCGAAGTCAGACAAACAGAAAAGACGTTCAGAGTATCATATCGGATGATCATATCAGACAAGTAATAGGATTTGGACTTATATAATAGGAAGGAATACACAGAAAAACAGCATACGAAAAAATTTAACAAATTTTTCTGCCATATTTTTAACAAAAAAGACAAAAAATTATTGAAATATCCTTCCAAAAAAGGTAAAATTAAAATCGGCTAAATTTTTGGGTTAACTTTTAAATATTCTCATAAAGATGGAGGGCAAACAAGAATGAGTAATGCAACACAAAGCTTAGCAGGCACAAGAATTACTTCTTTGCTTGACGCAAACAGTTTTGTCGAAATCGGCCAGGGCGTAACAGCCAGATCCACAGATTTCAACATGACTGCAAACAAAGCACCATCTGACGGTGTAATTACCGGATATGGTGTAATCGATGACAAACTGGTTTACGTATACAGCCAGGATGCATCTGTATTAAACGGTACTGTTGGCGAAATGCATGCCAAGAAGATCACAAGACTTTATGATCTTGCTATGAAAACAGGCGCTCCGGTTATCGGACTTGTTGACTGTGCAGGTATCCGTCTTCAGGAAGCGACAGATGCGCTGGAAGCTTTTGGACAGATCTATCTGAAACAGACACTGGCATCAGGCGTAGTTCCGCAGATCACAGCAATCTTTGGAACATGCGGCGGCGGTATGGCAGTTATCCCGTCCCTGACAGATTTCACATTCATGGAATCTAAAAAAGGAAAAATGTTCATCAACACACCAAACGCGCTGGAAGGCAACAATGCAGATAAATGCGATACAGCAGCTGCTGATTTCCAGAGCAAAGAAACAGGTCTGATCGATGGCGTTGGTACAGAAGAAGAGGTTCTTGGCCAGATCCGCTCTTTAGTATCACTCCTTCCTTCTAATAATGAAGACACAGACAATTACACAGAGTGTACAGATGATCTGAATCGTGTATGCGCAGAACTTGCAAACTGTGCAGGTGATACAGCAATCGCACTTTCCCAGATCGCTGACAACGGCGAATTCTTTGAGACAAAAGCAAACTATGCTAAAGACATGGTTACAGGATTTATCCGCTTAAACGGAGCTACTGTAGGTGCTGTAGCAAACAGAAGCGAAGTTTACGATGCTGAAGGTAAGAAAGTAGAAGAATTCGATGGAAGCATCTCTGCAAGAGGCGCAAGAAAAGCAGCAGATTTTGTGAAATTCTGCGACGCTTTTGATATCCCGGTTCTTACACTTACTAATGCAACAGGCTTCATGGCAACTGTATGCAGCGAGAAGATGATGGCGAAATCTGTAGGTGAACTGGTAGCTGCATTTGCAGATGCAACAGTTCCGAAGGTAAACGTGATCATCGGCAAAGCTTACGGTACAGCATATGTAGCAATGAACAGCAAATCTATCGGTGCAGACCTTGTATATGCATGGGACAATGCAGAGATTGGCATGATGGATGCATCCCTTGCAGCTAAGATCATGTATGCAGATGCAGATGCTGCTGAATTAAATGAAAAAGCTGCTCAGTACAGAGAGCTTCAGAACGGTGTTGTTTCCGCAGCAGCAAGAGGCTATGTTGATACTGTGATCAGCCCGGCTGACACAAGAAAATATGTAATCGGTGCATTTGAGATGCTGTTCACAAAGAGGGAAGATCGTCCGTCTAAGAAACACGGAACGGTTTAAGCGAGGTGACGCATATGAAGACAATCAAAAAAATAACTTCTGTCTGCATGGCACTTCTCGTAATGGCAGCACTGATCATTGGCAGTACTTCTATGGTATTTGCTGCTGACGAAGTTGATGATTCTGTAAAGAACTCTCTGGTAACCACAACAGAGGGTCTGACAGATGAGATCATTGGATTCAGTGATGAAGAAATCGAAAGTTACCTGGACTCAACAAATGAGTTTACTGCAAGTGCAATGCAGTCCTGGAACTCTGCCAGAGATGAACTTGGCGCAAAGAAAGAAAACAATGGCGAAACTACTGTAACCTTAAAGGATGATCAGTATATAGTTACAGTTCCTGTTAAATTTGAGAAAGCAGATGCAAATTTTGTATATGTTTTCGATGCAACAGGAACACCGACTTCTCTGTCTGTAGATGTACAGTATGGTCTTGGAAAAACTCTTCAGAGAGCTGGTCTTAACACTCTGATGGGTATCGGAACTGTATTCGTAATGCTGGTTTTATTAAGCCTTCTGATTTCTCTGTTTAAATTTATTCCGAATCCGGAAGCAAAGAAAGCAGCAGAAGCAAAAGCAGCCAAAGCTGCAAAAGAAGCTGAGGCGGCAGCAATCGCAGCAGCGGCTCCTGTACAGGCAGAAGAGAACCTTGCAGATGACGGAGAACTGGTAGCTGTTATCGCAGCAGCAATTGCAGCAGCAGAAGGAACTACAACAGACGGATTCGTAGTTCGTTCCATCCGTAAAGCGAAAAGAAGCAGAAGATAATAAAAAGTGAAAGATTTATTACTGTTCTATTTAATATTTTCAGAACGTGTCACATCGAACGTAGTGAGCAGTAACATTATCATTTAGGAGGATTTTAAAATGAAAAGCTATACAATTACAGTAAACGGTACAGCATATGAAGTAACTGTTGAAGAAACAGGCAGCGTATCTGCTCCTGCAGCAGCTCCAAAAGCAGCTCCTAAGGCAGCTCCTGCAGCAGCACCGAAAGCAGCAGCTCCTGCAGCAGGCGCAGGTGCAGTTAAAGTAACTGCTTCCGTACCAGGAAAAGTTGTTAAAGTAGCAGCAAGTGTTGGACAGGCAGTAAAAGCCGGAGACAGCGTAATTATTCTTGAATCCATGAAAATGGAAATCCCTGTAGTAGCTCCTCAGGATGGTACTATCGCAAGCATTGATGTTGCAGAAGGTGCCTCTGTAGAAAACGGAGATACTTTAGCAACAATGAACTAAGACGGGAGGTAGTCAAATGTCTTATGTAACAGAAACATTGTCCAACCTGATTCACCAGACAGCATTCTTCAATCTGACATGGGGCAATTACCTGATGATCGCAGTAGCCTGCGTATTCCTTTACCTTGCTATCAAGAAAGGATTCGAGCCGCTTCTGCTTGTTCCTATCGCATTTGGTATGCTGCTTGTAAATATCTATCCGGACATTATGGCAAATCCGGAAGATATGTCCAACGGTGTAGGTGGACTTCTTCATTATTTCTACATCCTTGATGAGTGGAGTATCTTACCATCCCTGATCTTCATGGGTGTAGGTGCCATGACAGACTTCGGTCCGCTTATCGCAAACCCGATCAGCTTCCTGATGGGTGCGGCAGCACAGCTTGGTATCTATGCAGCTTACTTCCTTGCAATCTTCCTTGGATTCAACGGAAAAGCAGCAGCAGCAATCTCCATCATCGGTGGTGCTGACGGCCCGACATCTATCTTCCTTGCAGGTAAACTTGGACAGACAAGCCTGATGGGACCGATCGCAGTAGCAGCATATTCTTATATGTCACTGGTTCCGATCATTCAGCCGCCTATCATGAAGCTCTGCACAACTGAGAAAGAACGTAAGATCAAAATGGATCAGCTTCGCCCGGTTTCCAAACTGGAGAAGATCCTGTTCCCGATCGTTATCACGATCGTTGTGTGTCTGATCCTGCCTACAACAGCTCCTCTGGTTGGTATGCTTATGCTTGGTAACCTCTTCAGAGAGTGCGGCGTTGTAAAACAGCTGACAGAAACAGCTTCCAATGCCCTGATGTATATCGTAGTTATCCTTTTGGGTACATCCGTTGGTGCTTCCACAAGTGCAGAAGCATTCTTAAACGTAGATACTCTGAAGATCGTAGTTTTAGGTCTTGTTGCATTCGCAATCGGTACATTCGGTGGATGTATGCTTGGTAAACTGCTTTGCAAACTGACTCATGGACGTATCAACCCGCTGATCGGTTCTGCAGGTGTATCCGCAGTACCTATGGCAGCCCGTGTATCCCAGAAAGTCGGTGCAGAGGCAGATCCTACAAACTTCCTTCTGATGCACGCAATGGGTCCGAACGTTGCCGGTGTTATCGGTACAGCCGTAGCAGCCGGAACATTCATGGCTATTTTCGGCGTTTAATTGAATCAATCGTTTTCCTGTTTTTACCGCATACTGCGGTAACAGCGGGAGAATTTTCGGATTTTTAGAACTATATAAGGAGATTTTATAATGGCAGAATTAGAGAAAAAACCTGTTAAAATTGTGGAAACCATTCTCCGTGATGCTCATCAGTCTCAGATCGCAACACGTATGACCACAGAACAGATGCTTCCGATCGTAGATAAACTTGATAAAGTTGGCTATCACGCAGTAGAGTGCTGGGGTGGTGCAACATTCGATGCATCCCTTCGTTTCCTTCACGAAGATCCATGGGAAAGACTTCGTAAATTACGTGACGGCTTCAAGAACACAAAACTTCAGATGCTCTTCCGTGGACAGAACATCCTTGGATACCGTCCATACGCAGATGACGTTGTAGAATATTTCGTACAGAAATCTGCTGCAAACGGAATCGACATCATCCGTATTTTTGACTGCCTCAATGACCTTCGTAACCTGCAGACAGCTGTAAGCGCTGCAAACAAAGAGAAGGCTCATGCACAGGTAGCTCTTTCCTATACATTAGGAGATGCTTACACACTGGAATACTGGACGGACATTGCAAAACGTATCGAAGATATGGGCGCTGATTCCATCTGTATCAAAGATATGGCAGGTCTTCTCCTTCCAAACAAAGCTACAGAGCTTGTAACAGCATTAAAAGAAACAGTTAAGATCCCGATCGACCTTCATACACATTACACATCCGGTGTAGCTTCCATGACTTACTTAAAAGCAGTAGAAGCTGGTGTAGATATCATCGATACAGCAATGTCTCCATTCGCACTGGGAACATCCCAGCCTGCAACAGAAGTTATGGTTGAGACATTTAAGGGAACACCATATGATACAGGATTTGACCAGAAACTTCTTTCTGAGATCGCTGACTACTTCCGTCCGATCCGTGACGAAGCTCTTGACAGCGGACTGCTCAATCCGAAGAACCTTGGTGTTAACATCAAGACTTTACTGTACCAGGTACCGGGCGGTATGCTCTCCAACCTGACTTCCCAGTTAAAAGAACAGCACGCAGAAGACAAATTCTACGATGTTCTTGAGGAAGTTCCGCGTGTACGTAAAGACCTCGGCGAGCCGCCACTTGTAACTCCGTCTTCACAGATCGTTGGTACACAGGCTGTATTCAACGTACTTATGGGCGAGAGATACAAAATGGTTACAAAAGAAACAAAGGATATCCTGTTAGGAAAATACGGCGCAACTGTAAAACCGTTTAATCCGGAAGTACAGAAGAAGTGCATCGGCGATGAGAAACCGATCACATGCCGTCCTGCAGACCTTCTTGACAATGAGCTTGAAAAACTCGAAAGTGAAATGGCTCAGTACAAAGAACAGGATGAAGACGTATTAACATACGCGCTGTTCCCACAGGTGGCTATGGACTTCTTCAAATATCGTCAGGCTCAGAAAACAAAAGTTGACGAAAAAGCAGCTGACAAAAAGAACGGAGCTTATCCGGTTTAATTAAATATGTCCAAACGAGAAAAAGGAGCTTGCGCAGGCAGGCTCCTTTGCGTTATTATAGAGGAATGTAATATTAGGAGGACATTCCATGAGTAAAGTTTTGATCATCGGCGGCGGAGCTGCCGGCATGATGGCGGGAGTTTTCGCAGCCCGCAACCATCATGAAGTTCATATATTAGAAAAAAACGAGAAACTCGGTAAGAAAGTATTCATCACAGGAAAAGGCAGATGCAACGTAGCTAATGCCTGCGACACAGAAGAACTTTTCCTGGCAGTAATGAGTAACCCGAAGTTCCTCTACAGTGGATTCTATTCATTTGGTCCACAGGACGTCATGAATTTCTTTGAAGAAGCAGGCGTCCCTCTGAAAGTAGAAAGAGGAAACCGTGTTTTTCCACAATCTGACCATTCCTCAGATATCATCCGTGCCCTGGAACGGGAACTGAAGAAAGCAGGAGCAAAGATTCATCTGCATACAGCTGTAAAAGAAATCGTAAAAGAATCTGCAGCAGACAGCGAAACAGAGAATAAGTCAGAAAGTAATTCAGGAAACAACTCAACAGACGTAGCAACTGCTAAATTAAAAAATAAGGCAGAAAAGGCTGATGGTAAAGAAAAAGAGAAGATTACAGGAGTAATTCTTGAAGATGGTACCTTCATGGAAGGTGATGCAGTCATCGTGGCTACCGGTGGATTCTCCTATCAGAGTACAGGCTCCACAGGAGACGGATACCGCTTTGCAAAGGAACTGGGACTGAAAGTCACAGACATCAGCCCATCTCTGGTTCCATTAAAGACAAAAGAAGACTATATCCCGAAACTTCAGGGTCTTTCTCTGAAGAACACGGGACTTACCATAAAGAACGGCAAGAAAGTACTGTATGAAGATTTCGGTGAAATGATGTTTACTCACTTCGGAGTTACAGGTCCGATGATCCTGTCTGCCAGTGCTCACATCGGCGCAAAACTGGCAAAAGCTCCAAATGGTGAAATGTCCGCATATCTGGATCTCAAACCGGCTCTTACAAAAGAACAGCTTGATGCCAGAATCCTGCGTGAATTCGAAGCAGGACAGAACAAACAGTTCAAGAACGTCATCGGCGTACTTTTCCCATCGTCTTTGACACCAGTTATGCTGGAGCTGGGTGGAATCCCGGCAGATAAGAAAATCCATGACATCTCCAGAGAAGAACGCCAGCACTTTATTGACCTCATAAAGGCATTCCCGTTTACCATCACAGGAATGGGTGAGTTCAAAGAAGCCATCATCACCAAAGGTGGCGTTTCCGTAAAAGAGATTAACCCTGGAACCATGGAATCAAAGAAAATCTCAGGTCTTTACTTCGCAGGCGAAGTGCTGGATCTGGATGCAGTGACAGGTGGATATAACTTACAGATTGCCTGGTCAACCGCATATCTGGCAGCGCAGGCGATACAATAATCGATGATCGTTACTCTGTTCACATGATACTAGCCCACATAGAGTGTTAATGGACAGCAACCAGTAACAGTAAAACTATTATAGAAGTAAGCAGATAAGGCAGTATCTTGTAAGAAAATTATATCTATGATATGATTCGGCTATACATTATCCGCTTGATTAAATATAAATATTAAGCAATAAGACAGAGAAATCTGTTTAAATAATAGAAACAGGAGGAACCGTGAAAATGGGATGTAATATTGCCATCGACGGACCTGCAGGAGCAGGAAAGAGCACTATCGCCAAAAAAGTGGCGAAAGAATTATCATTTATCTATGTAGACACAGGAGCCATGTACAGAGCAATGGCCTTATATCTCCTCAACCATGGCGTAAACGGCGACAGCCAGGACGAGATCGAAGCCGCATGTTCCGGCGCAGACATCTCTATCGAATATAAAAACGGAGAACAGATCGTAATCCTCAACGGCGAGAACGTCAACTCCATGCTCCGCACCGAACAGGTAGGAAACATGGCATCCAAAAGTTCCGCAAATGCAAAAGTAAGAGCACATCTTCTGAAACTCCAGAGAACTCTGGCAGAGAAGAACGATGTAGTTATGGACGGACGAGATATCGGAACAACCATCCTTCCGAACGCTGAAGTAAAGATTTACCTCACCGCCAGCGCCGACACCAGAGCCAGAAGAAGAGCCCTCGAATACGAGCAGAAAGGAGAAATGTTCAACCTCGACCAGATCCGTAAGGACATCATCGAGCGCGATGAACGCGATATGAACCGTGAAGTTTCTCCTCTCAAACAGGCAGACGATGCAGTACTTGTAGATTCCTCAGAAATGGGAATTGATGATGTTGTAAATGCCATCCTTAATGTATATAAGGAAAAAGTACAGAAATAGTATTTTATATTGAAAACCATGCAATTTCTTTGATATTGATGATTTATTATTTCCTGCTAAAGAAATTACTATCGAGAAATAGATATGTGTATAACTGTACAGAGCGAAAGGATTATTTATGAAAGTAAAAGTAGCAGAAACGGCCGGCTTCTGCTTTGGCGTCAAACGCGCAGTAGACAAAGTCTATGAACTGATCGATACAGAACAGAAACCGATCTTCACGCTGGGTCCGATCATCCACAACGAAGAGGTAGTATCAGATTTGGAAGCCAAAGGCGTTCACGTCATCACAGAAGAGAGCTTAGATGCACCCGATGAAAACCTGCAGAACGGCATTGTAGTGATCCGTTCTCATGGTGTAGGGAAACCGATCTACGATAAACTGAAGGAAAAAGACATCTCCTACGTAGATGTCACCTGCCCCTTCGTTCTGAAAATCCACCGCATCGTAGAGAAAGAAAGCATTGCTGGAAAACACGTGATTATCATCGGCGACAAAGACCACCCCGAAGTCCAGGGCATCTGCGGCTGGTGTCAGGGTCCCTACACAGTGATCAAAAACCAGGAAGAAGCAGACGCATTTGTACCTCCAAAAGGGAAAAAAATAAGTATTGTGTCCCAGACGACATTTAATTACAACAAATTTAAAGATTTAGTTGAAATTCTCCGCAAAAAGAGGTATGATAATAATGTTTTAAATATTCTTAATATTTTAAACACTATTTGTAATGCTACCGAAGAACGGCAGAAAGAAGCAAAAAACATAGCCGGAGAGGTAGACACTATGCTGGTCGTAGGCGGCCGCCATAGTTCCAATACTCAAAAGCTGTTTGAAATATGCAAAAAGGAATGTGGAAATACTTACTATATACAAACACCTGTAGACTTGGATTCTGAAATGTTCCAATGCAGTAGTTATGTAGGTATTACAGCAGGGGCTTCCACCCCAAAGAAAATTATTGAGGAGGTTCAAGAACATGTCAGAATTAAGTTTTGAACAGATGCTGGAAGATTCCGTAAAAACTATCAGAAATGGAGAGATTGTACAGGGTACTGTCATCGATGTAAAAGAAGATGAGATTATTCTGAATATCGGTTATAAAGCAGACGGTATTATCACAAAGAACGAATACTCTAACGATGCAAGCCTTGTACTCACAGATGCTGTTCACGTTGGCGACACAATGGAAGCAAAAGTTCTCAAAGTAAATGATGGAGAAGGTCAGGTTACTCTTACTTATAAGAGACTGGCAGCAGAGAAAGGTAACAAACGTCTTGAAGAAGCATTTGAGAATCAGGAAGTATTAAAAGCTACTGTATCTCAGGTACTTGATGGCGGACTTTGCGTAAACGTAGACGAAGCAAGAGTATTTATTCCTGCAAGCCTCGTTTCCGACACATATGAGAAAGACCTTTCTAAATATGCAGATCAGGAAATCGAATTCGTGATCACAGAATTCAACCCAAGAAGACGTCGTATCATCGGTAACCGTAAACAGCTTCTTCTTGCTGAGAAAGCAGAAAAACAGAAAGAATTAATGGAGAAAATCCATGTTGGCGATACAGTTGAAGGAACTGTTAAGAACGTTACAGATTTCGGTGCATTCATCGATCTCGGCGGAGCTGACGGACTTCTTCACATCTCCGAAATGTCCTGGGGCAGAGTAGAGAATCCGAAGAAAGTATTCAACGTTGGTGACACTGTAAAAGTTCTTATCAAAGAGATCAAAGGAGATAAGATCGCACTTTCCCTTAAATTCCCGGAAGAGAATCCATGGCTCACAGCAGCTGAGGACTTCGCTGTAGGAAACGTAGTAAAAGGTAAAGTTGCACGTATGACAGACTTCGGTGCATTCGTAGAACTCGCACCTGGCGTAGATGCACTTCTTCATGTATCTCAGATTTCCAGAGAGCATGTTGCAAAACCATCAGACGTACTGTCAATCGGACAGGAAATCGAAGCTAAGGTTGTTGACTTCAACGGTGAAGACAAGAAGATCAGCCTGAGCATGAAAGCTCTCGAAGCACCAGTTGAAGAGAGCACAGAAGAATAATTCATAGAGAATATTTCTTGAGATAATAAATACCGCTATTTACAACTTTGAGCTGTAATAGCGGTGTTTTTATATTAAAAAATTGACTTTTCTAATAAGTAATAGAACGGTCTGACTAATATTATTGTAGAAAAAATATCAATGAGAATTTATATCATTTTAAATGCGCTAAAAGATACGGAAGAGTATGTTCCAGATACTGTTTTTGTATTTGCAGATTTTGCAGAAACTGTTCTGTACAATTGAACCATGTATAACAGGTATCTTTTGTGGCTGCTTTGCGGTGTTTCTTATCAATTCCGCTTCCAAGTGCTTTCGGAATAACGGTATCTTCATCTGGCAGATAGTAATAGTCTTTATAATTCTTATAATGCTGTTTCAGCCGTCCTTGTTCTGTCTGGACAATGAGCTTCACTTCTTTATCTTTTCCTGTAATATAAAAAGTTCCATTTCCGTTAGAAAACTCAGCCGGAAGAGAGAAGAAGAGTTTTAGTACAAAAATAACATTTTCTTCATCTGCTTCCGCATATGTAACTTCATACTCCGAATCATAAATGCAAAGATACCCAAGCATTTCAAAAATCCTTCCCAGTCCCAGCACATCCTCCAAGTTATGTCCCAAGATCTCCTCAGCCATAAGAGAGTCTCTTTTCTTCATAAAATCTTTATAAAGCTGAATACATTCTTTACCATTGTCATAAATCCTGTCTTTAATTCCAAGAAATTCCTCCAGGCATGGCTGTTTCATGGCCGGAAGTTTCAAAAGTGTCTTCAAAGGTTTCAATGTCAGATACAGATCGAGAGAAGTTTTTCCCTCAAACGGAGATGGCAGACCATATTTTTCGTATCTCGCTTCCAGATAAGGCTGATCAAACCGTTCTCCATTGTAAGAAATTAACAAATCATACTGCTCCAGAAATTGTGAAAAAATTCTCAGAATTGTCTCTTCTTCCTTATCATTTTCCGCCATCCACTGGTAAAAATACCAAGTTTCATCTTCAATTCCAACAGCTCCGATAAGGTACAAAAATGTGGATTTTCGGGACAATCCGGTGGTTTCTATGTCATAAAAAACAGGTGAAAAATTGTATTTTTGGAAGTATTTTCCGGTGAAAAATTTAACAGTCTCAAAGTCCGGAAACCCTTGTAAAATGGGCATTTTTTTAACAATCATGTTAATGTTTTTTCCTTTCCTAAATTGTATTTAATTATACACAAAAAATTAAAATTTGGGTAGTGCTTTTTTTCTGAAAATGGTTTATAGTATAACTGTAATTGAAAAAATTATACAAAAAAAGGAAGAAAAAGCATGTGGGATTTATCTATTTTGGGGATTGATTTTTATCACCTCATTAATTGGTTCATCATATACAGTTTCTTTGGCTGGGTGTGGGAGACCTGTTATGTGTCTGTAAAGAGCGGGAAATATGTAAACCGTGGCTTTATTAACGGACCGTTGTGTACGATATATGGATGTGGGGCAGTATCTGTCTATGTAATTCTGAGACCGGTCAGCGGGAATGTGTTATGGCTGTATGTTGGCGGTGTTGTTGTGGCAACTGCACTGGAATATGTAACTGCAGTATTGATGGAAACAATCTTCCATACGTCCTGGTGGGATTACAGTGAGAACAAATTCAATTTTCAGGGTCGTATCTGTCTGGGAGCTTCTCTTGGATGGGGTTTCTTCACAGTTCTTCTGTTTAAGGTACTTCACCCGATTGTGGAGTATATCGTTGCACTGTATCCGGTTTTCGTTGGGGAGATTGGAGTATGTGTGATAGGAATTGCCTATGTTGTGGACTTCGGTTTCTCAGCAGCAGCAGCTTTCCGTATTCAGGAGAAACTGCCGGTCATCGAGGCAGCTATGGAGCAGGCAAAGGACGAAATGCTTGTCAAGATGCACGAGAAGATCGCAGGTGTTGGATTTGCCAAAGAGGCTACTCTTGAGAGCGTAAAAGAACGTCTGGGAGATGTGGAAGTGCTGAAAGAGATGGAGCAGAAACGTGCTGCAGCTGTAGCTGAGATCAGTGCAGAACTTCAGAAGAAGAAAGAAGCTATGGCAGCAAAGGTTGGTCACAATATGCAGCGTTTCGTAAAAGCGTATCCAAACCTGAACCGTGGATACAAATTACATAATCTGAAGAATATCAGAAACAGAAAAGAAAAATAAGATATCAAAGATCGCTACTTAAATAAAGACAAAAGATCTGGATATAAAACGATTTACGAAAAAAGCCAATCAAAAAGAGATGGAAAACAAAATCATGTTACTGAACGTACAAAAGAACAGTAACGATAAAAATACTCTTGAGATGCTTAATATAAAAAGGAGGGAACAAAATGGGAATTTTAACCTTTAAGGGTGGTGTTCATCCTTATGACGGAAAAGAATTATCCAAGAACAATCCGGTAACGAAATATCTGCCTAAGGGAGATATGGTATATCCTCTTTCACAGCATATCGGCGCACCGGCAGCACCGGTAGTTCAGAAAGGAGACCACGTGCTTGCAGGACAGAAGATTGCGGACGCTGCAGGCTTTGTCTCATCACCGATCCATGCATCTGTTTCCGGTACAGTAAAGGGAATCGAACCGAGACTGACAGCAACAGGATCCACGGTTAATTCTATTATCATTGAGAATGACCAGCAGTATGAAAGTGTGGAATTTACTCCTGCACGACTGGAGGATCTTTCAAAGGAAGAGATCCTGGCAAGAATTAAAGAAGGCGGAGTTGTGGGAATGGGCGGTGCCGGATTCCCGACACAGGTAAAACTTGCTCCGAAGGAACCAGACAAGATCGATCATATTCTTGTAAACGGTGCTGAGTGTGAACCGTATCTTACCAGCGATTACAGAAGAATGCTGGATGACTCTGAGAAGCTGATCGAGGGCTTAAGAGTTATGCTGAAGCTTTTTGACAATGCAAAGGGTTATATCTGTATTGAGGATAACAAGCCCGACTGTATTGCAAAGTTGAAAGAAATGGTAAAAGATATCCCGCGTATCGAAGTTGCAGAGCTGATGACCAAGTACCCACAGGGTGGTGAGCGCTTCCTGATCAAAGCTGTCACAGACAGAGAAATCAATTCAACTATGCTTCCGGCAGATGCAGGATGTGTTGTTGACAACGTAGATACCGTAATCGCTGTTTATGAAGCAGTTATCCTTGGAAAACCTGTTATGGATCGTATTGTAACAGTAACAGGACAGGGGATTAAGAATCCGCAGAACTTTGAAGTTCTTTCTGGAACAGATATGGCAGAGCTGATCGAGGCTGCCGGCGGACTGACAGACAATGTATCAAAAGTAATTTCCGGTGGTCCTATGATGGGATTCGCTATGTACGATACTCATGTACCATGTATCAAGACAAGTTCTGCCTGTCTCTGTCTGGAAAAGGACGATGTGGCAGATGCAGAACAGACTGCATGTATTAACTGTGGCAGATGCGTAGGAGTCTGTCCCGGCCATGTCATTCCTGCAAGACTTGCAACATTTGCAGAACATGGTGACATGGAGAGCTTCCAGAAATTTGATGGTATGGAGTGCTGCGAATGCGGCTGCTGCAGTTATATCTGCCCGGCGAAGCGTCCGTTGACCCAGATGATCAAATCTATGCGTAAGATGGTTCTGGCAAGCCGTAAGAAAAAGTAAAAGGGGGACATCATAATGGATCAGATGTTACATGTATCATCCAATCCCCATGTCCGGGATAAGATGACAACAAGCAAAATCATGCAGCTTGTGGTACTGGCGCTTCTGCCGACCACACTGTTTGGAATTTATAATTTTGGCGTTCGCGCCTTACTGGTAGTAGTAATTACCGTTGCTTCCAGTGTATTCTTTGAGTGGATCTATGATAAACTGATGCACAAGAAGAACACGATTACAGACTTCAGTGCAGTTGTTACAGGTTTATTACTTGCATTAAATATGCCTGCATCCATTCCGCTCTGGATGCCTGTACTTGGTAGTGCATTCGCGATTATCGTTGTAAAACAGCTCTTCGGTGGTCTGGGACAGAACTTCATGAACCCGGCACTTGCAGGAAGATGTTTCCTGATGATCTCTTTTGCGGGAAAGATGACAGATTTCGCAGTAAGTGACAACTTCAGAGGCGTAGTAGATACTGTTTCCGGTGCAACTCCTCTGGCAGCTCTGAAACAGAATGGATTTACAGATGGTTCTGTATCCGTATTACATATGTTTATCGGTGATATTCAGGGTACAATTGGTGAGACTTCAGCAATTGCGATCCTCATCGGTGCAGCAATCCTTCTGGTTTATAAAGTCATCGATCTTAAGATCCCGCTTACTTATATCGGATCTTTTGCAGTATTTGTAATCCTTTACATGCTTGGAACAGGCAAGGGATTTGATGTGAACTATCTGTTCAGCCATATCTTCGGCGGCGGTCTTATGCTTGGTGCATGGTTCATGGCTACAGACTATGTCACAACACCGATCACACCTAGAGGACAGTATGTATACGGTGTCTGTCTTGGTGTACTGACTGCAATCTTCCGTCTCTTCGGCGGTTCTGCAGAGGGTGTATCCTATGCGATTATTTTCTGCAACCTGTTAGTTCCAATGATCGAACGTGTGACTCGTCACCCGGCATTTGGGAAAGGGGGCAAAAAAGCATGAGTAACAGAATTATCAAAGATACGATCGCTATTACAGTGATCACACTGGTAGCAGGACTTGCCCTTGGCGTAGTCCAGGATATTACAGCTGACCCGATCGCAAAGCAGGAAGCACAGGCAAAACAGGACGCTTATAAAGCTGTTTTTGCAGATGCTGACAGCTTTGATGTTGTAGATGTAGATGCAGACGCACTGCAGTCTTATCTGGACGAAAACGGATATGCAGCGCAGTCTATTGATGAGACCATGCTTGCAAAAGATGCTTCCGGCAATGAACTGGGATATGCATTTACAGTAACCACTTCCGAAGGTTACGGCGGAGATATCCAGTTTGCAATGGGAATCATGGATGATGGAACTTTGAACGGAATTTCCATTCTTTCCATCGGTGAGACCGCAGGTCTTGGTATGAGAGCAAACACAGATGCATTTAAGGATCAGTTCAAAGATAAGAAAGTAGATAAATTTGAATATACAAAAACCGGTGCCACAGCAGACAATCAGATCGATGCGTTAAGTGGTGCCACAATCACAACGAATGCCATGACAAACGGTGTCAACGCCGGCTTATGTGCATTCCAGTATGAGAAAGGAGGAAACTAGTGATGAAACCAAACACACCTGCAGAACGTTTGTATAACGGAATCATCAAAGAAAATCCTACCTTTGTACTGATGCTTGGTATGTGTCCGACACTGGCCATCACCACATCTGCAACTAATGGTATCGGAATGGGACTTACTACAACAGTCATCCTTGCAGCATCCAACTTAATGATCTCTCTTCTGAGAAACTTTATTCCGGACAGAGTTCGTATGCCTGCATTTATCGTAGTTGTTGCTTCATTTGTAACAGTCGTACAGCTCCTTTTACAGGGATTTATCCCAAGTCTGTATGATTCACTTGGAATTTATATTCCGCTGATCGTAGTTAACTGTATCATCCTTGGCCGTGCAGAAGCATATGCATCCAAGAATAAACCGATCGCGTCTTTATTTGACGGTCTTGGTATGGGCCTTGGATTTACCTTAAGTATTACCTGTATCGGTGCAGTACGTGAGCTGATCGGTGCCGGATCTATTTTCGGACATCAGATTCTTCCTCTGGCAGATGCTGCAGCAGGTAAAGCCGGTTATGAGCCGATCACTATCTTTATCCTCGCACCTGGAGCATTCTTTGTTCTGGCAGCACTTTCTGCATTACAGAACAAATTTAAACTTGGTGCAGCCAAACGTGGCATTGACCCGAGTAATCCTCACTGCGGCGGAAGCTGTGCAGCCTGCGGCAATACCATGTGCAAGGGAAAAAGGGGGTAATGGATTATGAAAGAACTTTTGATCATACTTGTAAGCTCAGCGATCGTAAATAACGTAGTCCTCAGCCAGTTCCTTGGTCTTTGTCCTTTCCTTGGTGTTTCCAAGAGTGTAGAGACAGCAGCCGGCATGGGCGGTGCGATCATCTTCGTTATCACACTGTCATCTTTTGTGACAGGTATTATTTACAATGCTATTCTCGTTCCTACAAACCTGACTTATCTGCAGACCATCGTATTCATCCTGCTGATCGCAGCGCTGGTACAGTTTGTAGAGATGTTCCTGAAGAAAGCAATGCCTTCTCTGTATCAGGCACTTGGTGTGTATCTTCCTCTGATCACAACAAACTGTGCAGTTCTCGGTGTTGCCCTTACAAACGTACAGAAAGGTTATAACATACTTCAGGGAACAATTAACGGATTTGCAACAGCAGTCGGCTTTACCATTTCTATCGTGCTGATGGCTGGTATCCGTGAGAAAATCGCATACAATGACATTCCAAAATCCTTCCAGGGATTCCCTACAGTTCTGCTGACAGCCGGACTGATGGCAATTGCCTTCTTCGGATTTTCAGGACTGATTTAAGGAGGGAAATGTTATGAATATAGGAGCAATTATCGCGGCAACTGTGCTGGTTGCGGCAGTCGGTCTTTTTATTGGTATTTTCCTCGGAGTAGCTGGTAATAAATTTGCAGTAGAAGTAGATGAGAAGGAAGTTGCAGTCCGTGAAGCACTTCCTGGAAATAACTGCGGTGGCTGTGGTTACCCTGGCTGTGATGGTCTGGCAGCAGCGATTGCTAAAGGCGAAGCACCTGTAAACGGATGTCCTGTAGGCGGTGAGCCTGTCGGAAAAGTGATCGCAGCGATCATGGGACAGGAAGTTGTTGAGACAGCCCGTCAGGTTGCATATGTAAAATGTGCAGGTACCTGTGAGAAAACAAAAGACAACTATGAATATACAGGCGTAGAAGATTGTGAAATGATGGCGTTCATTCCTGGCGGCGGAGCAAAGGCCTGCGGATTTGGATGTCTCGGATTCGGAAGCTGCGTAAAAGCCTGTCCATTCGGCGCAATTGATGTAGTAAATGGTGTGGCAGTCGTTGACAAAGAGGCATGTAAGGCCTGTGGTAAATGTGTAGCGAAATGTCCGAAGCACCTGATCGAGCTTGTTCCGTATGACCAGACTACATTCGTACAGTGCAGCTCTCATGCGAAAGGTAAAGCTGTTACATCTGCCTGCGAAGTTGGATGTATCGGATGTAAGAAATGTGAGAAGACCTGTCCGAATGGTGCAATCACAGTTGATAACTTCTGTGCTCATGTAGATTACAGTAAATGTACAAACTGCGGAGCATGTAAAGAAGCCTGCCCGAGACACATTATTCAGTAAAACTAAAGACAGAAATACGAAAAACTGCTGTGTGGGGAAACCTGGATGGCAGTTTTTTAGTGATTAAAACGAAGTGAACAGTAATCCTTTTCTTGAGAAACTTATCTGGAATATTCGAATATATGTTTGCACTCTGATGTAGGATGTGTTATGATGGTTCAGAAGTGATGGTCACTGGAGGCAGTAATATATGAACAGTAACCATTAATGCAATAGAAACCGGAGGAGATATCATGATCGCATTTGTTCATGGAACGGCAGTAGATATGACAGAGAACTCTGTCATTGTTGAGGCGGGCGGAATCGGATATGATATATATATGACAGGTACGGATCTCTCTAACATCCATATGGGTGAGGAAGTGAAGATCCATACTTATTTTAGTGTAAGAGAAGATGCCATGAAATTATATGGTTTCAGATCCAAGGATGATCTACAGATGTTTAAGCTGCTTCTGGGAGTAAATGGAGTAGGACCGAAGGCGGCAGTTGGCGTTCTGGCAGGGATCACAGCAGATGAACTGAGATTTGCAATTCTTTCAGATGACGTGAAGACTCTGTCCAAGGCTCCAGGCATCGGTAAGAAGACGGCACAGAAGTTGATTCTTGAGCTGAAAGACAAGATGAAGCTTGAGGATGCATTTGAACTGAAACTGGCACATGAGCAGGAGAAAGCGGCAGCAGGGCTTGGAGAGATATCAGATGGCAGACAGGAAGCAGTAGAGGCGTTGATTGCTTTGGGATATAGCAGCACAGATGCACTTCGTGCAGTGCGTAAGGTTACAGATGTGGCTCCGGATGATGTAGAGGGATTACTGAAAGCTGCATTAAAAAATTTCTGATATAACAAAAGCGCGTGTGCAGCGAAGCAGATGCAATGATTTTGTTATTAAAAGGGAATATAAGTTGTCTGTATTTGAGCAAAAAAGTACAGATATATCTGGATATAGAAAAACAGGTTAGTGAAAGGCCAGGAGTAATTATTAAATGGACAAACGTATTATAACTACAGATGTCACAGAGGAGGATTTCTCTCTGGAGGGAAATCTCCGTCCTCAGACTCTGGATGATTACATTGGTCAGGAGAAGACCAAGAGTACTTTAAAAGTATATATAGAAGCTGCCAAACAGCGACATGATGCGTTGGATCATGTACTGTTTTATGGCCCTCCAGGACTTGGAAAAACAACACTTTCCGGGATTATTGCCAATGAGATGGGCGTTCATATGAAAGTGACTTCCGGGCCGGCCATTGAGAAGCCGGGAGAGATGGCAGCAATTCTGAATAATCTGCAGGAGGGTGACATTCTGTTTGTGGATGAAATCCATCGTCTGAACAGACAGGTAGAGGAGGTTCTTTATCCTGCAATGGAGGACTACGCCATAGATATTATGATCGGAAAGGGTGCATCAGCCAGATCCATCCGTCTGGATCTGCCGAAATTTACTTTAGTAGGGGCTACAACGAGAGCTGGTCTTTTGTCTGCACCGCTTCGTGACCGTTTTGGCGTGATGCACCATCTGGAGTTTTATACACATGATGAATTGAAGACTATCATTATCCGTTCTGCACAGGTTCTGGGCGTGGAGATTGATGAGAAGGGTGCGGCAGAGATTGCCAAGAGATCCAGAGGAACTCCACGACTGGCAAATCGTCTCCTGAAGAGAGTACGTGATTTTGCCCAGGTAAAATATGACGGCAGGATTACTTATGATGTAGCATGTTTTGCATTGAATCTGCTGGAAGTGGATCAGTATGGTCTTGATAAAATCGACCGCAGGATCCTGCAAACAATGATCGTAAACTTTCAGGGAGGTCCTGTAGGACTGGAGACTCTGGCAGCGGCGATCGGTGAGGATTCAGGGACGCTTGAGGATGTATATGAGCCTTATCTGCTCCAGAATGGTTTTCTGAATCGCACCCCTCGTGGACGAATGGCATCTACTCTTGCATATGAGCATCTGGGATATCCGATGCCGGAGAAAAATTAAAAAGTAAAACTTTTTTAAAAATTCCTATACATTTCGACCGCTTTCGAGTATAATGAAATAAATGTCCGGAATTCTCAGCACATAAGGAGACGGATTGAAACTGATTTTGTTATTGTAAATATTGAGAACAATAACAGGATCATAAAGAAAAATATGGTGTTACTGCAGGCAGAAGAACTTTTGCGGAATATTCTTCAAAAGGATATAAATTTGTGACATACAGACTGGAATTAAAGAATCAGTGCAAAGTACTGCGAAACAGTAATAATAAGATACAGGAGGCTCGTACGGATGGCGGTCAAAAATACAGCAAAGGTAATCATAGGAGGTAAGATTATTACGCTGGGAGGTTATGAATCGGAAGAATATTTCCAGAAAGTAGCATCCTATATAAATAAAAAGATGGATGAATTAAGTGGTATGCCAGGTTACAGCAGACAGCCGATGGAGACCAAGCATACACTTCTCAGCCTGAATATCACAGACGATTATTTCAAGGCTAAGAAACAGGCGGAGGTTTTTGAACAGGATTTACAGCAGAAGGATCAGGAGATGTACAATCTGAAACACGAACTGATTTCTCTTCGTATGCAGATAGAAGAAGTACAGAAGCATGAACAGGAATTGACCGAACAGAAGAACCTTCTGGCAGGAAAAAATGATGAACTGGAAAAGCAGAACAATGAGCTGGAGAAACAGATTGATGAACTGCTGAAATAATAAGAGGGGGGATTACTTCGGTGATTTCCCCTTTATGATTATAGCTGAATGCGGATGTTTTTATTCGCTTGACACAAATACGGATGATGCTATTCGTTTTATATGAGAGGTATATGAGTGAGAAGAGATGAGATAGAATTGTTGGCACCTGCCGGATCGTATGAAGGATTTGAAGCTGCCATTGGTGCAGGGGCAGATGCAGTCTACGTAGGAGGAGCAGCATTTGGAGCAAGAGCATACGCGAAGAATTTTGGAGAAGAAGAACTTCTCCGTGCGATTGACACTGCCCACATTCATGGAAAGAAACTTTACCTGACTGTCAATACGCTTCTTAAGAACAGAGAACTTTCGGAGCAGCTTTATGAATATCTGCTTCCGTATTATAAAGCCGGACTGGATGCAGTGATCGTTCAGGATATGGGAGTATTCCGGACAGTCAGAGAGCTGTTCCCGGGAATGCACATTCATGCCAGCACGCAGATGACAGTGACAGGTCCAGAAGGTATGAAATTTCTGGAAGAGCAGGGAGCTTCCCGCGTAGTAACTGCCAGAGAACTTTCCCTTGAAGAAATCCGGAGAATGCATGAGACAAGCCCTATAGAGATAGAATCTTTTATCCATGGTGCGTTGTGCTACAGTTATTCCGGACAATGTCTGATGAGCAGTATTCTGGGAGGCAGAAGCGGAAACAGAGGGCGTTGTGCCCAGCCATGCCGCCTGCCATATCAGACTGTATTATGTGGAGAGAGGAAGACAGCAGGACAGCAAAAGAGAAATCCGGGAAAAGGAAAAAAAGAGGTATGTCCGCTGAGCCTGAAGGATATTTCTACAATAGAAATTTTACCGCAGATTCTGGATGCAGGAGTGACATCTCTGAAGATAGAGGGAAGAATGAAACAGCCGGGATATACGGCAGGGGTAACTTCTGTATACAGGAAATATTTGGATCTTCTTTTTGAAGAGGGCGCAGAGAATTATAGAGTGTCGGAGAGAGACAGACAGTATCTGCTGGATCTGTTTAACAGAGGCGGTTCCTGTACAGGATATTACCAGATGCAGAACGGTCCTTCCATGATGGCATTTACAAATGAGAAGAAAACTGGTGACATTACACCTGTACTGATAAAGAAGAAAGAGAAATTGCAGGGAACGCTGATCCTGTTTCCGGGAAGTCCGGTAATACTGGATGTATCCTGCCGGGGAATTCATGGATCTGCATCTGTAGGAGAAGTACAGTATGCGCAGAACCAGCCCCTGACAGAGGAACGTGTCCGTTCGCAGATGGAGAAGCTTGGGAATACAGAGTATGAATGGGAAAGTCTGGAGATTCAGATGGATGAGAGCATTTTTATCCCGATGAAGATTCTGAACGAGGCGCGCAGACAGGCTCTGGAAGCACTGGAGGAAGAAATCCTCAAAACATACAGAAGGGAAGAAGTAAAGCAGGAAAAAGGCATAGAATTGTGTGCACAGCAGTACAATTCTGGCAAAAAACAAAAAAATCTTCCGATTTATGTATCTTGTGAAGAAAAAGAAACAGCACTTGCGTTATATAAAAGTGAAGGGATACAGGGAATGTACCTGAATGCAGATGCAATGGAAGCCTGTCTTGATGAAGGGGTAGACAGAGGAATAGAGATGTATCTGTCACTTCCACATATTATGCGAGACGGGATGCCCAAAGAGCTTGAGACGCGGATTCAGGAATGGCTGGACAGAGGCATGCATGGATTTCTTGTAAGAAATCTGGAAACATTTGCAATTCTGAGTAAGGCTGGACTGGCGGACAAATGTGTGCTGGATCACAATATGTACACTTGGAATAATGAAGCAGTTAAGTTCTGGGAGGAACAGAAGATTATGCGAAATACTGTGCCGTTTGAACTGAATGAAGGAGAAATCCGGCACAGGGATAATCGAAACAGCGAAATGATCATTTATGGTTATCTGCCGCTGATGTTATCTGCTCAATGTGTGCATAAGAATGTTTATGGGTGTAATCATAAGGAAGAGTGGGTAACATTAAAAGACCGTTATGATAAGGAATTTACAGCAAAATGTGTCTGTGATCCCTGGAAAATGGAAAATACAAATACCCACATTCCTTGCTATAATATCATTTACAACAGTATCCCTTATGGCCTGCTGAAAGAGAAACCACAGATAGATAAGCTTGGAATTTCTTCTCTGAGACTTGCATTTACGATTGAGAAACCACAGGATGCAGTAAAGATTTATGAAGAGTTCCGAAATGTTTATCAGAAGGGGGAGAATCCTCCGAAGCGGGAATACACAAAGGGACATTTTAAAAGAGGAGCCGAGTAAGGCATATGATTAATGTAATTGTAGAATTATCCAAGTATGTGATCCTTACCCTGATGGTAATTTATACATTTCACTGCTTCTATCTTGTGAAACAGCAGAGTGAGGAAGAGAGAAACGAATCGCTGCGGCAGCAGCTGATGCTGATCTTTTTTATGGATTTCACTGCGTTTCTGGTCATTTACCTGAAGACTGGTAAGTTTCAGGTCATCCTGTTCTATGCAGAGATGATGGCGTTTTTTGCGGGAATCCAGATTCTGTACAGAATTTTGTATAAGAAAGCATCTATTTTACTGCTCAATAATATGTGTATGCTTCTCAGCGTTGGATTTATTATGCTGTGCAGACTGGATGTGTCTACGGCAACCAGGCAGCTGGTGATCGTAGCTGGTGTGAATGCAGTAGCACTTGTTGTTCCTGTTCTGATCAGGAAGATGAAATTTCTCAAGGATCTGACATGGATTTATGCAGGTCTGGGAATTGTTCTGCTGGCAGCAGTACTTGTGCTTGCACAGACAAGCTATGGTGCAAAGCTTTCCCTAATGGGTATTCAGCCTTCAGAAGCGATCAAGATTACGTTTGTGTTCTTTATGGCGGCATTATTGAGAAATGGAGCTGATTTTTCAAAAGTAGTTCAGGCTACTATAGTGGCCGGGCTTCATGTAGGTATCCTGGTGCTTTCCAGAGACCTTGGAAGTGCTGTGATCTTTTTTGCAGCGTATCTGGTGATGATTTATGTGGCATCCAAGAATGTAGGATATCTGGCGCTTGGTCTTGCTGGTGGTTCTGCTGGAGCTGTTGTGGCATATCATTTATTTGCACATGTGCGTCAGAGAGTAACTGCATGGAAGGATCCTATGGCAGTTTACCAGAATGAAGGTTATCAGATTGTTCAGTCATTGTTTGCGATCGGAACCGGCGGATGGTTTGGAATGGGCTTGTGCCAGGGTTCTCCTGAGAAGATCCCTGTTGTTAAGAATGACTTTATATTTAGTGCCATTTGCGAGGAACTGGGATGTATTTTTGCCATATGTCTGATTCTTGTGTGCATGAATTTCTTTCTGATGATCGTAAATATTGCGCTTAAGATAAAGAAGCCGTTTTATAAACTGATCGCACTTGGGCTTGGCACGGAATATGCATTTCAGGTGTTTCTGACCATTGGTGGTGCGACGAAGTTTATCCCTATGACAGGTGTAACCCTTCCGCTGGTCAGCTATGGAGGAAGTTCAGTGGCGAGTACCGTGCTGATGCTGGCAATCATTCAGGGACTGTATATTTTGAGAGAAGACGAGGACGAAGAAATTGAGAGATATCGAAGAAAGGAAGCAGCGCAAAGAGCTCAGGAAGCGTCAGAAGCGCAAGGCTCAGGAAATTTCTAAAAAAAGAAGACCACGTAACCGGGAATATACGCTGGTATCCTGCTTTTTTGTGCTGATCTTTGTCAGCATGATCGGATATCTGGTTTATTTTAACTATGCCAAGAGCGAAGATTTCATTAATAGTCCATATAATACCAGACAGGATACTTTTTCAGACAGGGTTGTGCGAGGCAAGATCGTATCTGCAGATGATCAGGTGCTTGCACAGACGAATGTTTATGAAGATGGAACTGAGGAGCGTACTTATCCGTATGCAAATATGTTTGCGCACGTAGTGGGATATGATACCAATGGAAAGAGCGGCCTGGAATCAGAAGCAAACTTTCAGCTGCTTACATCTCATGAATTCTTTTTGAATCAGATGAAGAATGAGTTTAAGAATCAGAAGAATACAGGAGATACGATCGTGACTACTTTAAACGCGGACCTTCAGACGACGGCATATAATGCGTTAGGAGACAGGAGAGGTGCAGTAGTTGCCATAGAGCCCTCTACCGGTAAGATTTTGGTAGAATTAAGCAAACCGGATTTTGATCCGAATACTATTTCCGAGAACTGGGATACACTGGTCAATGATTCCAATGACAGCAGCCTGCTTAACAGGGCGACTAATGGTGCATATCCACCGGGTTCTACTTTTAAAGTGGTAACTGCACTTGATTATTTCAGGACTAAGGGAAGCCTGGAGGGATTCTCTTATCTCTGCGAGGGAAGCATCACGACAGAGGATCACACGATCCGATGCTATGGTGGAACGGTTCATGGTCAGGAGGACTTTTACAGTGCATTTGCTAATTCCTGTAACAGTGCCTTTGCAGAGATTGGAACCATGGTCGGAGGAACTTCACTGAGAAAGACTGCAGAGGATCTTTTGTTTAACAAGAGCCTGCCTCTTACTTCTTATAAGAAGAGTATTTTTACACTGACTGGAAAATCTTCAGTTGCAGAGGTGATGCAGACTGCTATCGGACAGGGAAATACACTGGTGTCACCAATGCATATGGCACTGATCACCAGTGCGATCGCCAATGGTGGAGAACTGATGAAGCCGTATCTGATCGATTCTGTAGTTAGTTCAGATGGAGAAACTGTTAAGACAACACAGCCTGAGAGTTATAAGAAGCTGATGACTACCAATGAAGCAAATATTCTTGGTAAGCTGATGAAAGGCGTTGTTGAGAATGGTACTGCATCTGCGCTCAACGGAAGAGGATATACAGTAGCTGGAAAAACGGGTTCTGCGGAATTTGACGAGAACGGTTCCAGCCATTCCTGGTTTATTGGATATTCTAATGTGGATAATCCTGACCTTGTAGTTGCCATTATTGTTGAGAATGGTGGTACAGGAAGCGAAGCGGCAGTGCCGATCGCAGGTCAGATTTTTGATGCCTATTATTTTGATAATTAATAAAAAAATGTCCGGTTTTATGAGGATACAATAGGAGTATCTCTGAACCGGACATTTTTGCGAAATATTTTGGCTGTCGTCAACATATTTCATGATGTATAGTAATGTGCTTTGTGAGTTACTGTTCACAGGTAATATCCCGCGAGGTGTTTTTTGTGAGCGAAGGTCACCTACAGGACCTGCCACTGGCAGCTCCCTACGGATGCATGGCAACAGGAAACCCGAGACATACCGCGCGAATTTATGCGATTAGCATAAATTTTGTGCATTGCGAAGCGTGTTACTGGGCACGGAGTGAACAGTAACCTTTGTGACGTTTAATGTAACGATTTGTTATTTACGGGTTGCGGGTTTTGCGAAAAAGAGGTATACTATACTCAGTTTTTAATACCACGCAAAACAGGAGGGATTGCATTATGATAGAAGCAACGAGCTGTGGCGGTGTGGTAATTCATCGGGGTAAGATTCTTACATTGTATAAATCTTACAGGAACCGTTATGAGGGCTGGGTATTACCGAAGGGAACTGTGGAGCCAGGTGAAACGCATGAACAGACGGCATTACGGGAAGTGATGGAAGAGGCTGGAGTGCGGGCGACCATTGTGAAATATATCGGAAAGAGCCAATATAACTTTACCGTTCCGGAGGACGTGGTTTCCAAAGAGGTACACTGGTATCTGATGACTGCGGATAATTATCATAGTAAGCCCCAAAGAGAAGAGTTCTTTGTGGATTCCGGGTATTATAAGTACCATGAGATTTATCATCTGTTGAGATTTTCCAATGAGAAGCAGATTGTAGAGCGTGCTTATCAGGAATATCTGGAGATGAGAAGTAATGGACTCTGGGGAAAACAGCATAAGTATTATTAACGAGGACAGGGCTGTGTTTTTTGACGCAGCCCGGTTTAATTTCAGAGAAAAAGGGAATACTTTTGAAATACAGGAAGAATGGAAACGGGAGAGTGTAAGATGCTGGTCTGGCAGGAGAATTTTTTAACAGGAGAATCTGTAAAGAATCCAAACAAAATCAAAAAGAAATTAAATAATGGAAAGCTAGTGCCGGGCATTTATCTTCTTACGTTATCAGAGAATCCGTCGAATCTGATGGATATTATTCCGGCAGCAATGCTGATCCAGAAGAGTTTGTATGGAATCTGCCCTAAGATTATAGGAATGGCAAAGGGGAAGGATGAAGCTCTGGAAATGGTACGAAGTCTGATCGATGAAATGTATACAGAGACAGGTACTTTTGCAACAGCTGAATATATAGAAAACAGGTGAGAATATGCTACATATTTTATGGCTGATCCTTAAGTTTATATTGATCGTACTGGGGATTGTGTTGGGGCTTTTTTTACTGGCAGTCCTGCTTGTTCTATTCTGTCCTGTCAGATATAAGGTATCAGCTGTTAAAACAGAAGATGACTGGAAACAGATAGAAGGGGAAGGTGTTGTAAGCTGGCTTTTTCATGGAATTTCCCTGAGCGCCAGATGGCAGGAACAGAAGATGGAATTCTCTTTCCATTTATTTGGAATTCCGATAAGTAAGTTATTGAAGAAGCGCCGGGCAAAGAAAGAAGCCGCACAGGAGAAACCCCGTCAGAGAAATGCAAAAAAAGAGAAGCAGACAGAGCTGGCTGAGAAAGCAGAACAGAAAATTGAAACTGCAACAGAAGCACATTCTGAATCAGAGGAGTGCGGACAGAGTTCTGAACAGGGGGATTCCGGGAAACAGACATCTGTGCAGCAGGAAGAGAAAAAAGAAACAGATGTGCCGAAGCCGACAGTCGAAGAGATTGACAGACCGAAGACGGATGAGCTTGTTTCAGAAGAAACTGTACAGACTGAGTCATCAAAAACAGATTCTGTCGAAGCTTCTTCTCAGAAACAGTTCTTTATAAAAAAGATTTATAATAAGATCAGGAGACTGATTAAAAGCATTCAGGCAAAACTTCGCAGGATTCGCAGAACTTTTGATAAGATCAGAAGTCAGGCATCCTGGTGGAGGGCGTTTCTTATACATCCAAGAGTAAAAGCTGCCAAAGATCTTGTATGGAAACATGCAAAATTTCTGCTGAAGCATATTTTTCCTACCAGGATAGAAGGACAGATTACTTTTTCCTTCGAAGATCCTGCACTGACAGGAACAGCACTTGCTGTATTGGGGATGACGATTCCATTTCATAAGAACTGTGTGCAGATCAATCCCCGTTTTGACGGAGAGAACTATCTGCAGGGAAACATCAGGGCAAAAGGCAGAATTTATGGATTTGTATTTGTACGTGCTGCATTGATCATTTATTTTGATAAAAATATAAAATACGTTATCAAACGTTGGAAAACCAGGAGGGTATGACCATGGCAAACGAAAATAACTTTAAAGAAACTGTAAACTCATTATTTAAGGGAATGGACAGCTTTATTTCTGCGAAAACAGTAGTAGGAGAAGCGATTCATGTAGGCGATACGATCATCCTTCCTCTGATGGATGTATCCTTTGGTGTAGGTGCTGGCGCTTTTTCAGGAGAAAAGAAGGACAACGGTGGCGGCGGAATGGCCGGTAAGATGACTCCATGCGCTGTTCTTGTCATACAGAATGGATCAACTAAGCTTGTTAATGTAAAGAACCAGGATGGGCTTACTAAAGTTCTTGATATGGTGCCGGATTTCGTAGATCGATTCACAGCTTTTACAGCCGGAAAAGATGACGATGAACCAGGCAGTGACGAGAAATAATAAAAGATGGACAGAATATTTGAGATGATCTACACATTTCCAGGAGAGCTTCTGCATAAACTATAGCAAACCAATGAAAAAGAAAAGGTGCAGGAGAATTGGAAAAGCTCATTGGCTTTATGCTTTTTTTTATAGGTCTTGGGATGGTGATCGGTCTGTTGATTGCAGAAAATGTGATCCTTGTAGTTTCAGCCGGAATTTTCCTGCTGCTGGGATATCATCTTTTCTGTCATTAAAAACGAAATATAGGATATAAAAAGAGACTGTCAGAGTCGGATGTGATATCAATCAGAATATCCAGGCTGTGCCAGTCTTTTGTTTATGTATAGGAAGTTACTCCGTAATGTTCCTATAGCATAATAAGGCCCTTCGGGCAGGATTCTTTCCTTGTATCAAATATAATTTTGAGTAAAAAAATACCCCTGCAAAAACAGGGGCAATGGTGTTATTATGCTCTTTCTACTTTACCGGATCTTAAGCAAGAAGTACATACATATGTCTTTCTAGCTCCGCCTTCAGCAGTTTTGATTTTAACGGATTTTACGTTAGATTTCCACATTTTATTGGATCTTCTATGTGAATGACTTACATTATTTCCGAAATGAGCAGCTTTTTCACAGATTGCACATTTAGCCATGATAGCACCTCCTTGACGCTTTATTGTTACTGTCTGCTGTGTGCATAGCGTCTAAACAGTAACCTTGTGTTCAACAGATTACATTGTAACAGATGAATTGTGCTTTTGCAAGCAAAAAAAGGAAAAAAAAGAAAAATAATATTTCTTTTTCTTTCAAAAGAGGTTATAATACATGTACATACAATATATAAGCATTGGAGGTAACCATATGAATGGACGTATAGATTCCGGATTGGGTCAGATCATAATTGACACAGATGTAATCGCAACTTACGCAGGAAGCGTTGCAGTAGAGTGCTTCGGTATCGTAGGCATGGCAGCAGTCAGCATGAAAGACGGACTGGTAAAGCTTCTTGGAAAGAACAGCCTGAAACATGGTATCAGTGTCAGAATTACAGAGGACAATAAAATCCGCCTGAATTTCCATGTGATCGTGGCATATGGCGTGAATATAAGCACAATTGCGGACAACCTTGTCAGCAATGTCAAATATAAAGTCGAAGCCTTTACAGGAATGGAGATTGACAAGATCGATATTTATGTAGAAGGCGTACGTGCAATTGATTAGGATAGAGGAGGAACTTGTGGTGAATAACAAAACCATAGATGCCAGAATACTTTCCAGAATGTTTCTTGCAGGAGCCAAGAATCTGGAAGCTAAGAAAGAATGGATCAACGAACTGAATGTATTTCCGGTACCGGATGGAGATACAGGAACCAATATGACAATGACGATCATGGCAGCGGCTGCAGAAGTAGGATCTCTTGGAGATACAGATATGGAGTCACTGGCTAAAGCGATTTCTTCCGGTTCTCTGCGCGGTGCAAGAGGTAACTCAGGTGTTATCCTTTCCCAGCTTCTCCGCGGTTTTACCAAGAGCGTTAAGAAGAGTCAGGAACTGGATGCGCAGGCAATCGCTGCAGCAATGGAGAAAGGTGTGGAGACTGCATACAAGGCAGTTATGAAGCCGAAAGAAGGAACCATCCTTACTGTTGCAAGAGAAGCGGCAGCCAAAGCTGTTGAACTTGCAGAGACAGCAGAAGATCTGGATACATTTTTCCAGGGCGTGATCGCTCATGCAGAAGAGACTCTGGCAAAGACTCCGGAGATGCTTCCTGTTCTGAAAGAAGCAGGAGTTGTAGACTCAGGCGGACAGGGACTTCTGGAAGTATATCACGGAGCATACGACGGCTTCCTTGGCAAAGAAATCGACTATACACAGTTTGACAAAGCTAAAGGTCCTGCAGTAACTAAGATTGATGCACAGACAGAAGCAGATATTAAATTCGGTTATTGTACAGAATTCATTATTCTGCTGAATCAGCCAATGTCTGAGGAAACAGAGCATGAGTTCAAGAAATTCCTGATGTCCCTCGGAGATTCCATTGTGCTGGTTGCAGATGACGAAATTGTAAAAGTACATGTTCATACCAATCATCCTGGACAGGCAATCGAGAAGGCTCTTACATTTGGTGCACTTTCCCGCATGAAGATTGATAATATGCGTGAAGAGCATCAAGAGAAGCTGATTAAAGATGCTGAAAAAATGGCAAAAGAGCAGGCAGAGCAGGAAGCAAAAGAAATTGCAGCACAGCCGCCAAAGGAAGTTGGATTCATTTCCGTATCTGTTGGAAACGGAATGACAGAGATTTTCAAGGAGCTGGGTGTTGACTATCTGATCGAAGGTGGTCAGACTATGAACCCAAGTACAGAAGATATGCTGAATGCTATTGCAAAAGTAAATGCAAAGACTATTTATATCTTCCCGAATAATAAGAATATCGTTCTTGCAGCTAATCAGGCAAGAGATCTTACTGAGGATAAAGAGATTGTAGTTGTTCCTACAAAGACAATTCCACAGGGAATCACAGCTATGATTAGCTATGTACCTGAGAAAAACAGTGCTGAAAATACAGAGGCTATGCTTCAGGCAATTGAGCATGTGAAGACCGGACAGGTTACTTATGCAGTACGTGATACCAGAATTGATGATAAGGAGATCCATGAGGGTGATATGATGGGTATCGGTGATCATGGTATTCTGGCAGTTGGTAAAGATCGTCTGGAGGTTACGAAGGCAACGGTTGCTGAGATGGTAGATGATGAGTCCGAGGTGATCAGTATTTATTATGGTGCTGATACGGATGAATCTGAAGCTGAGGAACTGGCAGCGGCGCTTGAAGAGGCTTATCCGGATTGCGATGTAGAGCTGAATGCGGGTGGACAGCCAATTTATTATTATGTTATCTCTGTAGAATAACAGGATTTTATGATGGTAATAAAAGAATAGTTAATATAATGAAAACGGGTATAGGCCATTGTTGAGGGTGGGTATATCCGTTTTCGTGTTAGAAAGGGATTATAGAAAGGAATCGGTAGTATATGTCAACATCTTTGCGTACCTTGAAGGGCGTGGGGGAAAAAACGGAAAAGTTATTTGCGAAAATAGGAGTTACGGATATAGAATCTCTTCTGAGTTATTATCCGCGCAATTATGATGCGTATGAGGAGCCTGTTGAGATTCAGTCGCTGGAGGAGGGGGCTATTGTGGCAATTTCTGCGACGATCATCATAGGTGTGTATGTGAATCAGGTACGGAATCTGCAGGTGATTACTACCACCGCAGCAGATCTTACGGGAAAGATTGCTGTTACATGGTTTAATGCACCATATCTGCGTTCTACCATCAGGAAAGGAAGCAGATTTATTCTGCGGGGACGTATTGCCAGAAAACAGGGAAAGCTTCAGATGGAACATCCGGAAATTTTTACTCCTGCAGCTTATGAGGAGATTCTGCACAGTCTTCAGCCAATTTACGGACTGACATCGGGACTTTCCAATAAGACAATCGTGAAGCTGATCCATCAGGTATTGAATGAACAGAATTTACAGGCGGAGTATCTGGCGGATGAATATAAGGAGAAGTATCATTTGGCAGACCGAAATTTTGCACTTCCGGCGATTCATTTTCCGAAGAATATGCAGGAGCTATTATCTGCCAGAAGACGTCTGGTGTTTGATGAGTTCCTTCTGTTTATTCTTGCTGTGCAGATGCTGAAGGAGAAAACGGAAGAGGCACCGAATGCGTTTCCGATGCATCCGGTGTGGACGACGGAGCAGATTATCGAGAATCTGCCTTACGACCTGACAAAAGCACAGCTAAATGTCTGGCATGAGATTGAGCGTGATCTGAGTGGCCAGGCTTTGATGTCAAGATTGATACAGGGAGATGTAGGAAGCGGCAAGACGATCCTGGCATTTCTGGCAATGATCATGACTGCGGAGAATGGGTATCAGGCGGTATTAATGGCGCCTACAGAGGTTCTTGCCAGACAGCATTTTCAGGCAATGGAGAAGCTTCTGCAGGAACAGCAGATTGATTTTTGCCATCCGATTCTGCTGACTGGTTCGGATACTGCGAAGGAAAAAAGAGAGAAATATGCATTGATTGCGTCTAAAGAAGCAAATCTGGTGATCGGAACGCATGCACTGATTCAGGAGAAGGTGCAGTATAATAACCTTGGTCTGGTTATTACAGATGAACAGCATCGTTTCGGAGTAAAGCAGAGAGAAGCACTGACTACGATGGGAAATCCCCCGAATGTGCTGGTAATGAGTGCAACCCCGATTCCGAGAACTCTTGCTATTATCATCTATGGTGATCTGGATATTTCAGTAATTGATGAGCTTCCGGCACAAAGACTTCCCATTAAGAATTGTGTAGTGGATACTTCTTACAGATCAAAGGCATATTCCTTTATGGCAAAACAGATCAGTCAGGGGCGACAGGTTTATGTAATCTGTCCGATGGTAGAGGAAAGTGAAGGAATGGATGGCGAGAATGTGCTGGATTATACAATGAAATTGCGCAATGTCTTTCCACCGGAAATAAAAGTAGCAGCGCTTCATGGAAAAATGAAAGCAAAAGAGAAGAATGCGATTATGGAGGCATTTGCAGCAGGCGAAATTCAGATTCTTGTATCAACCACAGTTGTGGAGGTAGGAGTGAACGTACCGAATGCAACGATGATGATGGTGGAGAATGCAGAGCGATTCGGTCTGGCGCAGCTGCACCAGCTTCGCGGACGGGTGGGACGTGGTGAATATCAGTCGTACTGTATTTTTATGCAGGGAAGTGATGCGAAAGAAACATCTAAGCGACTGGAAATCCTGCGAAAATCTAACGATGGATTCTATATTGCAGGAGAGGATCTGAAGCTTCGCGGACCTGGAGACTTGTTTGGAATTCGACAGAGCGGACTGCTGGAATTTAAACTGGGGGATATTTATCAGGATGCAGATATTCTGAAAGCTGCCAGTGAGACTGCGGCAGATATTCTTTCGCTGGATGAGGATTTAAGTCTTCCTCAGAATCAGGAACTGCAGAGAAAACTTTCAGAGTATATGAAAGAAGATCTGCAGAATCTGGGATTATAAATCTGAATAAATTTTTCAGGTGCATGTATCCAGTTGCAGTGAAATCATTTGTTTTCTGTTTCGTCTGGCATTGATGAAGATTTGTAGATGAAGCATGTCAGAAATGATTCGCATAATTTCCCGTTTATATGTAATATTGCACAAAACAGGCAGCCCGGAAATGAGACAGAATTGTCCCGGGTGTGGTTATTTTTTCTATATAAGGGCAAAAAACGTTGCAAAAGCGGCAGATTCGTAGTATTCTATTTCCGTAAAAGAATACTTATACCTTGTAAGGAGGCTATCATATGGCAACAAAAACACCTACAGCAGATCTCACTACATCCACTGCGAAGACAACCAAAGTAAAAGAGGCTCCTGCAAAGACAACTGCTGCAGAAGTATCTGTAAACAAAGAAGCTGACAAAAAAGAGACCATAAAAAAAGAAGCAGTAAAGAAAGAAACTACAAAAAAAGAACCAGCAGTTAAAGAAACAGTAAAAGAAGAAACAAAAGCAGTAAAGGAAACAGCTAAAGCCGCAAAAGAACCTGCTGTAAAAGAAACAGCAAAGAAAGAAACTGCGAAAACAGCAAAAACAGCTGCAAAGAAAACAACTACAAGAAGAACTACAAAGAAAGCAGCAGAAAAGGCCGCTGAGAAACCGGCAGAAAAAGCAGCAGAGAAGAAGACAACTACAAGAAGAACCGCTAAAAAAGAAGTAGCTGCCGAAGTATATGTTCAGTTCATGGGCAAAGAAGTATATGCAAAAGACGTCTTAGAGCATGTTAAGAAAATCTGGACAGAAGAGATGGGTAAGAAAGAGAAAGATCTTAAAGATGTCAAGATCTATATCAAACCAGAAGAATATAAAGCATATTATGTAATCAATGGTGACGTAACAGGTGTCATCGGACTTTAATATTTAATACATAGAGAAACTCAGATGAAAATGGTCTGGGTTTCTTTTTTGTTAAACTGTGAATCAGTTGTCCGATGGTGGGAAAGTAGTGAAGAGGATGATTTTATTCGCTTGACTACAAAAACAATGTTTGCTCAGAAATACTCTTTACTTGACAAAAATTATCAGTTAAGATAAGCTATCTTCAATGGATATAATTTATTGAGAAAAATAATCAATATTTCTCGGAGATAAGTAAAGAAAATACAAAGGATGAGCGAACAACAATGACATTAAAAGATTTGGAAATCGGAAAAAGTGCAGTGATCCGGTCTGTTGGCGGAAAAGGTGCTCTGCGCCAGCATTTTCTGGATATGGGGATGATTCCGGGAGCAGAGGTAACTGTTGTGAAATTTGCACCCATGGGTGACCCTGTGGAGCTGCAGATACATGGATATGAACTGACACTGAGACTTGCAGAAGCAGAACAGATAGAAATTGAACAAATTCCCAGAAGAAGCAGAAATCACGAAAGAATAGAGCTTCTGAGAGAAACGGATCACCCGGGACTGGGGGAAGATGGCAAATATCATTCAAAAAAAGATGAACATCCGGTACCGGAAGGCTCAACTCTGACCTATGCATTGGTAGGAAATCAGAATTGCGGAAAAACAACACTGTTTAATAAGCTGACAGGTTCAAACCAGCATGTGGGAAATTTTCCGGGTGTAACCGTAGACCGTAAGACAGGAATGATCAAAGGGCATCCGGAGACAGAAATCACGGATCTTCCCGGAATTTACTCTATGTCACCGTATAGCAGTGAGGAAATCGTTTCCAGAAATTTTGTTCTGGATGAAAAACCCCGTGCGATTATTAATATTGTAGATGCAACCAATATAGAGCGAAATTTGTATCTGACCATGCAGCTTCTGGAAATGGACATACCGATGGTAGTTGCGCTGAATATGATGGATGAAGTGCTGGGAAATCAGGGTTCCATAGATGTAAATATGATGGAGGCATTACTGGGAGTTCCGGTGATCCCGATTTCAGCAGCAAAGAATGAGGGCGTGGATGAACTGGTTGATCATGCATTACATATAGCGAAATATCAGGAACATCCACTGCGACAGGATTTCTGTGACAAGAACGACCATGATGGTGCAGTCCACCGTTGTATTCACGCAGTGATGCATCTGATTGAGGATCATGCGGCGCAGGCAGACATTCCGGCCAGGTTTGCAGCGACGAAGGCAATTGAGGGAGATCCATTGATTCTGGAACAGCTGAAGCTGGATACCAATGAAACAGAGATGCTGGAGCATATTGTACAGCAGATGGAAACAGAACGCCAGCTGGACAGAAGTGCCGCAATCGCAGATATGCGTTTTGACTTTATTGAGCGGTTATGTGAGCATACAGTTGTGAAGCCAAAAGAAAGCAGAGAGAGAATCAGAAGTGAGAAAATTGACAGAATCCTTACGGGAAAATATACAGCAATTCCCTGTTTCATAGGAATTATGGCGCTTGTTTTTTACCTGACTTTCAATGTAATCGGTGCGTGGCTGCAGGGAGTTCTGGAAGTAGGAATTGATAAGATTTCAGCATTGACTGATGCGGCACTGACGGCTGCCAATGTTAACAGTGCGATGCACAGTCTTGTAATTGACGGTATTTTTACAGGTGTGGGAAGCGTGCTGAGCTTTTTACCGGTCATTGTGACATTGTTCTTTTTCCTGTCTCTTATGGAGGATAGTGGTTACATTGCCCGTGTGGCATTTGTGATGGATAAGCTGCTGCGAAAGATTGGCCTGTCCGGACGAAGCATTGTGCCAATGCTGATTGGATTTGGATGTACAGTTCCGGCGGTTATGGCAACACGTACTCTTACAAGCGAGAGGGACAGAAAGATGACGATCCTGCTTACTCCGTTTATGAGCTGTACGGCAAAGCTTCCGATCTATTCCTTTTTTGTAAATGCATTCTTCCCTAAAAAGGGTGGATTTATTATGACAGGATTATATCTGTTAGGTATTCTGGTGGGAATCCTGGCAGCACTCCTGTACAATGGTACCCTTTTTAAAGGGGAACCGGTACCGTTTGTCATGGAACTTCCAAATTATCGGCTGCCTGGGGCAAAGAATGTGGCGCAGTTACTCTGGGAAAAAGCAAAAGACTTTCTGCAGAGAGCATTTTCTGTAATTTTGCTTGCGACAATGGTAGTCTGGTTCCTTCAGAGTTTTGATCTGCATCTCAATCTTGTGAAGGATTCTTCAGACAGTATCCTTGCAGTTATATCGGGAATTCTGGTACCGTTGTTCAAACCACTTGGCCTGGGAGACTGGCGGATCTGTACTGCTCTTATCAGTGGATTTATGGCTAAAGAAAGTGTGGTATCAACTCTGGAAGTACTTTTTGGAGGAAATATTGCTTCTGTGCTGACTCCGCTGGCAGCTGCATCATTGCTTGTGTTCAGTCTGCTTTATACCCCATGCGTGGCAGCGATTGCCTCTGTGAAACGCGAACTTGGCAGCAGATGGGCAGCAGGTGTGGTTCTGTGGCAATGTGTGATTGCGTGGCTGGCAGCACTGATCGCCCGTTTTATCTGTGGAATGTTTATTTGACCGAATTTCTCCTGTATGCTGGATGAGACAAAGAAATGCATGCAGGGGATTTTTTTGTTATGGAAAACAGACTATTTTGGAGTTGAAAAATAGTGTTTGAATCAGAAGAAATTCGAAAAAATTAGAAACTTTACGGACAATGCATTTTATGCTAACATAACAATAATGACCAGAATAAGAGCGTGAAAAGTGGTCTTCAAACACATGAAAAAGAATAAAAGACAAAGGAGTAAGTTCAAAGTATGGGAATTGTTGTAATCGGAGATGTATTTATTGATATAAAGGGCTATTCGATAGCATCTTATATTCCTCAGGGAAGAAATGTAGGAACTATCGCACAGATTCATGGCGGTGTAGGCAGAAATGTTGCAGAGGATATTGCAAATCTGGAATTAAAACCAACTTTTATCGGCCTTGTAGATGACGATGCAATGGGAGAGGAGGTTATCCGCAAGCTGGACCGCCACAAAGTTGACACCAGATTTATGCGCAAAGTGCCAAACGGAATGGGAACCTGGCTGGCAATTTTTGATAACAATGGAGATGTGGTTGCATCTGTTTCTAAGAGACCGGATCATACACCGGTAGAGTATATTCTGGATAAATGCGGGGACGAGATTTTTAAAGATGCGGACAGTATTGCAATTGAAATTGATACAGACAGAGAGATTGTGAAAAAGACATTTGCATACGCTGAGAAGTATAATAAGAAGGTATATGCAATGGTATCCAACATGAGTATCGCAGTAGAACGCAGGGATTTTCTGAAGAGAACTTCCTGTTTTGTATGTAATGAACAGGAAGCGGGAATTCTCTTTTCTGAGGATTACAGTCAGACTGAGCCGGAAGAGATGGCAAAGATTCTGGCAGAACGTGTGAAATCTGCGCGTATCCCACGTATGATCGTGACAATGGGCGGACAGGGTGCAGTTTATGCATCTCAGGATGGAGAATGTGGTGTTTATCCTGCAATGAAAGTAGATGTAGTTGATACAACAGGTGCAGGAGATGCCTTCTTTGCAGGGGCCTGCGCAGGACTTACCTATGGAAAAACTCTGAAAGAATCCTGCGGAATCGGAACTCGTCTTTCTTCTACCGTAATCTGTACTTCAGAGAACATTTGCCCGCGCTTTATGCCGGAGGAGTTCGGACTGAATTACAAATAAAACAAAGGTGAAGATTGAAATCTGTAAGAATACGCAGTTAATGGAGGATAAAGAAAAGATGGGAAGTATTGTGATCGGAGTTGCCGGAGGTTCCGGCTCTGGTAAATCTACTTTTACAAACAGAATCAAAGAATATTTTGGGGATGACGTGGTTGTCCTTTATCATGACAATTACTATCGCAGACAGGATGGAGTTCCTTTTGAACAGAGAGTAACTGTCAATTATGACCATCCAGATTCACTGGAAACAGAACTTCTGGTAGAGCATCTGAAGCAGTTAAAAGAGGGAAAGTCTATCGAATGCCCGGTATACGATTACACACAGCATAACCGTTCCAGCGAAGTAATCCGCATTGACCCGAAACCGGTCATCCTTGTAGAGGGAATCCTGCTTCTGGCAGACCCGAGAGTGCGAGATCTTCTGGATATCAAAGTCTATGTGGAAGCAGACGCAGATGAACGAATCCTGCGCAGAATTTCCCGTGATGTAGAAGAACGTGGACGAGACCTCAACGGAATTATTAAACAGTATCTGACAACTGTAAAACCAATGCATTATCTATATGTAGAACCGACACGTTCCAAAGCAGATATTGTGATCAACAGTGGCAAGAACGATATTGCATTTGATTTATTTGTATCTAAAATCAAACTGTTGTTGGAGAAAAAAGAATCTTAATTTTAACGGAATTTGGCAGTGAAACGGATTGCGAATATCCGTTGAATATATAATAATGCCGCTTTATTTCTGATATCATAATATATAAAGGCTGGAAACAAAAGATATTTTATATCTGATGTTTTCTGGCTTGATATAATATATGATACAGTAATAAAGCGGCATTATTTCATTTCAGAAAGTTTATGATAGCAGTTAGATGGATGAATCTATTTTTGCTATATTGCTTTCCGTTGGTGATTAGATTAGTACTGCTGACCACTCTGAGAGCCGGAACCACTGGACATCTGTCTTTCCTGAGCTTCAATCATCTTTTTGACCATATATCCGCCAACAGATCCGTTCTGCTTGGAAGTCAGGTTACCGTTGTATCCATCTGTAAGCGGCACACCTAATTCATTTGCAACCTCGAACTTGAAACGGTCTAAAGCACCCTTTGCTTCCGGTACAGCTGCCTGGTTAGAAGATTTTGTGTTTGACATATCAATTTCCTCCTTGGTTGTTGTTTGCTCTTTTATATTTGCTTCGGTGTTACAATGCTAGTATATGAAAACATAAAAATAATACACTGGAAGTTTTCACATGAAAAGGAAGAGCATGGAAAAATGAAATTTATTATGATATTCGGCGTTACTGTTCACAGGTAATATCCCGCAAGGTGTTTTTTGTGAGCGAAGGTCACAGAAAACCCGAGACATACCGCGCGAATTTATGCGATTAGCATAAATTCTGTGCATCGCGAAGCGTGTTACTGGGCACGGAGTGAACAGTAACTATTCGGCCAGTTTTAGACTTTATCAATATAATTTAACTTGAAAATTAGTCTAAAAACGTGATAACATTTATATTATCTGATGAAATGGTTATAGAGTTCTTTTAAGATAGAAATTACGAGGAGAAACCAAATGAAAACGAAAAAATTGCTTATTACACCTATAATATTTTTGCTCATCTTATGCATATATGCGGTTCCTGCCAGTGCGGCAGCGCCTGGAAAGGTAACGGGGATCAAAGCTAAGCAGTTGTCCGAAGAAAAAATAAAGCTCACCTGGAATGCTCAGGTATCAGTCAATGGATACGAAATATATCAGAAAACAGGTTTGCAAAAATATAAAAAAATCAAAACCACAGGAAAAGTACAGAGCCTTACTGTCAAGGAACTGGAGCTGGGAGAAACTTACTATTTTCGTGTAAGAGCATATAAGAAATCTTCAGGTAAAAAAGTTTACGGAAAATATTCCTCCTCCGTTAAGATTGTTATGAAAAAAACTACAGCAGAAACCAAAGTATTTACAGTTTCTCCAAAGTCAAATCCATACCAGAACAAGTATGTCGGCTCATCCGGATTTACAGAACAGACCCGTTCATATTATGTTCTTCGTTCTTATCTGGAATACTTTGCCAATGTAGGAGGTGGGGAACTGCATTTAAAGAAAGGTACCTATAATCTACTATACTGCCTGTACATTCCATCTAACACTACAATTGTATTTGAGGATGGAGCTACAATAAAAAGAATGGACAAATCAGCACTTTTTACTCTTTGTAGTTATAACGATCTGCACACAGGAAAAAAATTTTACGGATATAATGGAGTGCATGATATTAAGCTAATTGGAAAAGGAACAGTTATTTTTGACAAGGAATATGGTGGAAATGCTGCTATCCTTATGGGACACACCAAAAACATCCTGATAGAAGGAATCACTTTTGCCCATATGTCTGATACTTCATCGCATTTCATTGAAATGGACGCTTCCTATAATGTAGAAATTCGCAACTGCACATTCCGGGATTCTACCTCCTCAGGCAAAAAAGAAGCAATCAATCTGGATGTTCCAGATGCTGCAACCGGAGGGTTTACCTGGGAAGGAAGTGGCATGGATAAGACAGCAAACGATACCATATATATCCATGATAACGTATTTAAAAATCTTACCGCGGGAGTAGGAACGCATATGTACACTCCGGGACATCCTCACAAAAACATCCGAATAGAAAACAATAGTTTCAGCACATGCAAACTTTTTGCTATAAGGGCTCAGAACTGGGAGGATTCCTACATTCTTAATAACATATTTTCCAATATCAGTGCATCTGATGACTCTGCACTTGCCATAGATGCAAGAGGAATCAGCAATGTGATCGTTAAAGGAAATACTATAACAAATTCCGATGCGTTCATGAAGATTATTGTCAGCAGATATTCCGATGATACAATAGCTTCCAGACCAGGACTTGTGAACTATGAACCAGTATATAACTCTGTTAAAGAAGAGGATGTGGTTTACAATATAGTATCTGGTCTTAAGACAAATTATGCAGTTTCCTACGTTAATAGCAGTACTCATCAGGGAACGACCACGAAATACTGGAATGCCAGAAATTAAAAAAACATCCCGAAATATTGATTCTTATGATATACTGAGTTTAATTGAATCAAGCAGGTCCGCTGCTTCAATTGCGAAAAGTAATAAACTGCGGAACAGACCAGTTATTCGGTTATGGACAAGTAGAGAAGCGGATAATTAAACACGAAAGGAACTTAAAAAGTTTATGGAATATCAAATTTTTACAGATGCAACAGCAGATATCAGTGAAGAAATGCTGCAGGGTTATCCAAAACTGGAGATCATTCCGATGCAGGTTGAGGTTGGAGGAGAACATTTCCTGTTTGGACCGGGAGGAAATCTTACAGTAAAACAGTTTTATGAGATGCAGAGAGCTGGAAAATTTGCCTCTACTTCTCAGATTAATCCCCAGTCTTATTACGATCATTTCGAACCAGTGTTAAAAGCTGGACAGGATATCTTTTATTTATGTTTCACATCCGGATTATCCGGTACATATAACACTGCTAATATGACCATTGCAGACTTGAAAGAGAAATATCCGGAGAGAAAGATCATCTGTGTAGATACTTTATGCGCTTCTGTGGGAGAGGGATTTATTGTCCGTGAAGCACTGCGTATGCAGAAAGAAGGAATGTCCATGGAAGAACTGCAGAAATGGACAGAAGAGCACAGACTGCAGGTTTGTCATTGGTTCACGGTAGATATGCTGGATCATCTGCGCCATGGAGGACGTATTTCTGCAGCATCTGCAGCAATCGGAACTGTTCTGAATATCAAACCGCTGCTACATGTAGCTGAGGATGGAACTCTGAAAGTTATGGATAAACCAAGAGGACGAAAGAAAGCATTTAAATTGCAGATGTCAAAGATGGAACAGGGATGGATGCCAGAGCTTGGAAAACTGGTAGTGATCGGACATGGAGACAGTATAGAAACCGCATTAGAGCTGAAGGAAACAGTTCTTTCTAAATATCCTGATGCAGAAGTACACATTGCAGATATCGGTCCTGTGATCGGAGCTCATACAGGCCCTGGAATGCTGGCATTAATCTTTTGGGGAACAACCAGATAGAATGTTGCTTAAATTTCATTGTCGCGGGCAATTTAGAACGAATTATGAATTGTGTATGTTTTTCAAGTTTTAATTGCGTTTTATTTAGTACTTTGTTATAATTACAGTTAGAATTGTGAAGAATGGAAAGAATTCGCAAAATAAACGGGAGAATCGGGTTACTGTTCACTCCGTACACAGTAACAGAATCGGAGAGGAGAAACTATGAACTTAGGTATAATCGCACATAACAGCAAAAAAGTACTGATAGAAGATTTCTGCATCGCTTACAAGAATATACTCGCTAAACATGAGGTCTACGCAACTGGTACAACAGGACGAAGAATTGAAGAAGCGACAAGCCTTCATGTGCATAAATTCCTTGCCGGCAGCATTGGTGGAGACAAGCAGTTTATGGAGATGGTAGAGCGACAGGATCTTGATATGGTCATTCTGTTCTACAATCCAGTCATGATCGATCCAAAAGAACCGGATATCACAAGCATTGTGAGAAGATGTGACCAGTACAATATTCCTGTAGCGACAAACATTGCCACTGCAGAACTTCTTATTTTAGGACTCGCAAGAGGAGACCTGGATTGGAGACTGAACCTTAAATGAGAGTAATCGCAGGAAAAGCCAGAAGACTTAACTTAAAAACGATTCCGGGAACGGATACAAGACCTACCACAGACAGAATTAAAGAAACTCTGTTCAATATACTCCAGCCAGAACTTCTGGAGTGTCGTTTCCTTGATCTTTTTGCAGGAAGCGGCGGAATTGGTATCGAGGCATTAAGCAGAGGAGCTTCCTATGCAGTATTTGTAGAAAAGAATCCGAAAGCAGCAGCATGTATCAGAGAAAATCTTGCATTTACAAAACTTGCAGAAGATGGTAAACTGCTGAACATGGACGTGCTGCAGGCACTCCGTTCTCTTGAGGGAAAGGGTGTCTTTGACATTATCTTCATGGATCCACCGTATAATAATGAACTGGAACGTCAGGTACTGGAGTATCTTAAAGATAGTACTGTTGTTGACAAGAATACACTTATTATTGTAGAAGCAGATCTTCAGACGGATTTCAGCTATGTGGAATCTCTCGGTTACAGGCAGCTTCGTTCAAAAGAGTATAAAACTAACAAGCACGTATTTTTAGAACGTGTATGAAGATTGTTATCTGTAAAAATGCCATTTGACTGAATGCCATTTATTTTCGGCCGTTCAGAAAGATGTAGATTTATATACAGATGATGATCGTATTTTCATGCACATGTGCCAGAGGAAAGAGAGAGTAAGAAATACATGAAAATAGCAGTATATCCAGGCAGTTTTGATCCGGCGACTTATGGTCATCTTGATGTGATCCGCAGAGCGGCAGTATCTTTTGATAAGGTAATCGTAGGTGTTTTACACAATTCTTCAAAAAGTCCGTTGTTTTCTGTAGAAGAACGTGTTAATATATTAGAAAAGGCGGTTCAGGATGTCCCTAATGTTGAGGTAAAACCATTTGAGGGATTGTCAGTGAACTTTGCCAGAGAGAATCACGCTCAGGTAATCATACGTGGACTTCGTGCAGTTACAGACTTTGAGTATGAACTTCAGATGGCACAGACAAACAGGGTACTTGCGCCGGATGTGGATACTGTATTTTTGACCACAAGTCTTCAATACGCATATTTAAGTTCCACAATACTGAAAGAGATTGCTAATTTTGGCGGTGACCTGAGTAAATTTGCACCAAAGGAAATAACAGATGCAGTCATTGAGAAACTTCATCGTCCAGTAAGTGACAAGTAAGTTACCGTTCATACGCTATGATTCCGCTTTCCGCTATAGCAAAGCGCGTTACTGGGAATGAAGTGAACAGTAATATCAATAGAGAAAATAAGGAGAGTATATACTATGAGCAGCAGAATTGAACAGATTATCGGTGAGATCGAGGAATATGTAGAGAGCTGTAAATTCCAGCCACTGTCAACTACCAAGATTGTCGTGAATAAAGAAGAGATCGAAGAACTTCTGAGAGAACTTCGTCTGAAAACTCCAGATGAGATCAAACGTTATCAGAAGATAATTAATAATAAAGATGCAATCCTTGAGGATGCACAGTCTAAAGCAGATGCTCTGGTCGCAGATGCACAGGCAAGAGCTCAGGAACTGGTAACACAGCATGAGATCATGCAGAAAGCATATGCACAGGCAAATGATACCATCAATGCAGCCAATAAGCAGGCTCAGGAGATTCTTGATTCTGCAACACAGGATGCCAACAGCATTCGTCTCAGTGCTATCACATATACAGATGATATGATGGCAAATATCGGCAGTGTTCTTAATACAACATTAGAGGATGCAGGAGCTAAATATAAAGTATTCATTGATTCCCTGCAGAGTTGCCTTGATGTTGTTAACCACAACCGTCAGGAACTTGCACCACAGACAGCTCAGGCAGCAGCAATTACAGGTTCTTATCATGATGATGATAAAGACGATGATGATGACCTGTTAGATGATCTGGGCGAGAACTAAGAATAAGTATATTACCAGGGTCAGGAAGTTTTCCTGACCTTTTTTATGTCATAGGAGTTCCTATGACATAAAAAATCCTACGGGCAGGATCGCACTGTGTCGGAGAGGAATTATGTTGCTGAAGCGACCTGCCGCAAGCGGAGAATCCTGCAAGCAGGATTCTTTTTTGTTATCATAAGAAATTAGGACAAGACTCTTTCTTACATTATAAAATAGTAAAGAATACCGGCAGCAAGCACTGCGTTGATACATTTGGAAATTATATAAGGCACTAGACTGAGATCGCGGTGAAGAACACTTCTGGTCTGAGCAAGGATACATAGCCCTCCGGATGCAGTTGCTGCAACAGAAGTGATGATACGTATGATACCCGGCAGCCCGGAATCTGCAATAAGAGAAAGGCCGGTAGTAATTTCAGTAAATCCCAATAACAGATATTGCCAGAAAGCAGGAAAAGGGTGATAATATCGGATACATCCGGCAAGAATAGAAAAGAGCAGGATATATCCCCCAAGTCGTGTGATCGTTTCAAACCCATTCATGATCGAAGCATCCAGAAGATTTTGGATTGAAGTTATGTCGGAAGGCTCTTTGGCTGAACTTGCAGTTACAGGGACCGGACAGTCAGAAAAAATATTTCTGTATACAACAAATCGAAAGAACAACATACACACCAGATCAGCAGAAAAAATGCTGAGAAAGATCAGCAAAGCAGGAACAGCATCTTTAAGGCAGAATTTACTCAGATATGTGATGATAAAAGCCGGACTTGGATTATTGCAGAATGTGGTAAGATATAAAGCTTCTTTTTTACTGATCCTGCGGGAGGCATACAGATCAGAAACCAGTTTGACACCCAGAGGGTACCCACACAGCATGCCAAGTACAAATATGTAGCCGCCCCAGCTGCTGACACCGAGAATCCTGCGAAAGAAAGCTTCCAACGGCGGAAGCAGTTTTTGAATTCCATCTGTATGTGTCAGCACTCCTGTAAGGATAATGAAAGGAAGCAGTGTAGGAATTAAAGTATTCAGCCACAGAGTCATTCCTGCTCTGGCACATGTTAGACTTTCTGCTGGATGCATCAGAAGAAAGAGCAGAAGTCCCAGAATTCCAAGGATATACAGCAGATTTTTCAGCTTTTTCTGGATACCGGAACATCGAAAGTGGATATCGGTTATAATATGTTCCATAGACACCGGTCATTTTATAAATTCTTTATAAAATTTATATGGCACAGAAGAAAAATAAATGCTATAGTATTCAGGTAAAATATATCTGGTGTCATCAGATTTTTTATAATTAGGTCCTGTTTACAGGATTCTTTTTTAAAACATGTGATTTTTGGAGGTAATGTAATTATGGCAGTTTTAGAGAATTGCGAACCAAAAAGAGTATTCCATTATTTTGAGGAAATCTGCAAGATCCCTCACGGATCAGGAAATACAAAACAGATCAGTGATTATTTAGTGCAGTTTGCGAAAGATCATGGCCTGAAATATATTCAGGATGAAATGAACAACGTAGTCATTTACAAACCAGGAACAGCAGGATACGAGAATGCACCTACTGTGATCATTCAGGGACATATGGACATGGTATGTGAGAAACGCCCGGATGTAGAGCATGATTTTACAAAAGACGGCTTAAATCTTTCTGTAGAAGGAGACTATATTTCTGCAAACGGAACCACCCTTGGTGGTGATGACGGAATCGCAGTCGCTTACGGACTTGCACTTCTGGAGAGTGATACCATCGCACATCCGCCGCTTGAAGTATTTATCACAGTTGATGAGGAAATCGGACTTCTCGGAGCGGTTGGCTTTGACTGCAGCGTATTAAAAGGAAGAAGATTTATCAATCTGGATTCAGAAGCAGAAGGAAGCCTCTGGATCAGCTGTGCAGGCGGACTTTCCGGAATCAGCCATATCCCGGTAACAAGACTGGAAGCAAAAGGTGAGAAGCTGACCGTTAAGATCAGCGGACTGATGGGCGGTCATTCAGGTGCTGAGATTGATAAGAACCGTGCAAATGCAAACTCCCTTCTGGGAAAATTCCTCTATGGACTTAAGAAGGCGGCAGATTATGAGCTGATCAGTGTGCAGGGCGGACAGAAGGACAATGCAATCACAAGAGAATCTACAGCAGAGCTTTTGATTCTTAAAGAAGATGTGGAAGCAGTGAAAGAATATGCCGCTTATATGCAGAATGCATGGAGAGAAGAGTATGCAGGAACTGATGAGGGAATCACAGTAACTGTTACAGATGACGGCGAGAAAGAAGTGAAAGTTCTTCATCCGACAAGCAAGGAGAAAGTAGTATTCTTCCTTGTAAACGTACCATACGGTGTTCAGAAAATGAGCGGAACGATCGCAGGTCTGGTAGAAACATCCACAAACATCGGTATCCTGAAAACATCTGAGGATGAAGTGCTGGGAAGCTCCAGCATCAGAAGTTCTGTGGAAACAGCACGCGATGCACTTTCTGATAAGATCCAGTATCTGACAGAGTTCCTTGGAGGAGAATATGAGAGACAGGGCGTATACCCTGCATGGGAATACCGCAAGGATTCACCGCTTCGTGACAAGATGGTGGAAGTATACGAAGAGATGTACGGCCAGAAACCAAATGTAGTAGCCATCCACGCAGGACTTGAGTGCGGACTTTTCTATAAGAAGATGGAAGGCCTCGACTGCGTATCTCTCGGACCGGATATGAAGGATATCCACACATCTGAGGAAGTCCTCAGCATTTCTTCTACAGAGAGAGTATGGAAATATCTTGTAAAAGTTCTGGAAAATCTGAAAGACTGATAAATAATATCTGCACCCTGTCATTGCATATAATGGCGGGGTGTTTTTCTGTCCTGCGAAATTACTCTGTGATGTTTCTGCGACAGAAAAAACGTTACGATTCAATTCATGGTCAGTCACATGCTTTGCAATGCATAGAATTTTTTTGTTCTATGCTGTTAACTTTCTGCATATATTGTATCAGAATGCGGAGGTATCTTAAATGTTTGATCCGTACGATACACGGACTCCCCTGTTTCGCTGTATTTTGTCATTACTGGCACTTTTGCTTATAACCGGTATGCTGGAGACAACACTGAAACTGCGCAGCCGGGCATCTGTTTTAAAGGCAGATTCCTGTGAGCGGACTGATTTCAGACAGCAGCACATAACGTCGGGATTATATCGCAGGATATGGAAAATGGCAGCAGATAAAGAAACAGGCACAGATAGCTTTATAGATATTCTGACAGCAACTATGCTGAACTCCGATTTTTATCCAGAACAGGTGCTGCCTGATGCAACACCCTATCAGAAATACAAACCGGCAGAATATGAACAGCTCAAAGGTGCTTACCAGTCCGTCTGGTCGGATCTGAAATATTTTCCCATTCCATCTACAGAAATCTATTTCGAGAATTCTTACGGTGCACCCAGAGACTATGGAGGTCCGCGCACACACGAAGGCTGTGATCTGTTCGGCACAGAAAAAGAACCGGGGTATTATCCGGTTTTAAGTATTACAGACGGTGTGGTGGAGAATATAGGCTGGCTTCCCTTGGGCGGCTACAGGATCGGAATACGTGCCCCGAAAGGCGGGTATTTTTATTATGCCCATTTAGATGCATATGAGAAAGAATTCCGGACAGGTGAGGAAATATCTGCAGGAGATATCCTGGGATATATGGGAAATACAGGCTATGGCGGCGAAGGCACGCAGGGCATGTTTCCGGTCCATCTTCATCTGGGGATCTACATCAGGACACCGCATTATGAAGAACTGAGCGTCAACCCTTACTGGGTACTGAAAGCCATTTCTAAAAAAATCAGAAACTATTCATATTAGCGAGATATTTTTTTTAATCTATGCTATAATAACAAAATGTATGAAATGCAAGGAGCGAGTGAAAATGGAAATACAGTTATGGAGAAGCATTTTGTGCCCGTATGAACTGGCTGTAAAAGAGCTGGAAGTTAAATTCACCCACATTATCGAGGAATGCAAAGAGAACGACATTTACTGTCCGATCGAACAGGTTGAGGGCAGAGTCAAGAGCGTGAGCAGTATCCTTGAGAAAATGCAGCGCAAGCATATTCCGATGGAGAAGATGGAGGAAGAACTGGAGGATATCGCAGGTATCCGTATTATCTGCCAGTTTGAAGAGGATATAGAGACTGTCGCTTCCATGATTCAGAAGAGAAGCGATATGACCATAAAGAGTGAGAAGAATTATCTGAAACATATTAAACAGAGTGGATACAGAAGTTATCATCTGATCATTTATTATACTGTAGACACGATCAATGGACCTAAGAAACTTCAGGCTGAGATCCAGATCCGGACAATGGCCATGAACTTCTGGGCTACCATTGAGCATTCTTTGCAGTATAAATATAAGGGCGATATGCCTGAGCATGTGGCAGAGCGCCTGAGCAATGCGGCAGATGCCATCAATGCCCTTGACCATGAGATGTCTTCTGTACGAAATGAGATCATGGATGCACAGAATTCCTCCCAGATGCAGTCGAATCTGGTGAAGGATATTCTGATCAATATCGAGAATCTGTACAAAATCGCAAACAAACGCGAGATCATGAAGATCCAGGATGAATTCCTGAGAGTATTCCGTACAAAGGATCTCCAGCAGCTCAAGCGATTCCACAGACAGCTTGATATTATTTCGGAAGGATACCGTGCACAGGCGGTATATCACCATGTCTAAAATACATACGAGGAAATTTAAATGCAGGATTTTTTACCGGTAACAAAGAAAGAAATGAAGGAGAGAGGATGGAACCAGGTGGACTTTGTCTATATTTCAGGCGATGCCTACGTGGACCATCCGTCCTTTGGCACGGCGATCATCAGCAGACTGCTGGAGAGCCGCGGATATAAAGTAGGCATCATCAGTCAGCCAGACTGGAAGAAGAAAGAGAGCATCCAGGTATTTGGCGAGCCGCGTCTTGGATTTCTGGTATCAGCGGGCAACATGGACTCCATGGTAAACCACTATACTGTATCCAAGAAGCACAGGCAGAAGGATTCCTATTCCCCAGGCGGCCAGATGGGACTTCGTCCTGACCGCGCGGTGATCGTATACAGCAATCTGATCCGTCAGACTTATAAAAAGACGCCCATTATCCTGGGCGGTATTGAAGCCAGCCTGAGACGACTGGCACATTATGATTATTGGGATAATAAAGTAAAACACAGTGTACTTCTGGACTCCGGCGCAGATCTGATCTCTTATGGAATGGGTGAACATTCCATTATCGAGATTGCAGAGGCACTGGACAGTGGGCTTCCTGTAGAGGAGATCACATTTATTGCAGGAACTGTATTTAAATGTAAAGATCTGTCAAGAGTTTATGAGCCGATCATTCTTCCATCTTATGAGGAGATAAAAGAGGACAAGAAAGCCTACGCAGACAGTTTTGCAGTTCAGTATCAGAATACAGACCCGTTTACTGCGAAACCAATGGCAGAGTCCTATGGGACGAAAGGATATATTGTTCAGAACCCTCCGGCAATGCCTTTGTCACAGGAGGAGATGGACGATGTATATGCACTTCCATACACAGAGAAAGTTCACCCGATGTATGAGAAAATGGGAGGAATCCCGGCACTGGAGGAGATTAAATTCAGCCTGACAAGCAACAGAGGATGCTTCGGAGGCTGTAATTTTTGCGCTCTGACATTCCATCAGGGAAGAATCCTCCAGACCAGAAGCCATGAGTCTCTGATCGAAGAAGCCACCAGAATGACGAAAGACCCGGATTTCAAAGGCTATATTCATGATGTAGGCGGTCCGACGGCAGATTTCAGACAGACCTCCTGTCAGAAACAGCTTACGAAAGGTGTATGTAAGAATAAGCAATGTCTTTTCCCGACACCATGTAAGAATCTGACAGTAGACCATTCTGACTATGTTTCTTTACTTCGGAAGCTGCGTAAGATTCCGGGAGTTAAGAAAGTATTTATCCGTTCCGGTGTACGCTTTGATTACGTAGTGGCAGACAGGGACAAGACGTTCCTGCGGGAACTGGTAGAACATCATGTAAGCGGACAGCTTCGTGTAGCGCCTGAACATGTATCTGATCAGGTGCTGAAATACATGGGAAAACCAAGTCACAGTGTTTATCAGCAGTTCCTTAAGGAATACGATGATGCAAACAGGAAAACTGGCAAGCAGCAGTATGCAGTACCATATTTCATGTCCTCCCATCCGGGATGTACCATGAAAGAAGCAGTAAAGCTTGCGGAATACGTCCGTGACCTTGGCTTTACACCGGAACAGGTGCAGGACTTTTACCCGACACCGTCCACGCTCTCTACCTGTATGTATTACACGGGAATCCATCCTCTTACAGGAGAGAAAGTTTATGTGCCGAAAAATCCACATGAGAAAGCCATCCAGCGAGCTCTGATGCAGTACAAGAACCCTGCAAACAGAGAACTGGTACTGGAAGGTTTGAAGATGACCGGCAGAATGGATCTGGTCGGCTATGGCCCGAAATGCCTGATCCGCCCAGTCCGTGAAGGACACGGGGAACATCCGGGCAGTGAAAATGGAAGCAGAAATGGCAATAGAAACAATTCCCGCGGTGGAAACAGAAACATTAAGAACAGAAATAATAACCGCAGTGAAGCTTATGGAAACAGCCGGACGACGAGAACGACAGGAAAAAGTCAGGAAAATTTTCGGGAGAACAGTAGAGATAAATCTGTATCTAAGAAAAATACAATACGAAATACACACAAGAAAAACTCCAGAGGAGGACGCAAGTGACAGCAAAGAAAAACCAGAAAACATCAAAAAAAATTCCGAAAGGTGATTTTGGATATTTCAAAAGCGAAAAGAAACGCCGCCTGATCATCACGGCGATTCTTTTTGCAGTACCATTATTTATCTTCTTCACATCCTGGATCTACTTCAAGACCAGAATGACCGTCTGGACAGTTGTAGCAGTAGTCGGGTGCCTTCCGGCCTGCAAATCCATGGTCGGCCTGATCATGATCTTCAAATGCAGACCAATGGACAGCGCACTCTATCAGAAAATCCGCGCCCATCAGGGGAAACTGGACATGGCATACGAACTCTATATGACTTTCTATGAAAAGAGCGCTTATATCGATGCAGTAGCAATCTGCGGAAACACAGTAGCAGCTTACAGCAGCGATCCGAAGATCGACGCCGCTTTCATGGAAACCAACGCCCAGAAGATTATCCGTAAGAACGGCTACAAAGCCACAGTAAAAATCTTCACAGATATCCGTCCTTTCCTGGAACGTCTTGATTCCATGAACGACCACAAAGAAAGCCTGGAAGAAGGAATCAAATTCACTCCGGACGAGAAATACCCGGATCTCACCAGAAACGAACTTATTCGCCAGACGATTTTGGCCATTTGTTTATAGAGATACAGAAGCAACGGTTTATTTATCACATTGTTCATTTTATTTTCAGTAACGAGGCTCAAATTCATCCCAGATTGTCTGTGATAATAGATTTTGGGCTCATAACAGTAAGAAGATAGTTACTTATTGAACATTAGTTAAGAAAGATATTTTAATAATGAAAGAATTTATCATAGAAGAAAATGAAGCCGGCCAGCGCTTTGACAAATATCTGGCCAAGCTTCTCAAAGAAGCTCCTAAAAGCTTCTTCTATAAAATGCTCCGCAAAAAGAACATTACCTTAAACGGCAAAAAAGCTACAGGAAACGAGAAACTCCTCAAAGGAGATACAATCAAACTGTTCCTGAGTGACGAAACCTTTGACAAATTTGCCGGAACCACTCAGGTAGCCCGTGCGTATTGCGACCTGGACATTATATATGAAGATTCCGATATCATCATCATTAACAAACCCGCTGGAATGCTTTCCCAGCCAGCAGATGACGGCGAACCATCCCTGGTAGAATACCTGATCGGATATCTTCTGAAAAAAGGCGAACTCACCGAAGACCAGCTCAAAACATTCAAACCATCCGTATGCAATCGCCTTGACCGCAACACCAGCGGAATAGTCTGCGCAGGCAAAAGCCTTTCAGGGCTCCAGTTCCTCTCCAGAATCTTCCACGACAGAACCCTTCACAAATACTATCTCTGTTTGGTAAAAGGAAACCTGGACAAACCGGCCCACATCAAAGGCTATCTGCACAAAGACAAAAAAACAAACAAAGTAACCGTAAGCAGACAGGAATTTCCAGATTCCCTTCCAATCGAAACCGGCTACCGACCATTAGGCAGCAACGGAACAATGACACTTCTGGAAGTCGAACTCATCACAGGCCGCACCCACCAGATCCGTGCCCACCTTGCAGGTACAGGACATCCCCTGTTGGGAGACACCAAATACGGTAACAGCGAATTCAACAGACAATACATCCGTCATGGAGTAAAACACCAGCTTCTCCATGCGTACAGATTAGTAATTCCGGAAACAGACCAGACCTTCACGGCGCCGGTACCGGAGCTTTTTTTCAAAATCATCAAGGAAGAACACCTGGAGGAGGTATATCATGAGAATCTGGAAAGAAGTATGGGATTACGCAAAAATGATCATAGCAGTGGTGCTGATCGTGACTCTCGTAAATAACGTTGTACTCATCAATGCCAAAATTCCATCCGAATCAATGGAGAAAACCATCATGACTGGCGACCGGATCTTCGGATTCCGACTGGCATATGGCATCAACATAAACTTCTTCGGACACAAAATATCAAAGAAAACAAAAGACCCTGAACGCTTCGACATCGTCATCTTCAAATATCCCGACGACGAAAGCCAGCTCTTCATCAAACGAGTCATCGGCCTCCCCGGAGAAAAAGTCCAGATCACAGACGGCAAAGTCTACATCAACGACTCCGAAATCCCACTGGATGACAGCTTCCTCCCGGAAACACCAAGAGGAACCTTCGGCTCATATGAAGTCCCCGAGAATAGTTACTTCGTACTCGGAGACAACCGCAACCACTCCAAAGACTCCCGTTACTGGAAAACCACCAGTTTCGTAACTTTCGATGAACTTGTAGGCAAAGCGATTGTCAGATATTATCCGTCAGTGAAGATGCTTAAATAAATTCCCACTCTATTGATTGGCGCTTTTTGCTGACATAAACGAGAAATTAACTTGATCATGTTAAATGATTATTGCAATTTATGGATAGACATAGGATGAGCTTTAAAGTTATCCATAAATATTATGACAATATAGTATAAGAAACATAATGGAGGAACACCGTGGCAACCTGGAACAGCAGAGGATTGCGAGGCTCCACCCTGGAAGACCTCGTAAACCGCACCAACGAACAATACAGAGAAAAAGGACTGGCACTCATCCAGAAAATCCCAACTCCGATCACCCCCGTCCGCATGGACAAAGAAAACCGCCATATCACACTGGCCTACTTCGAACAGCGAAGCACCGTAGACTACATCGGAGCAGTCCAGGGAATCCCCGTCTGCTTCGATGCCAAAGAATGCGCCACAGACACCTTCCCCCTCGCAAACATTCATCCCCATCAGGTAGAATTCATGCAGGCATTCGAAAAACAGGGAGGCGTAGCATTCTTCCTCATATTCTACAGCCACGAAAATCAATTCTATTATCTCCCCCTGCGCCACCTTCTCACATTTTGGAATAGAATGCAGCAAGGTGGCCGCAAAAGCTTCCGCCGGGAAGAATTGGATAATCAATATTATTTAAATAAGAAGAATGGATTTCTTGTTCCTTATCTTGATGGGATTCAGATGGATCTAAATGAAAGAGAGTAGAAGAAGATTTCATCACAAACTTCCACATTGAACAACCCAGCTCATAACGCAGATTTTCGGAGAACTTAGAAGCTCTTAGACACCGAAACCGCATTGGAGGGGAAATATCTTTCTGAGCGTCTCTTATTAAATAATAATGTAAATAATATAGAAGGGATTGACAATTCCACCAAAACCCATTATAATTTTACCTAGTTTTCGTATTAGCTTGGTATCGCGTTACTAAACTAAAGCGAAACAAAGAAAACAACATTAATTTAAGAAGTTTAAGAAACCACAATACATAACCACAGGAGGACCAAAACCATGCAGCGTATTTTTCACACCCCAGAAGGTGTAAGAGACATTTACAATGGCGAATGTAGCCAGAAAAGGAAAGTACAGGAGAAAATCCATCGCGTCTTCCACCGTTATGGATATGAAGACATAGAAACCCCAACCTTCGAATACTTCGAAGTATTCAGCCGCGAAGTAGGAACTATCCCGTCCAAAGAACTCTACAAATTCTTCGACCGAGAAGGCAACACTCTCGTACTCAGACCAGACTTCACCCCGTCTGTATCCAGAGCCTGCGCCACCTACTTTTCACCGGACAAAGAACCAGTAAGCCTCTGCTACACAGGCAATACCTTCATCAACAACTCCAGCTACAGAGGCCATCTCAAAGAAACCACCCAGATGGGCGTAGAACGAATTGGCGATGAATCTGCAGATGCAGATGCAGAACTCCTTGCCATGACAGTAGAATGCCTCCTCGCAGCAGGCCTCACCGAATTCCAGGTCAGCGTCGGACAGGTAGACTACTTCAAATCATTGTTAAAAGAAGCAGAACTCGACCAGGAAGCAGAAGAACGTCTCCGCACTCTGATCTCCCAGAAAAACTCCTTCGGCGTAGAAGAATTTGTAGCAGAACAGAAGATCAAAGACAGCCTGGTAAAATCTTTCGTTGAAATCCCACAGATGTTCGGATCAGAAGACGTTTTAAAGAAAGCCAGAAGCCTCACAAACAACGCCTGCGCATTAGAGGCCGTTTCCAGACTGGAAGAGATCTACGAGATCATGAAGAACTACGGATATGAGAAATACATCTCCTTTGATTTCGGCATGCTCAGTAAATACCAGTACTATACAGGAATCATTTTCCAGGCATACACCTATGGAACCGGCGAGCCAATGATCAAAGGCGGCCGCTACAACGGTCTGATGAAACACTTCGGAAAACCAGCCGCATCCATCGGTTTTGCGCTTGAGGTAGACAACCTCCTTCTCGCACTTTCCAGTCAGAAACTGATCTCCGAGAAAGAAGACAAGCCGGAAGTGATCGAGTACGAGCCACAGAACCGTGCAGAAGCCATCAAAGAAGCCCAGAAGCTTCGTGCAGAAGGCAGAAGTGTAGCATTACGTTTGAAAAAGGAGGTCAGATAAGCCATGAGATACCTGACAGTTGCCCTGACAAAAGGCAGACTTGCCAAAAAGACAATGGAAATGTTTGAGAAAGCAGGGATTACCTGCGAAGAAATGAAAGATAAAGATTCCCGTAAACTGATCTTCGTCAACGAAGAATTAAAGATGAAATTCTTCCTTGCCAAAGGACCGGATGTTCCTACCTATGTAGAATACGGCGCAGCAGACATCGGAATCGTAGGAAAAGATACCATCCTTGAAGAAGGCCGTAAACTTTATGAAGTTATGGACCTCGGATTTGGAAAATGTAAAATGTGTGTCTGCGGACCGGAGAGCGCCAGAGAGGTTCTGGAAAACAATCAGCTGATCCGTGTGGCAACCAAATATCCAAATATTGCAAAAGATTATTTCTTTAACAGAAAACACCAGACCGTAGACTTGATCAAATTAAACGGTTCTATCGAGCTTGCACCGATCGTCGGACTTTCCGAAGTGATCGTGGATATCGTAGAGACCGGAAGCACACTGAAAGAAAACGGCTTGAAAGTATTAGAAGAAGTTTGCCCACTGTCTGCCAGAATGGTAGTCAACCAGGTAAGCATGAAGATGGAGAACGAGAGAATTCGCAAACTGATTGATGAATTAAGAAGAGTTCTGCAGGAGGAAATGTAAAGATGCGTACAGTAAAATTAACAAAAGAATCCACAAAAGATATTCTTGAGAATCTGCTGAAAAGAAGCCCGAACAATTACGGAAAATTCGAATCAACAGTTGCTCAGATTCTTGACAAAGTAAAAAATGAAGGAGACGAAGCTCTCTTTGCCTATACAAAAGAATTTGACAAAGCAGAAGTGACAAAAGAGACCATCCGTGTCACAGAAGCAGAGATTGAAGAAGCCTATGCACAGATCGATCCGGCGCTCCTTGGAGTCATCCGCAAAGCTCTGGTCAACATCCGCAAATATCATGAAAAACAGATCCAGAACAGCTGGTTCACAAGCGAGACAAATGGAACTATGCTTGGTCAGAAAGTTACTCCATTAAACCGTGTCGGTGTTTATGTACCTGGCGGAAAAGCGGTTTACCCATCATCTGTACTGATGAATATCGTACCTGCAAAAGTAGCCGGTGTACCGCACATCGTTATGACAACACCTCCTGGAAAAGACGGCAAAGTATGTGCCTCCACACTGGTAGCTGCCAAAGAAGCAGGAGCAGATGAAATCTATAAAGTAGGTGGCGCTCAGGCAATCGGAGCACTTGCTTTTGGAACAGAGAGCATCCCAAAAGTAGACAAGATCGTAGGTCCTGGAAACATTTTCGTAGCTCTTGCAAAGAAAGCAGTTTACGGATACGTAAGCATTGACTCCATCGCAGGTCCAAGCGAGATTCTTGTTCTTGCAGATGAGACAGCAAATCCGCACTTCGTGGCAGCAGACCTTCTTTCTCAGGCAGAACACGATGAACTTGCCTGCGCAATCCTGATCACAACAAGCGAAGAATTTGCTGCCAAAGTAGACGAAGAAGTAAAAGGTTTTGTAGAAGTCCTTTCCAGAAAAGAAATTATCCAGAAATCTCTGGACAACTTTGGCTATATCCTGATCGCAGAAGACATGGATGAAGCAATCGAAGCAGCCAACGAGATTGCGCCGGAACATATGGAAATCGTAACAGCTAACCCGTTCGAAGATATGATGAAAGTAAAGAATGCAGGCGCTATCTTTATCGGTGAATACAGCTCCGAGCCTCTGGGAGATTATTTCGCAGGCCCGAACCATGTTCTCCCGACAAACGGAACAGCCAAGTTCTTCTCCGCACTTTCCGTAGACGACTTTATTAAGAAATCCAGTATCGTATACTATTCAAAAGCTGCACTGCGTGACATCCATAAAGATATCATCCAGTTTGCAACCTCCGAACAGCTCACTGCACATGCCAATTCCATTGCGGTGCGTTTCGAGGATGAAGATAAGGAATAATATAATACCTGAGATTTTCAAATTTGTTAAAGGTTCTATTTCCTGAACATCATAAATTGATGTTTGAGTTGAAAACTTTATCGTGTAAGCACGAATAGTTTTCTGACTTTTTTATCCTGGATATTATAAAGTGAAAATATTATAAAATGTAAAACAGAGAGGACTTAATCATGGCAAGAGAAGCCTCAGTAGAAAGAAATACAAAAGAAACCGAAATTAAATTAAAAATAAATCTGGACGGAACCGGATATTCTGACATCGAGACAGGTGTAGGGTTCTTCGACCATATGCTGGACGGCTTTACCCGTCACGGACTCTTTGACCTCAGTGTCAGAGTCCACGGCGATCTTCAGGTAGATGATCACCACACCATCGAAGACACCGGAATCGTTCTCGGAACTGCATTAAAAGAAGCCATCGGTGATAAAAAAGGAATCAAACGCTATGGCAGTTGTATCCTTCCAATGGATGAATGCCTGGTACTCTGCGCAATCGACCTGTCCGGAAGACCATATTTCGCATGGGATGCAGAATTTACCACAGACAAGATCGGTGACATGTCCACAGAAATGGTAAAAGAATTCTTCTACGCCATTTCCTATTCCTGCGGCATGAACCTTCATATTAAAGTCTTAACCGGTGGGAACAACCATCACGTAGCAGAAGCTATGTTTAAGAGTTTTGCCAAAGCACTGGATGCAGCTACATCTTATGATCCAAGGATCACAGATGTATTATCCACGAAAGGAAGCTTATAATGGAAAACACACCAAAGTTTAAAAGCAATATCGCCTGGTCTGATTTCAAATTAAACAGCGACGGAATGGTACCTGTCATTGCCCAGGACTATCAGACAAATGAAGTTCTGATGCTCGCATACATGAACGAAGAAGCCTTTAACGCCACACTCGAAACCGGCAAGATGACCTACTGGAGCAGAAGCCGCAACGAACTCTGGACCAAAGGTCTTACATCCGGTCATCTCCAGTTCGTAAAGTCTCTTACTCTGGACTGCGATAACGACACCATCCTTGCGAAAGTAGAACAGATCGGTGCAGCCTGCCATACAGGCAGCAGAACCTGTTTCTTCAAAACACTAACGGAAGCAGAATAAAGATTATTATTCACATGTTGCTGAGAGTGTAGCGAACAGTAACGAATGAAGTAAGAGAATCAGCATGATTTCTTATATAATGCAAAAACATTAATAGAAAATATAAACAAATTGTATTGACATTTTCTATCAGATGTGATAAAAAAAGAGTATCCGAATTGAATATGTGCAATGTTATAACGCGAAGGTTGCATCATATTGATGCACAAAAGAGAATCCGGTGAGAATCCGGAGCGATACCGTCACTGTGTATGGGAGCTGCTTTTCAGAAACCACTGGGCGACCGGGAAGGGAAAAGCGGCGATGATCGAAGTCAGGAGAACTGCCTTGGCGTGGAATTTAAGGTCTGCGGTATTACAGAACCTGTATTCTCATAACTATACATAGCTCTTTTATAATTAACAACCGTGTATTTATGGGAAAGTGGCAGCTGCAGTATATGTAGCTGCTTTTCTTTGCATACGTCTGTCCGGAAATACGAAAAATAAAAGAGGAAAAACGAAATGAAAAGAAAATCCATGTTAGCTTTATTACTTGCAGTATCTATGACCTGTTCCATGACAGCAGCAACAGGCGCAGTAGCATTTGCTTCTGATGACACAGCAACAGAAGAATCAGCTGATGACGCAGAAGCAACAGATGATGCAGAAGCAGAGGACGCTTCCGATGATACAGCAGAAGCTTCTGATGATGATCAGAAAGCAGCTGACGAAGTAGCAGCCCTGATCGACAAGATCTATGTTCAGGAAAGAAATGACACAACTGATGAAGACTGCAAAGCAGCAAAAGAAGCATGGGACAAACTGACAGATGCTCAGAAAGAACTGGTTGAAGGTGAAGAAGCAAGCCCAGAGTATTTTGGACGTGATACAGGTGATGCTTCCAAAGATGATCCACGTAACCAGGACGAAATCGGTGAGAACGAACTTCTGGTAGTAAGCTTTGGTACATCCTTCAACGATAGCCGTGCAGAGGATATCAAAGGAATTGAAGATGCTCTTGCAGAAGCATATCCGGACTGGTCCGTAAGACGTGCATTCACAGCACAGATCATCATTAACCATGTAGAAGCAAGAGATGATGAAGCAATCGATAACATGCAGCAGGCACTTGACCGTGCAGTAGACAACGGTGTTAAGAACCTTGTTGTACAGCCTACACATCTGATGCATGGTGCAGAGTATGATGAGATGGTAGATGCTGTTAACGAATACAAAGATAAATTCGAATCTATTGCAATCGCAGAGCCAATGCTTGGTGAAGTAGGCGAGGACGCTACAGTAATCAACGATGACAAGAAAGCAGTTGCTCAGGCAATCACAGATGCAGCTTGCCAGGAGGCAGGATTCGATGATATGCAGGCAGCAGCAGATGCTGGTACAGCATTCGTATTCATGGGACATGGTACATCCCATACAGCTAACGTAACATATGACCAGATGCAGACACAGATGGAAGACCTTGGATTCACAAACGCTTTCATCGGTACTGTAGAAGGTAAACCAGAAGATACAGCTTGCGAAGAAGTTATCGCAAAAGTTAAAGATGCAGGATTCAAGAATGTAGTCCTTCGTCCTCTGATGGTTGTTGCTGGTGACCACGCTAACAACGATATGGCTGGCGATGATGAAGATTCCTGGAAATCTCAGTTTGAAACATCCGGAGCATTTGACAGCGTTGACTGCCAGATCGAAGGTCTTGGAAGAATCGAAGCAGTAGAAGATATCTATGTAGAGCATACAAAAGCAGCTATCGACTCTCTTGGAACATCTGATGACGCAGAAGCAACAGACGATGCAGAAGCTACAGATGACGCAGCAGCTGATGATACTGCAACAGATGATGCAGCAGAGGAAACAACAGACGCTGAATAATCAATCGATTAAAAGATTTTAAATATTGTCCAAACGAAAAACTGCCCGGAGAACTTGCAAAAGTTCCCGGGCAGATATACTATATGATAGAAAGGAATGAGACTTTTTATCATATAGTATATCTGCACTGGCAGGTTTAGTTTAATAAAAACAAAACAACTATTATAGGAAGAATATTTCATTTTATCTATTATTATAGAAGAAAAATATTTAACAGAAGAAAAACAAAAATTTATATATAAGACAAAGGAGTAACATCATGAAAAAACGTTCATTCACCTTATTAATGACAGCCCTTACAGTTTCAGCAACATTACTCGGCACAAGCCCAATCCTGGCAGAAACAAAAGATGATACTGCAACAGAAGAAACAGCAGATAAGGACGTAGCTGACACAGAAGAAACAGATGCGAAAGATGAAGAAAGCAAAGATGCAGACACATCCAAGGGAGATACCTTAGAGGATGGCACTTATACAGCAGAATTCGATACTGACAATGGAATGTTCCATGTGAACGAAGCAAACGACGGAAAAGGAACCCTCACAGTAAAAGATGGTCAGATGACTATTCATGTAAGCCTTGCATCCAAGAAAATCGTAAATCTGTTCGTCGGAAAAGCCGAAGATGCAAAAAAAGATGGCGCAGAACTCCTTGAGCCAACTACAGACACTGTTACATACAGCGATGGAATGACCGAAGAAGTATACGGCTTCGATATCCCGGTGCCTGCACTTGACGAAGAGTTCGACGTAGCCCTTATCGGAACCAAGGGCAAATGGTACGATCATAAAGTAAGAGTTACCAATCCTGTAAAAACAGATGATGCAGAAGCAGCAGATACCGAAGACACAGCTTCCAAAGATGCAGAAGACACAAAAGAAGACGCGAAAGATGACACAGAAACAGCAGACACAGAGAAAGACAGCAAAGACGAAAAAGGCAAAACATTAGCAGATCTTAACCTTGAGGATGGCGACTACACAATGGAAGTAACCCTCACAGGCGGAACTGGCAGAGCAACTGTTGATTCTCCTGCTGCAATCAAAGTAGAAGGCGACAAAGCCACAGCAACTATCGTATGGAGCAGCCCGAATTACGATTACATGCTCGTAGATGGCGAAAAATATGAGCCAGTCAATAAAGATGGAAACTCCACTTTCGAAATCCCGGTCAGTGTATTTGACGCAGAAATGGAAGTAACAGCTGATACAGTAGCAATGAGTACTCCTCATGAGATTGACTACACCTTAAACTTTGATTCCTCAACTGTCAAAGAAGCGAAAGCAAAAGACGCTGAATAATAGATACAAAAAACTAAATAAAGAAAATACATAAATCGGAAATATACAGTTATGAAAAAGAATATTTCAATTACAAAACTGCAGAAAACAATATTTCATGCTTTTCTGCTGATGGCGATGATGCTGATCTGTACCTGCACGGTAAATGCAGCTGACAAAGACAGCACCAGTACTCCGGCAGATATCCCGGGACTGACTTATGATCACAGTATGGAATTATCCTATGCGCAGGAATTCAGCGTGGACTACTATAATGATGGCTACGTCCTTATCACTATTGATCAGGAAGGTCAGTTTCTGGTAGTCCCGGAAGGAAAAGAAGCACCGGAAGGTCTGGATAAAGATATCACAGTAATCCAGCAGCCACTGAATAACATTTATCTGGTAGCAACTTCAGCCATGGATCTTTTTCGTGCCATTGATGGCATTGACAGTATCCGTCTCTCCGGAACCAAGGAAAGCGGATGGTACATTCAGGAAGCCAAAGATGCCATGGAAGCCGGAAAGATGATCTATGCCGGTAAATACAATGCACCGGACTATGAACTGATCCTGAACGAGGGATGTGGTCTTGCCATTGAGTCCACCATGATCCATCATAACCCTGAGGTACAGGAGAAACTGGAGCAGTTTGGTATCCCGGTCATGGTAGAACGTTCCAGTTATGAGAGTCATCCTCTTGGCAGAACCGAATGGATGAAACTCTATGCAGTTCTCCTTGGAAAAGAAGATGTGGCAGAGAAAGCTTTTAAAGAACAGACAGACAAGCTTGACAAAGTCCTTGCATCTGACGATAAAGACACTGGCAAGACAGTAGCGTTCTTTTACATTAATTCCGTAGGCGCTGTCAATGTCCGCAAAAATAATGATTATGTGTCCAACATGATCGAACTTGCAGGCGGCAAATACGTCCCGGAAGACACCGGAGAGAGCGATAATGCCCTGTCCACTATGAATATGCAGATGGAAGAGTTCTATGCCAAAGCAAAAGATGCAGATTACATTATTTACAACAGCACCATTGACGGAGAACTTACAACCATTGACGAACTCCTTGCCAAGAGCAATCTTCTGGCAGATTTTAAGGCAGTGAAAGATGGAAATGTATGGTGCACAGGCAAGAACCTTTTTCAGGAAACAACAGAACTTGGAACTATGATCGAAGACATCCACACTATCCTGACAACAGATGATGATTCATTGGAAGAACTCAACTATATACATAAACTTAAATAAAAGAAAAATTCAAAGGATCAGACAGAGGGACAGTTATAAGTAAGTGTTGAAGGTGGATTGTGAATATTCGTTTAATAAGAAGGAATCCTGCAGACAGGATTTTAGTACAGGGGCAAAACTTGTAGTTTGCCCTTGTATTATATCTGAGTAAATAAGCAAATTTGCTCTTATCCATATAATTCGGGATAAGAGCATAGAAAACAAATAAAAGATAGAAGGAACAAGGACATGAACGACAAGAAACGTACAGCCAGATACTGGCTGTCATTTATCATACTGGCAGTTCTGCTGGTGATCTTATTTGTCTGGAACGTAAATGCCGGAAGCATTCACCTTTCCGTAGGCGAAATCCTGAATATTATATTCAGACATCAGGGGGACAGCACTGCCTATAATATCATATGGGAGATCCGTCTTCCGAGAATCCTGGCAGTTATCATCCTGGGAGGAGCACTTTCCGTTTCCGGATTTCTCCTGCAGACATTTTTCAATAACCCGATCGCAGGACCTTTTGTGCTTGGAATCTCCTCGGGAGCCAAGCTGGTAGTCGCCCTGCTGATGATCTTTTTCCTCAGCAGATCTATCTCTATGGGATCCGCGGCAATGATCATTGCAGCTTTTATTGGTTCCATGATCTCCATGGGATTTGTCCTGCTGGTGGCAAAGAAGGTCCACAATATGTCCATGCTGGTCATCAGTGGTGTTATGATCGGATATATCTGCTCCGCTGTTACAGACTTTGTGGTTACGTTTGCAGATGATTCCAATATTGTCAATCTCCACAACTGGTCTCTGGGAAGTTTCTCAGGAATGTCATGGGCGAATGTGCGGGTAATGGCAGTCGTTGTGCTGATCACGATGGTAATTGTGTTCTTCATGTCAAAACCTATCGGTGCATACCAGTTAGGAGAAGTCTATGCGCAGAACATGGGCGTGAATATCAAGCTGTTTCGCGTAGCACTGATCCTGCTGTCAAGCATTCTGTCCGCCTGTGTGACCGCTTTTGCAGGACCGATATCCTTTGTGGGAATCGCAGTGCCACACATTGCTAAAAGCCTGCTCAAAACAGCCAGACCTCTCCTTGTGATCCCTGCGTGTTTCCTTGGAGGAGCAGTATTCTGCCTTTTCTGCGATCTGATAGCCAGAACTGTATTTGCGCCTACAGAACTCAGTATCAGCTCCGTAACTGCAGTGTTCGGAGCACCGGTCGTAATCTATATTATGATCCGCAGACAGCAGAGAATATAACCTGTTGGCAGAATGTACTTCCATCACCAAAAGCAATTTTCAATGGATTTTGACTCGTAACTGTGAGCGAAGATACTGAATAGTTACGAGCAAAGAAACAAATATAAGGAAAGATATAGAGAGAAAATGGATAACAATACAAATAAAAAAGCGCCTGCGAAAGAGCCGTATTTTTTTCATACAGATCAGCTGACGGTCGGTTATGACGGTAAACCACTGATCAGAGAAATCAATATTCAGTTAAAAAAGGGTGAGATCCTTACTCTGATCGGCCCAAATGGAGCCGGGAAATCCACAATTCTTAAGAGTATTACCAGACAGCTTGCCACAATCAGTGGTACGGTTTATCTGGATAAACAGCTGATGAGTCAGATGTCCAACAAAGAAGTATCGCAGAAACTGGCAGTTGTTCTCACAGAGAGAATGCGTCCGGAATTAATGACCTGTGAAGATATCGTAGCAACCGGACGTTACCCTTATACAGGTACTCTGGGAATTCTTTCAGCAGAGGACAAAGTAAAAGTAAAGGAAGCCATGGAAACTGTCCATGCCTGGGACTTAAAAGACAGAGACTTTACAGCCATCAGTGATGGGCAGCGGCAGAGAATTCTCCTTGCCCGCGCCATTTGCCAGGAGCCGGAGATCATTGTATTGGATGAGCCGACTTCATTCCTGGATATCCGTCATAAACTGGAACTGCTCACAATTCTGAAACAAATGGTTCTGGACAATCAGCTTACAGTCATAATGTCTCTTCATGAGCTGGATCTTGCACAGAAAGTTTCTGACAAAGTTATTTGTGTTCATGGAGAATACATAGAGAAATACGGTGCACCGGAGGAAATTTTTACCTCAGATTACATTCGAAATCTGTACGGCATTACCCGGGGAAGCTACAATGCAGCCTTCGGGTGCGTGGAAATGGAACCACCGAAAGGCACATCGCAGATATTCGTGATCGGAGGCAACGGAAGCGGAATTCCAATCTACCGGAAACTCCAGCGCCAGGGCATTCCTTTCGCAGCAGGTGTGCTTCATACAAATGATGTTGATTATCAGGTAGCCAGTGCTCTTGCAGCACAGGTAGTTGCAGAGAAACCATTTGAATGCATTTCACAGAAAAACTATGAAAATGCAGCAGAACTTATGAAGCAGTGTCAGAAAGTTATCTGCCCGCTGAAAGAGTTCGGCACCATGAACGCTGCAAACAAAGAACTTCTCAATCTAGCCCGGAAGCTAGGAATACTTGTAAAGGATATATAAACTCTGCAATACCATTTCCTATGTATATGTGCTATAATGGATTTCATCAAACATCGTTACTGAGACAAAGTGGACAGTAATGAAAACATCCAAAGGAGAGGCACTATGGATAAGCTATATATCGTTATTCCTGCATACAACGAACAGGATAACATTGAGCAGGTCGTCAACGATTGGTATCCCATTATAGAGAAGCATAATGGGAATGGTCAGTCCCGCTTGGTGATCATTGACGACGGAAGCAAAGATTCCACATATGAGAAATTAAAACAATGCGCTGAAACACGACCGCTTCTGACTCCGCTGACAAAGCCAAACGGTGGACATGGAGCAACCGTGCTATACGGGTATAAATATGCTCTGAAGAACGGTGCAGACTACATATTCCAGACAGATTCCGATGGTCAGACACTTCCGGAAGAGTTTGAACCGTTCTGGAACCGCAGACAGAAATACGACATGGTTATCGGGTGGAGAAAGGACAGACAAGACGGATTTTCCCGTGTATTTGTGACCAAAACACTGAAATTAGTTATTCGTATCTGTTTCGGTCTAACTCTAACAGATGCAAACACTCCATATCGTCTGATGAAAGCGCAAACAATGCGCAGATACATTGCCCTGATTCCGAAGAACTTCAATCTTTCTAACGTTCTTCTGGCGGTAATCTACAAGAAAAAAGGATGTACCATCAAATATCTGCCTATCACTTTCCGTCCCCGCCAGGGAGGAGTCAATTCCATTAACATGAAGAAAATCTGCAAGATCGGAAAACAGGCAGTCATAGACTTCATGAAATTAAACCGGATCATCCGCAACACCTGAAAAAAATCCACTTTTTTATCGCTGCCCGCATGTAGTTACATGACGGGCAGCTGCTTTTTTCTACGTATTATCAAGATGAATGTCGAATTATATCATAAAACGTCGGACGAATTCCGTTGACTTTTAGAGGCATAAAAATTAAAATTAAACTCGAAATAGGACAGAAACCAACACACTACATTATGTGAAAAGATGTAATATAACTGCTAATACAACACAAGATATAGAAAATATATACGATTTTTTATTCTACATAACACAGCTGCGGCAGCAGTCAGGCGGATAAAATCCTCCGCTTTGCTACTTGCACATAACCAAATAATTGCTTCGCAGTTTATCAGGAAGAACTTGCACTCCTCCTGATACAAGCAAGTCCCTACTCAATGCTTATTGCTTTTTAGAATTGAAGCAGGGGAATTACCTGATTTGGTTAAAATAACACACACTCAATACAGTATATATTATATAAAGTAATGCAGTGAAGTAACAACATCAGATCACGGACACAGGATAATAGGAGAAAAGAGAATAATGGATACAATAAATGCAATGGAATTAACAGCAAACTACGAGGAGAAACTTGCTGTTCTCAAGGCAGAAATGAGCATGACAGACAAATACATCCAGCAGGATAACAATGACCTTACTGAACTGGAGAACAGATACGAGAGACTAGACATCCCATATCCGGTAAGGAGATTCCTGGATGACTACATTGCATGCATGCAGACAAAATATGAACGTCTTGCAGATTTATGCTATCTGGCAGGAGAACGAGGACTTCTGGCAGGTACTGAATACAGAGCGGATAAGAAAATAGCTGCAATACGCTAGAGCGTGTTACTGTACATACTTTTTAAATCTCTTGTTTTATTTGGCGAAATAGGATATTGTAGATATGATATAGAAAAATTGGCAGATATGTTTCCATTTTTCTATTTTTTACGGCAGATAAGGAGAGATTAAATATGCATAAGAAGAGAGACATAATAAGCCTGGGACTTAGTCTGGTGCTGGCAGCAGGTATGCTGGCAGCACCGGCAGCGGCGTCTGATTTTACAGATGGTACAGCTTCAACTGTTTCAGATTTCAGTTCAGATACAGAGGATATTCCGAAATTTGACTCTGGCGAAGAGAATACAGATAACGGAGAAGAGAGTTCAGATGCGAAGGAAGATAATTTCGATGATACAGAAGTTATGACAGATACCGTGATTCCGAGTGCAGACATTCCGGATCATGAACAACTTTTGGAAGAATACCTTAACAGCATTCTATATGAGCAGGATATCTCCGTACTGCCTGGAACTTCCGTGGCAGAGGATGTATTGACCGGCGTACAGCAGACCTTATATGAAGAACTTAAAGGAAAGATCACCACAGTGGCATCCAAGGGAGGCTCAACGAAATTCAGTATCAGTTCCAATCTTGGACTCACCTGGCAGACTACAGCAAAAGGAGCAGCGCTGGAGAAAGAAGTATCCTCACGTTTCGGTACACTGAATACTTCCAGGATCATTAACTGCCTGCTGGTAGACTGTCCTTATGAACTCTACTGGTATGAGAAAACAGCATCAACCATATGGCAGTATGGGTATACTACATCTACAACAGGAGGCAAAACAACTGTAAAGATTACAAATATTTCCATATATATGCCAGTGATCAACAGTTATGCATCTGGAAGCTATAAGGTAAACGCCAAAATCGTACAGCTTGCAAAGAAGGCAGCAGCCAAAGCGAAGATGATCGTAAATGAATTCAGCAGTTACACAGAACCTGAGAAACTTCTTGCATATAAAGAAATTATCTGCAATCTGACTTCATATAATGAAGATGTGACGGACTGGGATGAATACGGAGATCCCTGGCAGCTGATTTATGTCTTTGACGGAGATGACAGCACCAATGTAGTCTGTGAGGGCTATTCCAAGGCATTCCAGTACTTATGCGATCTCAGTGATATTACTTGTTATACAGTAAGCGGTATCATGAGCGGTGGAACTGGAGCAGGACCTCACATGTGGAATATTGTTGCAAATAATGGTAAATACTACCTGACAGATATCACCAACAGCGATGAGGGTACAGTAGGAGCCGGGGGCGGGCTGTTTCTGGATACCCCACTCTCCGGAAGTATTTCCAAAGGCTATACATATGCCACAGACAGCATAAACATGCATTATGCATACGATACAGATACGAAGAAATTATATGGAACAGGAAAGAATTCTATCCTTCTGATGACACAGGAGTCCTATTCGGCGGATGGCCTGACCGCAAAACCGGCAAAAACAACAATTACAGGCATATCAAACAAGACAGCCGGCAAACTTGTGATCAGCTGGAAGAAATCAAAAGGAGCGAAAGGATATGAGATTTACCGCCGTGCAGGAACTACCAATTCCTATGTAAAGGCAGCAGTGATCCAATCTGGTTCCACCATAAGATACACAAATATGAAACTGAAAAAAGGACACACATATTATTACAGAATCCGTTCCTATACATATGATAAAAACGGCGAAAAAGTATATAGTGGATGGTCCACTGTAAAAAGCCAGAAAGTAAAATAAAGTGTCTCGGGGTTTTGGTGACCTTTGTTTATAAAAAAATCTTGAGGATATTATAAAAGAATAATGTTTGCGAAAGTACTTTCATAAAAACAGAGTATATCGTTTTGGGCGATTTTCTTGCCATAAGTGAAACATCATGCTACAATGAAACACGATATGGAAAGAAACACCCCGAAATCACAGGTTTCAGTCAGGGGCAGAAGAGATTTTGCCTCTGTTTTTTTGCATTATGATATCAGGGTCAAAAAATGGAAGAATCATTTTCATGTCTGTATGCATGATAGGAAATTTGAATCTCAGAACCGACAAACATGAGAAAAGAAGTGATTTATATAACAAATCTGCGAACTTTGAAGGTTTGAAGAATTATTCAGGAGGAATATAGAAAATGTGTGGAATTGTAGGATTTACAGGTAATCATCAGGCAGCACCGATTCTGCTGTACGGTTTGTCCAGACTGGAATACAGAGGATATGACTCAGCAGGTCTGGCAGTTCGTGACGGAGAAGGCGATACAGCAATTATCAAAGCGAAAGGACGTCTGAAAGTTCTTGCAGACAAGACCAGCGATGGAGAGTCTGTTCCAGGTACATGCGGAATCGGACATACCAGATGGGCAACTCATGGCGAGCCATCTGAGACAAACGCACATCCGCATATGAGCGATGATGGAAATGTGGTAGCAGTCCACAATGGAATCATTGAGAATTATCAGGAGTTAAAGGATAAACTCATCCGTAACGGATATGAATTCTATTCATCTACAGATACAGAGGTAGCAGTTAAACTGGTAGACTATTATTATAAGAAATATCTTGGTACACCGGTAGATGCTATCAATCATGCGATGGTTCGTATCCGTGGCTCCTATGCGATGGCAATCATGTTCAAAGATTATCCGGAAGAGATTTATGTGACAAGAAAAGACAGTCCAATGATCCTTGGCGTAGAGAACGGTGAATCCTATATTGCCTCTGATGTCCCGGCAATCCTGAAATATACCCGCAACGTATATTATATCGGAAACCTGGAAATGGCCCGTGTCAGAAAAGGTGAGATTACTTTCTACAATCTGGACGGTGACGAGATCCAGAAAGAGCCAAAGACTATCGAATGGGATGCAGAAGCAGCAGAGAAAGCCGGATTTGAGCACTTTATGATGAAAGAGATTCATGAACAGCCGAAAGCAGTCCATGATACTCTGTATTCTGTACTCAAAGACGATCACATTGATCTTACAGAAGTAGGTCTTACAGAAGAGGATATCCGCAAAATCAGCCAGATTTATATTGTAGCCTGCGGCTCTGCGTACCATGTAGGAATGGCAGCTCAGTATGTAATTGAAGACCTGGCCAGAATTCCGGTACGTGTAGAACTTGCATCTGAATTCCGTTACAGAAACCCGATCCTGGATCCAAACGGACTTGTGATCATTGTCAGTCAGTCCGGTGAGACAGCAGACAGTCTGGCAGCACTCCGCGAAGCAAAGCAGAACGGTATCCGTACACTGGGAATCGTCAATGTAGTAGGTTCTTCCATTGCCAGAGAAGCAGATAACGTTTTCTATACCCTGGCAGGTCCGGAAATCTCCGTAGCAACCACAAAAGCATACAGCACTCAGCTCATCGCTTCCTATACCCTGGCAGTACAGTTCGCCAGAGTAAGAGAGCAGATTACAGAAGAGAAATACCAGCAGCTGATCACAGAACTGAAAGCCCTTCCGGATAAGATCACCAAGATCATCGAAGACGACAAAGAACGTATCCAGTGGTTCGCAGCCAAACAGGCAAATGCAAAAGACGCCTTCTTTATCGGTCGTGGCATCGATTATGCCATCAGCATGGAAGGCAGCCTGAAAATGAAAGAAGTCAGCTACGTACACACAGAAGCCTACGCAGCAGGCGAACTCAAACACGGCACCATCTCCCTCATCGAAGACGGAACCCTCGTAATTGGCGTCCTCACTCAGGATCATCTTTATGAGAAAACAGTCTCCAATATGGTAGAATGCAAGAGCCGTGGCGCCTACCTTATGGGCCTTACAACATACGGACACTATAATATAGAAGATACCGCAGACTTCACCGTCTACATCCCAAAAACAGACCCGCACTTTGCAACTTCACTGGCGGTTATCCCACTTCAGTTACTGGGATACTACGTCAGCGTAGCTAAAGGTCTGGATGTAGATAAGCCGAGAAACCTGGCTAAAAGTGTAACTGTGGAATAATATAATGTAAGAATAGTTGAAGGGGAGATTTGATCATTTCGGTCAGGCTCCCTTTTCTGTCATTATAATTAAGTTGGATTTTCAATCAGGCATATTCGGATATTAAAAATTTTTACAAAATCTCTAGTGATAGATGAATTTTCATGGCAAAAAATACCGAAAACAAAAGTCTTTTGTCTTTAAATCGTCGCTTTGCCGCGTTTGAAGATATGGATCTTACATATCTTGAAGTAAGAATCTGTCTTGCAACACAGGCAGAATGGCGAAGCATACCAAAAATACGGAGGTAACGGATCCAATGTGGTATGTGATGCAGGTGCGCACAGGCACCGAAGAAAACATCCGCTGCCAATGCCAGCGGTTAATAAGCAGCGACACTTTAGAACGCTGCTTTATCCCATATTATCAACAGAAGAAAAGATTTCAAGGCGAATGGCATATCCAGGAAAGAATCCTCTTTCCTGGGTATGTCTTTTGCGAATAAAAACTTCATTCAAATAGAATATTGAAATGTTATTCATCATAAAAAATGTGCTTTTTGTCAGAAATAAAACAATATATAGTTAAAAACAGTATAATACTGTTAACAAATTTATAATAAAAGAGGAAGAAAATTATATATTATGGATTTGTACAAAGAAAAGACAGATGGGAGAAAAAAGACTATGATGAAAATAAGTTTAAAGAAAATGTTAGTAACAATTTTGGCGACAGCTCTAGTAATGGCAACTCCTGTAGGAGTTATGGCACGTGGCACTTCGCAGCCTGCAAAAGTGAATCTTGCAGTGAACAGAACGTATAAACAGTATGATGTAACTGGCGATAAAAAAGCAGATATATTTTATACTCGAAAGAGCATGACCTCTAATGTAAATAACCATTTAAAGGTGTATGTCAATAAAAAGTTGGCGTTAAACTGTAATATAAGAGATGATCAGGGCGGTCGTTATGAAACAGTTTTATGTACAATGAATAGTGGAACATTTCTGTCAATTAGATTTGAATCAAATATGAATGACAAACAGATGATGCATAAATTGTATCAGTATAAGAATGGAAAGTTTGTATCGGTGTTTAATGTTCAGAGCAAATTGTTTATAACGAATAGTTCTATTTCTAATACATCTGTTAAAAGTGTTTCTGATAACAAAATAGTATTAAAGACGTATGTAGTTTTGACTAATGGTCCATGGAGAAAAAATTATACATATACATATTCTTCTGGAAAATTTAAGAGAGTTTAATAATAGGAGACAAAGATTTTACCTGATTGAGGTGGAAAAAATCCGTAAAGGGTCAGGAAGTTACAAAGGCAGAGTATTCTGCATATACCTGCATATACTAAGAAGATCATCAAAAATGAGAGTGGTAAGTCCTTTTCAAAGCTTAAATGGAAGAGATATTAAATTCTTAATACAAATATGATAGTCAGCAATATTACATAAAAAGAAAAGCTGACGTAATTTTACAGAGAAATGGTTTCATGTTATCATTAACACTTAAAAACAAGTGGATAGCATGAAATCATTTTTTTATTTATATCTCATTCCAATCTCGAACAATGTCGAATAAAACTTCCCTCCAAAAAGATTTTTCTCTCCAATTATGATAGATTTCCCCTTCCAACAGGTATATAATAAAGAAAAATACTACAAATCATAAAGGACCTGATATATGTTAGATTATGAAAGAATAGAAGATGGCAGAATCTGCTTTAAGGTGAAGAAAGATATTTATCCATTGAAGGCTGTTTACCGAGCTGCATATCTGTTAATGGACGAATACTACATAGGAATTGATCAGAACGCTGACGAATATTTGATCTTTTTTTCCAGCAAGGAGCGGGCAGCTGACGGAAGAATAAAGGCCGTGGATTTTGAAGATGCAGGGCGTTTTCAGAATGAATTGCTGGATCAGAGTATGAAACTGGCTATTGGTAATGATACCAGACAGATTCGTGAGTTGATCGTGACACGGGCTTTATATAGTGCGTTTATTCCGCAGGAAGAGTCGGAAGAAGAGACTGACAGCGATGAAGAGTATAATCTGGAAGAGATTGCAGAGGCGTGGAAGGATGAAGAATAGTCTGTTATTAAATAAAGGAATCTACAGTCGTGATGCGATTCAAATGTCAGTATCGGCTTTTGGTAGTCTTGCGGAGATCTCAGTTGTAGAAGAAGACAATTATTACCATTTGCGTTTTGAAAAATGCAGGACAGAACCGCTGATGATATTAAATGAATTCAGAAATTATGTTCTGATAGCAACGATTAAGAATATGGGTGATTTGTATGACTGATTATTTTGCAAGCCATGTTGAATACCTTATGCTTTTATATCTTGTTTTTATTTGTGCAGTTGCAGCAGTAACAGACTGGAAGCGGGGAAAAATTTACAACAAATGGCTGAAGGCAGGAATGTGTCCGGGAATTGTGCTGGCATTTTTATATTATTTCTGGCACAGAGAGCTTATTTCTCTGTTCCTGACGAATCTGTTATCAGCACTTGTGATCGCAATTCTGTTTTTTGCGTGGAAGTTATGGGGGGCAGGAGATTCGAAATTATGGCTGTTTGTAAATTTTATTTATCCTGCCGGATGGTATGCAGTTTCGGATAAGATGTTGTTTCCGTCCATGATCATGTTTATGCTGATTTTTATTGAGGCATATATTTATCTGATTGGAGAATCCCTGTGGCTTACAGTTTTTCACAAAGAGAGGGCAGTTACCTTTCATCAGGGAAAAATTCAGCTGGAGCAGTTGTGGGATATAGGGTTTTCCATATTATTTCTATCTCTGGTCTATACTGCCTGCAGTTATGTACTCGGAGATTATTTTGAAAGTAACAGGATTTTTTTCTCTCTGATAGGAATTTTGATGACAAATAAGCTGGTATCAGCCAGGATTCCGCATAAGAAGATATGGACCATCTGTATGCTGACGGTATATTCACTTCTCAGTTTTACTTTTTGGGGCGGATATGATTTCAGAACGTTGGGAATGACGGTGATTCTTGTTGTAGTAACGCATTTTAGTCTGAAATTTACGGATAGATTTAATTATGAATGGATCCGGACATGCGATGTGAAAGCTGGTATGATTTTATCTTATTTCGCGGTTCAGCAGTTTTATGGATCCAGAGTAAAAGGGCTGCCAACTACTACAGATGAGACTACGAAGTCAAGAATTACACAGGAGGAAGCGGATTCCATTAAGAGATGGGAGAAGTCCAAGTATGGTAAGGAACAGATTATGGTTGTCAGATATATTCCCTTTGCGGTATTTATTTTAATAGGAATGATTACATATTTGATTGGAGTATGGCGCTTAAAATGAATGATTTGACGAAGTTGACGGATCTGAGAAATGATTGTCTCTGGAGAATTGAGAAAAGTGAGGACATCTGGTATGCGGTTGACAGGAATGGAGAAAAAACTGCCATAATAAATGACGAAACAGAGGACCTTTGCCATGGAGATGTAATAGAACTTACGCAAAAGGGAAAAGTAATCAGACTTCACGATGGAAGTTCATCCAGTGCGCTGGTTTATGTGACAAATCAATGTAATTCCAATTGTATTATGTGTCCGGATTCGGTAAAAGCCCGTACAAGACCGAATCATATCACAAGTGAATATCTGATGGAGTACATTTCCTTACTGCCTTCGGATCTGAGTCATGTAGATATCACCGGAGGAGAGCCGACATTGTTGAAATATCAGTTACTTCCATTGATCCAGCGTATGACGGAACAGGCAGAGGAAGCAGAAGTTTTGATGCTTTCGAATGGAAGAAGTTTTGCTGATCGTAAATATGCGGAGAAATTTTCAGCTTTTTCCAATAAAAAATTTAAAATTGAGATTCCGGTACATAGTGCAGAGCCCGGAAAACATGACCTGATAGCCGGATGCCCGGGAAGTTTTGCCCAGACAATGGCTGGGATTCACCATTTGCTGGAAACTGGTGCAGAAGTTGGAATACGTATTGTTGTTTCCAGATTGAATTATCAGGAATTAAATTCTATCATTCAGTTTATTCATCAGGAATTTCCGGCTGTGAGATACATAAATATTATGGGAATGGAAGTTCTGGGAAATGCCTGGAAGAACAGAGAATTGGTTTGGATAGAAATGGATGAGCTTAAGTTTTACCTGCAAAGTGCACTGGAGGAGAGCTTCAGGTGCGGGATAGAACCGGGACTTTATAACTTTCCATTATGTCTTTTTGACAGGAAATACTGGTACTGCTATAAGAACAGTATCAGCGATTATAAAATCCGATACTTCGATCAGTGTGAAAAGTGCGGAGAAAAATTGAAATGCGGAGGATTTTTCTTCTCCACCTATCATTATACAAAATATAAAGTCAGAGTTTTAGGATGATGAATGCGATGAAAAGAAATTATTTTAATTATAAGAAGATAAGAGATAAATATCTTTTGACGAACGATTTAGGAAGATATATTTTTCTGACTAAAGATGAATTTTTGCGGTTTGTCACTAATAAACTTGATCCACAGGAGGGACTTGCAGGCCGGCTTAAGGATGAATATTTTCTTTATGAAGGCAGCACTTATGATTTTGTGGAGAAAGCAGGCGCAGAATTCCGGGAGTACAGAAGAAATCTTTTTCAGGGAGCATCGTTGCACATCTTTGTACTGACGAAACAATGTAATCAGCAATGCGTGTACTGTCAGGCATCTACAGACCTTGACAGACATACAAAGATGACTTTGGAGACGGCAGAAAGGGCTGTTGACATAGCGTTGCAGGCACCGTCACATTTCCTGACTTTTGAGTTTCAGGGTGGGGAACCACTGATGAACTTCGAGACACTCCGGCATATTGTAGAGTATACCAAAGCACAACAGACAGATAAGGAAATTGAGTTTTCACTGGTTTCTAATCTTATGTTGTTGGACGAAGAAAAAATACAGTTTCTTGTAGAAAATCAGGTTTCGATCTGTACATCTCTGGATGGGGATGAACTTCTCCATAACAGGAACCGACCGTATTTGAACAGGAATGCTTTTAAAATATTGGAAAAGCGCCTGCACAAGTTAAAAGAAAGTGAGATTTCAGTATCTGCAATTCAGACAACTACCAGATATTCTCTTACAAGGTACAAAGAGTTGGTAGATCAGTATCATGCTTTTGGATTAGAGCAGATAATTGTCCGTCCATTAACACCGTTAGGATATGCAAAGGATAACTGGGATACCATAGGATATACAGTAGAAGAATTTCTGGAATTTTACAGAAAGATATTTGAGTATATTCTGGAACTTAACAGACAAGGAATATTTATGATTGAAGGCCATGCCAGAATCTTTCTGGATAAGCTTTTTAACCATGATGCTGGAAATTACATGGAACTGCGTTCTCCGTGCGGTGGTGCGATCGGGCAGATGGCATATTATTATAACGGAAAAGTATACAGCTGTGATGAGGCGAGAATGCTTGCAGAAATGGGCGATGACAGCTTTTGTCTGGGAAATGTCTATGATAACGACTATAATCAGCTGATGAGCGCACCTGCGTGTAGAGTGCTTGTCAATGCATCCTGTCTGGAAGGACTGACGGATTGCTGTGACTGTGTATATCATCCATACTGCGGAACTTGTCCGGTGATCAGTTATGCCAGATATAAGACAGTATATCCGAGAATGGAAGAGGAGTACAGATGCAGTATTTACAAAGGAATCCAGGAAGTACTGTTTGAGAAACTGTATGAAAATGATAAGCAGACTATAGAAATTCTGAAGTCCTGGTGTCAGTAAGAAGAGGGAGAAAGAGAATGAAGAATTTGAAAAAAGTTTTTATTTTTGTGATGATCAGTCTGATACTTACTTTAGGAATCAGACAGCCATGTGAAGTAATGGCGTCTGTCAAAACCATTACATATGATACGGGAGATAGCTATATTGGAAATGTAGATGATAGCGAATCAAGTGATCCGGATGAAGAGGAGCCAGATATATTCCTTTCCAAGCAGGGAAAAGGAACCTATTATTGTGCAGATGGAACTGTTATCACAGGAACGTGGGATAATAATTATCTGAAAGGAAAAGCAACTGTTAAATATAAAAATAAAGACAAATTCACAGGATATTTTTCAAAAGATAAAAGAAACGGAAGCGGCACTTATTGGTTTAAAAACGGGGACAAATTCACGGGTCATTGGAAAAATGACAAAATGAACGGCACCGGTACGTATACCTGGAAAAGTAAAAATTATATAAAAGGTACATGGAAAAACGGGAAACTCAACAGTAAGGCAACGTTGAAAATTAAAAATAATGTATATTCAATTCAGGTCACTAATGGAAGGCTCACAAAGGTGTATAGCAGAAAGAAGGTATGAGAATGGATAAGAAAGATATTTTTCCGCAGATAAAAAAAGGAATCGAGGATTTTATGCAGGAGGAAGAGGGAAACATTTCCAGATCTAAAGTTGCCATGATTGGTTCTATGATGGTGATCCTCGGAGTTATGCTTGCAGATAGTGATGTCTATGCTGCACACAGATCTCATAGTTCTCACAGATCGCACAGCTCTCATAGCAGCCATAGTTCCCATAGATCAAGCACTCACGGAAGCCATGCATCTCATTCCTCAAGCAGCCACAGCAGTCATGGCTCTCACAGCAATCATAATTCGCATTCCTCCGGAAGTCATTCCTCAGGCGGATCCAGCCATTCCTCAGGCAGCAATACGACAGCTACGGTAAAACTTCCGAAGATGCAGACACCACAGTCCACGCCAAGTATGCAGTAATCCTGGCCAACTATCCCGAAATATGTCGTTTTGTCCCATATCACTTGCAGCATTTCCTGAAATCTTGTATTTTATTAATAGAGAGATATCAGGGCTTGCAGCGTCACACGTTTAGCACCCATTGCAGTGGAACGAAAATGCGGGAGCTGCTTCGCGGTGAGGTAATTTGTAGATATCAAGTGAACGAAATATTGAGTAAAAACAAAGGATAAGGAGCGAGGAAGTATGTACAGAAGAAAAAGTTTTATCAGTTTGAGTTTAAGTCTCGTGCTGGCAGCAGGAACTTTGACAGCACCGGTACTGGCAGCAGACGAGTTTACAGATGGGATGGGAGTAGAGACATTTTCTAACACGGATCAGATTCCATCTGCTGAGAATGGCACAGAACAAGAAACATCTTCAGCAAAAAATCAGGGAAAGTCAAATGTGGATGCAGATTTCAACGCTACAGTTTTTACAGATGGCGGAGAGAATAAAGCGATTTCAGGTGGTGACATTGCTGAATTCAATAGTGCAGATGATGATATCACGGACAGCAATGTTACAGATAGCAGCATTACTGATGATACCGCAGCAGGAAATGATTTCACAGTTACAGAAAGAACAATACAAGAACTCCCGGATGGTTCTGTGCATGTAACAGAGAAAATCAGTCTGAATACTGATACTTCATCAAACAATGATGAACTGTTTGGGGAGTATGCAAATCAGTTCTTCTACGAGAAAGATGCAGCTACAGCCCCTGCCACTTCTATTGGCGAGAGTGTTCTTTCCGGTGCACAGCAGGCTCTTTATGAAGAGATGAAAACAAAAGTAACCAATATAGCAGCAAAAGGTGGAAGCACAAAGTTCAAGATCACTTCAGATCTGGGGCTCCGCTGGCAGACTTCTGCTTCGGGAGCACGGTTAGAAAAGGAAGTATCACAGACTTTTGACAATCTGGATACAGACAAAGTTCTTAGCTGTCTCCGGACAGATTGTCCTTATGAATTATACTGGTATGAGAAAACGGCCAACACGGAGTGGAGCTACAATTATTCTGTATCAGTAAGTGGCGGTAAACGTATTGTCAGGATTACAGATCTGGAGGTATCCATGCCGGTATGCAATGGCTATGCGTCCGATCAATATCGGGTAGATGCCAGCATGGTAAATATAGCAAAGGCATCGGCGGCAAATGCAAAACAGATTGTAAATGAATTCAAGAATTCGTCTGTGACAGAAAAACTGGTTGCTTATAAGGAAATGATCTGCTATCTGACAGACTATAATGATGAAGCAATGTCGGATTCTTACGCAGACGGCTATGGTGATCCGTGGCAGTTGATCTGGGTGTTTGACGGAGATGATTCCACACAGGTAGTCTGCGAGGGCTATTCAAAAGCATTCCAGTATCTGTGTGACCTCAGTGATATTACCTGTTATACAGTAACCGGAGACATGGACGGCGGAACCGGTGCCGGACCTCATATGTGGAATATTGTAGAGCAGGATGGCAGATACTACATGGCAGACATCACAAACAGTGATAAAGGTACAGTAGGAGAGGACGGAGATCTTTTCCTTAATACTCCATCTTATGGCAGTGTTTCAAAAGGTTATACTTACGAAACCGAAAGCGGCAATATATATTTCAAATATGATAAGGATACCCGAGACACCTACGGAACCGGTGCAAATTCTGTTCTGCAGATGACAGATAAAGCTTATGATGTTGACAACAATACCGTGAAGCCTTCTAAACCGGTTATCAGTGGAATATCCAATAAAGTTGCAAAGAGGTTGACAATCTCCTGGAAGAAATCCCAGAATGCAAAAGGCTATGAAATCTACCGTAGAGTCGGTACTACAGGTTCTTATAGAAAAGTAGCAACCATCAAATCCGGAAATACTGTAAGATACACTAACACAGGATTAAGAAAAGGAACGAAATACTATTACAGAATACGGGCATATTCTTATAATACGCTGGGAAAGAAAGTGTATAGTGGATGGTCTGCTGTGAAGAATAAAGTGTCCAGATAATTATAAAGAATCAGAACATGCACAGGTAATTATTAGTGAAATGTACAGAAAAGGATTATGATTATTTAAAACAATTGTTTTAGAAAGAGCCCGGAAACTTCACGTTTGGTTTCCGGGCTCTTTCTAAAATCTCATCATTTATCAATAACTTCAATCGGTGTCTCATCCTTCGCATCCAGATGATCAATATACTTCCGCGTCTCCTTAACGATCACATTAGAAAGCAAAAGAACCGCAACAAGGTTCGGGATTGCCATCAGAGCGTTAAGGATATCTGCAACAGTCCATACCAGATTCAGTGAAATAATCGGTGCGATAGCGGCAACAGCAATGTAAAGAACACGATAAGGAATTAACCCTTTTTTACCTGCGAAATATTCTACACATCGTTCACCATAATATGCCCATCCAAGAACTGTAGAATATGCGAAAGAAATAATTCCGACTACCAGGATCACAGGCCCAAGAATCGGGATCTGCTGAAAAGCCAGAGTAGTAAGTACACCGCCATCAGTGATATTTCCCATATCAATAGAAGGATTTTTCATAATACTGGTAACCAGAACAAGCCCTGTCATAAGACATACAACAACCGTATCCCAGAAAGTTCCGGTACTGGAAACAAGAGCCTGGCGAACTGGATTTCTTGTCTGGGCAGCAGCTGCGGCAATTGGAGCAGAGCCCATACCAGATTCATTGGAAAAAAGTCCTCTGGCAATTCCATACTGCATAGCCATCATAATACCGCGTCCTACCAGACCACCGGCAGCAGCGCCAGGTGTAAATGCCATACTGCAGATCGTTTTGACAGCAGGAATAATAAAATCATAATTAATTCCCAGAATAACCAGACATCCAAGCACATAAAAGAATGCCATAAAAGGAACCAGCTTTTCGCATACAGTAGCGATTGATTTGATACCGCCAAAGATAACAAGTGCAGTCAAAGCGGCAACTGCAATTCCGATAAATGCAGGCGAAATATTCAGGTTCTCGTTACATACCGTAGCGATCGCATTAACCTGAGTAGCACATCCGATTCCAAAGGAGGCAAATCCACCGAAGAAGGCGAAGAGCAGTGCCAGCCATTTCATATGTAATCCACGTTCCAGCGCATACATAGCGCCGCCCTGCATACGGCCATCTTTTGTTTTGACACGATACTTAACTGCGATCAGAGACTCACTATATTTGGTTGCAATGCCAAAAACACCAGTCAGCCAGCACCAGAGAACAGCCCCCGGGCCGCCAAGCGCAATAGCAGTTCCCACACCAATGATATTTCCGGTTCCAATAGTAGAAGCAAGTGCAGTGGTAAGTGCACCGAACTGACTGACTTCACCTTCAGCTTCTGTATCCTTGGTAACAGATAAACGGATAGCAGTGCCGATTTTTCTCTGGATCACACCTGTACGGATTGTCATGAAAATGTGTGTCCCAAGCAGCAGAAGAATCATCCACCAGCCCCACACCAGGCTATCCAGCCTGTTAATGAAATTTGCGATAGTATTGATCATAGACGCCCTCCTTTGATATACCTTATTTTATAAAAATGCAACAGATGCTTCCGAGTCCACAAACTTCTGGCATATAAAATAAAGGCATACAACCACGATGATGTGTGTTGTACGCCCTTGTACGTTTCTTCTGTCTGTTACAATTGTTTCTTAATATTATACAGGAAAATGTGTAGGATTGCAACGAAAAAATCATACTTAAATGTAGTCTAAATGTAGTCCTATATGGACGAAATCAGCTTTACGCTGACATGTTTTCATGCTATCATTATTTCAATGAAATTAAGGAAGTCTACTACTTTATTTGTAAAAAGCAATAAGCGGTCAGGCAGAGAAGCATAAAAACTTTTTAAATTAAAAAGAGCTGCCAATAGAAAGGAGAGACATATGGCAAAATGTAAAGTTTGTAGAGAACAGAAAAATAAATAGGTTATCTATCAGGAAAGTAATGCATTTCATCAAGAAAGGGTTCCGAGCATTGGAAGTATGTTATGATAATACCAACAAGAAACACAACACACTACGAAACGGAGGAAGACAAATGCAGAGAGAAGGAACAATAATAAAAAGAAACAATATTTTCAATAAGACATTAATTGCAGTTATCGTGCTTTTATGTGTAATTCTGTGTGAGAGCGTAATACCAGTAAATGCAGCACAGAAAAAGAATCAAGGTATTATTTATTATGAGACTAATTATAATAAGACCAAGGGATCCCAAAAAGGTTATTTTCCCAGAACAACAAAGATAATAATTAATTCGAAGAGCATCACTTTTTATGGCTCATTTTTAAAGAGCAAAAAAGAGAAAATAGTACGTGATAAATATCATTATGTAAAATATGGGAAAAAGACATTTGCAATAACTTCGAAAACAAAGTATTTACAATATGATGATGTAGGATGTTTCCCAATGAAGAAAGAGAAACTTTTAAAGGGTGGGGGAAATTTACATATTGAAGTCGAGAATGGAAAAGTGAAAGCTATAAAACGATATATGTAGCTGCTTTTGCCTTTACTCTATTTCGGTTCCATGTTATCATTAACTCAGAAAGACAAATGGTAACATGGAACTATTTTTATGCAGCCCGTAACAAAAACTAACACCCATTTTGCAAAATAACCAACATTTATCCAGAAGCCAAAATAAGGGGGACACTACCATGCTCAAAAACTGGACCCCGGCGCATATGCCGGAAAAGGAGGAAATCAAAGAACGCCTGCAGACTGCCAGAAATCAGCTCTATGATTTCCAGATGAAGATCAAAGAACACAAGATACCAGTCATTGTACTTTTCGAGGGCTGGGGCGCTTCTGGCAAGGGAAGTACTATTGGAAAAGTAATCAAGAACATAGACCCACGTTTCTTCAAAGTAGCCACAATGTCCACACCAACAGCAGAAGACCTGAGATATCCATTCCTATACCGCTATTTCAAACAGATCCCGGAAGCAGGAAAATTCACATTTCTGGATTCCGGCTGGATGGAGCAGACATGCAGAGAATGTCTGGAAGGCAAAATTGAGGGAGAAACATACACACAGAGAATCGACAGTATCCGCCGCTTCGAGCGTCAGCTCACAGACAACGGCTATCTGGTTCTGAAATTCTTCATGCAGATTGACAAAGAAGACCAGAAAGAGCGTCAGAAAGCACTTCTGTCTCATAAGGATACAAAATGGCGAGTATCAAACTTTGATAAATGGCAGAATGACCATTACAAAAAATGTGCAAAGATTTTCTCGCAGTATATGTCCGACACCAACGCATCCACAGCGCCATGGTACATCATAGATGCATCCGACCGAAAATGGGCAGAACTTCAAATACTTGAAACTATGGTAAGCAACATCGAAGTAGCCATGCAGAATCAGGCACATTCAGTCCCGATTCTTCAGAATGTATTCCCACTGGAGCAGATTCCACGTCTTGCTGATATAGATCTCAAGGACAAGACACTGGATGACGAAGAATACAAAGCAGAGCTGAAACATCTCCAGAGCAAACTGGGAGAGCTCCACAACAAATTATACAGAAAACGTATCCCTGTTATCATTACCTATGAAGGATGGGACGCAGCCGGAAAAGGCGGCAACATCAAGAGAATCACAGAAGCCCTTGACCCGCGTGGCTATGAAGTAAATCCAATCGCAAGCCCAGAACCACACGAGAAAGCCAGACACTATTTATGGCGTTTCTGGACAAGACTTCCAAAAGATGGTCACATCGCTATTTTTGACAGAACCTGGTACGGCAGAGTTATGGTAGAGCGTCTGGAAGGCTTCTGCAGCGAGAACGACTGGAAACGTGCCTACAACGAGATGAACGAGTTTGAAAAAGAACTCAAGGACTGGGGCGCAGTTATCATTAAATTCTGGGTACAGATCGACAAAGACACTCAGCTGGAACGCTTCCAGGAGCGTCAGAACAATCCTGAAAAACAGTGGAAGATCACGGATGAAGATTGGCGAAACCGTGAGAAATGGGATGCTTACGAAGTTGCAGTAGATGAGATGCTTCAAAAAACCAATACATCTTTTGCTCCATGGCATGTACTGGAATCTGTTGATAAGAAATATGCCCGAATTAAAGCATTAAAGATCGTAATTGACGAAATTGAGAAAGCGCTGAAAGACAATGAATGATAAAGTAGTCGTCTGCCTTGGCAAAGGCGGACAAAGAGAAATGGCAGAATCTTTTGCCAGAAAAAATAACGTACCAATCACAGACAACCCCGGAGATCATCTGACGGTAATGTTTGATTCCAAAGGCGTTTCCCTTACCGGCTATGGGCTGACGTACCAGGGAGATTTCGAAAACATGCTTCACAGAGTCACCAACGGAAGACTTTCCCATGAGATGCTGGCCCGCGCCGCCAAAGCAGAAGGAGAGAACCTGAAAGCCATCGATGCCACTGCAGGCATGGGAGAGGACGGTTTCCTCCTTGCAGCATACGGCTACGAAGTTACCCTGTACGAACAGAACCCTGTGATCGCGGCTCTTCTCAAAGATGCTCTCCGCCGTGCAAAGAAACATCCGATATTAAAAGACATTGCTGCCAGAATGAAACTGGTAGAAGGTGACAGCGTAGAATGTCTGGCGAAACTCATGGATCCGGTAGATGTCATCTATCTGGACCCCATGTTCCCGGAAAGACAGAAATCCGGTCTGATCAACAAGAAACTGCAGCTGATCCAGAAACTGGAACCACCATGCTCCGAAGAAAAAGATCTTTTTGATGCGGCAATTAAAGCAAATCCTTCTAAGATTATTGTAAAACGCCCATTGAAGAGCGTACATCTGGCAGACAGAGAACCTTCTTATATTTTAAAGGGAAAAGCAATCCGTTATGACTGCTATGTAATGTAGAAGGAGTATCTAAGCTTTAAACTATATGAAATAATAATCAGAATAAGAAGTCACAGAGCAGAGAATTTGCCCGGATACAGTCGGATTCTCTGCTTTTTTGCATTTTGTGCAGAGTTTTCATTGCTCTTTTGCATGAAATCCTGTATAATACCATACGCTTAAGAAAAGCTTTTATATCTGAGAGTATTACACGTCAGTAACCTATGTTTAATATGAAGCGTAGAGAAGCTATCCTGAAAGAAAAAGAATATATAAAAAATGTGCGTAACCGCAAAAAAAATCCGCAAACGGATGCCTGTTTTAGCGTTGCCCTGAAGGGCAATCGAGCAGGAACCCCCACTTCAAAATCTGTAAGATTTAAGTGGGGGGAATATGGCACCATCAGAAATAGATAGTAAAAAACTAAGAAAGAAGGAATGTATAAATGTCCGAAAAGGGAATTTTCGACATACATTGTCACATAGTACCCGGAGTGGACGACGGAGCAACAGACATAGAAGAAACCAGAAAACTGCTCCGGATGGAGTATAAGCAGGGAGTAAGAAACATTATAGCAACCCCACATTTTCGTTTCCGCATGTTTGAGACACCTGTGGAAAAAGTAAAAGAGCAGTTCAAACTGGTAGAGAAAGCAGCAGCAGAGATCAGCCCGGATCTCCATGTATACCTTGGATGTGAATTCCATTCTACTATGGAAATGCTGCCAATGCTCAGAGAGAAGAAAGTAATGACAATGGCAGATTCTCGTTACGTACTGACAGAGTTTTCCCATAATTCTGAAGAAAATTACATACATGAACGAATCAGCGCTTTACTATCCGGAGGCTATAAACCAATTGTTGCACATATCGAACGATACGAAGCAACACGGATAAATCTGGATTTCGTAGAAGACCTGGTCAATATGGGGGCATATATGCAGATCAATGCAGACAGCATTATTGGAAAAGACGGCTTTTTCACACGCCGCTATTGCAACAAGGCAATGAAATACGGTCTGATCCATTTCGTAGGATCGGACTGCCACAACAGCACACAACGCATCACCAGAATCGGCGAAGCATACAAAATGACCGCCAAAAAGCTGGGCCAGGACTATGCAGATGAACTTTTTATCCATAATCCAGAGGAAATTTTAAAGAATAAACCCCATGTGGATTGACTTTTGCGTTCTACTAAGATACAATAAAGTCGGTTTATGTCAAAATATACAATGAGAAAAGGGAAAAGGAAAATATCAAATGTTAGACAATTTGAACAGCAAGGTTGAGAGTAGCAGAGTGCAGACACTTGATGTCAACGATGATGAAGTCGAAATTGATTTACTGGAGATATTCCGTGCACTTAAGAAGAGAATTCTGCTGGTATTGATGGTTGCCCTTATAGGAGGATGTATCGGAGCTACAACTACACAGTTTCTGATGACGCCGATTTACAGTTCCACATCCAGTATGCTGGTGCTCTCAAAAGAGACAACACTTACGTCTCTGGCAGACCTGCAGTTAGGTGCAAGTCTGACCAGTGACTACACAGTACTGATCACAAGTACTCCGGTACTGGAACAGGTCATCACAAATCTGAATCTGGATATGACAGCAGAGGATCTGAAGAAGGATGTAACGATCAATAATCCTACAGATACCCGTATTCTTGAAATCACAGTCGATAATGCAGATTCTACAATGGCGAAGAAGATTGTTGATGAGATTGCAACTGTTTCTTCTTCTTATATTGGGGATAAGATGGAAGTTATCCCGCCTAAGATCATCGAAGTTGGTAAGGTTGCTACAGAGAGAACATCACCAAGTGTACCGAAGAATACAGCAATCGGATTCTTACTTGGATTCCTTGCATGCGCAGCTATCGTAGTTGTATATGCAGTAATGGATGATACCATTAAGACAGAAGAGGATATTGAGAAATATCTGGGAGTTACTGTTCTTGCCAAGGTTCCTGACAGAAAAGACTATGTAAATATGAAGAACAAGAAACCGAAGAGCAATAAGAAGAGCAAGAAACACCGCTAAATTAATGGAGGAATCTGATCAATGAAGAAACTCAATTTAACAGATAAAAGAAAACCGGACTATTTCTACGGCGAGGCGATCAAGACTCTTCGTACAAATATCCAGTTGTCCGGTCAGAGTATTAAGACAATTCTGGTTACAAGCTGTTATCCAAATGAAGGTAAGAGTGATGTTGTTCTCAGCCTGGCACAGGAGCTTGGAAGCATCGGTAAGAAAGTCCTTCTTCTGGATGCTGATATCAGAAAAACAGCCTATGCAGGCCGTCTGGGAGTAGAAGAGGAAGTCAAAGGACTCTCCCAGCTTCTTAGTGGTCAGGTAGGACTGCAGGAGATTATCTACGAAACAAACTTCCCGAATATGGATATCATTTTCGGCGGACCTGCAGCACCAAACCCGTCCGGACTTCTCAGTGAGAACATTTTCAAGGTTTTCCTGAAAGAGGTCAGAGAATATTATAACTACATACTGATTGACACTCCGCCTATCGGAACTGTAATTGACGCTGCCGTAATCGGTGGCTGCTGTGATGGAGCGATTTTCCTTATCCAGCCTGGAAACGTAAGATACAGAGATGCACAGAAAGCTTTTGCACAGCTGGAGAGAAGCGGATGCCGTGTTCTGGGCGCTGTTATGAACAAGATAGACACCACAGACGACAAATATTATTCTTCTTACTACAAGCATTATGGTGAATACTATCGCAGAAGCGATGAGTCCCAGAAATAATGAGAATCTATCGCCAAAGGTGATGCAAACCATAATCAAATAGTAAAGGAAGATCGGGAAAAGTGAGCAGAAATAGAAAGAAAAAAGGAAAAAAGACAAATATCTTATTGGGATTTATCTGTATTCTGCTGGTGGGACTGCTTGGATTTCTCCTTGCAATGAATTATAAAACCGAACAGGAAGAATCACAGAGACTGACCGAGCTTGCCGGTGATCAGCACATAGGAATCGAAGATTATGATGCAGTGAAAGAACATGCTGCAGAACTTGAGAAAGCATCAAAAGATGAGGAAGAATCTTCAGAAACAGATAATACAGACAAGAAAAGCAAGAAGAACAATCAGAAAGAAGACGCAGCAGAGGCTGATGATACAGAGAATGCAGAAGAGAATGCTGATGAAGAAACTGCAAGAACAATCTCAGGCGTTGTATGCTGGGGAGATGATCTGATTAATGGAGATGCATCCAATACCTATTCTTATATGGCAGTACTTCAGAAACTTCTGACAGATAACGGATACAACCTGACAGTTGTGAATAAGACACTTCAGGCAGGTGGAACTCTTTCCATGATGAAGATGGCAGGAGTAAGCGATGAAACTCTTCAGGGTTATATCACGAAACATCAGCAGGCGGCAAACGGTGCACAGATGAATGTAACAGAAACAGGAATCCGTGACCTTACAGAAGAAGAGACAACCAGAAATGACATGGACTGCATTCCGGTTATCTTTATGGGATACTACGGTGGATGGAACCATGATCCTGCAGAACTTGCAGAGCAGCAGGAACAGATCTTAAATACTTTCCAGTATAAAGATGATTTTATCGTAGTAGGAACCATCCCGCTGGATGGAAGCGTAACTGCTGATGCACTGGATCAGGTGCTCAGCCAGAAGTGGGGTGAACATTACATCAGTCTTGCAAGTGTAACAGCTCAGCCATCTGCGACTTATGAAGCACAGCAGGCGATGGGAGAGGCAGTATTTAATAAACTACAGGAGCTTGGCTATATCACAAAAGACTGATAAGGCATACAATTGCAACGATTGAAGGAATGAAAATGAAAAAAACAGCAAGAGAAGCTGCGAGACAACGGAAGATAACTATGATCCTGATCATTGTACTGATCATAGCTCTTACAGTTCTGGGCGGTGGGTATTATCTGCTGATGCAGACAAAAGAGAATGCCGCAAAGAGCCAGAAGAGCAGCAGTCAGATACAGACAGCACAGACAAGTCAGCAGGACAGCGGTACTGTAGAATACAATGGTGAGTCATATAAATACAACGACCATCTCAGCAACTACTTATTTCTAGGAATTGATACAAGAGATTCGGTAGATACCTACCAGACACAGCAGGATGCTGGCCAGGCAGATGCAATATTTCTGGTGTCTATGGACAGAGCAACAGAACAGTTAAAAGTTCTGTTCATTCCACGAGACACTATGGCGAGGATAGAGGTGTTCAATCCATCAGGCAAGAGTCTGGGAGAGACAACAGATCATCTTAATATCCAGTATGCATTTGGCGATGGACAACAGAAGAGTTGTGAACTGATGAAAACAGCAGTATCCAATCTGCTGGAGGGACTTCCGATTCAAGGGTACTGTTCCATGAACATGGACGGTATTTCAGTGATCACGGACTTCGTAGGAGGAGTACAGATCACAGTGCCTGATAGCAGCCTTGAGGAAACAGATCCAGAATTTAAAGAAGGCGCTGTTGTAAACATTACAGGCGAGAACGCAGAAGAGTTTGTACGATATCGAGACACTGACAAGACCCAGAGTGCTCTGGTTCGTCAGGAGAGACAGAAAACCTATCTCCAGGCACTGGTTCAGAAAGCCCAGGAGAAGGCAAGTGAGGATGCCGGTTTTGTGGCAGACCTCTACGACAGTATTAAGAGTTACACAGTTACAAACATGGGAAATGATGTATTTGCCAAACTGCTGGCAGCATCCAGAAACGGAATCACTGATACAGAGACAGTACCGGGTGAGGGAACACAGGGTGAGAACTTTGACGAGTATCATGTAGATGAAGATGCATTGTCAGACTTGATAATTTCCATGTTTTATGAGAAAATCTAACTGATAGTACTGTTATATCACTCAGAGATAGTCCGTACAGACATTCTGTACGGTTATCTATATAAAAATAATCCAAAAGGAGAGGTGCATTATGAAAATTGCAAAGAAATTCATGACACTTGCTTTAGCAACTGCCCTTGGAGTAGGATGTGCTACTGTAGGTGTCAGTGCAGCAGGAAGCCGCACAAGCGCAATTACAGTATCCGCTGAACAGTCTGCAATCTATGAAGTTGTTCAGAAGATCGAAGACACAGAAGGCTTTGCTGATCTGAAGGCTGAACTGCCTGTAGTAGCTGACGCTTTCAAAGAAGTTAACGAAGGTAAGATGGAAGTAGCAGAATTCAAAGATGTTCTGAAAACTCTTGCTGACGAAACAACAGACGAAGAAGTGAAAGCTGCTCTTGAAGAAGTTGTTGAGAAACTTGAAGGAAAAGAATTCGTTACAGGATTCGATGAATTCAAAGTACTTGACGCTGACAAAGCAGAGAAAAATGCTGATGGCAAATATGAAGTAGAAATCGCTGTTCCAAGCATCACAGACGCTATGGAAAACATTCAGCTTCTTACCTACAGCAAAGAAGATGCAAAGAAATGGCAGATCGTAGATCCGATCAGCGTTGACAAAGAGAACAAAACTCTTGACGTTGCATTAGATGACGGCGCTTTCTTCACAGTAATCGCAGACGCTGAATAATTAATTCAATAACTCAAAAAAATGCAGCCGCCAGAAATGGCGGCTGTTTTTTTTGCTTGCAATGAGAACCTTGAGTTCTGAAAAGGGATATGCTATAATATATAAGAACAATTAGTTCTTATATATTTGTACAAATAAGAATAAAAAAACTTAAACAGGGAACAGTAGTAATAGATTCCCTCTCTTTTTTACTGAAGATAAGACCAATACGTTCTTTAAATTCGTAGAGTATCCTATTCTAAGAAAAAAGCCCCGGAAATCCTTTGTTTATGGGAGTTTCGAGGCTTTTGACGGCTTTTACATGACGGCTAATAAGCCGGAAAGTTTTTGCATATTCTGTTGCTTTAATTCCATAGAAGGGTGGACATATCGGTTCATTGTAATATTTACACTGGCATGACCAAGAATTTCACTGAGACTTTTGACATCGAATCCCAACTCTATACATCTAGTAGCAAAGGTATGGCGGAGTGCATGAAAATTCACTGGAGTCAATCCGCATTGGTTCTGTACATAACGGAAATAATTTTGCATTGTTCGTGGCTCTACATATTCCTCATCCATAGCTGCCAGAACATATCCCTGACGATCAGGAAATTCCTTTTGAATCAGCTGTAGTAAACTGTCTGTGATAGGAATAGTGCGGATAGAACATTTGCTTTTAGGAGAAGTAACAAGTATCATGGTTTTCTGTGTTCCACCATTATGAATTCTATACTCGCAATAGCCTGATTACGTTTCTTTTTTGCCTCTTGATAGGAAGAAGCGTAAACAGAGCCATAAACTGCTTTGCCACTTTCTGATCGTGCTTTAATGTATCTTCCTTCCCAACGCCCGTCTTTTCTTTTGTAAATATTCTCTCCTTTTTTTGACATAATAAAAGTTCTCCTTTCAGTAATATGTACGACTATAATTATTACGGTGTATTGATTAGTGTGTAGCCCAGAATGGCGAATTTTCCAATATCATTCCTCTAAATAATTCATAAAAAATATTGATGCTATACAAATATTTTGTCAAAAAAGATAGAATTGCCCCGATTTGCTCAGAAATATTGACAAAATATGCCGCAGTATGTAAAATTACTCATAGTTGAATTTATAGAATTAGATAGAAATGTAATTCGTGGAGTAGGATACTCTACGAAAAATGCCGAAATGAGGTGGATTCCGCCATGTGGTTTATGTATGAGCCTACAAAGAATATAATCGCAGAATTTAAAGAATTTTACGATACCAAATTATCAAAAGAAGAACAAAAAAAATTTTCATACCTACATATGACTACATGAAAAAATATCAGGGTTCCTGGCATATAGAACAGCGGCCTGTGTTCCCAGACAGTTTCTTTATTGAATGTAAGGATGAAACAGATCTACAAGGAACACTGGATAGACAAAAATGGTCATCCCCTATGAAGCGGGACATTATATCCGGCATAACATTATTACTACCAGAACAGGAACTATTTTTAAAAAATTTGATGCAGCCTGATATCAAAAGAATCTCCATGTCAACAGGCTATATCAAAGACGGTGTAACCCATGTGACTCAGGGACCTTTACAGGGAAAAGAAAAGCTGATCTGCAAAATAGACAGACACAAACGTCTGGCGAAACTTGAAATCTCACTGGGAGAGAGCAGACAAGAAATATCAGCAGGTTTGGAGATTATTTCTAAAAATTAAAAATGTGTATCAGTCAGGCATTCGATAATTTGACTGATACACAAAATAACTTCTTAAAAACATTTTTGAATAACATAAATGAATTACATAATTTCAGAAATGTACTAAAAAGAGATAAAGACCTAATAAGGTCAACTGAGGGGATTATTTTTATATAAATACTAAAAACAAAAGGAAGAGAAAAATGAAGGAGAAAAATATGATGAAGTTCATAAGGGAACCAAGAGCTGGGACATGTGAAAAAAGTTGTGGCTTATTTGTCATACACTAAAACTGTACATACAAATATAAGAAACATACATCACACATGCTTAATACACACATTATCAGATAAGACAAAATAAAAAAACGAAGGAATGCGGCGAAAGAAGAATGAGTGAAAAAGTTACAAACAACAAAAAAAGACTTGAACATTGGGAAGTGATCTCTCTGATCTTGATGGTATATGATTTTACGGCGATTCTGGTATCTTATTTTGCAGCTTTATGGATACGGTTTGACTGTAAATATGAAAATATCCAGAAAGATTATCTGCAGACATACTTTCACACAATATGGGTATATGCAGTTTTCTGTGTAGTTATATTCTGGTTCCTGCGCCTGTACAAAAGCATCTGGAGATTTGCAAGCTATGCGGAACTGATGCGCGTAATCATGGGAACCGTGATCACTGGCGTTCTTTATCTGATCACTGTTACGGCATTTAAATAGATTTAGATGAAAAAGAAATAGTTAAGAAGAATTTCTTTTAGGGGGAGTTTAAGAATTATGAGTTGGAGAAAAGTTGTTGGAATTATTACAGCGACAGTTGGTACTGCTTTTGTGACCACAGCTATTGTGGCTAAGGTAAAAAAAGGTAATAGCCAGTACGAGAATGAGCCAGAGCAGAAGAACCCAATGGAGGGTAAGAAGGTAATCTTCGTTCAAGACGAAAATGATAAAGAAAACGCTGATGGCATGAAAGGTCATCTTGAATCTATAGGTGAATGCAATCACAAAGCCGGTTTTTATGAGAAGTATGTAAAAAGAGGAATTGATATCGTCCTGAGTTTTGGCGGACTTGTAGTATTAAGCCCGGTATTATTAGGTATCGCTGTGGCTATTAAGATTGATGATCCAGGTCCTGTTTTGTTTACACAGAAGCGTGTGGGTGAGAATAAGAAATATTTCAAGCTCCACAAGTTCCGTTCCATGAAGATGAGTACTCCTCATGATAAGCCTACCCATATGTTGGAGAATCCAGAGCAGTATATCACAAAGGTTGGAAAATTTATCAGAGCACATAGTCTTGATGGGTACGATATAATAGGACAAACCCGTAAAGGCCTTGAAAACATAGGGTTTCGCGAGGTTAGTCCAATGAATTTTCTTGATAATCATACCTGTTTCGGGTGGTATTCCGGTGAGATGAGGATTGCGACAGTTTAGAACAAACAGCTCAGAATACTTGTAGATGCAAAGGATTTGAGGTGGTTTAGGCTGTAGGAATCCTGTTTGTTGTGTAATGACCAAAAAATAGATGGTCAAATGTGTTATGGCAGGTTCAAGGTTCGTTATGATGGTTCTTTCAGTTTGGAGAAATCATGATAAGGAGGTTTGAATAAGAGTCTTTTAGCACTGGTTTGTGCGGTGATTTAGAAAGACTGTCTGCCGTATTAGACGCTCCAATTTGTTGGGGGGGGAGGGAGTGCAAGATATGACAGGAAAAATAAAAACTGACGGTTATAAGAGGGTACTTCGGAGGTCCGGGGTGCGTCTGGCTGTGTCCTTCACCCAGTAAAACATGTTCACAGAAGAAAAGAAAAATATTTATTAAAAGTGCCGGATAACAGGAAGGAAATCTGGTGAGAAAAGAGGTACAGATGAAGGATAAGAAACGTAAAAAAAGAAATATTCGCTGGACATTGGTTTTATATGATCTGCTTGTTTTTGCTCTGGCGGCAGTGTTGCTTCTGGGGCTCTATGGAGGTAATGACAAGCTCACATATAACGGAATGGTGCAGCAGGCAGCATTAGCACTGGTATGTATTTTTGTCAGCAGACTGATTGGAAATGTATATGGTCAGATTTGGAGATATGGCGGCATTCAGTGTTACATCAGATTACTGTGTACAGATGCGGTAGCTTTTCTGGTTTATATGTGTTTAGAAATGTTGCTGCCGATAGAAAAGATTACTTTTGCGAGGATGCTGTGTCTGGCATGCCTGAACCTGCTTGGTGCACTGACACTTCGTATGGCATATCGCTATGCATATAAATGCGGGAATCAGGAAACAGCATTTGGACGATTTCTGTCATGGGTTTTATACACTGTTTCCGGTGTGAATGCAGCCAGTGATAAGGAAGTCCAGAAGATTAAAATTGCAATCATCGGAGCTGGACGTGTTGGAGTCAGCTTTGCAGAAGAACTGCTTAATAATGAAGAAGCTGCTTACATACCGAGATGTTTTATTGATACGAACCAGGATAAAGTAGGACGTGAGATCCAGGGAATCCCTGTATGGTCTGAGGATGAAGCAACATTTAGAAAGTTAGGCGAGTATGAGGTACAGGAGATTGTCTTTGCCATACCGTCCATGGATGTAGATAAGAAAAAAGCTCTGTACGATTATTACAAAAAAGCAGGGTATAAGTTAAAGGTTTATGATTATCCGACTGTTTATGCAGCAGGCGGAAAGAGACATTTAAGAGAGTTTGATGCGGAGGATCTGCTGTTCAGGAAGCCTCTGGCTGTGACTGATGAGCGTACCAACGACTATTACAAAGGCAAGGTGATTCTGATAACCGGTGGCGGCGGTTCTATTGGCTCTGAACTGTGCAGACAGTTGGCAAAGATGTCACCGAAGAAGATAGTTATTCTGGATATCTATGAAAACGGTGCTTATGATGTCCAGCAGGAATTAAAGATTGCTTATGGCAGTGCTTTGAATCTGCAGATTGAGATCTGCTCTATCACTCACAAGAAAGCACTGGAAAAAGTGTTTGAGAAACATCATCCGCAGATCATCATCAATGCGGCTGCTCATAAGCATGTGCCGCTGATGGAGAATAACTGTGTGGAAGCAATCTATAACAATGTATTTGGAACGAGAAATCTGGTGGAACTGTGCGAAAAATATGAGGCAGAACGTTTCATGATGGTTTCCACTGATAAGGCGGTAAATCCTACAAACGTAATGGGTGCAACTAAGCGTATGTGTGAGATGATCGTGCAGAGTGCAAGTACCCATGGAAAAGTGAAGTACAGTGCAACCAGATTTGGAAACGTACTGGGAAGTGCAGGTTCTGTTATTCCGCTGTTCCGAAGACAGATTGCAAACGGCGGACCGGTCACTGTTACTGATAAGAGAATCATCCGTTATTTCATGACAATTCCGGAGGCATCCCAGCTGGTACTGCAGAGTGGAGCAATGGCAAAGAACGGTGAGCTGTTTGTACTTGATATGGGAAAACCTGTGAAGATTTATGACCTGGCTGAGAATATGATCCGTCTGTCTGGCGTACATGGAGTGCAGATTATTGAAACAGGATTAAGACCAGGAGAAAAACTTTATGAGGAACTGCTGGTTAAAACAGAAGAACTGGATAAGACTGAAAACAGCATGATTTTCATTGAAAGAGATACTGCATTGAGTGAAGAAGAAATCAGCAGACGTCTTGCCCTGTTGCAGGATGCCTGTGATATCGGCGATGATGACATGGCACGTGAAGCATTGAGAAAGGCTGTGCCTACGTTCAGGAAACCGGAAGAAGTTAATAAAGAAGCTGTTCTGGATGGAAAACATATTCAGGACAAGGCATATCAGGTTAATTTAGAGCAGAAGATAGCGATTTAAAAGCTGGAAAGGAAAAGCCGTATGCATTACGAAACAAAAGGAATTTTAGAAAAAATAAAGGGTTCAGTTATCTGTAAAACAGATGATGGTGAAGTGGAATATGCATCCACTTCCATGATCCCAGAGGATATCAGTGGGGAGCAGATGATTATTACGTCTATTTTCACGAAAGATAATAAAATCGTGCTGTATTTTGAAAAAATCCAGTGATCAAAAATGATCTGAATGCAGACTGGGTAAAAGAGCATATTAAGGCAACAGGCGTGGAACCAGGATTCTTTTAAAAGACCTGATTGAATAAACATTAAAGAAAGGAAATTGTTGATTATGAAAATACCATTTTCACCGCCAGATATTACAGAAACAGAAGTAGAACAGGTTGCAGAGGCATTGAGATCCGGATGGATCACAACAGGTCCGAAAACAAAAGAATTGGAAAGAGAAGTTGCGGGTTTATGTGGTGTAAATCGTGCTGTATGTCTGAACTCTCAGACTGCCTGTGGTGAAATGACATTAAGATTACTTGGTATTGGAAAAGATGATGAAGTTATCACCAGTGCTTATACCTATACAGCCAGTGCATCAATTGTATGCCATGTAGGAGCTAAACTGGTTCTGATTGATACACAGGAAAATTCACTGGAAATGGATTATGACAAACTAGCTGATGCTATTACTGAGAAAACAAAAGTAATTATTCCAGTTGACCTTGGCGGTGTACCATGCGATTATGACAGAATTTTTTCTATTGTAGAGAGTAAAAAACACCTGTTCCATCCGGAAAATAAAATCCAGAAGGCAATAGGCAGAGTCATTGTTATGGCAGATGCTGCTCATGCTTTTGGAGCAACATGGAAAGGCAAGCCGATTGGAAGTGTTGCTGATTTCTCAAATTTCAGTTTCCATGCAGTAAAGAATTTTACTACTGCTGAGGGTGGTGCTGCTACATGGAGAGACATTGAAGGTATTGATAATGAGACGCTGTATCATCAGTATCAGCTTCTTTCTCTTCATGGGCAGTCTAAGGATGCTTTGGCAAAAACACAGCTTGGTGCATGGGAATACGACATTATCGGACCATGGTACAAATGCAATATGACAGATGTGGTTGCAGGAATTGGTTTGGCGCAGATGAAACGTTATCAAGGATTACTTGCCAGAAGAAAAGAAATTATCGGTAAATATGACGCTGCATTTAAGCCACGTGGTATTGAAGTGCTGGATCACTATACTGATAAGCACCAGTCATCTGGTCATCTGTACATAACAAGAGTGCCAGGAATCACTATGGAACAGAGACATGAAATCATTGTAAAAATGGCAGAAGCAGGTATTGCCTGCAACGTACATTACAAGCCATTGCCAATGATGACTGCATACAAAAAACTTGGATTTGATATTAAAAATTATCCAAATGCATACAAGAGATTTGAAAATGAAATTACACTGCCGCTTCATACCAGACTGAAAGATGAGGAAGTGGAATATGTGATTGAACAGTACTGTAAAATTGTAAGGGAGTATTTATAAAAATAGATTGAGATGGGAGATTGTTATGTTACGAGAATGGGATAAACTGCCAAAGAGTATGCGAACAGAAGCTGTTCGTCCATATTATGAAAGACTGAAAAAGAAAAAAGTAAGCCTGGCATTAAAGAGAATTTTTGATGTGATTGCATCCTCTATCATGCTTGTAATACTTTCTCCCTTGTTGCTCATCATTTCAATTTTGATTGTGACAGATTCAAAAGGTGGAGTATTTTACCGTCAGGAGAGAGTTACCCAGTATGGGAAGAAATTCAAGATATTTAAATTCCGGACAATGGTAGCAAATGCGGATAAAATCGGAACGCAAGTAACGGTATCAAATGATAATAGAATCACAAAAATTGGTGCTGTGATCCGAAAATATCGTATTGATGAGATACCACAGCTGCTTAATATTCTGGCCGGTGATATGTCTCTGGTAGGTACCCGTCCGGAAAGTGTGCATTATGTAAAACATTATACTCCGGAAATGATGGCAACATTGCTTCTGCCAGCAGGTGTGACATCAGAGGCGAGCATACTTTATAAAGATGAGGCAGAACTGTTGAATCAGGCAGATGATGTAGATAAAGTTTACATAGAAAAAATTCTTCCAGAAAAGATGAAATATAATCTGGAAAGTATTAAGAAATTTAGCTTTATCCGGGAAATAGGAATAATGGTAAGAACTGTTGTAGCGGTTGTGAGGTAATAGAGATGGAATATAGTGTTTTGATGACAGTTTATGGAAAAGACAATCCAGAATATTTTAGAAAAGCTTTAATGAGCATGGTTAAGCAAACAAAAAAGCCAGATGAAATTGTATTGGTTAAAGATGGTCCTGTTACCGAAGAACTACAATCTGTAATAGATAAGATTGATGAAAAATATCCAAATTTAATTATCCAGGTGATGCTTCCTAAAAATAAAGGGCTAGGTCTTGCTTTGAATGAGGGAATTAAAGTTTGTAAAAATGAACTTTTGGCACGTATGGATTCAGATGACATTTCACTACCGACAAGATGTGAAAAACAGGTAGCTGAGTTTGAAAAAGACTCCCGATTGGATATTATTGGTTGTCCTGTAATTGAATTTGTTGGTGAACCAAATAATAAGGTTGGTAAACGTGATGTACCGTTAGACAATGAATCAATACATAAATATTGTAAAAAGAGAGATCCATTCAATCATCCGACTGTTATGTATCGAAAAAGCAAAGTTGAAGCTGTCGGCTGTTATGGAGATCTTAGAAAAAATCAAGATACAGATTTATGGATTAAAATGTTAGCAAATGGTGCTGTCTGCAAGAATTTGCCAGAATATTTGCTGAGATTTCGTTTTGATGAGGGTACTTATAAAAAAAGAAAAAATTGGTTAAATACTAAATTATTAATAGAAATTAGATGGAAAGCCTTTAGAACAGGATTTTGTTCTTTTATTGATTTTGCTGAAGTAGCAGGGGCACAAATGGCTATTTATCTATTACCAATACGTTTTCAGGAATTTGTTTATAAAAAAGTATTAAGAAGATAAAACTCGTATTTTGAATAGAAAATGAGGATTTATAATGAGTTTAGAACAGAAAATAAATTACCAGCTAAATAAATACCCGGCTGTGAAAAGGGTAGTAAAGAGAGCATATCAGACAGGAATGTATGCCGTTTCAAAGAAAATTAAATCAGAGGGAAATATTACCAGAATATCTCCTAATGATTCCGAACACGAATATTTTTTTGGATATTATGATAAATCACCATGGGATATTACGGACAGATATATGCTTTGTCTTAAAGCTAATGATACATGGTCAGATGTAAGTCCAAAAGAAAAAGCAGATATTTTATTGATTGATACAGAGAAAAGTGAATCCGATCCAGAAAGAGTAAAAAAAATTGCAGAAACAAGTGCATGGAATGTACAACAGGCCTGTATGCTTCAATGGCTAGGTCCAGATTTTAAAGATAGAATACTTTTCAATGACTGTCGGAATGGAAAATATGTATCTGTTATTTTGAGTTTGAAAACAATGACAGAGAAAGTGATTCCAGCACCGGTTTACACAGTATCATCTGATGGTAAGTTTGCATTAACATTAGATTTCAGTAGGCTATACAATTTAAGACCTGGATATGGCTACTATAATGTTCCAGAAAAAACGAAGGATGTTTCACTTCCAGATACTACTGCTATATGGAAGGTTTCACTTGAAACAGGTGAGATAACAGAACTTTTAAAATATACTGATTTTGCTATATTTCAACCAAGACACGAAATGCAGGAAAAAGGATCTGTTCATAAGGTGAATCATCTTATGTTAAGCCCGAATAATGAGAGATTTATGGTATTGTACCGTTGGTTTAATGGTGAGAGAAAATATACGAGATTGATTACTTGTAATGTTGATGGAACAGATATGTATGTTTTATCTGATGATGACATGGTTAGTCATTGTTTTTGGAAAAATGATAATGAAATTATTGCTTTTGAAAATAAAAAGCATGGTGGTACAGGGTATTATCTTATGCGGGATAAAACAGAAAGATATTATCATTGTTGGAAAGAGTTAACAGGAGATGGGCATCCAAGTTTTTCTCCTAATAGAAATTTGGTAGTTACTGATTCTTATCCAGATCGAGCACGTATTCAGTACATTAGAGTTATGGATGGAGATGTAAGAAAAAACGGAATAAATATAGTTGCAAAAGTATTTGCGCCTTTTAAGTATGACAATGATACAAGATGTGATTTACATCCAAGATGGAATCATGCAGGAAATAAAATTTGTTTTGATTCTGTCTTTGAAGGGCATAGAGGTATTTATATAGTTGAGTTATAAGGAGTATTTTAGATAATGCAGAATAAAGAAGAGGATAGAAATGTTAAGGTTAAAGGTTTAGTATCATGTATAATTCCTACATATAAAAGAAGTGATACGTTATTAAGAGCGGTTAATAGTGTACTTGCTCAAACATACCATAATATTGAAGTACTTGTGGTGGACGACAATAATCCAAATGATGAATATAGTTTAGCAACTCAGGAGAAAATAAAAACAGTTTCTGATTCACGCATACGGTACATCTTACAAAAGAAGCATGTTAATGGGGCTGTTGCACGAAATGAGGGAATAAAAAAAGCGAAGGGAGAGTTTATTGCATTTTTGGATGATGATGATGAGTGGCTTCCGAATAAAATTGAAGAACAAGTAGAGTTTTTAAACAAAAATTTGCAAATTGATGGAGTGTCTTGTCTGTACAGTATAAAAAATAGAGGTGAGATTGTTCGCGTATGTAAACCATATACGGGGGAACAATTGCACAAAAAAGTGTTAGACAGATCAGTTTCAGTATTTACAACAACAATATTAGTGAGACGGAAAGCGCTGGACGAAGCGGGATATTTTGACGAGGATTTGTTAAGACATCAAGATCTTCAATTATTACTGGATTTTTTATATTATCATAATATGGAAGTAATTCAGGATTACTTAGCCATTTTGCATTCGGATTCAGAAATTAATCATCCGGATGTAAAAAAAATGATTGAAGTAAAGGGGACTTTTTTTGATAAATGCCGCAAACATATGCAAAAGTATAGTATATCAGAACAAAAACAAATTCTGGCAGCACATTACTTTGAAATTGTAGTTGCAGCAATACGAAATAAAAATATGTTTATAGCATTTAAATACATTTTAAAAATAGGTATTAATCCTAAGGCTTATAAAAATGTTTTTAGAAGATGGAAATCCCGGTAAGCAAAAAATTATTGGAAATTATGAGAATTCTATATAATATTATATGTGGTTCATCAAAGAGAATGTTATGTAAAAAATATAACTTTTGATGTTATTTAATATGTTCACTAATACAGGGACTTTTTATTGCAACTATTTGCTTGAAATGTTTTGCTTGTATTATTTTTAAATTTATTCTGCGTTTTGAGAAATATAAAACAAGATTATAGGAAGGAAATGTATAGTTGTTATTTTTTAAACAATTATATTAGATAAAAAATGAATGCATTAGTATGTTATTGTATTCTTCATTATAAAAATTTTGAAGTTACAATGGAGTGTGTTGATAATATATTAAAAAATAATGATACAGAGAATTTCCATATTGTTGTTGTAGATAATGGTTCAAACAATAATACTGGAGAGAGATTAAAAGCTATATACGAAAGAAATAAAAAAGTTCACATAATAATTAATGAAAGTAATTTAGGATTTGCAAGGGGAAATAATATTTCTTATGATTATGCAAAATGTATACTTAAGGCAGATATCATTGTAATGATGAATAGCGATATTATGATAAGTAATACATTTAGTGCGAAAAAGATTTGTGAAATTTGCAATGGAGGCACAGATATTATAATCCCAGATATTATAAATAAAATAGGAAATCATCAGAATCCATTAAGGAAAAATATTCCATGTAGAAAAGAGTATATAACTTCTATGATAAAAAATATTGTGATTATTCTGGGTGTGCAAATACCAGTTGCTGGTAAATATATTTATTCTTGGTATCAGAAAAGAATAAATAATAGAGAAACCAGACTGATAAAAAAAGATTTTGCATTTAACTGGAAAGATTTTGTTCCACATGGATCTTGTATCATATTTAATAAAAAATGGATTGATAAAGAATACTTTGCATTTGTTCCTATCACTTTCTTATATTGCGAAGAGGAAATTTTGTATTCTTATATAAAAAAGAATAAGTATTCAATGATGTTTCATCCAGACTTATGTATTGAACATTTGGAAGATGCTTCTATAAATTATGCCTATAAAAATGGTAAAGAAAAATTAATTTTCAGATTAAAATGCCAAACAAAATCAATTATTTCCTATCTTAAATTTGATGCCAAACAAAAAATTTGAGATTTAATATGAACAAGGAGTAATTAGGTGATGTATCTATTATTTGTTATAGTATCAGTTTTTTTGCTAATGCTTGCTAAAAACACCATAGGTAAATGGATAAATCCATGTGCTGTGTATATTGTTATTTGGTGGATAGCTTTGTCAATTCATGATTTAAATCTTATTTATTATAATGATATGAAAAAAGTTACTTATTTATATATTATTGCTTATGAATGTTTTGTTTGTTTTGGCATTATGTTTGGGAGTAAATATAAATTTGTATTTGGAAAAAAGAATATATATTCTCAAGTTTCGAGCGAAAATGATTTTGATTATACTAAATTAGATAAACTAATTTATGCAACTGCTATTTTTGCGGCCTGTGCAATAATTCCAAACATAATGATGATTTTGGTGAAATACGGATTTTCCGGAATAATTAGTAATATGGCAGACATATATGCAGCTAGAGAATCAGGAGAAATGGATTATGTTAACTATTTTGCTCCAATGATTTATGTGTCTCTTGTTCTCATGAGCATACGAATAAAGAAAGAGGGAATGAAATTCTGCTTTATATTGGTGATTGTTCTGGCAATATTAAATGCATTGAGTTTTGGTGGACGAAATAATGTTATGTATACTGTTTTAACGATACTTCTTCCATTTTTAGTGAATAATGATAATAGAAATGAAAATATGAAAGCTGTTAAAACAAATAAGTTTAATAAAAAAAGAAAAAGAATTGTTGGAGTAGTTATTATTTTATGTGTTGTAATTTTATATAAAATTAATATGCAAAGAGCATTGGCCACAGTTATTCCTAATAATATTTCTCCGTTGATGAAAAGTCTTGTTACAAAGAATTATAGTATTTATAAAACAGTACAGTACATATCAGAACCAATTTCGTATTTAGATGTTTATTTAGATAATTCTTATTTTAAGTTTGGAGTGAATACTTTTTATTTTTGGTATAAACAGATGAATAAATTAGGATTTAATCTTCCTATTTTAACAACTTTACCTTTTTATAATGTTCCAATGCAATGTAATGTTGGTACATATATAACGGAATTGCTTATAGATTTTAGTTGGTTTGGTTTATTTATTGCTTTTTCCTTTGGTCTGATTTTAGGCATTTCATATAGAAGATTTCGAGTTGATAATACTGATATTTTGGCTGCCTTGTTAATGACAATTTTTTATATTGCGCTTATACTATCATTTTTTATGTGGCATATAAGAAGTACTACGATATGGCTTTTTATATTATACAGTGTTTTTGTGTCATTAGTATGGAATAGATTCTATAGATATAAACATAGATTGGAGAAATAATTATGACATTCAACTCAAAAAATAAAGTATTAAATGATATATTGAAAGTAGCTGCCAGTAATATTATTGTATTATTTTCAGGTGTATTAGTTGGTTTTTTGTTACCTAAAATAATAGGTATTACTGATTATGGCTATTATAAAACATACACGTTATACGCTACATATGTGGGAATGTTTCATTTTGGTATTTCTGATGGTATATATTTAAAATATGGTGGAAAAGATTATAGTCAGTTAGATCGTTATAAATTTCGGTATTATACCAAAATGTTTTCGTTTGTAGAAAGTATAATTGCTGTCTTGATAATGGTAATTTCAATATTTATTTTAAATGATGATATACAATTCATATTTATTTGTCTTGCAATTTATTTAGTATTTCATAATATAACTAGTTATTATCAAGCAATATCTCAAGCAACAAGTAGATTTAATGAATTATCTCAAAGAAATATAATACAATCAGTTCTTGTGTCATGCATAATTATAGGATTATGGTGGGGAAAATTAGTATTTTATTTAGATATAACCTATAAAGCCTATATAATATTATATTCAATAATAATAATAATTTTGGCTATATGGTATGTTATTACATATAGAGAAATTTCTTTTGGGCAAACTCATATGAAGAGAGAAAATATAAGGGAAATTTTTTCTCTTATTATATTGGGTTTTCCTTTAATGTTAGCTAATTTGTGCTCTTCATTAATTTTGACATTGGATAGACAATTTGTAAATATATTATTTGATACAGAAACGTATGCAATTTATGCTTTTGCATATAATATGTTGGCTTTGGTAACAACAGCTACATCTGCCATATCAATGGTATTATATCCAAATCTTAAAAAAACTGATGAAAGAACTCTTAAGAACAATTATAGTAGTTTGATTGGAGCAATTTTGTGTTTGATGTTTGGGTGCCTTTCAATTTATTTTCCGTTAAATATGTTTGTATCCTGGTTTCTAACTAAATATATTAAAGCATTAACTATATTTAGGATTATTTTCCCTGGTCTTGCAATAAGCTCCGCCATTACAATAGTTATGCATAATTATTATAAAACATTAGGCATTAATGTTATATTTTTTGTAAAAAGTGTGGTTGTGTTAGTGATATCTGCTAGCGCAAATTTTTTGGCATATAAATTATTTGGAACAACAGAATCTATTTCAATAGCTTCAATTATTACGATGATATTTTGGTATCTGCTTGTTGAATATTATTTTGTGAAGCATTATAGAATAAAATGGATTAAGAATTTTGTATATTTTCTAATAATGATGGTTATGTTTTATATAATCACAGCTATTTCAAACCAAATATATGCATTAATTACATATGCAGGTATATTTTTGTGTATAACGATTTTGCTTTATTACAAAGATATTAAGAATAAATTATTTTGTTGGACTAAATAAAATTTTGTTAAAAGGCTTTAACTAAGTATAGCTTAATATATAATTGAGGTAAGATTAATGAGAGAGAAAAACATTGCATTAAGAAACAAGATGATTTTTGTAACTGGAGTTGCGGGCTTTATTGGTTCAAATCTTATAATGAAACTTTTGAAAACGGTGCATCCAGTGCATATTATTGGCATTGATAATATGAACGATTACTATGATGTTTCAATAAAAGAGTGGCGATTAAAAAAAATTGAGAATATAGCCAATGAGTATCCAGAATCTTCATGGAAATTTGTAAAAGGAAATATAGCAGATAGGGAAATTATTGATCAGATTTTTAATGAATATAAACCATCAGTTGTTGTAAATCTGGCTGCGCAGGCAGGAGTTCGTTACTCCATTACAAACCCTAACGTGTACATAGAGAGTAATCTGATTGGATTTTATAATATTCTGGAAGCTTGCCGTCATTCTTATGATAATGGTCAAGAAGGAGTAGAACATCTAGTATATGCATCTAGTTCCTCAGTTTACGGGACAAATAAAAAGATTCCATATTCCACAGATGACAAGGTAGATAATCCAGTATCCTTGTATGCTGCAACGAAGAAATCAAATGAATTGATGGCACATGCTTACAGCAAATTGTATAACATACCGTCGACAGGTCTTCGTTTCTTTACTGTATATGGACCGGCAGGACGTCCAGATATGGCATATTTTGGATTTACAAATAAACTTCGTGCAGGAGATATTATTCAGATTTTTAACTATGGTAATTGTAAACGTGATTTTACCTACGTGGATGATATTGTAGAAGGGGTGAAACGTGTAATACAGGTTGCTCCTGAGAAGAAGACAGGAGAGGACGGGCTTCCGGTTCCTCCGTATACTGTTTATAATATTGGCAATAGCAATCCTGAGAATTTGTTGGAGTTTGTGGATATTTTGCAGCAGGAACTGATTCGTGCAGGAGTCCTTCCGGAAGATTATGACTTTGAATCACACAAAAAATTGGTACCAATGCAACCAGGAGATGTTCCTATTACTTATGCAGATACAACTGCATTGGAGCGGGATTTTGGTTTTAAACCTAAAACAAGTCTTAGAGATGGATTAAGGAAATTTGCAGAATGGTATAAAGAATTTTATATGCAGGAGGAATTTTAAAGATGAAGATATCAGTAGCAGGTACAGGATATGTAGGTTTATCAATCGCGACACTTTTATCACAGCATCATGAGGTGATGGCTGTGGATATCATCCCAGAGAAGGTGGAACTGATCAATCAGAGGAAATCTCCTATTCAGGACGAGTATATTGAGAAATATCTGGCTGAGAAGGATCTGAATCTTACAGCTACTTTGGATGCAGAGGCTGCTTATAAGGATGCAGATTTTGTGGTGATTGCAGCACCTACCAATTATGACAGCAAGAAAAACTTTTTTGATACTTCTGCAGTGGAGGCAGTGATCAAGCTGGTGATTCAGTATAATCCGGATGCGGTAATGGTTATCAAGTCTACCATTCCGGTAGGCTATACAGCCAGTGTGAGGGCGAAGTTTCATTGCGATAATATTATCTTCAGTCCGGAATTTTTACGAGAGTCAAAAGCATTATATGATAATCTGTACCCATCTAGAATTATTGTTGGAACTGACGTACAAAATGCAAGATTGGTAAAAGCAGCCAATACTTTTGCCGGACTTTTACAGGAAGGGGCAATTAAGGAAAATATTGATACCCTGATTATGGGATTTACAGAAGCTGAGGCAGTTAAGCTTTTTGCGAATACATATCTGGCATTGAGGGTATCCTATTTCAATGAGCTTGATACTTATGCTGAAATGAAGGGACTGAATACTCAGCAAATTATCAACGGTGTTTGTCTGGATCCGCGTATTGGTTCTCATTATAATAATCCATCCTTTGGATATGGTGGATATTGTCTGCCGAAGGATACCAAGCAGCTTCTGGCCAATTATGAAGATGTTCCACAGAATATGATGTCTGCCATTGTAGAATCCAACAGAACGAGGAAAGACTTTATTGCCGACAGAGTTTTACAGAAGGCAGAATACTATGCTTATGGTGATGAAAATACTTATGATGCTTCAATGGAAAAAGAGGTTGTAATTGGCGTATACCGTCTGACTATGAAATCTAATTCCGATAACTTCCGTCAGTCATCTATTCAGGGAGTTATGAAGCGTATCAAAGCGAAAGGTGCAACCGTTATTATCTATGAACCAACGCTGGAAGATGGAACAACCTTTTTTGGAAGTAAGGTTGTAAATGATCTTGCCAAGTTTAAAGAGCAGAGTCAGGCAATTATCGCCAACAGGTATGATAGCTCTCTGGATGATGTGAAGAATAAAGTTTATACAAGGGACTTGTACGGACGGGATTAAATCTGGCAGACACCTGAAAACAGAGGAAACTGTAATGAAAGGTGTAAGGAATGGACATTTATCAAATCTGGACAACATATAATCCAATGTGGTCTGAACGTGAAATCATCTGCTTTTCAGTACTTATGATATTGGTAATGGTGATGGTAATTCATGGCATTCAGAAGAAGAAATGGAATCCGATACAGGGAGTTGCTATTGTAGTGTTGGTACTGTTTCTTGGAATTGTATTTGGTTCTACTGTTTTTACAAGAATCACTGCAATCCGGCAATATGAATTAAAGCCATTCTGGTCATGGTGTGCGATTATACGCTATCATGATCGGGAACTGCTGAGGGAGAATCTGTTAAATTGTCTCCTGCTGGTACCTATGGGGCTCCTGTTACCAATAATCTTTAATCACAAAGTCAAACTAAACCGGGCATTACTTGCAGGTTTTCTGGTATCAGTAGTCATTGAACTGTCACAGCTTATCTTCAAAAGAGGGTTGTTTGAGTGGGATGATATAATTCACAATGCGCTGGGCTGTATGCTCGGGTGTTGGGTTATAAACTGGATTTTTGTAAAATTGAAAAATCGTAAATGAGATGGGGGACAGCCGATTACTGGCTGTCCCTTTTTATTTGTTCATCGATGGCGCGGTTGATGAAGGCGGATGGTAAGCGATGAATAATCCACCGGTTTTTCAGTATCCAAAATTTATGAGATAATCCCTCTAAGGAGTGGTATCTCTATAACTTTTCCAGTTTGAGTATTCCAATGCAATAGTGCATGCTTTCCAAAGATTCAGAGCACCCTTTTCCGGAAAAATAGTGCATATCTTTCCGGAGCAGAGTGCAGCATTTAATTAGTATTCATCAGGAATAGCTATTCCGTGTTCTGTAAGAAGTACTTGTAAATGGTCAATATATTCTCTTAAGTGCTGGATTTCTCTCCAATTATCATGACACAGTTCATCGGCTTCCTCTAATTCGTGGCGGGTTATTTCATAATCCGTAAACTTGATGCATTTATGGTCTTTGCTGAAGGCGCGATAGTCAGTCATGGACAGCTCCTTTCCGGGAAGCGTTAATGCCATGGCGTTCCCTCATGGATACACGGCCATCAATCATCACCTCGTAGGAATTATGAATGATTCGGTCGATGATTGCTTCGCAAATAGTGGCATCACATTCATTTCCAATGCGGTTGTACCAGCCTTTTGGTTCAAACTGTGTACAGAAAATCACAGAGCCTTTTACACTACGGGCTTCAATGATCTCGAGAAGCTCCCGTGTCTGTTCTGTAGATACTGGACTTAACAGGAATTCATCCAGAATCAAAAGATCAATCTTTTGATATGCTTTAATTACCTTTTTCAGCGTGCCGTCCCCATGTGCAACAGCCAGCTCATTCAATAGATCCGGCAGACGTACATAACGTACTTTGATAAAGTTCCTGCAGGCTGCGATCCCGAGTGCACAGGCGATGTATGTTTTGCCATTCCCGGAGGCTCCTTTTAAAATGATATGGTGGTCATCGGATATATACCGGCAGGTGGAGAATTCCAGCATCTGTCCTTTATCCAGATTTCGGTCAGGATGATACTCGATATCTTCCATGCACGCATTGGGATAACGGAATTCAGCACTGCGGATAAGCTTTTGCAGTTTTGTGCTTTTTCGCTTATCCCATTCTTTATCAACCAGCATACCGAAGCGGTCTTCAAAGGATAATCCCTGATAGGTCTCAGAATCCCTGCACTGGCATTCAAAAGCATCTGACATTGCAGATAATCGCAGATCATGCAGCTTATCTATGGTTGACTGACGGATCATGAACGGTCACCTCCTTCGTAATAGGAGGCACCTCTGGTAATGCCATACTTGGAACTTTCTTTATTAAAAGCGCTGGAAGCAGCTTTCTCTACTGCCACTTTGTCCTGACCATTTTTCAAAATGGTGCTGATATTTTTCAAACTTGGGCTTGGCGTGTAACTAAGTGCCTTGACACAGGCGTTTCCCAAACGTTCCGTACCATAGCGGTCCGCAAGTTTCATCAACGATGCACAGGATTTGTAACCCTGTTGTTCTACCTTATGCATATATAAAAAATGTTTTACTACAATAAGGGTGGAACAGCCAACATTATTTCCCCAGGCCAGAAAACTGTCGGTGTTGTATTCCAGAAACTTTCTGTGATTTTCAGGCATATGTTCTGGTACATAAATCGGTTCCGGAGAGTACAGCCTACGCACATGCGATGCTATACGGTTGTTGTGGTAAAAAACTTCAATACTGTTTTCAGTGACACGGATATCGACTTTCTTACCGATAAATTCATACGGGACAGAATACTTGCAATCTCCGATTTTTATGAGATAATCGGGTTGTATGGTGGCAGTTGACCAGACAGCCGTTTCATACGGGGAAGCAGGTAATGGCATGAGGAAGTCCTTTTCTTCTTCAATAAATGCAGATAACCTGCTTCCTTTCTTTTTCTGGAAAGGTTTCGCATTGAATTCTTCAAGTTTTTCATGGATGGCTTTATTAAGCTCATCAAAAGTGAAGAACTTCCGGTTTCTTAAGGCTGCAAGGATCCATGTTTCAAGAACTTTTACAGTACCTTCCGCATTTGGTTTATCCTTCGGTTTTACCGGACGGGCAGGAATAATTGCAGTTCCATAGTGCTCTGCCATTTCGTGGTAGGATCGGTTAAGTATAAGCTCTGTCCGTGTGTTTTTGATCACACCTGTTTTAAGATTATCTGGTACAAGAATACGTGTTACACCGCCAAAGAATGAATAGGCATGGATATGAGCTTCTATCCAGTGGTTGGATTTCATATCGGGGAATGCTTCCGCATATCCATACAAACTGCATGGAAGAACAGCAACAAATATATATGCAGATATGTCGCTGCTACTGGCAGCATCATAAACTTTAAGCGTATCGCCTACCCAGTCTTATGAGAAGAGAAAAGTTATGAGAAGAGATGGCGCTAATTCACGATTTTCAATCTATTTCTTCGTATTTTACTTCTCATAACTTTTAAATCAAATATACCTGCTATACTGAA
>NZ_JAHLQG010000018.1 GCF_018919065.1 Blautia sp. MSJ-9 | reverse complement strand
CATCTGATGTAATTATACAGACTGGAAATAACGCCAGTCTTCTTGTTGTACACAAAAATAGATTAAAGAAATAATTTTAAAAACCTGCTTAAAAGTACTTGACTTTTGTTAGCAGGTTTTTCTGTCGATAAATACAACAGGAACTGATATATCTGCGAGCAGTTTCTTACTTGTTGCCGGATCAGAACTGACATATATAATTCCTTCTACCATCTTGGATTTCAGCGCATCCAGAAACTTCTCTTCCTGTATATAGTTATTATCTGTACTTCCAAACAATACTGTATATCCATGGGCAAAAGCCTCGTCCTGTGCACCTTTCGCCATTTCAGGGAAAGCATTTCCAATATCCGGTATCACAAGCCCCAGTGTTTTTGTATTTGATTCCTTCAGCCCCTTTGCCATACTGTTCTGAACATATCCCAGATGATCAATTGTTTCAAAGACCTTCTGTCTGGTTGCCTCTGAAATATGTTCATCTTTTCCATTAATAATCTTGGAAACCGTAGCAATCGACACATCCGCCTGCCTGGCAACATCTTTAATCGTTACCCTGTGTTGATTTTTCTGAATCATTTATCTCACCTTTAAGTAAACGTTTACCTGTATTGTAGCAGATATATTTCTTTTGTCAATGGCTTCTTTTGTTTTGTGCATATCTTAATAAATAAAACAGCTCCGAAATATTGTTCTGTTGATATGCATTTGCAGGGATCGTAGTAACTCTTAGGTTCTGGAAATTCGCGTTATAAAAAATCCGCCCACTGTCTGAGCCGCATAGCGGCGAGTTTGGGCGGATTTTTTATGGTTTTAGCGAATTTTCAGGGGCTTAGAGTTACTAAATCCCGAAACCGCATATCAACAGAACAATATTTCAGAGTGTCCCTCTTATACAAATAAAATTACATCTTCTTTCCTTTTTCAGCCGCTCCATTCAGAGCTTCAAAAACAGCACTTCTGAATCCGTTCTGTTCAAGGATTCGAACTCCTTCAATGGTAGTTCCTGCCGGGGAGCATACCATATCTTTCAGTTCACCTGGATGCATTCTTGTTTCCAGTACCATTTTCGCACTGCCAAGTACAGACTGTGCAGCGAACTGATATGCCTGTTTTCTTGGCATTCCCTGGGCTACTGCCGCATCTGCCATTGCTTCTACAAACATAAACACATACGCCGGTGAACATCCACTCACAGCACCTACAGCATCCATCAGACGTTCCGGTACTACTTCTGTACGACCGAAGCTATTAGTTATCTCGCAGATCTGAGCTAATTCTTCTGATGATACTTTCTCATTGGCACATACGCCTGTCATGCCCTCGCCAACCTGCGCAGGAGTATTTGGCATCATTCTTACTACTTTCAGAGGTTGTCCACATTTCTCCTCCAGCCACGCAAGAGTTTTCCCCGGTGCAATGCCTACGACTGTGTGTTCCGGTGTCAGTTCGTCTTTTACTTCATTCAGTACTTCTTCATAAAACTGTGGCTTTACTGCCAGGAAAACCAGCTTTGTACTTTTTACTACTTCACGGTTATCCAGAGTTGTCACCACACCCAGCTTTTCTTTGCTTCGTCTGCTTCCTTCTTCTGTAAGATTGGAAACAATAATCTCATCTTTTTTGTAAAGTCCTTTTTTCAGCATACCGCTGATCATTGCTGAACCCATATTTCCACATCCGATAAATCCGATTTTCATAAGCATAACTCCTCTCGCATCTGTTCTTAATAGTAATTCCAGAAAATACTGCATGCAGTCCTGCCCCGCAGAGTGTGAAGTCCTGCATCATGTAACTTTTTATTTTTCTCTGCTTTTTCGCATATTATAGTACAATCCTTTAGCAAAGTAAAGTGTCCGTTTATGATACTCGTTTCTTCTTTCTATTGGCAGCTTTATTTGACATAAAGAAATAACACATCGGTAACAGATACAGATAAATTGCCGCGCACACGCTCACTGTTGGTGCACCGATAAATGCCAGAGGTACCGCTGATGCAATTGACCACGGAATCAGCGGTGCAACTACAACTGCTGAATTTTCCAGTGAAAGTGCAAATTCTTTTTTATCTTGGTTGTTTCCTCCGCAAAGTTGATTGGTCAGCATGATTGATAGGGTCTGGTTGCAGGATACAGCTGCTGTCACAACAGATGTCAGCAGGGTTGTTCCGAATGGCGTGATTTTGCTGTTTAATTTTCCAACTAAATCTTCGATTCCATGGAGGAAATCTGTTCCTTTGAAAATTCCGGAATAGCAGGAGGAAATGCCTACGATAGCAATAACTTTTATATTGGAAAGAATTCCGCCTCCGCCCATCAGTCGGTTAATCTGTATGTTATCCGGTTGAAAACCAGAAATACATAATGATAAAAGTCCGGAAATTGGATATTTCTGTATCAGGACTGCGACAAATATTCCACTCAGCGCACTCGCCGCCAGAGTTCTCTTCACATCAACACGCATTGCTGAAAGAACAAGCACTACTACAACAGGAAGTAATGTCCATACTGATAAATGATAGAACTCTCCCAGTATCGTCCTGATTTCTCCATCTGCGGTTCCTGTATGTGTCCGCAGGCCCAAAGTCCAGTAAACTGTACAGGAGATAATAAATGGCACAATTGCAGTCTTCGCCATGCCTTTCAGATTTTCGTATAAATCTGTTTTCGTCAATTCGCTTACAAGCAGCGCACTGGTAGAAACAGGTGAACATCTGTCTCCAAAATAAATCCCGGCAAGTATGGCACCTCCTGCAAGAACTTCTGAAACATTCATACTCTTCGCCATTGTCATACAGATCACGCCCATAGTAGCCGCTGTTCCGAATGCAGTTCCGGTCAGAAAGGACACCAACGAGCATAGCAGAAATGATGCCAGCAACATAATCGACGGCGCACATATTCCAGACGCATAATAGACAATAAATGCGATCGAACCGCTTGCCCTCCACACGGCAGTCATGATTCCGATCAGAATAAAAGTCAGCAGAATATTCTTCGCAGTCTTCACTCCCTGCCAGGAAAAAACCATCATCTGCTTCCATGTTTTCTTCTTTACCAGTCCATATGTCAAAAACAGCACCAGTCCCAGAATCATGGCATAAATAATAGAAATCCCGGTAAAAACACATAATAAAAGAACTGCCGCAAATATTCCAAGTAATAATAATTCCATAGTATACCTCCGGAGATTATTATATATCAGCTACAGTTCTTTTTCTATTCTTATATTGTTGATGCTTTAAGGTTTTTTGATGTTTTCATCATTTTATAGTAAACCGGAATCAGCAGTGAGCAGGCTCCGATCCATGCCATTGGGCTGGCAATGCATACAGATGTATATCCAATAACTCCTGAAAGTCCTACGGTTGCTGCAATTCGCATTACCAGTTCGATCATGCAGGCAGCAAACGGTGCACGTCCATTCTGCATGCTCTGGATAGAAGTACGGTATACTGCAAGCAGACCCAGTATGAAGTAACATGGTGCTACAACTGTCAGGTACATATCTGAATAGTGATAAATTTCCTTTGTCGGGTCTGTAAGGAACATTCTTACGATCGGATGACGGAGCAGGAGGATGCCGATACACATGATCAGGTTGAAAGTTTCTGTCTGGATCAGGCAGGCGCGTACGCCCTGACGGATACGGTCTCTTCTACCGGCGCCAAAGTTCTGGGCTACATAGTTGGAGATTGCCGTCATCATTGCATTGTTTACCAATACAGAGAGCTGATCAGCCTTGGATGCTGCGGTGTATCCTGCAACTGCTGCAGTACCCAGTGAGTTTACAACTGTCTGCATGGCAAGCTGACCGATACACATAACGGACATCTGGAATCCCATTGGAAATCCAGTCTTTAAATGCAGGATTGTTGCATCTTTTAAATCTGTAAAATCTTCTCCGTGCAGATGCAGAATTGGAAAGTTCTTCAGTCCTACGATCAGGCTCAGTACTGCAGAAAGGAACTGTGACAGAATAGTTGCCCACGCTGCTCCCGCCACGCCCATATGTAACGGTACAATAAACAGGACATCAAGAAAAATATTCAGCACAGATGAAAATACCAGAAAATACAGCGGTGTTTTACTATCACCCAATGCACGAAGCATATTGGAGATCATGTTATAGAAAACAGTTGCACCTGTTCCAAGCAAAACAATAAACATGTATTCATATGCTTCCTCTGAAATGTCAGATGGAATCTGCATCCATACAAGGATCTGTCGGGCAAGCAGACAGCAGATCAGTGTCAGTACTACTGTAAATGCAATACTCAGCAATGTGGAAACTGCCACACTTTTGCGCATTCCTTTTTCATCTTTTGCTCCGCATTTCTGTCCAAGACAGATACCGAATCCGCCTGTAAATCCATTGATAAAACAGAATACAAAATAAATAATGATACTGGTAGAACCCACTGCTGCCAGAGAATCCGCTCCCAGCGTTTTTCCTACGATCACTGAATCCGCCAGTGTGTAAAATAACTGGAACAGATTTCCCAGGATAACAGGGATTGCGAATTTCAGCAGTGACCAGAACGGATTTCCTGTGGTCAGGTCCATTTCTTTTGATCTTGCCATGTTTACTCCTCCTTGCGCGTTAATGTATCTAACGCTATAATAAAATTATTATTTTCAAATCAAAATCGGAGAATTGTAAAATGGCTATGCGTAAAATTCTGGTGGATGACACCAACCGTGAACTTTGTGAACATGGAACTGCCACGTTTCCCATGACAGTCAGTCATGATGACCTCTGGGCTTTTGAGGGAAAAAGTGTTCCTATTCACTGGCATAATGACCTGGAGATCAGTGTTCCCAGAGAAGGGGAGGCAATCTATCAGGTTTACCAGAAAAGTTATACTGTCAAGCCTGGAGCGGCTCTTGTACTGAACCGAAATGTACCACACAGCTGTCATTCACCAAACAACAGCCACACCAGATACAGCACCTTTCTGGCACGTCCGGATTTTATATACGGTGAATTTGGAAGTGATGTGGAACGCAACTGTTTCCGTCCATTCCTGCAGAATTCTGCTGTTCCCTGCATTCTTTTGAATGAAGAATGCAAATGTACAAACAGCGTGATCCAGAAGCTCAATGAAATAGAGGAAATCTTTGATCAGAAGTCCTACTGCTACGAACTGAAAATCAAAGGTCTTCTCTGCGAAGTGTACAGTCTGATCCTCTGCGAACATCAGAAAGAATTCACAAAATTCATTCCGTCCAACCAGCTTGAACTGGAAAGACTGGAGCAGATGCTGAATTATCTTAATACACATTTTGAGTCTGTAATTTCTCTGCAGGAACTGGCCGATCAGGTTCATCTGTCCAGAGAAGTCTGCTGCCGCCTGTTCAAAAAAATGACAGGCAAAACAGTTACCGGATATCTGGAAGAATACCGTGTCAACCGGAGCCTGTCTCTGGTACAGAGCAGTCAGTACTCCATGATCCAGATTGCAGATATGACAGGATTCAGCAATGCAAGCCGATTTGCTCAGGCATTCCGTAAACAGTTTGGCTGCAATCCCGGTGAATACAATTCTCTTAAGCAGCAGAATCTCTGATTCTGTCATTTCAATCATATTGAAATGTGAAATGAACGCTTCTGATTCTGCTGCATGGCTAATTATATTCGAAACCTGTCTGAAAGACGATTCCTGTATTGATTTACATGATACAGATATTGACTTTTTCTGTAATATAAAAAAACTACATCATCCGTTTCAAAGACGCTGTAGTTTTTTCATGGCAATTCACTTGCAAATTTAATAGTATTTTTTAATCGTAGAGCAGATTGCTTTCATGTCCAGCGGCTTGGTAAAATGTTCATTCATCCCTGCCGCCTTACTTCTTTCTATATCATCTATAAACGCATTGGCTGTCATTGCGAAGATTGGTATGGTCTGCGCATCTTTTCGCTCCATGGTACGGATCATTTTCGTTGCCTCAATTCCATTCATTTCCGGCATCATAATGTCCATGAAGATCATATCAAAAGTCCCCGGAACAGAGCTTTCAAATATTTCTGCTGCCTCTCTTCCATTCCAGGCTTTTGTAACAATGATTCCTTCGTTCTGCAACAAAAACTCCGCAATCTCCATATTCATATCATTATCTTCTACCAGCAGTGCTCTCTTTCCCTGCAGACTGACCGAATCTGTCTGGGATTCTGTTTCCGGCGATTCCGTCTGTTCCTCGTCCGTTTTAAATGACAAAGTCACATAAAATTTCGTTCCCTGATTCATTATGCTTTCCACCGAAATCCTGCCGCCCATATGCTCTACCAGTTCTTTTGTAATTGCAAGTCCCAGACCTGTACCGGCATACTTTGTCCGCACTTCGATATTTTCCTGAGCAAATGGTTCAAACATATGCGTCTGAAATTCTTCACTCATTCCATACCCGTTATCTTCACAGGTCCACTCAAAAACAGCTCTGCCATTCTGACAGGAAGTTTCCCTGCAGCATACCCTGATATATCCACCCTCTTTGTTATACTTGACCGCATTTCCAAGAATATTCAGCAATATCTGCCGCAGATGTACCGGACTTCCCTTTAGCCTTTGATGACGGATGTCTCCATAATCAGAAGAATAAGAAAGACCACATTCTTCCCCCTGAACTTCTATAATCTCATCTGCTTCCTGCAACAGTTTCTTTAAATCAAATGATTTCTCTTCCAGTCTGATCTCGCCGGATTCCAGCTTATTCATATCCAGAATATTATTAACCAGCTCCAGCAAGTATCCGGAAGCATCCCTCACCTTTGCCCTGCATTCCTTCTGCTTCTCCAGGTCCTGTGCAAAATAATCACCTATATCTACAATCCCTCTTATTCCATTTATAGGCGTGCGGATATCGTGGCTCATTCTGCGCAGAAAATCAGTTTTCGCTATATTTGCACGTTTCGCTTCTTCTGCCGTTTTCATCAGCTGTTTCTGATATTCGAATTCTATTTTCTTCTGTTCATTGATTTCTCTTACCAAATAAAGCACATTTGTTACTGTACCTTCTGCATCACGTTTTTTCACAATAAATCTTCCCTGATGCCAGTCTCCTTCTGCGGAAAGATATTCATGAGAAATCGTTTCTTTATTCCTAAGTCTCTCTGCCAGAGTAGAGATATCCAGAAATTCCTGCATAACCTGGCGATACTCCGGAACAATTGTTTCCAATACTTCTTTCCCGAAAAATTCTGAAGATCTTCCTGTTTTTCCTGTAAGAGAATGAATTGTATCTCCGCTTGCAACTTCCTCATAGGTATCTGTCTGAAGATCCATTCGATATATTAACCAGTACATTTTCCCGATTGCGGAAATGATTTCATTATTCAGTATCTGACTGGCCAATGCCTCTTCTATTTTCTTCTGCTTCTGTTCCAGGGCAGAAATCAGTTTCAGATTCTGGCGTACGCTTCCCAGGTGTCCGCACACATCCGTCAGCAGCTTCATGGAAAGCTCTCCGTCATCCAGATTTGGATTATCCACACCGATGAAACCTGTCAGCTTATGGCTGGCAAAGATCGGAACAGCGATTTCTGTCCGAATCCCCCGTTTCTTCATCAGCTCATAACCGCAAGGAGCAATCTCTTTTATTTTCTCCCTGTCTACTATGATTATGGCCTTTCCCTTCTTAAATTCATTCTTCCACCCCGACAGATATTTTGCAGGAACCTGTCTCAGATTGCAGTTACGGGGTTTCACGCCTTCTTTGCACCATTCCAGTGTGTTGCTATATTTATCACGTTCCTCTGAATCCCACTCATACATATAAACATTCTCAGCATCTGTATATTTTCCCAGTGCCTCTAACAGTGCCGGAATCATTTTCATCAGTTCTGTCTCTTCAGATACCTGGTCCATCAAAGAAATCTGGTGCAGGATTTCATCCATGCTCTCTAATTTTCTTTTATAAACCTCGGCACTGTTTTCATACTTTTTCATTCTCATAATCCTCTCTGGTCGACCAGGAAATTTCCCTATTTGCAAATATTATATCATAGAAAAATCAGCCAGAAAATTGTTTCTGACTGATTTTTAATGCAAATTTATTTTTTTACCTACGCGACGTTTCGTAAATAATTATACCAATTACGCAGGAGGCAGATTTTTAGTTATTCTCCTTAACCAACAATTTAATCATAAATTCAAAATTCTTCTGATCCAGACGATACTCTTTTGATAATTCCGGTCCACAACTATTGGATCCAATACCATTCTGTGCATAATCCAGACATAACACTGTGCTGCCACATTTCTCCAGCTCATAGCTGTGAGCTTTGTCGGTCAGCTCTTCCTGAGTATATACAGACGCATTAAACGAAAATGTCTTTTCACCAACTGCATAAATACTCTGATCACCACTGGAAACTTTCACATAATCGCAGTCTGTATGACTTCCGTTTTCCTGTGGGCGCAGATAATCTTCATGCATTTTCTCAACAGCTGCACGGTACACTCCATGACTTCCTGCATGTCTCTTGTCCACGTAACTTTCCTCAGGTCCGATACCGGAATAAGTAATATCTGCGAAATCACTATTCAAGAACAGTCGAATTCCAAATCTCGGAAGCATTGGGAATTCCATATCTCTTTCCACGTCCATCTTTACTGTCACTGAACCATCGAACATAATTTCCCAGTCAGCTTTCACTTCCAGGATTTTCTGAACCGTAGGTGCCATAAGTCCGATCACACTGCGAACAATCACTGTTCCCTCTTTTGTTTCATACGTGGTTTCATATGCTCTTGCATAACTCTGGTCATAATGTGCATTCATCCATTCCAGTTTGATTTTTCTGTCATTGTCGGTCGGCGCACGCCAGATGTTTAATTCCATTGGTGCCGTAAAGAGCTCTTTATTCCCAGATTTCATGCTTTCGAACAGGCCTGTCAGTTTGTTGAATACATATACATAATTTTCACCGGAAATTGTCAGGTAACGATCTTTTTCTTCAATTTTCATACTGTCAGCATTTCCCACAGTTACTTTTTTCTCAAGCAGTTCTGCTGCGGTCTGGTTTCTTCCATCTTTATTCTCTAACAGGATTTCATCAAATCCCAGATTCTGATTTTTCTCCTGAAGTACATTTTCATTCTTCAAATGATAATTCACTTTAAGATAACATTTTCCATTATCAGGAATCTCAACTTTAACATTTACTTTTCCATCTGTTCCGGCAGGGATCTTTTCATCCAGCTGGATTTCTCCTGTCTGTACTTTTTCGCCATCTTCTGTCACTTCATAGGTAAGGTACAGATAATCTTTCAGATCTGTATAATTCAGGTAATTATGCAGTACCAGTTCTCCGGATGCCTGATCATAGGAGACAATTCTTGCAGGACGATATACATTTTTATACTCTTTCAGTCCTGTGTGTGGAGTTCTGTCCGGATATACCAGACCATCCATACAGAAGTTTCCATCATGAATTTCTTCTCCATGATCACCTCCGTAGAAATAGATTGGCTTTCCGTTTTCTGCTTCTCCTTTATAAATGGCATGATCACACCATTCCCACACAAAACCTCCACAGAGAGCATCATACTTCTGAATATACTTAAAGTAATCCTCAAAATCTCCAGGTCCATTTCCCATGGAATGGCAGTACTCTACCAGTAAGAGAGGTTTCTCAGGTTCCTCTTTCATATAGTCTTCAATCTCTTCAAAGGCCGGATACATTCTTCCAACAATATCAATGTTTGAATAATCATATTCTCTGTCTGTACTCTTATAAAAAGCACTCTCATATGTAGTCAGACGGGTGGGATCATATGCTTTCGTCCATCTCAGTGCTTCTTCAAAAGTACATCCATATCCACACTCATTTCCCATTGACCAGATTACAATGGACGGACGGTTCTTTTCTCTGCATATACAAAGTTTTGTTCGATCCAATGTCGCCGGAATAAATTCCGGATTATTGGAGATTCGTCTGTTCCAATGCTCTACTACATTATCCCACTCAGAATTCTGCAGATACTGTGTCTGTATACCATGACTCTCATTATCTGCTTCTGCGATCACAAAGAATCCATATTCATCGCACAGCTGATAAAAATACGGAGAATTCGGATAATGGCTGCTTCGTACTGCATTGAAATTGTTCTGTTTCATCATAGACAAATCTTTGTTAATCTGTTCAATATTAATCACAGAACCAGTTACAGGATCAGAGTCATGTCTGTTTACACCATTGAATTTAACTTTTGTTCCATTGACGTAAATCACACTTCCCTCACGGTGAATCTCACGAATACCAATACGGTCTGTGATTACCTCATTCTCTGAAGCAAATACGACCTGGTACAGATATGGAGTTTCCGGCGTCCAGAGTTTCGGATCATCAATCACAAATTCTGCTCTATAATTATAAGCTCCCCCGCAGTCTGCCGGGCTGAACTTTCCTTTCTGCACCAGATTTCCCTGCATGTCCCGTATCTGTATTTCCAGATCTTTCGAAATACATTTCTCCCCAAGGAAACTTGCCTGGATTTCTACTTTTGCTTTCTCGCCCTGAATTTCTGTTTTTGTAAAATAATCATACAAAACATTCTCAGGTCTTTTCAGAATATATACGTCACGGAAGATACCTGTCATTCGGAATTTATCCTGATCTTCCAGATAAGTTCCGTCACACCATTTCAGAACCAGCACTGCCAGTCTGTTTGTACCTTCCTGCATATATGCAGTTACATCAAATTCACTTGTTGCATGAGATACCTGGCTGTATCCCACATAGCATCCATTCATCCATACATAAAAGCAGGAATCTACACCCTCGAAATTAAGGAATGCTTCAGATGCCTCTGCATCTCTGTGATACTCAAATTCATGAATATATGCTCCACAGGGATTCTCCTGCGGCACATATGGCGGATCCAGTGGGATTGGATAACGGACATTTGTATACTGATGGCTGTCATAGCCAAAATTCTGCCAGATTCCCGGTACCGGGATGTCGTCAAATTCATCTACAGATACCCCATCCAAATAAAACTTCTCCTGCAGATCATAGATACTCTTGTAAAATTTAAACTTCCAGGTATCATTCAGAAGCTGCATTCTGTCTGATTTCTCTCTGTCATGAACCAGTGGTCCCATTTCTTTTGATGCCGGCATATAGTATGCGCGATATGGCATGGTATTTTCGTGTAAAATCTTCAGGTTTTCATAATACTTTGGTATGATCATCTGATTTCCTCCCAATACGTTTTAATCATATCTTGCGTGTGTTCCCAATTATTTTTCATTTTTACTGCAGATGTTTTTTTGCTTCTTTTCACACTCGGATTGTACGTTACTGCTTGCTCCGTTTTCAGCAATGATTATACTGTTTTTTATTTAAAAAACATATAAACTGTATTCGACAAAATATGCACAAAATGATATAATTTTAAAAGATAGATTGATTTACTTTTTTGAAATCCAGCTCTACTTTTCGATTCACCATGTTATATCAGAAAAGTTTTTAAATATACTTTTTTCACTTTATACAGGAGGTTTTCTTATGTATACAAACTCCGCATACTGGCATCAGTCCCGTGTTGATTTTAAGGATAAAAAACATTCTCTATTTGTCGGAAGCTGCGGTACCTACCGTCTCTATACAGTAAAGAAACTTCCCACTCACCGTCCCCGCGGACGTGTGGATTATCAGCTATTATATATTGCCTCCGGAAAAGCTCATTTCTATTTTAATGGTAAAGAACAGATTGTATCTGCCGGAAATATGGTTCTGTACCGTCCGAAAGAGGAACAGCGCTACTACTATTACGGTGCGGAACACCCGGAAGTGTACTGGGTGCATTTTACAGGAAATAATGTCAAAAATATCCTGCGAAAATATGGGATTGCAGACGATGTGCATGTAATCTGTTCCGGTATTTCCATGGAGTATAAGCAGTTATATCAGAATATGATCCAGGAACTGCAGCTCAAACAGGAGGATTACGAAGAGCTACTGGTCAACTACCTGCGACAGCTTTTCATTCTGATCCACCGACAGCTTCTTACCAAACCAAGAAAAAAGAATCCTATGATCATGGATGACATGGCTCAGGCTGTGGAATATTTCCGGGCTCATTATAATAAACCAGTGAGTATTGAAGATTATGCCGCTTCCCACAATATCAGTGTCAGCTGGTTTATCCAGAATTTCAAACAATATACAAATACCACTCCGGCTCAGTATGTTCAGCTTCTGCGAACAACCAATGCAAAATCTCTGCTGGAAACGACCAATTATAATGTTTCGGAGATTTCAAATCTGGTAGGATATGAGAATCCTCTTTATTTCAGTCGTTTTTTCAAAAAACAGTTTGGAGTTTCTCCCTCACAGTTTCGTAAGCAGCTGTTGATCAACGAAGAAATTCAACCTAAATAGAATTTTATATATGTTATCTGGCTATATTGATGCTTATAATAATCTTTTTAATTCAAAAGGTGACCGTATGGAAAATTCATCCAACAGTCACCTTTTCTTATTTTTATATCACTTTTTGACAGCTAAAATTGTCAAGCGGATAAAATCATCCGCTTCGCTACTTGCTCATAACCAAATAACTGCTCCGCAGTTTATTGGGTTAAACTATTTTTATCTTTGCGATTGCAAGCCCATAAACTTTTAGCTTATCTTCTCCAGTTCCATAAATCCATTCTACATTTTCCTCCGGCAATGGAAGTTCAACTGCTTCTGTTCCGAAGTTCTGATAGATATAGTATTTCACATCGTCATTCTCTCTTACTGTGATTTCCAGTGTATCCGGGATTTCTCCTTTTACTCCGCAGGAAATACCACTGTCAGCAACTACTTTTCCAATGAAATCATCATAGAAATCTCTTTCAGCGTCAGCAGCTACATACCATGCTTTTCCTTTTCCGTACTCATTGACTGTCAGGCAGGAATATCCTTTATAGAAGTCCTCTCCATAAGTCATCAGTGAACGTGCGCCGCGAAGTTCCACAAGATCACACAGATATTTACAGGTATAGGTTCTGTCCAGTCCAAGTTCATTATTCTGTACAGGAATCAGTCTGTTTTCTTCCCAGTCGTAAAGAGCATCAAGCTCTGTACTTCTGATCCCCAATACATCCATCAGTCCGTGAGGAGTTCCCTCCAGATAACATCTGTCTGTATCATCCACGATTCCTGACCAGTAACTTGTGATCAGATAACCGCCATTTTCCACAAAAGCACGGACTTTCTCTGCAAATCCCTTTTTAAACATATATACCATAGGCAGTGCCAGTATCTTATATTTGTCCAGATCACAGGTCATATCTATCAGATCTACATTCAGTCCCTGTCTGCGGAAACCTCTGTAAAATTTTCTCAGCACTTCCATATAGTGAAGTCCCTTGTTTCTCGGTCCCTGACTATCTTCCATTGCCCACTGGCTGCCCCAGTCATAGATGATCGCTGCTTTACTGTTTACGACTGTTCCGGCCAGTTCCTTTATCTTTTTCAGAGCCTCTCCGGTTTCAGAAACCTCTTTAAATACTCTTGTATCTTTTCCACCATAATGATCGATCACTGCTCCGTGGAACTTCTCAGAAGCTCCCCTGCTCTGACGGATCTGGAAATAAAGTGCCCCCTCACTTCCATGTGCGATTGCTTCCATAGACTGTGCAAAAAGGACACCCGGCTTCTTCAGTTTACTTACACCCTGCCAGTTAGTAGCCGCCGGGCAGGATTCTATCTGAATAAATGGTTTCCCTTTCAGAGATCGCATCAGATCATGATACAGTCCGTTATCATCAGCTGTGTCAATCGCATCTTCTTTATGCCATGTCGGGTAAGTATCCCAGGAAACGATATCAATTTCTTTTGCAATCTTAAAATAGTCCAGTCCCTTATAATGATACATGAGATTTGCTGTTGTAGGAAGATTGCTTCCGCCATCCCTCACTGCCTGAATTTCATGATGGAGGAAATCCGCAGTCTGATGGGTAACAAATCGCTTCCAGTCCAGGTTTAACGCATGAAGCTGAGTTTCTCCGATTCTGGACGGACTCTCGATCTGATCAAAGCTGTTATAGTTATGACTCCAGAATGTAGTGCACCACTGATCATTCAGATTTTCGATTGTCTGGTATTTCTCTTTCAGCCATTTACGAAATGCATCCTGGCAGAGCGGACAATGACACTCTCCACCGTATTCATTGGAAATGTGCCACAAAATTACTCCTGGATGTGTGGCCACTTCTTCCGCCAGCTTTTTGTTTATGATATGTACTTTTTCTCTGTATACAGGAGATGTATAACAATGATTATGTCTGAAACCGAAGAGATTTCTGTGTCGTGTTTCATCTACACGAAGAACCTCCGGATATTTATCTGCCATCCATTTCGGTCTCGCACCTGACGGAGTTGCGAGAATTGTATAAATTCCTCTTTTATAAAGCTTATCAATAATCTCCTGTAACCATCCAAAGTTAAAAACTCCCTCTTCCGGTTCCAGTGTTGCCCATGAAAAAATTCCAAGACTTACCACGTTGCATCCTGATTCTGCAAGCATTTCTATATCTTTCTCAAGAATATCAGGTCTTTTTAACCACTGGTCCGGATTATAATCGCCGCCATGGAGCAGCTTATCTGTTCTAAAGTCCATAAAAACCTCCTTATGTAAAAACGATGCCAGATCAAGAGCAAATTTTATGATCTGACATCGTTTGTATATCAGGCGGATTCATTCATCCGCTTTGACAAATGATATTTGTGTACTAATTTGTAGAAGCTTTCATCTGCAGTTCATATCCCAGAATGGATTTAGGCAGCTTCCTATTTTCTGTAAGATATACATATAGAATCCTGCTTGCCTCTTTTCCAAGCTCATCTACATCGAAATGAACACAGCTGACAGGTGGATACCATTCATCCAGCAGATTGCTGTTATGAAGAGACGCCACTTTTATTCTCTCAGGAACCGGAATTCCCTTTTTGCGTAGAATTCTTAAGATCACCAAACAGATGTTGTCGTCCATACACAGGATACAGTTCACATCAGATGCCAGTACTTTCTCTATCGCCATTTCTGCTATATTCTCGAATTCTGTATCATAAAAAACGTATCTACGGTCAAGAAGCATATAGCTTTCCATATAGGCTTTCAATATTCCCTGGAATCGCTTTCTGTTAATGTAATGTTCCTGTCTCGCACACATAACTGCCATTTTGTCCAGGCCTTTCTGAAGCAGTACATTCGTAATATCACAGCATGCAGCTTCATTATCTGTATCCACCTGAAGTACAGATGGATCATCATAAGGCCCGATCACTACAAATGGAACGCCTGCTTTTTTCAGATAGACAATCTCGTCATTGTTCTCCACCATACGTGTAAGGATCACGCCATCCATGACATGTTCTTCCACTGCATGTGTCAGATTGGAAATATCTGTTGGTGTCACCTTGATCAGATTTACCTGGTAGCCACGGATGGAAAAATAATCATATACACTCAGCAAAATGTTTAAAAAATATGGCATAGAGGCAAAGTTTTCTTCTCCGGGCAACACCACAGATATCATCTTCGTAACAATGTCTGTATAGCGTTTTTCCCTTGTGTTAGGGATGAGCTGTTTTTCTGAAAGATAGCTGTTGATTTTCTCTCTTGTAGATTCTGAGATCCGCCCTTTGCCGGACAAAGCTCTCGAAACTGTCGAAACTGATACACCTACATCCTTGGCCACCTGGCTGATATTTACTTTATTATCCATGTATGTGCATCCTTTCGTCTGTCTTATTTTACTGATCCGGTAATACCTTCTACGAAGTTCTTCTGCAGTAAGAAGAATACAATTGCAGTCGGAATTGTCGTGATAAGAACTGACAGCATAACCATACCGTAGTCAGTCACATATCCGGATGTCAGGTTGGAGATCAGCATAGGCATTGTCTGAGTTGTATTATCAGACATGATTACTTTTGCCCACAAATAGTTATTCCACGCATTCATAAATGTAACTACACCTGCTGCTGCAAAAATGGATTTCATGGATGGAATATACATACGGAAGAAAATTCCAAATTCGCTAAGACCATCAATACGTGCAGCTTCGATAATGTCTACCGGAAATGCTTTGGCATTAGTTCTGAACATCATGATCAGAAGCGGTGTTGCCAGAGACGGAAGCATAAAGCCTACTGCTGTATTTAAGAGTCCCAGACGGGAGTACATTCTGAATAACGGTACCATCAGTGCAACAAACGGAATCATCATGGACATCAGTACAATGGCATACATTTTCTCTTTTGCCTTGTCACGATAAATCTCAAAGGCATAACCTGCCAGAGAACTTACGATCAGGGAGAAAACAGTTACAAGGATTGTATATTTACAGGAATTGAGGAAGTTTCCCCACAATGGCTGCTGACTGATCAGGTTTCTGTAGTTCTCCATCAGGTAAGAACCGAAAGTAAGCTTACCTGCAATAACATCCACGCTCTTGTTCGTTGCTGCAATGATCATCCATAATAACGGGAACACGGAAATTACAGTACAGATTCCAAGAAAAATATACATAAGAGTCATTTTTACTTTATTATTCACGATCATCACCTACTTTCATCTGTACAAGTGCCAGGATTGCCACCATGATCAGGATAATAAATGACATTGCTGAAGTGTATCCGAAGTTAGGTACACCCTTGAATGACATATTATAAATATAATGAGACATGGTAATGGAAGCATTTCCAGGACCGCCGTGTGTCAGGTTCATAGATTCATCGAATAACTGCAGTGTACCATTTGTGGACATGATGGCAGTCATCAGGATCGTAGGTTTCAGTAAAGGTACTGTAATCTTAAAGAAAGTCTGGATTGCAGAAGCGCCGTCAATCTTGGCTGCTTCATAAACAGAATATTCAATGTTCTGAAGTCCTGCCAGATAGAATACCATGTTGTATCCTGTCCATCTCCATACCAGTGCAATAATGATAACAATCTTTGCACTTAATGGGTTTGCCAGGAAATTGTATGCGCTGTCAAGAATTCCAAGTTTTACAGCGATGGTGTTGATAAATCCGTCTGTTGCAAATAAAGAACGGAAAATAATCGCATAGGCAACCAGGGAAGTTGCACATGGGAGGAAAATTGCTGTTCTGAAGAATCCTCTTGCTTTAATCTTCGGATTGTTCAGGATAGATGCCAGAGCCAATGCCAGGATCAGCATGACCGGAACCTGAATGATCAGATAGAAAAAGCAGTTCTTCAGAGACTGAATAAATACATCATCTTTGAAACATCTTATGTAGTTTGTAAGTCCGGTAAATGTCATGTTTGTACCGGTTCCTGTTTTGAAAGAAGTGATCAGGGCACTGATCATCGGATAGATACTGAATCCGCAGATCAGTATGATCGCAGGAACCAGGAATAACCATCCGGTTGCATTCTGTTTCTGTCTCATACTGAGACCTTTCTTTTTATTCATAGATTTACACCAGCTTTCATTACGATATTCTTTCACACTCATATGATCATAGAAATTGTTATGGAAAAGATGATATGGAAAGAGATGCTCATGCACTTTTTATACAGGAGCATCTCTCTGTCTGAATTACTGTCCCATATTAAATTCTACTGTATCCTGTGCTGTTTTCAGTTCAGAATCAATGTCTGATCCGCCGGATACATTTGCCACTGCTGTAGCAAGTGCCTGATTTGCCTCAGTGTAATATACGCCCAGATCTACAGTTGGTGTCTTGGAAGCAAAGTCGGAAATCTGTTTGTAAATTGCCTGTCCGCCGAAGAATTCCTGCGGCTCACTGTAAACTTCACTCTCACTTGCCGGAAGCCATGTAGCCAGTGCTCCGGAGCTTGGAAGAATGGTATCATACAGTTCTACACTTCCTGCAAATGTTTTTGCAAGGAAATCTTCTGCAAGTTCTGTATTCTTGCAGTTTGTAGTGATCGCCCATGTGGAACCACCCTGATTGGAATAGTTGGTAGCAGTTTCCGCATCCGGAATTGCCGGCATATCTGTCAGTCCCCAGTTTCCGGACTGGTCTTCTGCTGTCTGGATAGATGCAAGGATCCAGCATCCATTGATAACGCCTGCTGTCTTTCCACTTGTAAAGGTTGCTACATATTCATCCCAGCTGTTTACAACTGCAAGGACATGCGCTTCGACCATTTCCTGGTAAATCTCAATGCACTGCTTAATATGTTCATTTCCGGCAATATCAGGAGTGCCGTCATCTTTCCATGTTCCGAATCCTGCTGACTGCATCATCTGATAGATCAGGTCTGAACTTCCTGCCTGAACAGAAAGTAAAGAATATCCTGTTTTTTCATAAACATCTGTTCCGATTTCAATAAATTTATTCCAGTCAATATCTGTCAGATCATCCAGTGTATAGCCTGCCTGATCGAGAATGTCTGTTCTGTAACATGCAACTTCAGCACCGTTATCAAACGGAACACCATAATTCTTTCCATCAATTGTAGAAGCTGCCAGCTTGCTCTCTGCAAACTTTGAAAAATCAATTCCTGAATCTGTAATGTCCTGATACAGATCCGGGTAAGTTGTTACATATTTCTGGAATGCGAAATCCTGCATCAGACAGATATCAGGAAGCTGAGAGTAATTTCCTGAGCCAACGATTGTTCCCAGCTGTGTCTGCATGTCATCCCATGGAGTTTCTACAATATTCAACTTGAAATCCGGATGATCTTTCTGATAGATCTTCTCTGCCTCTTTCATGGCATAAATATTAAATGACTGGTCCCATGCCCACACTGTCAGAGTCTGATCATCACCGTCTGAAGATGTCTTATCTGCGCTGTCTGCTTTCTCTGTATCAGAAGAACTGTCTGATTTTGATGATTTTGTGTCCGTTCCTGCTCCACATCCAGCTAAAAGACTGCTGCCTACGATAGTCGCCATAAGAAGAGCAATAATTTTTGTTCGCTTTTTCACTCTCATTCCTCCTATATTTTGCGCATTATTTTTGGTTATTATGTACAATATTTTCTGTTAAACCGATTCAACTTGTATAAATTATACCTAATATCTTGTTCAAAAAGTTATCGTTTTCGATACAATAAATGAATATTTCATCCTCGTGTGCAAATTTATTTTCGGTTTTTGCGCATATCTTTTACTTTTCTCAGTTTTACTACTTATCTATACTTTCTTCATAACTAGAAAGACCCCAAACCGTTACCTTTCCTCTATGCTTTTATGTACCTCCCTTATCCACTGTCCAGGTGTTTGATTTTTTACTTTCCTGAAATTTGTTATAAATGTAGACATATTATTGAATCCTACTTTCTGTGCCGCTTCACTGATATTAAATTTTTTATTTTTTAACAGCTTACAGGCTTCCTGTATCCGAATATAATTTACATACTGGACAGGAGTCATTTTGTATTTTTCGGAAAATAACCTTCTGAGATAGCTTTCACTGATAAATGTTGCTTCCGCAATATCAGATATTTTGATGTCTTCTGCAAAATGTTCCTCCACAAATGACAGTGCAAGCTGCAGCTTTCCGGACTTATCATCATTTACATATTCCATTGTGTCCTGACGTTTCTCATTTACAAATTCATCCGAATTAATTTTCACGATTTCCATAAGTACCGTAAATAAAAGTCCCTTTACACAATTTCTGTATCCATAATCCTGTATTCTGATCTGATCCATGAGGCAGTCAAGTTCACGCACAAGCAGCGGAACTTCTTCCTTCTGTCTTTTGATAGGCCCGCTTTCAATCCGGTTCTGAAAACGCTTAGCATCTCTTTTTCTGAACTTTGCACTTAATAAAAATTCCATGGTATCAACATAAATGAATTCCCAGAAACTTTTCTCCCCCTCTGCATTAATAATATTATGAGGAAAATTTGCAGGAATAATGATCACTGAATTCTCTGTATAAAATCTTCTGTCATTATTAAATACTACTGTCCCTCTGCCCCTTCTGCAGATTCCAATCTCCAGCAGATTATGGAAATGATTTGGCAGAACGGTTCTTCTCACCTCATCCAGACCATATGTTTTAATCCCTGCACTTCCAAGCACTGCCAGCAAATCCTCCCCATCAGGAATCTGGCAATATTTGAATTTGGCTTCTCTTCTCCTGTTTGACATTTGCTCACCCCATATATTATTTTCTTATAGCAATATTTTCTTATAGCAATATTTTCTTGCATTGTTATAGTACAAAATTCCCATTTATCTCTATTTAATAATTCCCCTCTGCTTTTACCAAAACAGAGGGGAATCATCTTTTTAGTCTTTATATAATTTTTATTTATTATCCGTTTAATCTTCTTCCGGATACCAACTCTTTGTTTGCTTTCTCTACGTTCATTCTTGACATGATAAATGTAATAATAATACAGATAACAAACGGTACCCAGAGATACATAATATGAAGCATACTGATACAGGAAGCTGGCTGTGTTGCCAGATTCTGGTCAAATTTACTGAATGCCAGAAGCCATCCTGTGATAGCTGTTCCAAGTCCGCCTCCAAGTTTGATTCCAAGAGATGTACAGGAATACATTGTTCCGTCTACACGTTTGCCTTTTGTAAGGTATGTATATTCAGAGCAGTTGGCAATTACCGCGTTCATGTCTCCCTGCCATGGTCCCATACCAAAAGCTGCAACTGCTGTAAACGCCAGCATAAGCGGAACACTGTGCATATATGCGGCGACGATCACAAGTCCTCTTCCGATGGTTCCAATTGCATAGCCGGTAACATTTAACTTGTACAATCCCTGCCATTTTGCCACCAGTGATGGTGTGATCAGAAGAGCAATGATCAGGGGAATATTGATTGCCCATGAAAATACAGGGAATAGGTTTTCATTTAACAGAACATACATCATATAGTAAATACCCATATTCAACATAGCTGAATAAATCTGCTGAAGAATATAAGTAACACAGATCATAATGTAATATTTATTTGCAAATAACAGTTTTGCTGCTTCAACAAGAGAGTATTTCTCATCTGAAGAATTATCCACACCATCATTTAATTCTCCTTCCGGAAGTTCTTTAACAGATAATGCAGAAATTGTATTAACGACCAGACCGATGATCGCGTAAATGATGGCTACCGTTCTCCATCCTGCTGCTCCGCCGCCCATGATCTCTACAAATTTAATTGTAACAGACTGGATCAGAAGACTGGTTGAGAATGCAAAGATAAAACGGTAGGATCCCATTTCCACACGTTCTTTGCTGTTCTTTGTGATCAGTGCTGTCAGCGCTGAATATGCAATGTTGTTTGCTGTATAGAAAACTGCGTTCAGTAAGGAATATGCAATAAAGAACCATGCATACTGTGCTGTTTTTCCAAGACTTTCAGGAATTGCAAAGATACCGATCAGGGTTGCGGCACATCCGATATAGCCGTAAAGCATCCATGGTTTTGCTTTACCCATTCTGGTATGGGTCTTGTCAATCATAGAGCCAAAGAAGATATCTGTTACACCGTCAAATAACTTTGATAATGCAATCAGAGTTCCGACGATACCTGCATTCAGTCCAACCGTATTGGTCAGATACAGCATTACAAAGGAGGATAAGAACGCATAGACAACATTACCTGCCACATCACCCGATCCATATCCGACTTTATTATACCATTTTAAGTACTTTTTTTCTTCCATTTTCTACTTCCTCTCATAGTTTATACCGATTTCTCCGTTCAGGCGGTTTTCGCCTTTGTTCGGTGATTATTATAAAGTAAAAGAAATCGAAACTATATAAACCGAATGAGACAAAATATGCACAAAATTAAAGAGTTTTTAACTTTCTCTTTACGCAAAATCTGCGCAATAATAAATATAAACAATTTTATACTGTGAATATTGTGCACATTGCATATATTTCTCTAACATGGGGTAATCGGATATTTTATCCCCTGTGATTTACCTTTATATTTCACATATTACTATCCTGAGGCTGAACTCTATATTGTTCCCTGTAAAGATTCCTGTACTCTCTCGGAGTTACTTTATATCTTTCACGGAAAACCCTGTTAAAGGTTCTCTGGCTTTCAAATCCTGCATCCAGACAAATATCTGTAATGCTTTTATCCGTACATTCCAGATGCACACAGACATAGTTTAATCTCTGCTCATTCAAATACTGCTTGAAATTACGGTGAAAAGTTCCCGAAAATACTCTGGACAGTGCGTACTTGCTAATTCCCAAATCTCTGGCCATCGTTTCCAGTGAAATCTCTTCCTTATAATACTTTGCAATGTAAGATACCGTCTGATAAATGATGTCATTGCTCTCTACATTCTCTTTCTCTGTTAAACTAAAACAGGGAATACTTCTGGCCAGTAAAATCTGTACATACGCCTGCTCAACGACTGCATCTCTCTTTTTCTGTTTCTTGTTTTCCCTCAGACAGTGGATCGCATTTACAATGTCAGGTGATACTTCTTTCTTCTTTATCACCGGATTCACCGGACAAAAATTCTGCATTGTAGCAGCAAACTGTTCTCCAAGAGATGGCTGTGCCCAAAGATAACATGCCTTATTCACTCCATCTGAAAAGACCTGGTAATGATGAATCACATCCGGAAATATAACTGCAAAATCCCCTGTCTCCATATGAAATAATTCCTGTCCCATTCCCAGTTCCAGCGTACCTTCTGTCACATAAATAAACTCAATTGAATTGTGCAGATGAGGGGAAGCATGTCCGGATGCCATTAACCTCAAATGCAGATTTTCCTTTTTTTCTTCATATACCGGAAACATATTATTTAATCTCCTGCAAGTTTTGTCTACTTTTTCCTCTCATTTGGCAGGTAATCTTCTCTTTCCCATACTATAATGTGCCTGTAAGATAAAGAAAAGGAGGAAAACCAAATGAAAAAATTTGTATCCTACATTCATTACGTTATGAACTTTTACGCTAACTACTTCAAAATCTGCCGTTATATGTAAAAGACATTTCTGCCATCACAGAAATGTCCATTACGGAAACCTGATTTCAGCGGTTTCCCTTATTATACTTTTGACCTGTTTTGTTTGTACATGAACAGGATTTTTGAAAATATAAACAAAATTATAGCAAAGCCAGAAAATATTTCATATTCTGATTATTCTATGGAATTGCTATGAACAACTAACTGATAAAGTGTACCGCCATATTGTCCAATTATAGGGCAATGTGGCGTTTTTTATCTCGTGCCATAGGAGATGTCATTTCTTATTTATTCGTTCTATTCGCACTCTCCAACACCACCAGGGAATGTACCTGATGATGGTCCATTCTGTACTCTTTGTACGATACTGCCGTCTTGTGCATCGATTGTGAGAAGAGGTACCCCTATGCGATCCATAGTAACGCTGTCTATAACCATTTCATCACCGCTATCTGTGTAAGCCACCGGTTCCTGGGAATTCCAGGTTCCATAGAAATCCCATACCGGGATCAAGCTTCCCTCTGTGTTGCTGTTGCCCTCCCGCACACGCATATATCCAAGCTGAACTTTTGTTATCGTCATTTCAACTGTCAGTGCATCAATAGAGGGATAACGTGCGAAGAAACTTGTGCCATCTACTGCCAGCAGACGGTTTTCCTGCTCTGTCATAATCTGCAGGGTGATTGTTTTTTCAAAAATATCTTTGATTTCATCAAATGGCAAAAGAAACAATGCTTCGTCCGAAGCATCTGATACCTCAATTGGATCACTGTGTTGGAAACTCTGAAGTGTTCCGCTGCAGAAAATCATTGTCAGCGATTCATTATCCCACCCATCGCACTGCGCTTCATGAAAATTATCGTCTTCATCTATCCAGGGACGGGATAATTCATCATATGGCAAATAAGAATTCCGTATATAATTAACAGGTACGCCATTGACCATTCTTTCAAAGAAAAAAGTGTCCTTTTCCAAAGTGCTGTTTTCTTCTGTGAGTTCTTTTGATGCACTGTCAAACAGGCGCCATTCTCCGGAAACAATATTCTTTACATAATTTTCTGCATCTTCTTCAGTCACATTCTGGTTTCCTGCTTTTATATAATTCTGGAAGCGTTCTGCTCTTTGTTCTTTCTCGTCCTGAGACAGGTTTTCTTCTTTCACATCATCAAAGGCAGAATATTTTTCCCAAAGACTAAGTTCTTCTAAATTTTGGAATGTACCGGTATATTGGTACGTCAGTCCATTCACCTCATATGTTTCTACCAAGCCATCATTATTTTGTTTCCGCAATTGCCCCTGAGCAAAGGTATCCAGTACTTTCTGCGGTTCTTCTTCAGAAATTGTCGCTTTTTTTACATTTTTCAAGCATATGGCATCCACATCCGGCACTTCTATCGGAGCATCGGCTGTCAGGGTAAATTTCATAGGATTTTCCTGATCTGTTCGTTCTGCGGATCTTAAATCGGACTGGATGGTTGTCTGGTAAGTTTCCGGAGCCTGCACCTGTTCAGTGACTGTTTTCTGAACTGTTTCTTTCTCTTTATTTTCCTCTGTCTTTGCAGCAGTCTTATCCTTTTCTTCTACAACAGCAGAATGAACGACTTTGTCACATCCTGATATTGTAAAAAGATTCATACATAAAAGAGCTCCCACAAATATTTTTATTTTCTTCATTTCTTTCTCATCCTTTCGCGTATGTAGCTGCGCAGATAAAATATTTTCTTTGCTGCTTAATCTGGTCTGTCAGATAAAATTATCAGCATTCTTTACATTCCTGATTCAGTCAAGCGGATAAAATCATCTGCTTCGCAGTTTAGTTAAAAAAGGTACCCTCTTCTTATAAGAAAAGAGTACCATACTGTATTTCTAATGTATTCATCAAGATGTAAACAAGTTGTAAATTTCATTTGTTCAATATTGTCCATGTAATAACGAGTGAATCCATCTGGACCTGTCAGTTATTCATAATTGAAGCAGAATATTCATTTGATCAGGTTAAATCCTTATCTTTTTTTGTCAAATATTACTCTTACTTTCGTTCCCGTTCCTATCTGACTTGTGATATCCAGTCTGCCTCCATGGACTTCTGCAATCTTGACACATAAGGCAAGTCCAAGTCCTGCTCCGCCCTCCTGACGGCTTCTGGATTTGTCTACCATGTAAAAAGCTTCCGTGATTTTTCCCAGTTCTTCCTGTGGGATTCCCCGACCGTTATCTGTGACTTCCAGAATTTTTCTACGGGATTCTTTATATGCTTTTATGGTAATATGACCTCCTGCTTCTGTAGCACGGAAAGCGTTATCTATCAGATTTACAAGAAGACTTTCCATTAATTCATCATCCATTTTCAGGAAAAAATCTTCGTATTCTGTCTGTAATTGTATTTGTCTCTGCGTTGCCTGTTCTGCTTCCAGTTCAGTCACTCGTTCCAGCAGTTCTCCTATCGTGTGTGACTCCATTTTTATTGAATCATTCTGATGGAGTCCCAGCATCTGGAGCATTTTTCCGGAAAGTTTTTCAAGTCTTTTTCCCTCGCGGCTTATATGTTCCAGGGCGCGGTCTTTTTGTTCATCGTTTAGTTTTACATGACGCAGGGTGTCTGAATATCCGATAATAGAAGTAAGTGGTGTTTTCATCTCATGGGCAAGTGCTCCCATGAGCATTTCCTGTTTTCCGGCTACTTCCTGCAATCTTTCCATTTGCTGTACGGTTCGTCTCATCATCAGATAAATAAACAAGCCTGCAATGCAAAATACTGCCAGATAGATTCCCAGAAACCAGACCGCCGTCTGTCTCAGTTCCGTAAACATAGAGGTAACATCACGAACCGAAAGTATTTCGTAACCCTCTGGGTTTGTAAGCAACCCCTGCTGTAAAAGTAAGTATTTGTGATTCAGTTTCTGGATTTTGTATTCATAGGAATCAGTTTTGTCGCTTAGATCAAGGTTATCTATGCTGACAATATTATAATTTGTGCGGTTTACTACGGCTTCCTTGCTTTCGGAATTAATGAGTATCATTTCCTCACCGCAGCATCTCAGAAACTGGAATTCCAGATAAGATTTTTTTCCTGTTTCAGACATCTGCTCATATTTGCTGCTGTCCCAGAATTGTTCCAGGAGATTTTTTCCATTTGTAAGCTGTCGTCCATAGGTTTCAGCAGCATTATTCAGGCTTCTTTTTCCTGTGACATACAGGCTCAGGACGCCGACCGGTATCAGAGAGCACAAAAGTGTTATCAGCATAAGTGCTACTGTCCGTTTCCACAACTTCATAGCAGTTAATCCTCCAGTCGATAGCCCAGTTTTGGAATTGTTTTTATTTCATTATATAGTTCCAGTTTCTTGCGGAGCTGACCGATGTGCACGTCTACAGTTCTGCTCTCTCCCAGATATTCTTCACCCCAGACGCGTTTTAATAATTCTTCTCTTCCAAGTGCGATATTTTTGTTTTGTAAGAGCAGGATAAAGAGGTCATATTCCAGTGGTTTCAAATTTACAGGGATTCCATCTTTCAAGACCTGATGGCTCTGGAGGTCTGCCTGAATGTTTTTGATCGTGAGAATTCTCTTTGCACGACCGGTTCTTTCGAGAATTTTTTCGATTCGTACAAGAAGTTCCAGCATTTCGAATGGTTTTACCATGTAGTCTTCTGCGCCGAGTTTCAGGCCTTTTACCTTGGATGCTACGTCATCTTTTGCAGTGAGATAAATTACCGGGAGATTCTTTGCGCGGAAATCTTCCATCAAAGCAAAGCCGTCTTTGCCGGGAAGCATAATATCGACGACTGCAAGGTCTGCATCTTCGTTCCATAGCAATAAACGCTGGGCTTCTATTCCGTCATAGGCAGCTATTGTTTCGTATCCGGCTATGGTCAGGTTCATACATAGTAATTCAGAAATCGCTCTGTCATCTTCGATTACCAGGATTTTGTTTTTCATTTTGGAATCACCTCGGTTAGTTTGTATAGCTATAGCAGTTTCATTTTTCATATAACCAGCGTAAATTTATACCATTTTCTCTTCAACTTTTTCCAGATTATACAGCATATCAGGATCAATATCCAGACATTTACTACAATCCCTCTTCCCGGATACATCCCACGCCAATGTGTTATTTAAAATAGTGCATGCATTCATAAAAAAATCTATATTTTTTAATGGAGCAAATACTTTTTTATCTAACAATGGCTTTGCATCGTAACATACTATTTTTCCATCTTCAAAATATACATACACTGTATAATTTTTATACGGAATTACCTGAACAACATCGTATAACATATAAATGCCTCCTTTGTATAAATCATTATACCAATCATACATAAATTTGAAAATTATATATTTTTTGATCTGTCTTTTCACAATTTTCATCTAGAGAAATCGGTGATTCTTTGATAAAATAAGCATATAAAGGAGGTCAATCGGAAATCCTTACAAATGATAAATAGATAAAAAAACAACCGAAGACATTTTCAGAGCACAAATGAAGACTATACTTAACGAATAAGAGAGGTTACTCATGTCAAACACAAAACATGAAGATGCTGTTATGAAAATGGGCTTCGACTATTTTCGGAATACCATTCTCAAAACTCTTGGAATTGACTATCAGTATGAAGAGATTGGTCCTACAGAGCTGATAGAACTGACAATTCATTCTTTGTATATGGACTTTACTTTTTTGACTACTGGTGGTTTCTATGTACATACGGAATTTCAGACCACGGATAAAAAAGAGGCAGATTTGCGCAGCTCTTTCTCTGACACCATTGATGTCCGGAAAGATGAGCCGCAAGGATATGTTTAAAGAAGCTATTCGTCTGGCAAAGCCAAATATGGGACTTAGTGCCGAAAAGGCAACAGCTATGTTGTATACACTGGCTGATAAGTTTTTAGATAAGACTGAGTTAGACGAAATTAAGGAGGTATTAAGAATGACCAGACTTGGGCAGATGTTAATGGATGAGGGAATGGAAAAAGGCATGGAACTTAAAGAAACCGAATCCATCAAAAAACTTATGAAAAATATGAACTGGACGATTGATCAGGCAATGAATGCCCTGGAAGTTCCGGAAGATAAACGTGAGAAGTATCGTCAGATAATTATTTCAAACAATTAACTGGTAAAATGTACCGCCGCATTGTCCTATTACCGGGGCAATGTGGCGGGATTTTTTATCTTATCTGTATTGTAAAATTGTCTCCTATTGGTATTGCGGCGTCTGTGGGGTTTTCACCATCATCATATACGTAGCCTGCGAATTCTTCGCAGACATCATCTGAGGAATCTTTATCTGTTTTTTCTTCGAATATCTGATGGGTTGTATCGTTTTTTACTTCATATAATTGTAGTGTGATTGATTTTGCTTCCGGGGAGATTTCTTTGTAGCCGGTGAATTCAGGGTCTATGGTTTGTTGGAATGCAGTTTCTTCGCCATTTCTTCCTGTCTCCTGATAGCAGATTTTGTTTCCCTGATCGTCTGCTCCGATCAGATAATAGTCACTGTCAATATACACTGTTCCATCATATGTTCCGTAAATTGTACTTTCGAATGGATTCCATCTGAATTCTGTGAGGTTCAGGATGTTGGAATCGAATTTAATGTTCTGATCCAGGTTCAAATCTACGGTGCTTTTCTCCAGTTCTTCTTTTGATGTTGTGAGTTTAAATGTATAAGGTTCTGTATTGGCCTGTATTTTCTGGATATTTTCCCATGTTTCGACATCGGACATTGCGATTGGCCATACTTTGAACTCTATATTTACAGTTCCCTCTGTGTTGATTTCTTCTCCAATTGTAAAGTCTTCTACTGTTATCGGATTTTCTGACAGAGCATTATCATTAACCGTTCTTTGACCTAAGCCTTGCTGGATTTCCTGACCGTTAATTCGTACTTCTGTAAATAAGATTTTATCCTCTATTGTATCCAGTGTATCTGAGTCTGTGTCCTGAGAGGTCAGGTCTTTTTTAATTTGTTCTTTTCCAGTGTGATTCCTGTTGTTTAAATCTTCACTGTCGGAATATGCGATCCATAGATTTTTGCTGTCCATTACAATCTCATTCAGGGTTATGGTGATTCCATCTCTTGAAATACTTTTTCCTACAACATTTGTATAAGAATCGGTGTCACCATTCTCGATTCCCAGCGCCTGTCCGATCCACGAGGTTACTCTCTGTAATGCTGCTTTTACATCTTCCTGGTACCTCAGTGTACATCCAACCATGATAAGCAGTATGATTCCGGCTACTGCTATTTTCCAGCTTTTTTGTATCCGGGAAAAACGGCGCTGTTTTTTCCATGGTCTGGAGGCTTCATAGATGTATTTATCGTTCAGATCACCAATCAGTTCTAATGTTTTAAATCCTTTTTCCATATAAATGCTTCACCCTTTCCCATAATTTCTTTCTGCTTCGATAGAGGCTGGATTTGACTCTGCTTTCTGAAATTCCATGACGGGCTGAAATTTCGCTGATGCTGTCCATATACCAGTAGCGCCGGATGAAGATGTCACGGTCACCTTGTTTCAGGGAATCCAAGAATTTTTCAAGGATTTCTAAAATCTCTTTTCGTTGAATCTCATCATTTAAAGAGTACGCGGTTGCATCTTCTATTTCTTCCAGTTCTTTGCATAATTCTGATACGTGGTCTGCAGACCGCTTTGCAGCTTTTTTCCTGCGAAAACAGTCTATTGCCAGATTTCGGGTTATTTTTCCAAGAAAGGCAGACAGGATTGTTGGTTTTCTTGGCGGTATGGAGTTCCATGTGACTAGCCAGGTATCATTGACGCATTCGTCGGAGTCTTCTTTGTCATACAGGACATTCCAGGCGATACCGAAGCAGTACCTGCCATATTTTTGCGCAGTTGCTTGTATGGCTTCTTCTGATCTGTCAAAATACAGGTTGATGATTGCTGTATCTTCCACTTTTTTTCACCTCGCATTTCTTTTATTTATGTTTTCATAAAATAAGACGGATTTTGTGGGTGTGAAGTTGCAGTTTTAATGAAAAATTTTTCTTTTTTTCAGAGTAAACAATGTACTGTCGAAAAGTCAACCTGTCTTTTCATAATTTCTAACTGGAAAAATGGGCAGTTTTCTTATAAAAAACCACCGTCACATTGTCTCATCAATCAATGCGGCGGTGATTTCTAAATTAATGTATTGTGAACTTAATCTCTTTTATTTCCGTTCAAATCCAAGATATCTTGTTCCCTGATAGCTTAATGTTCCGATGTCTCCCTCTGCTAACATCCCATATTCCGGTCCTTTCACTGACAGTTCCATCCGTTCGCCATTTTCCAGTTCAAAGGTTACATAGTAAGAAGTAGATGACATAACAGTAAATCCGTGTGCTCCGGTTGGATCTCCTGCATTAGGCTGCTGATGCTGCGAAACTTTAGTTCGTTTTGCAACGATTTTTGCTGGAACTGTAAGTCTTTCTGAATGATTATTTTGGTTCCATGTACTTATGTTTTTCGCAATATTATAGATTATTAAGCCCAAAATACAGAAAAATATTATTGAAAACAAAACGTTAAATATATAAAACATAGCAGCTCTCCTTTCGCATTCATTTTTGTTGGTCTAAGTATAGCATACTATCTGGTAAAAGTATCGTAAGAATATAGAACAAAGCGAATTTGTAAAATATTTTTCAAGACAAGCAATAGAATAGAATAAAAATTTAAGTGTTTTTTCATAATTGTTGTATGGTGAAGTATGATGTTTTCTGATAAGATAAACATATAAAGGAGGACAATTGGAAATCCTTACAAATGATAAAAAGATAAAAGAACAACCGAAGACATTTTCAAGGCACAAACGAGGACTATACTTAACCAATTAAAGGAGTGCCTCATGGCAAACACTAAACAAGAAGATGCTGTTATGAAGATGGGCTTTGACTATTTTCGGAATACAATTCTGAAGACACTTGGGATTGATTATCAGTATGAAGAAATTGGTCCTACAGAGCTGGTAGAACTGACAATTCATTCTTTGTATATGGACTTTACTTTTTTGACTACTGGTGGTTTCTATGTACATACGGAATTTCAGACCACGGATAAAAAAGAAGCCGATTTGCGCAGATTTCATGCTTATGATGCAGTGTATTCCAACAAGACAGGAAAGAAAGTAATTACCTACGTCATTTATTCTGGTGGGATTACCAATGTAAAGTCAGAGCTGGACTGTGGGTTATATACTTACAGGGTTCAACCAATTTATCTGAAAGATAAGAATGCAGATGAAGTATTCCAGAAGTTAAAACAGAAGCAGGATAACGGTGAAGCTTTTACTGAAGATGATTACGCTGCTCTTTCTCTGACACCATTGATGTCCGGAAAGATGAGCCGCAAGGATATGTTTAAAGAAGCTATTAGTCTGGCAAAGCCAAATATTGAACTGAGTGCTGAAAAAGCAACGGCTATGTTGTATACACTGGCTGATAAGTTTTTGGATAAGGCTGAGTTAGATGAGATTAAGGAGGTAATGCGCATGACCAGACTTGGGCAGATGTTAATGGATGAAGGAATGGAAAAGGGTATTGAAAAAGGTATCGAACTCAACCAGACCGACTCCATCAAAAAACTTATGAAAAATATGAGTTGGACGATTGACCAGGCAATGAACGCTCTGGAAGTTCCGGAGGATAAACGTGAGAAATATCGTCAGACAATTATCACAAACAACTAATTAGTTGAAATATCAGATAGCAAAATGTCACCGCATTGACATATGTTAAATCAATGCGGTGGCATTTTGGTTTTATGCCCGGACGTCTTTTTTCTTCAGAAGAATGTCTGCCAGTATGAACATCGCGATCAACCAGATCACGCAACTGGCAATGAATAGTCCATATCCTCCGTCCAGTACATCTTTGCTTTTGTTGGCGTTCATGCCAGCCTGCATCAGTGAGTAGGGCCAGAGCAGGGCAAAGCCTTTGGAACTGGCAAGGATGCCGGAGATGCCTCCGATTAGGGCTAGGAATACCGGAACGGCGAAGCTGCGGATGAGCATGGACAGGACGAGTTGGGCGGCGATGACTGCGAGAGCTCCCAGAGCGCCGCGTAAAAGAAAAAATGACAGTTCTATGGGCGGCCATCCGGGGAGATGGGCGAATGTTTTGCCGCAGAATGTGTACAATAAGAATACAAATCCGTGTGTCAACAGAGCCAGTTTTGCTACGACTACAAATTTTGCAGCAAACAGATCCAACGGTTTCACCGGACTTGCCATGATGATATTCCAGTTGTGACCCAGATGTTCCAGACGCCAGAGGTATGCCGCATAGACGGCGACCATGGCAGGGAAGAAAAACATGGAATAAAACAAGGTGTGCTGAGTCCAGAGACTGTACCATTTGTCTTTCAGTATCTCTAAATTCTGCAGATAGTTAAAGGTTCCGTATCCGGCAGAAATGATCGGAAGAAGAAAGAACATCACCCAGATCGGGGATGCATGAAGTTTACGATTTTCTGCAATAATGCAACGTTTCAACATGATCACACCTCCTGTTTCTGTACTCTGCGCCATGACGCATAAAAAAATAATGCTGCCAGAGCAAATGTAAATGCCAGTAGTCCCCAGTTAAAACTTCGGGTTCCATAAGTCACTGTATGTGTAGCCTGATCCCATTTTGCAACTTCATAAGAACTTAACGGAATAAAATATCCCCATGGCACAAAGTAACTGACAATCGGCGGCATAAATGCTGAGAACAGTCCTAACAATGCCCCTACGATTCCTACGCAAAGTGCCGGAAGCGGATTGTTCCATATCAGCATAATAAAAAATTCAGAAAAGAAAAGCATTAGTCCTGCTGCTGTCGTGCAGACTGCCAGATAAATAAACTGTCCTGCCGGAAAAGTTTCTGTATAACCATGTATTTTTCCCAGTAAAAGAACAGCTCCCATTTCCATAAACACCGTCAGAAAAATTTCCATAACGCCAAATATAACTTTTCCTTTAAACAGGCTCCGGCGACTCTGTAACGTATAGAGAAGTTTTGTGGTATTTCCTTTTATTTCCATGTCCCACAATCGACTGGCAAGCAATGCCATAAACACTGGCAATATAATAGAATTGATAACAGGAATACTGTAAAACAGTGCACTGTATGCATTTGCCAGTTCGTCCGGGACAGACGGTGACAGACCTCCTACCCACACTACCATGATCATGGAAACCAACAGGCAGATCCATATGTCATGACGGCGGTGGGCTTTTTGTATTTCTATGTGAAAAGTTCCCGTCATCTTATGCCACCTCCCCGCTGCTTTGGGTCAGACTGAGGAAAATTTCTTCCAGACTTTTGGTCTGAGTAGTGAGTCCCACAACTCCGGCTCCACTTTCCGCAAGGTCTCTGACAAGAACCGCCAGAATTTCATCTGATAACGGCGGCAATTCCAGGAGATTGGGCTGCTGCATCATTGTGGTGCGGATTCCCTGACGGTTCAGTACCTCGATGCTTTTTGGTACGTCTAATACCTTTAGCTGGATATTTCCATGGCTGTGTTTCTGGAGTTCCTGGAGTGGTCCCTCGAATAACATTTTGCCGTGATTTAGGATTCCAACCTGAGTGACCATCTGTTCCATTTCACTGAGCAGATGGCTAGAAATCAGAATCGTTGCTCCGGTACGATCCGGCATGGAGGCAATGAGACTGCGCATTTCCTGAATTCCTGCGGGATCGAGGCCATTGGTGGGTTCGTCCAAAATCAGCAGTCTTGGTTTTCCAAGGAGTGCCATGGCAATGCCGAGACGCTGTTTCATTCCAAGAGAATACTGGCCAACTTTTCGGTTGGCATCGGCAGTTAATTTCACGATTTCCAGTACTCTGTCGATGTCTTTATGGGAAATCCCCTTCAATTCTGCGATGATTGAGAGATTCTCCTTTGCTGTCAGATGCAGATAACCGGATGGAGATTCAATCAGACTGCCTGTCTGGCGCAGTAAGGCTATGCGATTCTCTTCATTCATTGTCTGGTTCAGCAGTTTCACACTGCCACTGGTGGGGTGTGTCAGTCCAAGTAGCATTTTCATACTGGTAGATTTTCCGGCGCCGTTTGGTCCTATGAAGCCGTAAACGCTGCCCTGCAGGACGTTCAAATTTAGATTGTCCACTACCATTCGTCCGTGATAACTTTTACAGAGATTATGAGTTTCAATAACATTTTTCATGATATCCTCTCCTTTAATTCGTTTTTCCAGTTATTGTTTATTTCATAGCAATACATTTTGAGATATGCAGATTTTATACTAATCGCATAAATTTTCGCCGTACATCCCGGAATTTTGCCACATCCATATGAAAACACTTCAAAGAATAACAGCGTGTAAACAATAACTTTTTCGGAACACACTCAGATTACACCTGCTGCCTTAATCCCCTCCGAATCCAGGCTTAATTTTCCCTTAAGATTTCGGATTTTCCGACTGGAGAGTTTTTAAATGTGTTATAGTAAAGCAAATCTTAACTGTCGCCTGTTGCTTTTTTGCTTTTCACAATCGAAGCAAAGTGCTTACTTGATTCGGTTAAAGCAGGGAAGTTATCTGATTAGACTATAGCAATCTTCGAAAATAAAATAGAAAGAGGCATAGAATTATGAATAGTATTTATGAAGTTCGGATTCTGATCGTAGATGACAATACCGACTTACTTCACCTGCTCTGTGAACAGCTATCCGGAGCCGGTTACTGCCATATTCAGACTGCAAAAAACTGCGCGGAAGCCAGAAAAGTATTTGCTGCAGAAAGACCCGAGCTGATGATCCTGGATATCAATCTTCCGGATGGAGATGGCTTTTCTCTTTTTCGTAGCCTGCGGGCGGAGGCGGATATCCCGGCTCTGTTTCTCTCTGCACGGGATGCAGATGCGGACCGGCTGTTCGGGCTTGGGCTTGGCGCAGATGATTACCTGACGAAGCCTTTTCTGATGCAGGAATTGCTTCTCCGGATTCAGCATATCCTGCAACGCTCTTATCGTGCTGAACTTGCAGATGCAGGGAAGAAAACACTGAAATTAGGTGAAAGAAGTGTGGATCTGAATGATGCACTTGTTACGATGCCAGACGGAAGCAGTACTGCTTTGACGGCTACAGAACTGGCACTTTTATGTAAACTGGCGGAGAACCGTGGGCATCTTGTGACTTTTGATGCACTTTGTTCGGCTGTGTGGGGTGCGGATTATTATGGTTATGAGAACAGTCTTGGTGTGCATATCCGTCATTTGAGGCAGAAACTGGAAGAACATCCGAGTACACCTAAGTTTCTTCTTACTGTACGCGGAATTGGGTATAAACTGGTGTAATGACAAATGGACTTGTTAGATAATTTTACAGAATAAATTTTTTATCTATAACAATTGATGACAACACGGAAACAAGAAATTCGGATGTAAAAGGAGGATTAGCATGAAAACTTTTGTACGTCTGATCCGCAGATACGTACTGGCTGCAGTTGGATTTGTAATGCTATTATTCGTTTCAGGTATTGGTTTTCTGGGATGGACGATCTGGTATGAGGCGACTTATCTGCCGCAAAGGGAGTATACATTCAGTGATATTGCTGATTCTATGATTAAAACAAAAGACGGGCTTGTTTTTGGCTCGCAGCATACCCCGCAGGAATGGATGGATGGATATGCGTGGTGCATGGTGCTGGATAATAACGGAAATGTTAAATGGGATTATCAGCTTCCATCTGAACTGAATAGGCATTACACGGTCAATGATATCGCCAATTTTACTCGCTGGTATCTGGATGATTACCCTGTGTTCTGTCAGACAAAAGATTATGGGATGTTTGTAATCGGGCTTCCAAAGGGGAGTCTGTGGAAATATAATTTCTACAGTACTCCAGCTCTTTTGCTCAGTATGGTACACAATCTTCCTGTAGTAGTTCTTGTATTATTGTTTGCAGGACTGCTTTTCTGCCTCTGGCTGGGATGGAGGGGAACGAAACGACTGGAAACAGTTGCTGCAGGACTGGATGCACTGGCTGACGGACAGACTGTACAGCTTCCGACAAATGGATTTACAGGGGAATTGGCTGAGAAACTAAATCAGACAAGTTCTCATCTTCAGAAGAGGAATGAAATGCTTGTGCGGAGAGATGATACGAGAACGCAGTGGATTGCAGGTGTCAGTCATGATGTGCGGACACCTCTGGCACTGATCCTTGGATGGGCGGAACAGTTAATGCAGGATAAAACACTTCCGGATGCCGCACGGCAGAAAGCCTCTGGAATATGCGGACAGAGCGAGAAACTACGCAGTCTTATTGATGATCTGAATCTGACAAGTAAACTGGAATATGGGGCACAACCGCTTCGTAAGAAAGAGTACTCTGCAGGACCGCTGATCCGGAAACTGGCGGCGCAGTTTTACGACAATCCACTGGCGGAGAAATGTGAGATTTCGCTGATACAAAGTGCTGAGGCTGAACATGCGCAGATTTCTGTTGATGAAGGGTTGATTGGACGATTGATGGAAAATCTGTTGAATAACAGTGTACGGCATAATTCCGAAGATGTAAAAATCTCTGTAAAAACCGACATTGACGGAAAGTTTTTCCTGATAACAGTATCAGATAACGGAAAAGGTTACCCGCCGGAAGTTCTGGCAGTGCTGAATTCTGATGAAATACAGAAAAATACACCGCACATTCTTGGAATGCATGTAGTCGAACAAATCGCGGCGGCACATGGTGGAAAAACACTTTTTAGCCAAAACACTCCCTGCGGTGCAAAAGCTACAGTTTGGCTGCCATTACTATAAAAATCATGGCCGCATTAATTTTGTAAGAATAAATTAATACGGCCACTTATTTATTATTATACAGTGTCAATCGGATATTCGTAATCCGCTTCGTTACTTGCTCATAACCGATTAACTGCTCCTCAGTTTCGGTTAAAATATTCTCTGTATAGTGAAACTATTTCTTCTCATCCAGCAGAATCACGCCCTGTGCAGGGTTGTGGTTGATAGCACCTACGATCGGATGTGGAACATACATTTCTTCCAGATATGCAATATCTTCTGGAGTAAGTTTCACATCAAGGGCACCAACTGCGTCGTCGAGGTAAGAAGCTTTTGTAGCTCCGATGATTGGTGAGGCAATGCCTTTTGCCCACTGCCATGCGATGGCGATCTGGGACATTTTGCAGTTGTATTTCTGAGAGAGTTCGTGGACACGGTTAACAATCTTCATGTCATACTCTTCCATTTTGTCATATTTTCCCATGGCTACTCTGTCGGTTTTGCTTCTCAGTGTGTCTGTGTTCCACTGTGGTCTTGTGAGGTGCCCGGCTGCAAGAGGGCTGTATGGCATTAAGGACACATTCATCTGTTTGCAGATTGGGATCAGTTCACGTTCGTCTTCACGGTAGAGGAGATTGTAGTGGTTTTCCATGGTGGAGAACTGGGTCCATCCGTGTTCTTTTGCAGCAAGCTGCATGTTGTAGAACTGATAGCCGTACATGGCAGATGCTCCGATGGCTCTGACTTTACCTGCTTTTACCAGATCATGAAGTGCTTCCATGGTTTCTTCGATCGGGGTTTCAAAGTCAAATCTGTGGATGATGTAAAGGTCGAGATAGTCTGTTCCCAGACGGCTAAGAGTGCCGTCGATTTCTCTCATGATGGCAGGGCGGGAAAGTCTGCCCTCATTGAAGTAAACTTTGGATGCGATGACTACTTTGTCACGTGCAATGTTTTTCTTTAAGGCTCTGCCAAGGTATTCTTCGCTGGTTCCTGCAGAGTATCCGTTGGCTGTATCAAAGAAGTTGATGCCCAGGTCAAGGGCATGTCTGATTACTTTTTCACTGTCGTTTTCGTCCAGTGTCCAGTCGTGCATGGTGCCTGCTTTACCGAAGCTCATGCATCCGACGCATAATTTTGATACCTCTATGTCGGTATTTCCAAGTTTTGTGTATTCCATTTTTATCCTCATTTCCTGTTTTGTTAATTTCAGATAGAAGTAAATCCCCCTTTATGAATGATTGTTTTCACAATTAAATCAATCTAAGGAGGATCTACTTAACATCAGGCAGATAAAATTATCTGCCTCACTACTTGACTTGATTGAATCAAATGGTTCTCTGCTATAGAAGCAAATAACTTCCCTGATTCAGTCAGATTCTTATTTTAATTTACTATACTCTTCATCTGAAACAGCTTCGCACCATTCGTTGGAGCCCTCTTCGCCCGGAACTTCAACTGCAAGGTGGGAGAACCAGCTGTCCGGTGCTGCGCCGTGCCAGTGTTTTACTTCTGCCGGAATGTTGATGCAGTCGCCTGGTTTCAGTTCGATGGCTTCTTTTCCTCCTTCCTGATAGTAGCCGCGTCCTGCAACACATACGAGGATCTGTCCGCCGCCACTCTTTGCGTGGTGGATGTGCCAGTTGTTTCTGCATCCCGGCTCAAATGTTACATTGAAGATTCCGACCTGACTTGTGGATACAGGTGCCAGATAGCTCTGTCCTAAGAAATACTGAGCAAATGCATCGTTTGGTGCACCGATTGGGAATACCATGGATTTGGCATGTGCTCTCATGGCTTCGTCTTCATATGAAAGATCTCCCTCACCGTTCTGCCAGATTTCTTTTGCAAGGTTAAATACTGCCCATCCTTTTGGCCATCCTGTGTAGAATGCTACATGTGTGATGATCGCTGCGATTTCTTTCTGTGTTACTCCGTGATCTTTTGCATTCTGTAAATGAAATTTCAGGGATGAATCTGTGATTCCGGATGCCATTAATGCTACTACTGTGATGATGCTTCTTGTTTTTATGTCAATGTCCTGATTATTCCAGTTTTCTCCGAAGAGTACATCATCGTTGAAATGTGCAAATTCCGGAGCAAATTCTCCGAGTGCATTTCTGCCTACTGTCTGTACGATCTTTGCCATAATAATTTCCTCCTGCTATGAGTTATGATTTCTACTAATTATTTCATTCGTTCACAATTACTAATTTTCAGTTTGTAAATTTTCATATTTATAAACTTGACAGACCATTGTTTACTCATTTAGATATGAAATTTTATTCCGAAAATCTAACTCTCATTTTCTATATTATAAAGATTTAACCCAGTTCTCAATTGCCTGTTTGTTTCCACCATTAAGGAGTTTGCCCTCGCGGATTTCTACGCCTGGTGCGGATGGCTGTAATTCCTGAACGGTTTTTCCGAATCCGCTTTCGCCGGATGTTGCGAAGAGTGTAATCTTCTTTCCTGAGAAATCATAAGCTTCCAGGAATGTGTTGATGATAGTCGGAGCTACATACCACCAGATTGGGAAACCGATGAGGATTTCATCATAATCTGCTACTTTTGCATCTGTTGGTTTGATTTCCGGTCTGGATGTTTTGTCTTTCATTTCTACGCTGCTTCTGGAATTTTTGTCCATCCAGTTTAAGTCTGCTTTTGTGTATGGTACGGTTGGCTCAATCTCATACAGGTCTGCGCCTGCTGCTTCTGCAACCATTTCTGCTACTCTCTTTGTTGTTCCGCTTGCACTGAAATATGCTACTAATTTTTTTGCCATGATAAAGAATCCTCCTTGATAAAAAATGTGCAGGATACTTTTTTCATATCCTGCACATTATTTTAATCTGCAAATGTCATTATGTCTAATACTTATATTGAATTACTTTTTATGCCTGAAAAGCATTGATTTCATCGATAAATTTATTCACTGCACGGGAATGTGGAATGTGTCTGCGCCAGTATTTCGGGAGGGTAATGTGATGACCACCACGTTTGAAAAGAGGCGTTTCCAGTTCCTCTTCCAGAGCCGCAAGCTGTCGGGAAAGAGTGGGCTGGGTGATATGAAGTTGTTCGGCGGCTTTTGTGAAGCTTTGTTCTTTTGCTACTGTCAGGAAGTAGCGTAATACTCGTAAGTCCATGTTTTTTTCACCTTTTAATTAAATATTCCCTTGTCTTTAGCATAACATCCTGAAGAATTTTCAGATTTTCCAGTGTATCTTCTGTTTCCAGTGAGTGATTTGTGTTTTCATAAACATATATTGGCACTTTTTGTTTTTGAGAAAGTTCCTGTACTTCAGGAACTATACTCCATGGATCTGATGTTCCGATAAAAGCGATTGCATTATCATGTTTATAATCATATGTGTATTCCAGAGGTGTATACAGAATCTGGCGGCATTTGAGGTTGTGTTTTTCTGCATATGCTGATGCGATGATCGTACCTACGCTTTTTGAGATGAATAATATTTCGTCGTATTTGTTAAAATCAATCGCAGAAAGACTTTTCTCCGCCTGTGCATACAGAATCTCAAATACCTGCTGCATTTTTTCTTCATTTCCGCGGATGTTTCCACCATCATAAGAATAGCTCAATGTAATTGTCTCTTTATATCCACATTCCTGGGCCAGTTTCCGTGAATAATATAAAAGTGGTTTGTCACAATGATACCCGATGCCCGGGAAAAATACTGCTAATTTCATGTTTTGCTCTCCTTTGTCATATTTCTTTCATTGCATATCAAACAGATATCCACAATCAAACCATAAACAAAGCAGTACTTCCTCTCCGAAATACTGCTCTGCTTATATTTTCTCTATTTTACCGCAAATTAATTCTGCAATGCCTGAAATCCTATCTTCCAAAACCTATTTATTCCCAAAACAGAAGCACTTTTTCCCCTGCTTTTCTCATCACTTTTGTATATCCGCTTCTCTCTTTTACAAACTCAATTCCTACAGATACCAGAAGCGATACCACCAGCAGTGACAGCACGATCAGAACCCAGTAATGGAATGAGAAAAAGAATCTCAGGAAATAATAGGAATATAATAAAGTATGGAATAAAAAGATATTCAGTGAATACTTTCCAATAAAGCAAACAGCAGGTGATACTACCGGTATATCTATCAGAACCGTATGTACTGCACAGGCTATGACCAGCGCAAGTAATCCATCAACAATTCCGTTCAGATTGTAATTCGTACGATAACGTAAAAGTATAAAAAGTATCACCAGTTCCACAATAAATACTGTATATTTTCTTATCTTGTTCTTATCCGTTATCTGTGTCAGTTTGTGGAAGAATCCAGTTTCCATACAGGCCGCCCCCAAAAGCAGACTGAACAGATAAAATGTGGAAGGATTCGCCGTTCCCAGCAAATAAACTCCGCCAGTCAATACTGCCACTACAGTGAGTGCCCCGTATCTCCGCATCAGACGTATGATAAAAGGCATCACAAAGATAATGAAAATTGCCAGACTCATATACCACCAGGTAGGATTTAATGTAGGTGTTGAAAACAGATAAGACAATCCCAGGAAATCAATCACAAAGTAAAATATAATATCCTTTGTTGCCGTTCCGTATGCATCCGCAATTGTTCTTCCCAATGGCTGACATAACAAAGCAAGAATAAAAATAAACCAGTACCCTGCCATAAGTTTCCAGTATCTGTTCCACGTAAAAGCCACCAGTTCTTTTTTCTCCGGTTCTCTGTCCCCGAATGTTTTGTGATAAACAAAAGTAATGCCATAGCCACTTAAGAATACAAAAACTGCTACACATACTTTGCACAACAGAGCCAGAAAAGTCAGACAATCCGGCGTAAATGGCCGATAATCCACAATATATCCGGCGTACTCTTCGAAGTCATTGAACAGATGATGAAACAGCATCATAACAATGGCTATTCCTTTACAAAAATTCGTTTCTTCTTTTGTAAACATATAGATTCCTTTCTTTTTATCATTTACAGAAGCGAATTTATAACCATTCAGCTGCCAGTTGCGAAGCAGCTGAATAATTATGCAAATTTTCAGATAGCCAAAAGATTTTTGATAGCCTCCATATAGATCAGAACTGCTTCTTCCATACCAGACACCAGAATATACTCGTCTGCGCTGTGGATTCTGTAGTCGATTCCCATTTTCTCCGGTCCGAATGCGATGATGTTCTTGAGGGATTTTGCGTAAGTTCCGCCGCCGATTACCATTGGCTTGTTTTCTGTATCGCCTGTTACATCTGTATAAGCTTTGTATAAGGCATTTACAAGCGGAGATTCTCTTGGAAAGAATAACGGATCACCAATCTCCAGGATTTCCATGCGGCCGTTTTCGTCTTCCAGTCTGTCTGCGCACATTTTGCGGACTTCGTATGCTTTTAAGGTTACAGGAACACGGATATCGATGGTGCAGGAAACTACTCCATTTTCTGTCTTAATGATTCCATTACATAAAGTAAGGTCTCCGTACTCATCCGCAAATTTCAGTCCGATTCCGGAACCATCGCAGGAGGTTCCGATATGTGTATTATAGAATTTCACAAAATCATCCTCGAATCCTGCTTTCTCCAAGCACTCAAAAGTAACACCTGCTGCATTCACTCCGAGAGTCGGGGTGCTGGCATGTGCAGGAACGCCTTTTGCATAGATGCTGAGCTGTCCATTTTCTTCTGTCAGTTTGTATTCCTGAAGTTTTGTTTCGGAAAGTGACGCTTCCAGCTTTTCTTTCAGTCCTGCTTCTGCCGGAACAACGATGGTGCAGGAATCGCATACTGCGTTGGAAACGAAGCCGCCATCTGCTGAAATAATCTTTGTGTTCTTGGAATATGCCATCATTCCCATATGGCCCTTTTCACCGTGGATGCATGGGAAGTTGGCATCTGGTGTGAAACCGCAGGATAATTCTTCTGCTACCTCATTATAATGTTCCATACATTTGGAGCCTGTTTCCTCGTTACATCCCATGATGAGACGGACTCTTTTGTTCAATTTCACCCCAAAATCGCGGAGAAGTTTCATAGCATAAAGTGCCTCCAGAACAGGGCCTTTGTCATCGGTTGTTCCACGGCCATAAACATAGTCACCCTCTCGTGTCAGCTTAAATGGATCATAGGTCCAGTCTCCTCCTACCGGTACAATGTCGAGATGTCCGGCAATACCTACGATTTCTTCGCCCTCGCCCATCTCTGCATAACCACAGTAGTTGTCCAGATTTACTGTCTTGAAACCGAGTTCTTCTGCAATTTTAAGTCCCTCTTCAAGCGCTTTCGCAGGTCCCTCGCCAAATGGCATTCCCTCTGCCGGGGTGCCAAGCTGAGAGTCAATAGCTACCAGTCTGCCAAGGTTTGTAAGCATTTCATCTGTTAATCCATGAATTTGTTCTTTCATATCCATTGTATTTGTATCCTCCAATCAGATAATATCTTTCTCTTTATTTATATTTCTCTTTTTATATGTCGAAATTCCAAAACCCAGAATTGTTCGAATTTCCCGTAACATCAGTCCTCAACCAAAGTAACAACAGGCTTTCCGTCTTTATCCAGTAATGGTGTCAGTCCACCTGCATATCCACTGAAATGGAATACATAATTCACACCTGTTTCTCTGTCAACCCAGATTTCTGTTCCTGTCATTGCACCCTGAGAATAAACTTTTTTGAATCTTTCGTTTTTGGCCATTTTATTTTCCTCCAGTATTAATGTCAGGCGAAGCAAATTACTGCCTGCTGTGCATAATGCAAATACCATTCCTAAGTCCTCATCCATTGCTTATTACTTTTCGCAATTGAAACCGAGAACTTACTTGATTCGGTTAAGTTTTGCTTTTTTATTATAGCACACATCTTTATGTAATTGTCAGAATTTCTTACTATAATATAAAAATACTATTATATTTTCAACAATATATACAAATATATTGACGTCAAGTACTTTATCACTATAAAATATAGAAATACACACATCCAAAAACACATTAACAGAGAAAGATTTACAGGCTAACGTATGAAAAAGAAATTACAACACACATTAAAAGTCAGTATTTTACTGATCATGGCAATCCTGATCTTTGCATCGCCCCCTGTTCTTTCCAGAGCTGCCGAAGCAACGCCAGAAACACAGAAAGAATCCCTGAAGGAAACTCATACATTAAAGAAAGTCCGGGTTGGATATCTGAATTATCCTGGTTATCAGGAAGGCGAAGGCGATGAACCAAAATCAGGCTACGGTTATGAATATCTCCAGCAGATTGCCTATTATGCAGGATGGGAATATGAATATGTAAACGGCAGCTTCAATGAACTTCTTGAAATGCTCAAAAACGGCGAGATTGATATTATGGGCGATCTTTCCTACACTGCCGAACGTGCTCAGGATATTCTGTTTGCCAAAGAAGAACAGGGACGTTATGATCCTGAAATTCCATGGCCTGCGTGGAGAATTCCAGATAAATTATGCCTGCGGATATGCATACTCCGAAGATTATTCCGGACTTACCCTCTTAGATCTGCTGAATGAAGCAGACCAGAAAATGTATGACGATAAAATCCGTACAAAGAAAGATCAGAAAAATATTCGTTAGAAAATAAAAAGCTCTGTCAGATCGGCAGAGCTTTTTTGCAGGATTCTTTCTTGCTGAGAATTTCTACTTATTTTCAGTTTATAGATGGCTTTGACTGGTTCTTTCTATATTCTGATGGTGTCTGTCCCATCTGTTTTTTAAAAAAGCGATTAAATACAGACAAGCTTGTAAAACCCGCTGCCCATGCCACATCTATCACTTTTTCATCCCCGTTAATAATTACAATTTTCATATAGTTGTCCTCCTGAATTTTAAGTTTCATATTTCTTCGTACAATAATACTGATGAAACATAATAGACTTGCTTTCTATAGCTTTCCTCATCGATTTATTTAATTTTCTTCTTCTCTTTTCTTATAAAAAGACAGACACATAAAACAGCAAAAACAACAGTTACAGATATAAGTATCGGCCATACCGGGATTGGACAGACGCCTGCGCTGATAATCTTAAGTCCCTGATAGAATGTGTATACACCGAATACAGAGAATATCACAAATGCAAGTGTATTAAGCAGTCCATCCGGAGTCTTGCTCTTTAAAAGATAGCCGACTAACATTCCAAGGATATCCGCAGCAAAAAGTCCCAGGGAACATCCGATCCACACAACAAGTGCTGACTCTATACCTTCATTAGCGCCAAATGTAATAGCAGTAAGCTGCGTCTTGTCTCCAAGTTCTGCCAGGAAAAATGTACAGAAAACTGCGAGTGGAGCGAATTTAATTTTTGATTTACCGCCCTCTTCCTCTTCATCGTCATCATCACCGGCAATCGTTGATGCAGCAAAGTAAAGAAATGCCAGTGCTGCTGCTGTCTTAATGAGCCAGTCAGGAATGAATTCGCTGACAAGTCCGCCTGCCAAAACAGCCAGTCCGTTAAGTACAAGGATTGCTGCAGCAGTTCCAAATATAATATCTTTTAACCTGTACTTAGAAGTAAGAGCGATAAGCATGAACTGAGTTTTGTCTCCCATTTCTGCTATGAATTCAGTAAAAAATACCTTTAAAAATAATAACATTTGTCTGATATCTCCTTTATCTTATTATAATGTAAACCGCATATGCCGCATAAAGCGCAACCATAGCAAATCCCTCTATTTTTCCGATTTTCTTCTTGGTTCCTGCAAAGATCCATACACACACTGTAAATACAATAAGTACACACAGATCAATAATATTCTCAGTAATTATGCTGATTGGACTGATCGCTGATGCAATACCAAGTACCATAAGTATGTTAAATACATTTGAACCAATCGCATTGCCAAGTGCCATATCGACTTCGTTCTTTCTGGCTGCAACTATTGAAGTCACAAGTTCCGGAAGTGATGTTCCTATTGAAACAATTGTAAGTCCAATAAGTGTCTGACTCATTCCAAGATCACTTGCTATTCTTGAAGCAGCATCTACAGTCACATCTCCACCGATTGCAATCGCAATTGCACCACCAATAATGAATAAAATACTGAGCGGCACTGAAATCAGCTTGATATCTTCATCTGAACCACCTTCAATCTCAACCTTCTTGCCTTCCTTACTTGCCTTTAATGCAATCTTGATCATGTAGAAAATATATCCTGCAAACGCACCAAGAAATATCACACCATCAAGATGTCCAAGTGTCATACCTGCTTTATCACCAAATCCGGCAATTCCAAAAAGTAATAAAAGACCTGCACAGATAAGTGAAAACGGGATATCTCTCTTTATTGTTTCTTTTGCAACATCTACTGTAGCGATCATTGCACACACGCCGATAACAACCATCAGGTTGAATATATTGGAACCGACTACATTACTTACTGCAAGTTCATTATTGCCGGTAAGTGAAGCCGATACACTGACCGCTGTCTCCGGAAGTGATGTTCCCATTGCAACGATGGTAAGTCCGATAATAATAGATGGAACATGCAGTCTCTTTGCCACGCTTGAGCTTCCCTCTACAAAAAAGTCTGCGCCCTTAATAAGCAGTACAAAACCTATTACAAGAAATACAAGCACAAGAGCAAATGGGGCATTGTTAATGAATTTTTCCATTTTTTCCTCCTTTTTATTCTCCACAACAGCACTGTCAACCGAAATATCTGCTATTACGAGTATACCCAGCAGATAAAAAAAGACTCATGTATATCAATTACCAGCCAATGCATCATACACCAGCTGTTAATCGATATACATGAGTCTCATTATTTAAGATTTGCCAGATTATACTCTCTAATATAATCAGAATGTTGACAAATCACACTTTCGCGCTAACTACTCCCTCATGGAATATTAAGTTACTTGACAAATCTTATCAAATGTATTCAGGCTTGTCAACAACATTCGATACTTTTTTATACTACTTTTTTATACTAAAAAACGCCAAATCTCTATATCGTTTTCTTTCTGATCATACAATAATAAATACGAACGCTGCCCATACTTTCTGCATATTCTAACAGCAGAAGTCTTCAAAAGGAGTATCTGCATGAAAAATAAAAAATGGATTGCACTGGCAGCTTCGGTTATACTTGCCGTGACTGCAGTGCCGGTAACAGCATTTGCGAAGAAAAAAGACAGTTCAGATGATAAGACACTTACAAAGGTTACTTTAAATGAGGTTGCTCATTCTATTTTCTATGCACCGCAGTATGTGGCAATTGAAAAAGAATATTTTAAAGATGAGGGACTTGATCTGACGCTTGTTACTGGATTTGGAGCGGATAAAACAATGACTGCTGTGATTTCCGGAGAAGCAGATATTGGATTTATGGGAGCTGAAGCTTCTATTTATGCTTATCAAGAGGGAGCTACTGACCCTGTTGTTAATTTTGCGCAGCTTACCCAGAGGGCAGGAAATTTCCTGGTGGCACGGGAAGAAATGCCTGATTTTAAATGGGAAGATTTAAAAAATAAAAAAGTATTAGGCGGACGTAAGGGTGGCATGCCGGAAATGGTATTTGAATATATTCTGAAGCAGAATAGCCTTGACCCTCAGAAAGATCTGTCTATTGACCAGAGCATTGACTTCGGCGCTACTGCGGCTGCTTTTACAGGAGATGATTCGGCAGATTTCACTGTAGAATTTGAGCCGTCTGCTACTGCTCTTGAAAAGCAGGGCGCTGGGTATGTCGTGGCATCCCTTGGTGTTGACTCCGGCTATGTGCCTTATACCTCCTACAGTGCCAAAACCAGCTATATGAAAAAAAATCCTGATATCATGCAGAAATTCACTGATGCTCTGCAGAAAGGTATGGACTACGTTCAGAGTCATACTCCAGAGGAGATTGCAGAAGTAATCGAGCCACAGTTCCCTGAAACAGATCTGGATACCATCACAGCCATTGTAAAACGTTATTACGATCAGGACACCTGGAAAGAAAATCTGGTGTTCGGGCAGGATGGTTTTGAACTGCTGCAGGATATCCTGGAAGATGCAGGTGAACTGAAAGAACGTACACCGTATACAGAACTGGTCAACACAGAATTTGCGCAAAATGCTTCCTGATGATTTGCTTTTTCTGATCCTCCTGTAATTTTAGCCCGATATTCGTCTCTTCTCATCCGTTCCTTCATATTGTCAGAGATTTTTGACTTGATTCAGCCAAACCATAATCTTATATATATTTTGAGTAACAGGTAGTAAAAAGAACCATATTTTAACTCCAATTTTGAGAAACGCAGACAGAATTTCGTCATTTTGTCCTGCGTTTTTCTCATGCCTTTTGACAGTTTGATGGAATCCCCGAATACTGATTCCGGCTTTTCGTCAGAATGACAAGAAACAAAAAAAATCTTTGTACGATTCTTCCCTAGCCATCCCTCCTCCTTTTCGCTATACTGTCTACAGATGAAAAAACGAGTAATCAATCAGCAAAAACACTATGAAATAATTTTGGAGGAATAATAATCATGGCAAGCTTATCATTACAGCACATTAACAAAACTTACCCAAATGGTTTCCAGGCAGTTAAAGATTTCAATTTGGAAATCGAAGATAAAGAATTCATCATTTTCGTAGGACCTTCAGGATGTGGTAAATCTACTACACTTCGTATGGTTGCCGGTCTGGAAGAAATTTCCGGCGGTACATTAAAAATCGGTGACAAAGTTATGAACGATGTAGAGCCTAAAGACCGTGATATCGCAATGGTATTCCAGAACTACGCTCTGTATCCTCATATGACAGTATATGATAACATGGCATTCGGACTTAAACTTCGTAAAGTTCCGAAAGATCAGATTGATAAAGCAGTTCGTGAAGCTGCAAGAATCCTTGACCTTGAGAAACTTCTTGATCGTAAACCGAAGGCTCTTTCCGGTGGTCAGAGACAGCGTGTTGCTATGGGACGTGCTATCGTACGTAATCCTAAGGTATTCCTTATGGATGAGCCTCTTTCCAACCTGGATGCTAAACTTCGTGTACAGATGCGTATCGAGATTTCCAAGATCCATCAGAGACTGGGTGCTACAATCATCTATGTAACACATGACCAGACAGAGGCTATGACTCTTGGTACCAGAATCGTTGTTATGAAAGACGGTGTTGTTCAGCAGGTAGATACACCACAGAACCTGTATCAGAAACCAGGCAACTTATTCGTTGCAGGATTCATGGGATCTCCGCAGATGAACTTCCTTGACGCTGTTATCTCCGAAAAAGGCGGCAACCTTATCGCTAAAGTTGGCGAGCATGAACTGGCTATCCCGGCTGCTAAAGCAAAAGCTCTTAAAGATGGCGGCTATGTAGGTAAAACAGTTGTTCTCGGTATCCGTCCGGAAGATATCCATGATTCCCAGATGTTCATCGAAGCTTCTCCAAGCGCACCGATGACATCCGTAGTTAAAGTTTACGAGCTTCTCGGAGCTGAAGTATTCTTATACTTCGACGTAAACGGAACTCAGGTTACAGCACGAGTTGATCCTCGTACAACAGCTAAGACCGGTGATCCGATCAAATTCGCATTCGATATGGAAAAATCTCATTTCTTTGATAAAGAAACAGAACTTACAATCTGCAACTAATTTTCAGGAATCTTTAATAAACCCGGGGAGTTTTCCCCGGGTTTTTATGTTATAATATAGAATTGCTGCCTGATTACTTCGATCAGACAATTTGCAAGGATTGCTATAAGCTGACTCATACCCCAAAAGAAAGGATTGACCTAATGAAAATACAACAGATTTTACAGAAATGCCTGACAGACTGGAAGAATATCAGCCAGCTTGATTTCTGTTTGCTGGATTCTGATAACCATATCTTTCTCTCTACCTGCGATAAAAAACTTCCTGCAGAATCAAAACTGGAAGAATTTCGCCAAAGCAGTGCCCTGTGTGTTTCCAATACAAGCTGCTGCCTGTATAAGATCATGGAGAACCATTCCATCTCCTATATTCTGATCGTATGGGGAAAAGCAGAAAGTACTGCTACCATCGGAGAGCTGGCCGTATGCCAGGTACAGAGTCTCCTGACTGCCTATGCGGAGAAAAGCGACAAGAATACCTTTATGCAGAATCTTCTCCTTGGTAGTTATTCTGATGTAGATGCCTTTAACCGCGCCAAGAAACTGCACATTGCAACTTCTGTTCAGCGTGCCGTATTTCTTGTGGAAACCAAACAGACCAAGGATGAGAACGCTCTCGCTACGATCCGGAATATTTTCTCTGCTCGTACCAGAGATTTCATCACAGCTATTGATGATACAGGGATTATCATCATCAGAGAATTACAGTCTACAGAAACTTATGAGGATCTGGAATCAATTGCATATATGCTTGTAGATATGTTAAATACAGAAGCAATGACTTCCGCATGGGTTGCCTACAGTAATCTGGCAGAGGATATTTCCAGGCTTCCAGACGCATACAAGGAAGCACATACAGCCCTTGAAGTAGGCAAGATTTTCTACGCAGATAAAAATGTATTCGGATATAACCAGCTTGGAATCGGCAGACTGATCTACCAGCTTCCTGTTTCCATATGTGAAATGTTTATCGACGAGATCTTCAAAGAGGAAACTCTGGATTCTATTGACGAAGAAACCCTGATCACTATCCGTACTTTCTTTGAAAATAACCTGAATCTCTCTGAGACTTCCAGACAGCTTTATGTACACAGAAATACTCTGGTGTACCGCTTTGAGAAGCTGCAGAGAAAATTTGGACTGGATATCCGCGCGTTTGAGGATGCACTGACATTTAAACTGGCGATGATGGTTGTGGATTATATTAAATATTCCAAGAATCATCTGTTATAATCCCAAAATCAAGTAACTTTTCGAAGCAGAGAAATATTTACGAGGATTGCTATCGTTACTTGCTTTTGTATAATAAGCAGAATAATTTTCTCTATAACTCTCTATAATATAATAAAGGAATTCCCATTACAGGAATTCCTTTATCCTTCTGCAATTTTCTGATACTTTATACCAGATCGTATTTTGTAATGTCCATTTTTACCTTTCCATTCGCCTGGAAGGAAATTCCATCTGCTTCCTGTTCTGTAAAGATTACCATGGACATTACCTGTTCACCGTCATTCACAAATACTTCCACACTATATCTGTCCAGAATCATACGAAGTTTTAATTCATCTGTCTTTCTATTTACCAGACAGCTTTTCTCGTGAACTACTGCTCTTCTGCTTCCGGAAAGTTTTCTATCCAGCTTTAACACCGAATCTTCAGGACAAAAACTTAATTCTGTATGGAATTTTTCATTCTGCGCAAAACATACTGTAAATTTTCCATAACCTGTTTCTTTGTCTTCCGGGCTGATGGCAAGTTCCATATCTATAGTACGTCCCTGTACCCCTTTAAGCATAACCGGCTTGTCTTCGACTACAACATTTCTATATTCCGTTTTATTCTTTCTGATCGCATCCAGTTCCCGTACCGGTTTCTGATACAGTCTTCCATTCTTCACAGATAACTCTCTGGGAAGACTCATCTGCGCAAACCATTTTGACTCTTCACATCGATGAGAAAGAGTATCCCAGTTCTGCATCCATCCAATCATGATACGACGTCCGTCCGGTGCTTCTACAGTCTGCATTGCATAGAAATCAATGCCATAGTCAACAGACTGATAGTTCTCTTCTTTTAATGTATGCGTATCAGAATCCATTTCACCAATAATACAAAGAGTTCCATTTCCACTGTAATACTCCATTCCTTCAGCCAGCATATCCTGCGGACTGGTCAGAAGAACATATTTGCCGTCTAGTTCAAAGAAATCAGGACATTCCCACATTTTCCCATATCGATTTTTATTCTCTGCAAGTATGCTCACAAACTTCCACTGAAATCCATCCTCACTGCTGTAAAGGAGAATCTGTCCACTTCCATCTGAAGGACGGTTGCCGACCACACAGTAAAAAAGCCCATCTTTTCCCTTCCATATCTTTGGATCACGAAAATCCACCTTACTTCCGCCTTCCGGCACATCCAATCCGGTAAGTACAGGATTCTTGTCATATTTCTTATAGTCTGTTCCATCTCCCACAGCAACTGACTGTGTCTGTATATCTCTTACAGTGCCATCTTCCAGAGTTTCATGATCTACAGATGTATAGATCAGAAGCTGCTGTCCGTCAGGCAGTTCCGCTGCACTGCCCGAAAAGCATCCAATCTTATCGTATTCTTCGTCCGGAGCCAGAGCTGCCGGAAGATATTCCCAATGCAGCAGATCTTTACTGACCACATGTCCCCAGTGCATACTGTCCCACTGTGTTTTATATGGATTATACTGGTAAAATAAATGATACTGTCCTTTATACCAGGAAAAACCATTTGGGTCATTCATCCATCCTACATATGGACTTATATGAAAAGCTGGTCTTTTCTCTGAGGGTATTTTCTGACCATTCACTGCTTCGTATTCTCTTGCCTTATCTAAAATACTCTTCATAAATTCTAACCTCTCGCTGTCTCTCCCGGACATTATCTGACCGGGAGAAATCATTCACATTTTCATTATTTTTTCTCACAGACAAATTGCCTGACAGTGCCATCAAAGGAACAGGTTTCTATTTCTGTTCAGCATAATATGCATCCAGATACTCCTGATAAATCTTCAGATAATCTTCCAGTCCATAGGAATCCAGACTCTTGAGATATTCATCCCAGTCAGCATCTGTAAATCCGTTCATGATCCAGTCAGATTTCTTTGCATTGATCGTTTTCTGAATATCAGCCTGAAGGTTGGACAATTCTTCTGTATCTTCTCTGTTCATAAATACGTTCGGATATACATATTCTGTGTGCATGTCCGGAGTAAAGTAGTCTTCAATCCAGTCAAGACGATACTGTGCATCATCCGGACAGGTTACATATTTATCATAATATTCATCCAGAACTGCCAGCGGTCCTCCTACAGCCTCTGCCTCTCTTACTTCTACAGGGGAAGCATCTCCAAGAGGTGCATGTTTCAGCATATCTCCGCCTTCTGCGTTCTTGCTCATTTCGAAGATATCAAAGTCATCATCTTCGCCGTAAGTTCCCCAGTTGTTCTGTGGGGACTGTATCGGATCATACATCTGGTCTAACCATGCACATACAAGTGCCGGATTCTTGGCAACTGCTGTTACAACACAACGTCCACGGTCAAATCCACTTGTAAAGGAACCATTCTGCGGTGTCAGGTTTCTGGTATCTGCTGTAAGAACAGGAAGCGGAACCCAGTCTTTCAGGTTGTCAACGTTTGCTACATCCCAGCTAAAGCATACGCCATATCTTCCGGACTTTCCTTTGGATACATAAGTGGACCATTCCTGTGTAAATGCTTCCGGATCGATCAGACCTTCGTCATTGAGTTTGTGCAGCCATTCGATACCTTTTTTGTATCCTTCCTGTGTAGCAGAGCAGATTACTTTCTTATCGTCTGTAACTGCGATGTGTCTGGTTTTATCTGCATCTCCGTATCCTTCTCCAAATCCGTTGATCAGGATAGATGGGTCCTGATCTCCGTCATTTACGATACAGGACATTGGGATAATACTTCCATCAATACCAAATTCTTCCTGAAGTTCGGAGGCATGGTCGCGGAATGCGATCAGAACCTGTTCAAATTCATCTACAGTTTCAGGAACTTCAAGATTCAGGAAATCCAGCCATTTCTTATTGATAAAGCTCATATTTCCCACTGTCTGGATTGCTGTTTTGCCTGAACCCAGCTGCTCGATCCACGGAAGTGCCCAGATATGTCCTTCTGTGTCTGTACACATGGTTCTGTATTCCGGATACTTGTCAAAAACAGCTTTCAGATTCGGCATATAAGCATCTATGTAATCTTCCAGAGCAATGATGATTCCCTGGTCTGCATATTTCAGAAGATCACTGTCACTGAAACCTGCTGAAAATACGAAATCCGATAATTCCTTGGGGTTTGCCATTGCAAGAGAGATCTTATCACTCCACTGGTCTGCCTGGATCGCATTCCATTTTACTTCAACATTTGTTTTTTCCTGAAGACGTTTGAAGATGGTTCTCTTATTCGGGTCAGACTCTGTGTTTGCCGGATAGCTTGTCATACCGGAAATCTCTGTTTTTTCTTTCAGTGGAAATTCCAGTTCTGCTTTGTCTACTTCCTGAAATTCTCCGTCATTAAGTGCCACTTTACTCTTTCCACATCCTGTCATGGAAGCTACCATACAAACTGCCAGTGCTGCTGCCATAAATGCTTTTATTTTTTTTGCTTTCATACTCTTCTCCTCTCTTTATCCCTTGATAGAGCCAGCCATAATACCGGCATCAAAATATTTCTGGAAAAACGGGTACATTACCAACAATGGTAAACTTGATATAATAATTGTTGCATATTTCAGAAGTTCTGCGAGCTGTGCTCTTGCTGCGGTACTCTGCATATCTGAGATCATTCCTGACTCCGGCTGGTTCTGGATAAGAATAGAACGGAGAACCAGCTGCAATGGCTGTTTTGCAGAATCATTCAGATAGATCATTGCATCAAAATAACTGTTCCACATTGCTACAAACTGCCATAATGCCAGCACTGCAATAACCGGTGTACATACCGGAAGAAGGATTTTAAAGAAATATACCATCTCATTGGCACCATCTACTTCTGCTGCCTCACGAAGTTCAGAAGGAATTCCCTGATAAAATGTTCTGGCAATGATCATATTCCATACACTGAAAGCACCAGGCAGGATAACCGCCCACATGCTGTCCAGAAGTCCCAGGTTGCTGATCAGCAAATATGTAGGGATCAGTCCGCCTCCAAAGAACATGGTAATCATAAAGATAACATTGAAAAATCCTCTTCCCTTAAAATCAGCTCTGGACATAGGATAAGCTGCAAACAACGTGATCAGTACAGATACAATTGTAAAAATAACTGAATAAACTACCGCATTTTTAAAACCGATCCAGATCTGTGCATTGGAAATAACTCTCTGATAAGCTGTCAGTGTCCATTTGCTGAAATCAAAGGTAATTCCTTTATTCTGAAGAGTGATCGGGTCCATAAAGGATGCTACTACGATATAACACATTGGAACTACGATCGCAATTACAAAAAGTCCTAATAAAATATATCCTGTTAATAATAATGCCTTATCCTGCAGGGAGTATCTGGCAAATCTGCTTTTTTTCTTCATGATATTCTTCCTCCCTATAAACCTTTACCGTCATTCATTTTTGCAACAACTTTATTTACTATGATCAGCAGGATTACATTAATCACTGTATTAAACAGACCTACAGCTGTAGAAAAGCTGTAATCTCCATCCAACAGACCTTTTTTGTATACATATGTAGCAATGATTTCTGAAGAAGGCAGGTTCAGGTCTGTCTGAAGTGCATATGCTTTTTCAAATCCAATACTCATAATGTTACCGGCCTGGAGAATAAACTGGATGACTACCATATCTTTGATCGCCGGCCACTCTACAGCCTTAATCTGCTGAAAAATGTTGGCACCATCAATGACTGCCGCTTCCTTCAGTTCCTGGCTTGCATTGGAAAGTGAAGCTGTGTACATAATGGACGCCCATCCTGCACCCTGCCAGATACCGCTGATAATGTAAATGGATCTGAATGCCTCCGGCATTGTCATAAAGTTAATGCTTGTACCCAGTAAAAGATTTACCGGACCTGTTACGGAAAGAAAAATTCTTACAATACCGCACAGTACAATTACAGAAACAAAGTTTGGCATATAAAGGATAAGCTGGACTTTTTTCTTAATTCCTTTACTCTCAATTCTGTTTAACAGAAATGCAAGCAGGATCGGTATTGGAAATCCCCACAATAATCCGTAAATACTAAGCTTCAGTGTATTTACCAGATATCTCATAAAATCCGGAGATGACAAAAACCGTTTGAAATATGTCAGTCCTACCCATTCACTTCCCATAATTCCTCTGATCGGGTTATACCTCTGGAATGCGATCAGGATTCCGCCCATCGGTATGTACTTGAATATCAGAGTCAGGATAAGTGCCGGAAACAGAAAGATCACATAAAGCTGCCAGTGCTGTTTCACATAGACCAGCGTGTTATGAAGTCCCTGCTTTTTCTCTCCTTGTTTCTTTTCTGAAACGCTCATAGTTTTTCCACTCATAGTTTCAGAATCTCCTCCTTTCTCCTTCTCCTGATAATTTTACATTTGTAACTATTCTTCTGACTTTTTTTACAATCATCGTTTGTGCATCTGTAAAATTATCTTTTTGATTTATAACATTGTTTTACCATATATTTTTACATTTGTCAATATGACTTTTACACTTTGCACAACTATATTTTTATTTTCTATTGTATATTTATACTTTTTATCTATGTTCTGTTACATTTATGATATTCTTTTATTTTACATTTTTACATTTATCATTTGACATTTCATCCATTTTACATTACAATAGTTATATATATAAGAAATAACTCCATAAAATCCATAAAATTATTAAAACACAGGAGGTAATTATGCCTGAACGAGTAACCATACAGGATATTGCCGATGCCCTCGGCCTATCCAGAAATACAGTTTCAAAAGCAATCAATAATACCGGCATCCTGGCTGATGCCACAAAAGAAAAGGTTCTCAGAAAAGCAGTAGAAATGGGATATAAACAGTTTTCCTACGCTGCAACACTGGAAGATATCACAAATCAGAACAATGCTTCTGATCCACAGTCTAATAATAAGGAAATCGCACTGCTGACAACGAAGTTTCTGGGAGATTCCCACTTTTCTTCTACCATGCTTGACAAATTCCAGAGAGAAATCTCTCAGATGGGATACAGCCTTTCCATGCACCGTATTCTGGGAAATGAATTAAAGAGCCAGAAGCTTCCGGTCACCTTCGACGCTTCCAGAACTTCAGGAATCATCTGTTATGAACTTTTCGATCACGCCTACAGTCAGATGGTCTGCAATCTGGATATTCCTGTTCTCTTTGTTGATTCACCAGTCGCAGGTCTTGCTGCCCCCTTAAAGGCAGACCGGCTTTATATGGATAACCAGTCCTGTATCTACAGTTTTATACAGGAAATGATCCGACGAGGAAAAAAGAGTTTTGGTTTTGTAGGAGAACGTTTTCACTGCCAGTCCTTCTGGGAACGTTATATGGCATTTCGTGACGCCATGTTTCTTCTTGGGCTGGACTATAATGAAGATTATTGCATTCTGGAAAACAAAGAAGGGGTAGAAAATCCCGGTTCCGAAGATTATCAGGATTATCTTACCCGGTGTTTCGTGAAATTAGAAAAGCTTCCGGAAGTAATCATATGTGCCAACGATTTTGTTGCCATTGATACCATGCATGTGCTTCGCAAACTGGGATATTCCATTCCTGAAGATGTTTATATCTGTGGCTTCGATGATTCTCCGGAATCAAAGATTGTTATGCCGCCTCTGACTACCATCCACATTCACAGCCAGATCATGGGATTTTCCGCTGTTCATCTTCTGATATCCCGGATCAAAAATCCGTCTCTGAACTATCGTACCATATATACAGAAACCAGCCTCATTTATCGAGACTCCACCGGAGACTGATTCAGTTCCCAATCTGACAGGAGGTAATTATATTATGAAAAATTTCTTCAATCCGGATAATACAGTTATGCAGTTTATAACCAAAACAGCACTCAGCGTTTACCTGAACATTTTATGGTTCATCTGCTGTATTCCTGTTGTTACCGCCGGTGCTTCCACAACTGCACTTTTTTATGTCACTCTGAAAATGGCACGAAATGAAGAAGGAAACATCACCAAAGACTTCTTTCATTCCTTTAAGAGTAATTTCCGACAGAGCACAATCGTATGGCTTATTTTACTGGGAATCGGAATCATCCTTGGCATAGACGGCTATGTGTTATACCATCTGCGATTTGAAAATGTTTTCTGGACCATCATAACAGCTGTTTTTATTGTTGCGGTAATTGCCTATGCCATTGTTCTTCTCTACATTTTCCCATTAATGGCGCGCTTTGAAAACACTATTCCTGCCATGTTTAAAAACTCCATTATCACAGGAATGCGTTTTCTCCTCTGTACAGTTTTGATGATGGTTATCTATTTTATAATGACAGTGGTTGTAATCCGTTTCTTCACACCGGCAATTATCTTTGGCGAAGGACTCTGTGCATTTTTATGCTCCTGTCTTCTTTCCAACATTATGAAACTTCTGGAGGAAAAAAGTATTTCAGAAACTTCCAGTCCTTTACGTACATGATTTTTATAAAGGAGACTCGTTTATGACTTCCACTCATACCAGAATTTCCAGTCTGCCAGGCACAAAAGCAAAAATCAGGTATATCTGGGATTATTATAAACTGCCGATTATTTTTGTATGTATTGTGATATACATCATAGGATATATTCTGTATGGACACTTTACAGAAAAAAATCAGATTCTGTCTGCTGCCTTTGTAAACTTCGTTCCAGGCGAAAAACTGAGTGAACAGCTTGGAAATGGTTTTCTTGACGCACAGAAAATTAATGATTCCAGAAATGAGGTTCGTCTGTACAAAGGTTTATATCTTACAGATAACGAAAATAATCCTAACCACGAATACACCTACGCCTCCCGTATGAAGATCCTTGGAGCAATTGACAGTGAATCACTTGATGTTGTATTCATGAACAAAGAAGCATTTGACGCCTTTTCCCAAAATGGTTATCTCTGCGATCTTGAGAAACTGCTTCAGCAAAAAAATCCCGGATTATATAAGGAAGTTTCTCCATTTCTTCAGACAAATACAGAAATCCTGAACGATAATTCAGTAGATATATATCTGGATCATTCTGTTACTTACTCAGCTGAGACAAAGGAATATCCCATGGGACTGGATATTTCCGAATCTGTCTATTTAAAAAATACAGGCATGAACGGCACTGTTTATCTGGGAGTGATTTCCAACTCCCCTCATTTATCAGAAGCTGTGTCTTATATTGATTATCTTTTCAACAGTAATCTGTCATAATTCAGATTGCAAAAAGTGCTGTATCTTCTTTCCTGGAAATGAAGATACAGCACTTTTCATTTTTAACCAAATCAGGTAAGTCTTCTGCGATGCTTACGAGTCTCCACTGACTTTTATAGTTCTTATTTTATATCTTTCAGCAACATCAGATGCTCTGCCGGGAATAGGATATATTTCGGGACTCTTGCCTGCGGGTCTTCTTCGAAATCTCCTTTCGGGCACATCCACCAGACCGGCTGACAGTCTCCGCCTTTCTTGTTCTTCAGTAAATATTGATGTTCAAAGGTCGTTTCAATATATTCCACAACTTCCACTTCCATGTGGTTCTCTCCGCCTTCAGATGCACCTTTCATCCAGTGACCGCGGATTCCCACATGGGTAACATCATCCGGCACCACATCTTTTGTCTGCAGCATCAGATCCCAGTCCACTGCATAAATGCTGTGTTCTCCCATCTTCTGTACAGTTGAGAAATTTTTACACCCTGTCAGTCTGGCTGCCTGCAGAATACCGGGTCGTTCAAAGAGTTTCTTGGTTTCTCCTGTAGTAAGTGCCTGACCGCTGTCCAGAATTGTCAGATATCCGCAGAACTTGTAAGCCTCATCACGGCTGTGAGTGACCAGAATCATATCACCTGTGTACTCATTAAGAAAGTTCTGCATATCACGCTGCATGATATCTTTCAGATATCCATCCAGTGCTGAGAACGGTTCATCCAGAAGGATGACTTCCGGTTCTCCGATCATCATTCGTGCCAGTGCGACACGCTGCTGCTGACCTCCGGAAAGCTGTCCCGGATAACGCTTCTCCAGCCCGTTAAGCTGATAGCGCTCTATGTAATCTGCCACTTTTGCCTTAAGCTGTTTCTTATCCCCTCTGTATCCGCATGCGATATTCTTCTCTACAGTCATGGTAGGAAAAAGTGCATAGTTCTGAAAAAGATAGCCAACCTTCCTCTCCTGCGGTTTAAGATTGATTTTCTTTTCTGAATCAAAAAGAACTTTATCATTTACAACAATTCTTCCTGAGTCCGGTGTCTGGATTCCTGCAATACAGCGCAGAGTCATACTTTTTCCGCTTCCGGATGCTCCAAGGATCCCCATTGGAGAACCATCACTCTCCAGCTTTACTTTCAGAGTGAAGCCATGAAGTTTCTTCTCAATATCCACACTGACTGCCATTACATCCACCTGCCCATCTTCATTCCCTTACCGGAAACGATATTAATCGCCGCAACGATCACAAATGAAATGATCAAGATCACAACTACCCAGAAACCTGCCATTCCATAATTTCCCGCCGCAGTTTCAGAAGCAATGGCGACAGAAACAGTTCTTGTCTTGCCAAGAATATTTCCTGCAAGCATGGATGTAGCGCCGTATTCTCCGATTGCTCTGGCAAAGGCAAGGACTGTACCGGATGCGATTCCGGGTCCTGCTGTCGGCATGACAACTGTCCAGAAGATTCTTCTGTCACTCATGCCAAGTGTCTTGCCTGCTGCGATCAGATTCACATCCACCTGTTCAAATGCAGCGCGTGCATTTCGATACATCAATGGAAACGCAATTACAGACGCTGCGATCACGCAGCCCTTCCAGGTCTGTACGATCTTAATATCAAAATTATCCAGCAGAAATGCCCCGAACGGACGTCTCAGACTGAACAGCAAAAGCAGAATGAAACCGGCCACTGTCGGGGGAAGTACCAGAGGCATGGTCAGGATACCATCCAGTATGCCTCTGGAAACAGGTTTCATCTTCATTACCAGTCTCGCAAAGAATATCCCCAGAAAGAATGCGATCACAGTAGCTGCGAAACCTGTTTTCAATGAAATCCACAAGGGACTCCAGTTTATTTCTGCCAGAAATTCACTCATTCTTATTTAGCTTCCTCTGTTGTCTCTGTCTCAGCATTTGTTTCTGTGTCATCTGCTTCTTCTGTTGCTTCTGTCTCATCTCCCTCTGAAGCATCAGCATCGTCTGCTTTGTATGCTGTGAATCCATATTTCTCGAATACTTTCATAGCGTCGTCAGATTTGATGTACTCAAGGAATGCTTCTGTGGCTGCTGTATCATCCTCAGATGCCTCTTTGTCTTCGATAAGACCTACCGGATAGAGAACAGGTGTCTTCAGTGCATCAGCCGGAGCTTCTGCGATAACGTCTACTTTATCTGCAACGGAAGCTGCATCTGTAGCATAAACGATACCGATCTCATTACTTCCTTCACTTACTGCTGCAAGAACTTCAGATACGTTCTTACCTTCATTGATCTCCATCTTATTTACTTCATCTGTAATTCCAAGGTTGTCAAAAATTTCTCTGGCATACTGTCCAACCGGAACACTGTCACCTGCAAGTGCAATATTGGCTGCATCTGTAATGTTCTCAAATCCTGTAACTTTTGTTTCTCCATCCTTAGGTTTGATCAGAACGACTTTATTCTCAAGGATATCTTCTACAGTATCTTTCTTAGCCAAATTTTCGTCTACCAGAGCATTCATCTGTTTATCAGCTGCTGAGAAAAAGATATCACAGCGTGCGCCTTCTTCTATCTGTGTCTGTAATGTACCTGAGCTGTCTGCATTGTAGAGGATTTCAACATCAGGATATGTCTCATTGAAGTCTTTCTGGATTTCTTCCATTGCATTGCTTAAGCTCGCTGCGATGAATGTGTTGACTTCACCTTTTAAGTCTGTATCCGCTGCGAAAACTCCTGTGCTGAGCATTCCTGCGCTCAGTACTCCTGCCATCATTGCTGCAATTAATTTCTTTCTCATATTTTTACCGTCTTTCATTTAGTTTCGTTTTGTTTTATTCAGTTTTGTTTCCTTTTGTATCTATTGTACAAAACTTTTGTATTCTTGTCAATTTTATTTGTATATGTTATCATGTAAATGACAAAAGGTCGAAAGCCTTATTTTTACTGCCATAAACAACTTTCCGGCCTTTGATCGGGTATCAGATAAATCTATAGAAAAAAATAATAAACAGCGAGGTAATTATCATGAAATTAAGTGCACGCAATCAGTTAAAGGGTAAAGTAGTAAGTATCAATAACGGAGCTGTAAACTCCATCGTTTCTATTGATATCGGCGGTGGAAACATTATCACAGCAACCATCTCCTGTGCAGCAGTTGAAGAATTAAACCTGAAAGTAGGTTCTGATGCTTATGCAGTGATCAAGGCTACTAATGTCATGGTAGGTATTGATGAATAAACTTTACACAGCTCAGGAGGTCGCAGACCGTCTGAAGATCAAAAAGACAACGGTCTATGAACTTATCAAGCGCGGTGAGCTGGAATCTTCCAAAATCGGAAAACAACTCAGGGTCAGCGAAGAGCAGTTGACACAGTATCTTAACAGAAGCAGTTCCGGCAATTCCGAAAGCGGGCAGGATATTCCATACACTTCTGTTAATTTTGAACCTGAGAGCTCTCTGCTGAAGAGAGATTATCTGCTTCATTCCAGTGGTATCATTTTAGGCGGCCAGACTTCTGCCGCCCTGGAGCTTCTTCTCGGCAAAATGTCCGCTCATCCTGATGGCCTTCCTGTCCTGCAGTCTCATATGAATGACTATAACGGACTTTATTCCCTGTATTTCGAAAAGGCACATATCGCTGCTACCAGTCTGGATATAGATGATATCCGTCACCTGGTTCCCGGAATCCCGCTGATACTTCTTTCTTTATATAAATACTCTGTCGGCTTCTATGTACAGGCCGGAAATCCTGAAAAGATTTCTTCTGTGGAGGACCTGACGGATTCGAAAGTTGTTTTTATGAATCGTGAAAAGGGAAGTGCCCGCAGGGTTTATCTGGACCGTCTGTTAAAAGAACGGGGAATCTCTTCTGAAAAAATCAGCGGATACAGAAATGAAGCTGTCTCTGATATGTCATCTGCATCTGCTGTTTTTGAGCACAGAGCGAATGTTGCTTTTGGAGAAGAAATGATCGCACGTTACTTTCCGGGACTTGATTTCGTCCCTGTGACTGATATGCAGATGTATCTGGCAATTCCTGCGGAATCTGTGAGAAAGCCGGGGTTCTCTGCTCTTGTGGAAATTGTACAGTCTGAAGATTTCAAAACTGAGATTCATCATCTGACAGGTTATGATACCTCTTATACCGGCGAAATGATCTGCATATAAGAAACCTGTAACATAATAAAAAGCCCTGCTGTCCGGGATATACGCTTATGACGTACATGCCGCTTATACAGCAGGGCTTTTCTTATACATTATTTACAACCAAGAAGTGTTTTTCCGATAAAGTATCCAAGCACCAGAATACCAAGTGCGATTCTGTACCATCCGAATGCCTTAAAGTCATGTTTCTTTATGTATCCCATCAGGAATTTGATCGCGATAATGGAAACTACAAATGCCACTACCATTCCCACAATCAGGATCAGCGCCTCTGTTCCTGTGAAAGAGAAACCGAATTTCAGGATTTTCAGCAGACTGGCTCCGAACATAACCGGGATTCCAAGGAAGAACGTAAATTCTGCTGCTACTGTACGGGAGGTTCCTGCAAGGATACCACCGATAATGGTGGAACCTGAACGGGATGTACCCGGAACTACGGAGAGTACCTGGAACAGACCGATAATGAATGCAGTCTTAAATGACAGATTTTCCAGATTTGTACAGGTTGGTCTCCTTCTCTTGTTATAGTTCTCAATAACAATGAAGAGGATACCATATACGATCAGTGCAATGGCAACTACTACATAGTTATTAAATTTCTCTTCAATGACATCATTAAATGGAAGTGCGATAACAATCGTCGGTATACAGGCTACTATAATTTTAAACCAGAGTACCCATTTCTCTTTATCACAGAACTTCTCCACAAAAGTAAGAATTCCTCTGGATACTGCACCATGCCTGTTAAGCACCGCCTGCTGTTTCTTTGAAATTGGTCTGATATAAAACGGCCACAATTTGTTCCAGTAGAGAACTACAACCGCGAGGATCGCGCCAAGCTGGATCACTACGAAAAACAGATTCTTAAAATCCTCTGTCACATTCAGTTTCAGGAACTCATCCACCAAGATCATATGTCCGGTACTGCTGATCGGGAGCCATTCTGTGATTCCCTCTACAATCCCAAGGAAAATGACCTTTAACAGTTCAATAAAATCCATAATTTTTCCTTTCTTAAAGCATTCATTTATTTTCTTTTATCTGCTTATATGATTATATTACACACCATGATGCCTGCACAACTGTAATTTTCAATTTTCGTACTATAGTAATCCTCATATAAAATCCTGCTTGCAGGATTCTCCGCCTGCGGCGGGTCGCTTCAGCGACATAATTTCTCTCCGTCGCAGTGCGATCCTGCCTGGAGGGCTTTTTTATGTTACAGGAACATTACGGAGTAATTTCCTATAACATAAAATATGACAGCAGCTGCCATCTTCCACAAAGAAAACGCAACTGCTGTCTTTTCATTTTATATTATATCATTTATCTGCTTTAAAATTATCTTCTTGCAATCGTAGCAATATCAATAAGAGATAAATTGTTCAGGTCTGTATTCTCAAGGCTGGTTGCCAGTGCTTCTGCTGTATCCAGAGAAGTAAGGACATTGACACCTGTCTCGATGGCGTTACGTCTGATGACGAAACCATCTTTCTGATGCTCTACGCCCTGTGGCGGAGTATCGATGACAACGTCGATCTTATGACCAAGGATAAGGTCCATAAGGTTCGGTGCAGGCTGCTCCAGCTTATTTGTACGGATAACTTTGATTCCGTTTTCTTTGAGGACTTTTGCAGTTCCCAGTGTAGCATAGATTCTGTATCCAAGTGCTTCGAATCTTCTTGCGATCGGGATGATATCCTGTTTGTCTTCGTCTTTGACAGTGATGATCATGTTTTTATGTTTCGGAAGACGGATACCTGCTCCGATAAATGCTTTGTAAAGCGCTTCATTGAATGTCTCAGCAATACCAAGGCACTCACCTGTTGACTTCATTTCCGGTCCAAGACTGATATCAGCGCCGCGGATCTTCTCAAATGAGAATACAGGCATCTTGATCGCATAGTGTTTTGCTTCCGGCTGAAGTCCCGGTTCATAGCCCATGTCTTTCAGCTTGTATCCAAGGATTACCTTAGTTGCAAGAGGAACGATCGGGATTCCTGTTACCTTGCTGATGTACGGTACAGTACGGCTGGAACGGGGATTAACCTCGATTACATATACATCATCTCCAAGAACAATGAACTGGATGTTGATCATACCGATAACATGCAGTGCTCTTGCAAGACGTCTGGTGTATTCTGCAATTGTCTCTTTTGCTTTTTCGCTGATGGTCTTAGCCGGATATACAGAGATACTGTCACCGGAGTGAATTCCGGCACGCTCGATATGTTCCATGATACCAGGAATCAGGATATCCTCGCCATCGCATACAGCATCTACTTCGATTTCCTTACCCATCAGATATTTATCAACAAGGATCGGGTGCTCCTGTGCGATCTGGTTGATCACACCGATATACTCTTCTACGTCCTCATCGCTTACAGCGATTCTCATGCCCTGACCACCAAGTACATAGGAAGGACGAACCAGAACAGGATAACCCAGCTCATTTGCTGCTTTCTTAGCTTCCTCAGCAGTAAATACTGTCTGTCCCTTTGGTCTCGGGATCTCGCATTTTTCAAGAATCTCATCAAAGAGCTCACGGTCCTCTGCTGCATCTACGTTCTCCGCAGATGTTCCGAGAATCTTAACGCCCATCTTTGTCAGTGCTTCTGTTAATTTGATAGCTGTCTGACCACCGAACTGTACAACTGCTCCGTCCGGTTTCTCGATATTTACTACATTCTCAACATCTTCCGGTGTCAGAGGCTCGAAATACAGTTTATCTGCAATATCAAAGTCTGTACTTACTGTTTCCGGGTTGTTGTTGATGATGATGGTCTCATAGCCTTCTTTTGCAAATGCCCATGTACAGTGTACGGAACAGAAGTCGAACTCAATACCCTGACCGATACGGATCGGACCGGAACCAAGTACCAGGATTTTCTTTTTATCCGGTGTTGCTACTGCTTCATTCTCTGTGCCTTCATCGCCGTATACAGAATAGTAATATGGTGTTGCTGCCGCAAACTCTGCAGCACAGGTATCAACCATCTTATATGCCGCTTTAATCTGATATTCTTCACGAAGAGCTTTAATCTCTTCTTCTGTCTTGCCTGCCAGACGTGCAACGATGTAGTCCGGGAATTCCATGCGTTTTGCTTCAAGGAGAAGCTCTTTTGTGAGCTTTCTGGTCTTAAGAGCATTTTCCATGCCTACAAGGATTGCAATCTTATCGATAAACCAGATATCAATCTTTGTGATGTCGTGAAGCATGGACTGTGGCATACCACGACGGATTGCTTCTGCAATCTTCCAGATTCTGCGGTCATCTACGATTTCCAGCTCTGCAAGGAGTTCCTCGTCTGTAAGCTGTGTGAAATCATAGGACATCAGACTGTCTACGTGCTGTTCAAGAGAACGGATGGCTTTCATCAGGGCACCTTCGAAGTTATGGCAGATACTCATAACCTCACCTGTTGCCTTCATCTGAGTAGTAAGGGTTCTCTTTGCAGTAATAAATTTATCAAATGGAAGTCTCGGAATCTTCACTACGCAGTAGTCAAGCATTGGCTCGAAACTTGCATATGTTTTTCCTGTGATCGCATTCGGGATCTCATCCAGTGTGTAACCCAGGGCAATCTTTGCTGCAACCTTTGCGATCGGGTAACCTGTTGCCTTACTTGCAAGTGCAGAGGAACGGCTTACACGCGGGTTTACCTCGATTACACAGTATTCAAAGCTGTCCGGTTTCAGAGCGTACTGAACGTTACATCCACCTGTGATTCCAAGTTCTGTGATGATGTTCAGGGCTGAAGTACGGAGCATCTGATATTCTTTATCTCCCAGTGTCTGAGATGGAGCAACTACGATAGAGTCACCTGTGTGGACACCAACCGGATCAATGTTCTCCATGTTGCAGACTGTGATGCAGTTTCCTGCACTGTCACGCATTACTTCATATTCAATCTCTTTCCATCCTGCGATGCAGCGCTCTACCAGAACTTCACCTACACGTGAAAGACGAAGACCATTCTCCAGGATTTCACGAAGTTCATATTCATTATGAGCGATACCGCCGCCGCTTCCACCGAGTGTGTAAGCAGGACGGAGAACTACCGGATAACCAATGGTGTTTGTAAATGCAAGACCATCTTCTACTGTTGTAACAACCTTGGATGCTGCGATCGGCTCACCGATCTTCTCCATGGTATCTTTAAATTCCTGACGGTCCTCCGCTTTCTTGATTGTCTGGGCAGTTGTACCGATCAGTCTTATATTGTGTTCTTTGAGGAAACCTTTCTCATCCAGCTCCATGGCAAGATTTAATCCCGCCTGGCCGCCCAGTGTAGGAAGGACGCTGTCCGGTTTCTCTTTCAGGATAAGCTGTTCTACTACTTCTACTGTCAGAGGCTCGATATAAACTCTGTCAGCGATATCTTTATCTGTCATGATGGTTGCAGGGTTGGAGTTAAGAAGAACAACCTCAATGCCTTCTTCTTTCAGGGAACGGCATGCCTGTGTTCCTGCATAGTCAAACTCTGCTGCCTGGCCGATGATAATCGGGCCGGAACCAATTACAAGTACTTTTTTAATGTCTTTATTTCTTGGCATTATTTATTTCCTCCCATCATATCCATAAATCTGTCAAACAGGTAACTGGAATCCTGCGGTCCCGGGCATGCTTCAGGATGGAACTGTACAGTAAAGATATTCTTTCCTTCGTATGCCATACCTTCGTTTGTGCCGTCATTGACGTTAACGAATGCAGGTTTTGCAATGTTTTTCTCTTCAAGTCCCTCAGCATCTACTACATAGCCATGGTTCTGGGAAGAAATGTAAACACGTCCTGTTGCAAGGTCTTTGACCGGATGATTTCCGCCTCTGTGTCCGTATTTCATCTTATGGGTATCTCCACCTGTTGCAAGAGCCATAAGCTGATGTCCAAGACAGATTGCGAAGATCGGAACTTCAGAATCATATAATTTTTTTATTTCCTTTATAATAGAAGTACATTCCTTTGGATCTCCAGGGCCGTTACTTAACATAATGCCATCCGGATTTGCCTCCAGAATCTCTTCCGCAGGTGTCAGTGCCGGATAAATTGTAACCTCACATCCTCTTTCATTCAGGGAACGTGCAATGTTTCTCTTTGCTCCCAGGTCAAGAAGTGCTACTTTCGGACCGTCGCCTTTTAAAATCTCTTTCTCGCGGCATGTTACCTTCTCTACTACCTTACCTGTTGTATATGCTTTTAACTGGGGGATAATTGTATCTAAATCATAATTTTCATTAACGGTGATCATACCGTTCATGGTACCTTTCTCACGAAGGATTTTCGTTAAGGCTCTGGTATCAATTCCGGCAATACCTGGAATATCATGCTTTGTTAAGAAATGCTGAATCGTGTCCACGCTTCTGAAATTACTTGGGACACGGGATAATTCGCGGACAATAAAGCCGTCCACCCATGGCTTTGATGACTCCTGGTCATCATAACAGATTCCGTAATTCCCAATGAGGGGATAAGTCATACATACTGCCTGTCCTGCATAGGAAGGGTCGGTCATTACTTCCAGATAACCGGTCATGGAAGTATTAAAGACGATTTCGCTGATAACGTCTCTCGTTGAACCAATGCTTGTACCTTTGAACACATGGCCATCTTCTAATATCAGAAATGCTTTCATACAATCTCCCTTTCTTATCTTTATATTGTGTCTATCACTTATTTTTTCCTAAATCTTCAAGATTGTATCACAGCAAAGTGCTTTTTTCAACCTTATGCGGCACTAAAAATAATTATGTTGATATCAAAAACTTTTTTGCATTATATCATTGAAGCCAACCTCCACAGACGCGAATCCTGCTCGGCAAAAAACTGCTGGTCCAGTGCCAATTCAGCACTTCTCAGATGCAAAATTGTATAATTTGAGGATACTGTAAAAAAAATTAAAAAAATTTAAAAAAACCTATTGACTTTTATCCATACATCGGTTATTATAAATGAGCAGTCGCGAGAGAGCGATTGATAAATAAGAAATGCAGAAGTGGCGGAATTGGCAGACGCGCAGGCTTCAGGTGCCTGTGGTAGCAATATCGTGTGGGTTCAAGTCCCATCTTCTGCATTATTTTTTTATTTACGTGAAACCTTTAACAATAAGGTTTTACGTTTTTTGTTTTCATATATCAGCTCTATACTAGTGTGCCAACAAGTTGATTTCTCGAACAATCTTGCGTCTAAATTTCTTATTTCCGCGTTGTCGTCGGTCGCCGTAGCCACCGCTACGCCTCCTTCCTCCGCCTTGAAATAAAAAAATTTATACTGCAAGATTGTTTCAAGAATCAACTTGTCGGCACACTAGTGAATTTTAATGTGTCGGCATATCTGTCTGTAAGTGAATATACCGACACATTTATTTTTTATGATATAAACGACATCAAATATCGATAAATCTTCCATGTGGTCTCATTATCGTAGTGCGTGCCGTCTGTTGTCTTATATCCCTGTTTCTTCAGATAAGAATACAGATCTATATATTTCACATTTGTAACGCCGTTTTTCATTCTGGAATTAAAATCTTCAATTTCTTCATTTGTCACATAGGGATCATCTGTCACCTGGCCTACTGCCACAATGTAGACATTCGCTCCCTGTGCCTTCCATTTCGGAATTTCTTCATTTAACAGGCTGATATAATTAGAAATATTATAAACATCATTTACGCCAAGCCAGATAAAGATATCTTCATTTCCTTTCATCTGCTCCTGCAATGTTTTCAAAGCGGTGTCTCTGAGCCACTGATAGCCCATACCGACTTTACAGATCCAGGTGATTTTGTCATTCTCAACGGCATCTTTCATCATATCCATCCTGGAATCTCCAATCATAATGGTCGTACGCAATAGTACTTCTGCCGAGTCACTCAGTTCTGAATATACCACATTCCCCTGATTTCGCAGATATGCCCGTACTCTGTAATAATAAGTTTTTCCTGAAACAACTTTGGTATCACGGTAGCTGAAAGTAGTGTTCCCTGAAACTACCGCAATTCTTTTATATCCTTTACTGGCGGTCTCAGAACGAAATATCTGATATCCCTGTGCCGAACTTATTTTTTTCCACTGTAGCAATGCACCGTTCTCTTCACTCATTCGTACCTGGCTGATAACTGGTTTACCAGGAGCTGTTTTTATCTCAAATGCTTTTGATGATGGGCTGTACAATGTTTTACTGCCCTGTTTGAGATAAGAACGTATCTTATAGGTATAAGTCTTATTTACAGACCCTGTCAATGTAAAGCTTGTGGTATTGTTATTCTTGATCCTGCCAACGCATTTGTATTTCCCGTCTGCCTTATAATAGAGAAAAATATGATATCCAGATGCCTTCTTTACCTTGTTCCATGTAAGAGTTACCTGATTTCCAGATGCTGTTCCTGATAATATCGGTGTCTCCGGTTTTGCAGAAGCCCCAAATACTGCAACTGCGCTTATCTGAAAAACACATACTGACAAAAACAATAGTATCACGTTTCTTCCATATTTTAATATTCGCTTCACCTGACATCCCTCCCGTCTCAAGTCAAATAGACAAACGAACTCTTTTCGTTTCAGCAGATATCCTCTGTCGCCATTTACTCTGTTCTCTGTAATAGCCTGATTATTACAAAGGCCGGCTCTGTAAAAGAAATCTGCTTTCACATATGCCGGCCTGTACTGTCTTTTCAGACATTTTTATTTAATTTACTTTTATTGATTATTTGTAACTATTTGGCAGTCTGCTGTGAAAATGCTGAACAGTTACGATTATTTTACTTTTATGCTCTTTACAGCACTGTAGCCTGTGTATACTTTAGTTGAACCAACTAACTTGTATGCACGTGCTTTGAAGTAATAAGTTTTTCCACTTGTTAAGCCTGTCTTATTTGCTGTAAGTTTTGTTGTTCCTTTTACTACAGTACCCTTCTGAGATTTCTTGGATGATCCGCAGTAAACATCATATCCATCTGCGCCAGCAACTGCTTTCCAACTTACTGTTGCCACACCTTTCTTGGTAGATTTCAGAGTAAGAACTGGTTTAGTGCCTGTTGCTGTAGCTTTTACTTCTACAGAGTTAGACCAGGATTTGAGGTTCTTGTTTGCATCCTTGATCTGTGCAGTTGCAGTAACTCTGTATGTATAAGTTGCACCTGTAGTGATTACATTATCTGTATAATCTTCTCCGAACTCTGCATCTGACATATCTCCATTATCCCAGGTCTTAACAGTCTCGTATGCACCATTGCCTTTCTTCTTCTCAAGCTTATAGGACGCATCATCTGTACTGGATCCAACATTTACTACAATCTGATCCCATGTGTAAGATGTGATAGATGCCTTTGCCTTCAACATTTTTACCTTGGAAGAAACTTTTGAATCACAGCTGAACTGCTGTGGCACAGTGATCCACTCTGGTGTAAAGTCGATAGAAGTAGTCTTACTCAGGGTATTTCCGTCAAGATATAAAGAAACTACCTGAGATCCTTCTTTACTGTTTTCGAGTTTCAGAGTTGTGATCTTATTATTTCTCAGATCAAGAATTCCCTGGAAACCTGCACAGTTAAAGGAAGTAATCGCATTGTTAGATGCGTTAACCTCTGAAAGACTCGGCACATAATCTGTATCTCCGATGTTTAATCCTGCATTTGCCTGTGTAGTAAATTTATTAGAACTTGCATCTACAAAATCCAAATTCTTGAGGTATTTCTTAGCAGGCATTGTAACCTTTGTCAGCTTGTTACTGCCATATTTTACTACATGTAAATTTGTACATTTGCTGAGATTCAAAGTTCCTGTTAAGCTGTTGTTGTTCAGGTTCAGGTATGCAATCTTTGTATTCTTAGTAATATCTATAGTTTTAAGTTTATTATTAGCTGCAAAAAGATCTGTTGCATAAGTAAAACGCTCAACACCCTTCAGATTTGAAATTCCAAGTCCGGAAACATCGATACTCTTGGCAGCTTTAATCTCTTCTGTAGAAAGTTTCTTATCCTTATTTGTATCAATATTATCAAGAACATACTGGCGGAATTTCGCATCCGGGAAGTTTGTAGCATTGACCGCAACAGTTGATGTTGCTTCTGCTGCATCTGACTGGAATTCGGAATCATCCTCAAAATCCGGTGTCTCATCTTCTCCTGCATCCAGTGTTTGTTCTGCTGCAGATGTATCATCACTAAAGTCAGCTGCATTTACACCGATGGCAGAAGTCATCATCGCTGCACTGATCACACTTGCGACTAATAACTGATTTAATTTTCTGTTTTTCATCTTACACTCTCCTGTTCATAAATCTGCGTACCTTTTGATACGATATAAATTTATCATATCTCACTGCATTTTGCAATATATTTTTAATTATAATGTAAAACTTTTACATATCTGTAAAAATAAGTTTCCCCTTTCTGCCGCTGTTTCGTAAAATATTGCAGCATCTTTTGCTTACATATTACACGTATAAAGCCGCTGCCTGAGATATTCATGCTCTCACGCAACGGCTTTATCCTGCTGTTTATCTATGTACAGTTTTGTTTATTCTTCGATTTTCTCTTCTACCGTTGTTTCCTGTTCGGACTGTTCTTCCACTGGTTCTTCTTTCGGCTGTTCTTCCACTGGCTGCTCCTGTGCAGGCTCTTCTGCGGCATCTGCTGCCGGTTCTTCTGTCTGTACTTCTTCGGACTGTTCCTCTGTCTGCACCTCCTCTGTGCCATTACTCCCATCATCAGTTTCCTCGTCCTGTACTGCTTCTCCCTCTACATCCTGTGCCGGTTCAGGAGTTGGACATGGTGTTCCACAATATGGGCAAAAACTAACTGTAATGTCCACTTCCCTCTCACAGGACGGGCAGATCTTCTGTCCCTTTAAATTCGCTGCATTATCTTTAAATTCTCTGATCTTCAGATAATGCTGATCAATCTCCTGGCATAAAGAACTTAACTCATTGTCAATTCCGTCACCTTCGGAGTGTCTTCTGTAGATCACATCTCCGATATCTTCTTTAATTTTCGCAATGATACGTTCTTCACCTGCAATCTTATTGCGAATCTTCTGTGTCTCGATCGTCTGCTCTGCACGGGCTCCAATCTCCTTTGTTGTCTTTCCCAGTTCTTTTGTTGTTTTTGAAATTGTCTTAACTAATCCATCAAAAAATTCTGCTGCCATAATATTACCCCTTTCCATTACGTTTGCTTTGTTGCTTCTATATCTGCTGCCGAAGAAATTCTATTCTTCCTGCAGAATTCTCAGCCTGCGTCAGATCATTTTCATAATATAATTCCTGTCTGAATCAGTGAGTTTCCTCCAGCAGTGCCGGTTCCTGCCCACGCAATAAGATTCTTGGTCCACCATTTCCCTCAATATATTCTCTGGTGATCACTACTTCTCCGATATTGTCATCCTTCGGAATCTCATACATAATATCCAGCATATACTCTTCCAGGATCGCACGGAGCGCTCTGGCACCGGTATCCTTCTCCAGAGCTTTCGCAGCAATCGCATGAAGTGCTCCGTCTTCAAACTCCAGTTTCACTTCATCCAGTGCCAGAAGTTTCTGATACTGTTTCAGGATTGCATTCTTAGGTTCCTGCAGGATCTTCACAAACATGTCCTCAGTCAGTCCATCCAACGTAAAGATGATCGGAAGTCGTCCGATAAATTCCGGGATCATACCAAAATTACGGATATCTTCCACAGTCACCTTCTGAAGCAGATTTGGATCATTGTCATATTTGTCCTTAAGATCTGCATAGAATCCAATGGATGCCTGCTTGTTCAGTCTCTCCTTGATGATGTTCTCCAGATCCGGGAAAGCACCTCCGCAGATAAACAGAATGTTACGTGTATTCACTGTTACCAGTGGTACCATTGCATTCTTACTGTTGGCTCCTACCGGAACTTCCACTTCGCTTCCTTCAAGAAGCTTCAGCATTCCCTGCTGTACTGCTTCACCGCTGACATCTCTCTGGTTGGTGTTCTTCTTCTTCGCGATCTTATCGATCTCATCAATGAAAATAATACCGTGCTCTGCACGTTCCACATCGTTGTCTGCTGCTGCCAGAAGCTTAGATACCACGCTCTCAATATCATCTCCAATATAGCCAGCCTCTGTCAGAGATGTCGCATCTGCGATCGCAAGCGGCACATCCAAAAGTTTGGCAAGTGTTTTTACCAGATAGGTCTTACCGCATCCGGTTGGTCCGATCATCAGCATATTGGATTTCTCAATTTCTATTTCATCCATAGTATCTGTTGCTACACGTTTATAATGATTATAAACGGCTACAGACATTACTTTTTTTGCTCTCTCCTGTCCGATCACGTACTGGTCAAGAGTTTCTTTAATCTTATGCGGTGCAGGAATATTCTTCAGATCCAGAGCCGGTTTCGCTTTTTTCTTTTTCTTCTTTGCTTTCTTAGGCTGCTGTACAGGATTCTGGAAACTGCTGAGGTCGATCATGCTCACATTCGGCATATTCAACAGATCTGAATAATTAAATTTTCCATCATTGAACTGCTGGTTCATGGAATTGAAACTCTTCTGCATGCAGTCTGTGCAGACATGAATATTATTCGGCAGCTCAATCATCGGGCCTGCCTTGCTCTCCGGTCTGCGGCAGAGGAAACAGTATTTCTCTGATTTGTCCTCTTTCTCTTCTATATCTGTGTCATTATCTATGATTTCATCATCATTATAGATTTCGCTCATAATGACTCCTTTCTGTCTGATTCTGCTGCCGGCGGTCTTCGGCAGTCAAATATTTATCGTAACTGCTTCATGTCTTCATAGTTACCTTAAAATGCATTATACCATATTCTGACCCTATCACAAAATGAAAGTTTTATAAACTTGCAAAAAGACACCGCCGTTTCCGGCGATGCCCTGCTTTACTATTTATTCATTGTCCGGTCTGGTACCGAGAGTCAATTCTATGGTACTTTCTTCATATACACCATTATTAGCTCTTGCTATGACTGCTTCTATTTTCTCTCCTGATTTGTAATACTGCAGCTTATCCATCAGATCATCACCATCACTGACTTTCTGGCCATCAAACTTCACAATAATGTCTCCCTTGCAAAGGCCACTCTCCTGTGCCGGTGAATTCTGTTCTACGCCTCTCACAAAAGCGCCCGTCGGCATATTGTACATCTGAATCGCTTCTGTTGTAAGATTTGCAAGAACTACTCCCAGATATCCTTTCTCACTGGAGTCTACTTTCTCTCTGGTCTCACGGTTCATCAGATCTTCCAGAATCGGTTTTGCTTTGGAGATCGGAATTGCATATCCCATGCCTTCTACGGAACTGTCTGCATACTTCGCAGAGTTTATACCGATCAGCTCACCTTTCATATTCAGAAGTGCGCCGCCGCTGTTTCCTGGATTGATCGCTGCATCTGTCTGGATCAGACCTGTACTGTCCCCATCATCTGTAGAAATCGTTCTGTTCAACGCGCTGACCCATCCAGATGTTACTGACTGTCCATAACCTAATGCATTACCAATGGCAACTACCTGCTGTCCAACTACCAGATCATCTGAACTGCCGATCTGAGCAATCTTGATCTGGCTCAATGTATCCTCTGGAATGTCTGCTTTCTTTACTGCAACAACTGCCAGATCATTATCTGCATCCGTACCCTTGATCTTCGCACTGACTGCGTCCTCTACATTCAGATCTCCGTTGTCACCTGCATTGACAGTCTCTGTTTCTGCATTTGTCACATCATCTCCGATAAAGCAGACACTTAATGTTGTTGCACCTTCAACTACATGATTATTGGTAGCGATCAGAAGCTCATCATCATTATCTCCTACAATAATTCCAGAGCCGCTGGCAGCACTCTTATATTGACGGGATCCATAACCAAAGAAACTTGGAATCTCCTGAACACTTACAGTAGTGATAGCAACGACAGAGGGCATAGAAGCCTGTGCTACTGCTGCTACTGTTCCATTCTCGGAAGCTGTATCTGCAATCATCTGCTCATCTGTACTGCCTGAATCTGAGACTGCTTCCTGCAGATTCACGCTCTGTGTTGTTCCTATCTGTGCAGTAGAACTACCTGTATTAAAAATCTGTCTGCTGTAAAGTTCGCAGCCTGAAATACAACTGCTGCCACCAGTCCAAAAATCACCGCCAGCGCAACAGTTGTCTCTGCTTTCTTCTGAAAAGAATTTCGATTCTTCTTATGCTCTGAGGGACCGGATGTATTTAAAGCAGGTCTGGATTCCTCATGGAATTGATAGTGTTCGTATCTGGGCGGCTGCTGTCCGGAATCGTTCCGGTTCTCACCCCAGTTTCTCTCATCATTCATGTAAATCTGCTCCCTTCTGTCCCTGTCAGTCACTGTTCATCCAACATAATTTATGAAAATATCCAATCTGTTTGAAAAAGAATTTATCACCTGCAAAATGAACAATAACTCTTATCTGGATTCTGGATTCAGTATAGCAATTAATTGTGTTCAAAATGTGACAATAATCGTAAATTGGCGTGTCCTGACTACACCATTTTCCGGCGGTCAGACGCCCTTCCCTTACTTCTCATTTCTATTCCAATAATAAGGACTCATAGTACATGCCAGCACTACTTTACGCGGAAGCTTTTCGTATCTTTTTCCCAGAAAATATCCCGCATATTTCATACCGCTCTGCCAGATCAGCTGTGGAATAAGCCAGATATGTCCTGTCTTTATCAGATAAGCCAGGCTCTTTTTTACCAGACGGATTCCCTCACCTTCAGAAGGAACACCCTCAAAAATCTCCGGATGCTCTGCCTGTGACACGCCCAGGTCAAAATTCCGATGGAACTGCTGCCTGCCAGAATAATTATGGGAATGATATACTCTTGCATCTGCAGCATAGGCAACCGCATAACCATTCTGAACCATCTTTCCCGCATAGATCATGTCCTCATTAAAAATTGCCCGATTTACAAATCCGCCCATTTTCTCATAAATTTCTCTGTCATATGCTGCGCATACATTCGAACAAAAATACGTCTTAATTCCATATTTATCAATATCATTCAGGGATTTCACGTGGGACTGATCCGGATAATTAAAAGAACGGGTGTAACGTTCCAGGAATCTGCAATCTGTTTTCGGCAGCTGTCTCGCATAGGCAGCTCCCGTCTGTTCATTCTCTGTAACTGCATGTACCAGATTTCCGATCAGTTTCCGGTCTGCGGGAAGTGCATCCTGTGTCATAAAAACCATGATATCTGCCTCTGAAAGCCCTGCTGCTTTTTTTCTGGTTCCGCCATGATCAAAATCTTTCTGTTCCAGATGATGAACTTCAAGGAGCGGGCATTTCTCCCAGTCCTTATTCCAGTATTGTTCTCCTGTGTTCATTACCAGGATCCTGTCAGGACGGTATTCCTGTTCCTCCAGTCTGTGGAGGAGTTTTCCAAATTCTTTGTCAGGACGATACGATGGAATGATCACGTCTACTGTTTTTTTATTCTGTTTACCTGTCAAACCTTCATCTGTATCTGTATGATTTATATAATTCTTATTTTTACCCGGATTATCCATTCTACATACTCCTTATCTGAAAGAAAGGACCATCCTTTCCGATGGATGGTCCTTTTCAGTAATACTTATTTAATTTCTCTATTATTCTTCACCTGTTCCGGAATCTGCATCTCCACCGTCTTCGAATCCACCGTCTCCACTGGTATCATCTCCACCGGAATAGTCATCTCCGCCACCGGAATAATCATCTCCGCCTGAGTAGTCATCTCCACCACTGGTATCGCCACCACCGGAATAGTCATCTCCACCACTGGTATCACCATCACCGGAATAATCATCTCCACCGCCAGAATAGTCTCCACCACCGGAATAATCATTATCATAGTCGTTATCGTAACTATAATCTCCACTGGTGTCATAGCTGCTATCAGAAGTATTATTCTCAGACCATACAAATGTGTCTGTTGTAGTTGTGGTATCCTGTGTAGTAGTCTTCGCTGCATCATCCAGCTGGCTCTCACCGCCTACGATCTCAAGAATCTTATTGCTGCGTGTTACTACCTCTGAAGATGGAGTATAATCCTGATCATCATACAGGAACTTATGAAGTTCAACTACATTGTTCTCCAAATCTGTAGGAACAATGATACTGCCTTTGATATTGGAGAATTTGAATTTCTGCGGGAATCCTGTACTGTCAGTAAATTTGTATCCAACCAGAGTCGGGATCAGTCCCAGAATATCCTGTTTGGAAAGAGAGGTTGTTACCATTGGGAATACATCATCCATAATCTTAAAGATAGAGGAAAGACCTGCTATCTTTGCTTTATCAAAGAGCATTCCAAGTACACGTCTCTGACGCTCTGTACGTCCCATATCCAGACTTGCTGTATAACGGATACGGCAGTAAGAAGTTACCTGTACACCATTCAGATGATAAGTTCCAACTATTGCTTCCTGATCCTCCGGTTTCGGTTCCGGTTTCTCAATCGGAGTATAATCCTTGCCTGTCAGTTTGGAAGTCTCAACACAGTAATTGTTCATATGCTCAATCTCTGCATAGGACAGTGGCATATCCAGACCTCCAAGATCATCTACCACTTCTACGAGTGCTGAGAAATCTGCTGTTGCATAATCCGTAATATCCAGATCCAGATTTGTATTCAGCATGGAAATCGCCTGCTCCGGTCCGCCATATGCATAGGCCGCATTTGCCTTTGTATAAGTCTCATCTCCGACATTGAGAAGTGTATCTCTGTATACAGATACCATTCGTACTTCTTTAGTGTCATTATTGACACTTACAATAATCATGGTATCACTGTTCTGTGCTGAATACTGAGCTCCCTCTCCACGAGTATCAATACCAAAAAGCACATATGTCTTATATCCCGTCATCTTTGGAGCTTCTTGATTGACAATTACTTTCTCTTCATCCAGTTCCGGCTGCTCAATCTTGTCCAGTCTGGAGGAAATCTGTCCGTACACATACAGTCCGCCAATGAACAGTAACAGTACGATAATCTCAAGTACAAACAGTACTTTTCTCTTTTTTCCTGGTCTAGTCATACTCTTTCCCCTTATCTTAATATGCATTCTTGTTTATAAATCCCTTGAAAAATGTAAGGAATATGATCTTAATATCCAGTCCGACGCTCCAGTTCTCTATATAATAAAGGTCACATTCAATCCTTTTTCTTATGGAAGTATCTCCACGGTAGCCATTTACCTGCGCCCATCCCGTAAGTCCCGGACGTACCTGATGCTTCACCATATATCTTGGAATTTCTTCTCTGAATTTCTCAACAAAAAACGGTCGTTCCGGTCGCGGTCCCACAAGGCTCATATTGCCTTTCAGGATATTAAAAAGCTGCGGGAGCTCATCAATACTGGTGTGACGCATAAACTTACCGATTGGAGTAACTCTCGGGTCGTTCTTTACTGTCCATGCCTTCTTCTCTTCTGCCTCCGGCTGCACTTCCATGGAACGGAACTTATACATCCAGAATGTCTGGTTATGAAGGCCTACCCTCTCCTGCTTATAGATCAGAGGACCCGGTGAAGTCAGCTTAATGATCAGACACATCAGAATCATTAACGGTGAAGTCACGATAATACCAACGATCGATCCTACAATATCCATAGCCCGTTTGATCAGTGCATTAAATGTATTATTCAATGGTACATAACGGATGTTGATGACCGGAAGCCCCAGAATATCCTCTGTATATGGCTTTGTTGGAATGATCTTATTATAGTCCGGAATGAATTTCGTGTGTACTCCTGACTTTTCACACAGAGCTACAATCTCTTCCAGACGGTAATATTCACTCAGTCCGAGTGTGATCGCGATCTCATCCAGACGGTTCTCCGGAAGGATAATATTCAGATTGGCAATTCTTCCAAGTACCTTAATACTCCTGTATTCTGTTCCCGCAGGCACATTGTCATCGAGAATCCCACGGATCACATATCCCCACTGAGGATTCGCAAGAACACGGTCAATATATTCTTCTGCTGCACGGCTGTATCCTACGCAGATCATCTGCTTCTGATTAAGTCCTTTCTCACGCATATCTCTGAGAAGAGTAAAGATCAGCATTCGTGTGCACCACTGAAGTATGATATTGATCACATAGAACATAATATAAGTGGAACGGGAATAGTCCCCCTCATTTACCATATAAAATGTGAACATGAGAATAAGGAGCCCGAGCGAATTGGCTTTTATGATATTAGCCAGTACAAGTCGGCGCCCCTGCATCCGCATAGGAGTGTACAACGTGAATGCCTGATACAAAAGCAGATAAACAGGTATGATCAGAATCAACATCATCATGTACTGCTGGAAACTCCTTGTTCTAACTGCCGTTGCAGCCATAGGACCTACGAAACGGATCATCCATGCAAGAAAGTAAGAAATCACCAGTACAATTGTATCAACAAGCATATGGAGACGACTGAAATTCTTTTCATTGTCCTTTAACAATCTTTTGTCACCTCATTTTTTCATTGCCTTTCGGCAAGGTCAAAAAGATTCTTTTGACCTCAGTATCCTTATATTATAATAGTTGATTTGCAAAAGCAATAAAATCTTGTTCTGAATTTTATAAAATTTCTATGAATTCTTTTGTTACTATTTTATATGTTTCAGTGCTTCTTTCTTATCATTCGCGGAAGCGCCTGAATATATTCACCCACAATTCAAACTGTATTTTAAAATAGTTTGGCAAATTCCGCATTTTGAAGGATACTTTGCGATTTTTTTCACTGATCTGAAATCCATTCTTGATCCCTGCAATGTATTCTCTGCCAAAACCTTTCAAAGCAAAGAATAAAATCTTAACCCCAAAACCGGCCACAAGAAACGGCAGGTTCAGAATGATCTGTAAAACCGGCATATTCTTGTAGATCAGATAAATATTATTTCTGGAGGAATAGCGGATCTTGAACTGATTATATCTGGAACCGCTTGTGCCGCTTCCCACATGATATACCATCGCGTCCGGCGCATACCAGTTCTCATATCCATGGATCCTTGCCCGGTATCCTACGTCCATATCTTCCAGATAGGCAAAATGTTCCTCGTCAAATAAACCGATCTTGTCGAAAATCTTCTTTCTGTAAATAGCAGCACCTGCACAGGAAGCAAAAATCTTCTCCTCTTTCTCATAGGTATGGATATCTTTTCCCTTACCTCTTGCATAGGCCCATCCAAGTGCACAGTAATAATTTCCTGCATCATCCAGTTTGTCTCTGTCATGGAACTGGATCATTCTGGCAGCACAAGAGAACGCTTTTGGATGTCTCCGGATCGCTGAAATCATTTCTTCGATAAAATTCTCTGTCACTTCAATGTCATTATTTAAAAGCAGTACATATGGCGCCCTGGACGCTTTGATCCCCTCATTGACCGCTTTACAGAATCCAAAATTCTCCGGCAGTTCGATCAGGTGTACCCAGGGGTATCTGGCTGCAACAAAAGCACAGCTTCCATCACTGGAACCATTGTCCACCAGAATTACCTCAAAATTATTCACAGTCTGGCATTCCAGTCCTGCCAGTACACCATCCAGATAAGCCATACCGTTAAAGTTCGGAATAATCACTGATACTTCCTGCATGATTTCCTCCCTGTATTTGCTGATTTCTCTTTGTTCTGTCCTGTCTTCGTCTCTGCAGTCTCCATTCCCGGAATCGGTTTCAGGGAATAATTCCATTTGGTAAGAGACAGATTCTTGTTATAGTAAGGATCTCCATTCTTAAGAATATCAAGCCAGTGACAGCGCATATATTCGATCTCTGTCTGGAAGCGGCGGACTTTCTCCTTACTGTCCTCTGCTCCTCTGGTCTTAGACTCCATATGATAAAGCTTTGCATATGGATCATATACGATCAGATGATTATTCTTTCTTACTTTCAGGCACAGATCCACATCGTTAAATGCCACTGCCAGGTCTTCGGTAAATCCTCCTGCCTCTTCAAAAACTTCTTTCTTCATCATCAGACACGCTGCCGTAACTGCACTCATGTCCTGAAGCAGTGATGCTTTGTGAAGATATCCTGTCCGGTCTGCCGGCATATCTACAAACATGTGGCCTGCAATGCCGCCCATTCCAACTACACATCCTGCATGCTGGATCGTATTGTCCGGATAGATCAGCTTTGCTCCCACTCCGCCAACTTCCGGGCGCTGGCATACGCCAAGCAGTTCTTCCATCCAGTCCGGATTAATGGATTTGACATCATTGTTCAGGAAAAGCAGATACTCCCCTTTTGCATGTGCTACGCCAAAGTTATTGATTGCTGAATAGTTGAATTCTTTTCCCCAGCGCAGAAGATGAATTCTCGGATCCTTTGAAAGTTCTTTGTAATATCTGAAAATCTCATCGGTAGTACTGTTGTTCTCTATAATAATAATCTCAAAATTCTGATAAGAAGTGTTGCTATTTAACATTTCCATACAGGTCTGGAGGGTTTCTTTCTCATCCTTATTCGGAATGATCACGGATACCAGCGGTTTTCCCTGTACAGGATATTTCACACGGTAGAATCCAAGATCCTGGGTATGGCTTACTACTCCTTTGGTTCCTGTTCTCTCAAGGTTTGCCTCTATTGCTCTCTTTCCGGCTTCAAATGCGTACATCTTACTTGCAGGGTTGTCAGCAGTAGATGCCTTGTGAGTTCTCCAGTGGTAAAGGATCTCCGGAACGTGCAGAACTTCCCTGGCATTCTCTGTACACCGGAAAATAAAATCGTAATCCTGCGCTCCGTCAAACTCCTTACGGAAGCCACCTGCCTTCTCCACAATGCTTCGGCGCACGACAAAGAAATGACAGATATAGTTATTGGAACGCAGCAGATCCAGGTTAAAGTCCGGTTTCAGATGTGGCTGGAAATGCTCGTCCAGTTCTGTGGTAACTTTGTCCTCATCCGTGTAAAGTGCGTCTGCCTGCGGATGATCCTGTAATGCCTGCACGATCTCATACAATGCATTCGGTGCCAACAGATCATCATGATCGAGAAGTCCCATAAACTCGCCTTTTGCCATGGAAAATGCCCGATTTGTGTTCTCTGCAATTCCCAGATTCTCTTTGAGATTGCAGAATCTCACCCTGGAATCTTTTGCTGAATAATCTGCCAGAACTCTCTGCATTTCTTCATTGTCCGGGCTTGCGTTTGCAATGCACAGTTCCCATTCCGGATAGGTCTGACTGATCAGCGATTCGATCATCTGCTTCAGGAATTCCACAGGTGTCTGATAAGCCGGTACCGCAATGCTGATCAGTGGTCTGTAGTCAAATTTGTGTTTCTTCTGCGCTTCCAGCGTTTCCTGATCTGGAACGTATGCCTGGTACCATGGGCCATATGGTACTTCTTCCGGCTCGAAACGTTCATGCAACCTGATCCAGAATTCTTTTGGGCCGTAATGTTTTAGATAGCGAAACCCTTTCTGGATCGTGTAAGGAGAAAGTTTCTTCAGCATTCTCGTCCACTGAATCTTTCCTCCTGCTGATTGTTTTCTGCTCATATATTAACCTCGATTTTTTCTATGATTTTTTATTTTAACATTGTATGATATTTTTTGCAAGAAACGCGGAGAATGTGTTATACTGCTTTTGTATGCAAAGTTACTGTTCACACACCACTATCCCGCGAGGTGTTTTGGCATGAATATGCCAAAATCCCGAGACATACAAGCCAAAATTCCATTGCCGCAGGCAATTTGGAATGAATTTTGGCTACGTTACTGAGAACGGAGTGAACAGTAACTATGCAAAGGTTGCTGTTCACTCCGTTCTCAGTAATGCGCTTCGCGATGCACAGAGTGAAAAGTAACTTTACCTGATTATTAGATTTTAACACAGGAGTATTATTATAACATGAAGAAAAAAAGAATTACCGCAGCTCTGCTGGCTCTGGGACTCAGTACCGTTACTGTCTTTTCCCAGCTTCCGGTTTTTGCTGCTGAAGAAACTGCTGAGACAACTGATACAGACCAGGCAGCTACCCAAGCACAGGTACAGACAGCAGACCCTTCCATCGTTACTACAAACGGAACTGACGGATGGCCGCAGGCTTCTGATATTTCCTCCACTGCAGCGATCGTGATGGAGACTTCCACTAACACAGTCCTTTATTCCAAGAATGCAGATCAGCCGCTCTATCCTGCCAGCGCAGTCAAAATTATGACCTGCCTGCTTGCCCTTGAGAACAGCAGTCTGGATGAGCAGGTAACTATGACAGCTACCGGTGTATCCGGTGTCACAGACGGAGGAGCCAATATTTCCTCACAGATTGACGAAGTGTTCACTATGGAACAGTGTCTGTATGCTATTATGGTTGGATCTGCAAATGATATCGCCCTGCAGGTTGCGGAACATGTAGGAGGTTCTGTGGATGCATTCGTACAGAATATGAATGCCCGTGCACAGGAACTTGGATGTACCAATACCGTTTTTACTAATCCGACCGGTCTTCCGGATGAGAACCAGCATATAACTGCTCATGACATGGCACTGATCATGGAGACTGCCATGACAAATGAAACATTTCGAACGATTGCTGCAACCACTTCCTATACAATCCCGGCAACCAATGTTTCCGGCGGTGAGCGTGTACTTACAAACAGTTTCACTATGATCAACAATGCCAGTGACGGTTATTATGAGCCATGTATCGGTGGAAAAGAAGGTTACACTGAAGCTTCCGGAAGTACTCTGGTATGCGAGGCTTCCAAGAATAATATGAATCTTGTATGTGTTGTGTTAAACGGCGCATCCGGTGTCACAGATAACGAGGCAATTGCGCTTCTTAATTATGGATTTGACAATTTCTCTCCTCTGACTATCGCAGACAATGATTTCAACCGTATCTCCGGCGGTACGGTCATTACACCAAACGGTGCTACTGAGGACAATCTGACTACTGAGGATACTTCTTCTGACGGACAGATCATCCGTCAATATTACTTTGGTGGAGCACCTGTAGGAACTGCAGTTCTTGAAGATACTGAGCAAGAGACAAATGAGGCCGCTGTCACAGGTCAGAAGAATATGGAAGCAGCACAGAAATATTCTGCTTCTCATACGACAACTCCATATTATATTATCGGAGCGATCGGAGCGGCATTTCTGCTGTTCTTCCTCTTCCTGCTGATCAAAGTGATCAAGTCATAATAGTCCTGTCTTCAGGATTCACCAGGCAAATAAAAGAATATCAAAAACGGGAATTACCTTCTAATGTGGTAATTCCCGTTTTTCATAATCCAGTCAAATGGATAAAATCATCTGCTTCGCTACTTGCTCATAACCCAATAACGTTAATCCTAAAAAGTATTTTTCGATACATAGCTGCATAAATCAATCATTTTTATTTCGCATAATATGGAAGCACCAGAAATGCCCAGCATGCAAATGGTGCAATAACAAATAATGCAGTCAGTACTCTGTAAATCCAGCTTCGTATTTTCTCATTTCTGACCACTCTAGTAAGAATATTATCCCATCCTACAGTCACGAAATACATCAGCGGATACAGCGCAGGAATAATATATCTTCCCTGTGCCTGATTGTCGCTGTAGTACACATAATCCATAAATAATCCTACAGGAATCAAAATCGCCAGTATCATGATCAGATGAAAAATGCCCTGCTTATTCCATTTCCTGGAAATTACTTTTGTCTTTATTTTCCAGGTATCTGTGCCTACGGTTTTCTTCTGTGTAACATACATTCTCTTTTTCAGTCTGTACATTCCTTTTACAAAGAATGTACTGAGAATGCCTGCTGCAAAAAATACCATATACAGCTTGCTGACCGTATAAGGCATGTAAATTTCCATCAGTCCAAAGGTACCGATAAAACTTACACACACAGTCACTACCCAGTTGTGATACCATCCCGGATCCTGATAGATCAGGATGTCCTTCCATGTCCATCCCAATTTCTGCGGAGTCGGATAATTGGACGGCCGGTAATCCTTTAACGCATATTTCTCTGCACAGGCGGCGCTTGCTTTTCTTCCAAGAATATCCCCATTGTATAAAAGTCCGTTTCGGATGAACCACCATCCGCAGAGTCCCAGTGTCACACCAGTGATCGCCAGTCCTCTGCTGAAAAGGAATTTTACTCTCTGTCCAAAAGCTTCTTCTCTACACAATAAAATCGTCAGACAGAAGAAGAAAAAGCTACACAGGATCCATCCATATGCATTGTAATAGGACAATGCACAGATTGCCATTCCCACAGCAAGAAGAATACAATTCTTCCAGGTCCAGTCCTCTTTCAGATAAGAGGCCCATACATACAGAAGCATGGCTGCTGCCAACAGTGCCAGAGAATCCGTATTTACATAAGTTCCCAGAAAAATCGCCTGAGGCATAAATCCTGCCAGTGCTGCAAATAACCATCTCGCTTCTTTTGAATACTTCTCCTTTGAAAATAATTTTCCGGAAGCTTTTACCAGAAAATATACTGCACCTGTGACAAACAGCACATCTGCCATACGCGCAGCACGGAACATATAGTTTCCTGGGTTTCCAAAGAATCTGACGATCCGCATAAAAACTGCAGAAACCATATAGGATACTACCGGGTAATACGCATAGGAAATTCCCCAGGTAGCGTTTCGTACTGCTTCATCATCACCCTTTGGCAGTGCTCCATGATGAGTATAAATATAGTTTGCAACAAGATATCGCATATGTTCATCCGGTCCTGCATTAAACGGCTGGGTCATCGCCCAGACCGTCAGAATGATAAACGCAAGGAGTACAAAAGCTATGGTCATGCTTTTTTCATTAATCTCTATTTTCTTTGACATATCTTCTTTCACATTCATTTTTATTTTCAGAATAACTGTTCCGTACCTTCACAGTTACAAGTCAAAATCCATGGATACTTTTCAGATTCTCTTCAGTGAGAAATCCTGGCTTTTTAATGTGAGGTTCGGATTATAGTACGGATCTCCATCTCTTAAAATATCTGGCCATTTTTTCTCAAAAGTAGCAATCTCTTTATTAAATCGTGCTACCTTCTCCGGCGTGTCCTCAAGACCTCTGGACTTGGACTCATAGTGATATAATTCCGCATAAGGATTATACACGATCAGATATCCTGCCTGACGAAGTTTCATACAGAAGTCAATATCATTAAATGCAACTGCCAGTTCCTCGGAAAGTCCTCCTACTGCATCAAAGGCGGATCTCTTTACCATCATGCAGGCTGCTGTAACTGCACTGTAGTCCTGTGCACAGATAATTCTGTGGCAGTATCCTGTTGTACCTCTCTTCTGCATAACGAAACAATGTCCTGCAATTCCTCCGAATCCGATTACAACACCCGCATGCTGAATGGTGTCATCCTCGTAATAGAGTCTGGCTCCTACTGCACCAACATCACTGCGCATACAGTAGCCAAGCAGTTCCTCCAGACAGTCCGGATTAATGATCTCTGTGTCATTATTCAGAAGAAGCAGATACTCACCCTTTGCAAAAGATGCGCCGTAATTATTGATCGCGGAATAATTAAAGATTCCGTCCCAGTATACCATGTGTACTTTCGGATTCTCAGCTTCCAGCTTCTTGTAATATTCAAAGGTCGCAGGGTCTGTACTGTTGTTCTCCACAATGATATACTCATAGTTTTTGTAAGTAGAATTCTGTTCAATAGAATCCATACATCTCTTCAGATCATCAATGTGGTCTTTGTTTGGAATAATAATGGAGATCAGCGGATCATAATCTCTGATAAATTTCGTTCTGTATAATCCAAGATATTCTCCCTTAAGCACCTCTGCCTTAATTCCGGTTCTGTTGTAATGTTCCTGTACTGCACGTTTTCCGGCCTCAAAAGCATATAGCTTGCTCTCTGGATTCTCTGCTGTAGAGTCTTCGTGACAGCGCCAGTGATACAGAATCTTCGGAATATGGTAAATCTCCTCATCTTTAACTGTTTCCACGCAGCGGAATACAAAATCATAATCCTGGGCACCGTCAAACTCGCTTCTCAGTCCGCCGGTCTTCTCAATTACTTTTCGTGAAACTACAAACAGATGGCAGATATAGTTTACTGTACAGAGCAGATCCGGATTGTAGTCCGGTTTAAAGTGCGGCTGGAAGAATTTATGTCCGTCCATGGACATCTTATCTTCATCTGTATAAATCACCAGTGTCTGCGGTCTGTCATTTAATGCTTTCACACACTCAAACAGCGCATTCGGAGTCAGCTCATCATCATGGTCTGCAAATGCAATAAAGTCACCAGCAGCAATCTCGATCGCACTGTTGGTATTCTCTGAGATCTGCAGTGCCTCATCATGGGAAACATATTTGATCCTCTTGTCTTTTGCTGACAGCTCTTTTAATAAATCGATCAGTGGTGACTCGGCTCCGCTTCCGTCAGAGAAGCACAGTTCCCAGTTGGAATAAGTCTGCTCCTGAAGAGATTCTACCAGTCTGCGCAGATATTTTTCCGGTGTCTTATACAGCGGTACTACAAAAGAAATCTTTGGATTGTATCCAAATGTAGTCTTACGCTGTTTCTCCAGTTCGGCTTTTCCAGGCAGATGATGTCTGATCCATTTCTGGTAGGTCGGCGGACCCTGGCGGACATTTTTTACCTTAGTGACTACTTTCTCTGCAAGTGCCGTCATACCCTGGGATTTCCAGTAGCGGATACCTTTTTCTACATATTTATCGACTTTCTTTGCCAGAATGTCTGCTTTTCGAAGTGGAACTACGTGTACCGTCTTCTTCTCTCCTGCGTAGAAAACTACATACAGGCATTTTCCGGAAACATTCGTGATCTCGGAGAAGAATCCTGTCTTTCCCGGATCCTGAGCTTCTTCAAATAACTGATTTACATCTACTCTGTCTGTTCTCTGGATCTCAGCAGTAATCGGCTTTTTGTCCGCATCAAAGATACGGATTGTCACCGGTTTCGGTGCAATGGCCCATCCCCTGATACGAACAGTTCCCTGCTCTGCTTTCTCCTCTTCGAAATAAACCTGCGGCTTATCTCTCTTTTTATCCAACTCACGGGCTGTGATGGAAAACCAGGTCTGCTTTTTGTCCGGGAACTTTTCATAGATCACCAGTTTATGATAGCTGCTCAGATTCTCTGGAATCTGGATGGTTGCTGTAATCTGCATTCCTTCCATTTTCTCCGGATCCTGAAAACGCTCCAGAGCACTTACGTTCTCATTCTCTTTTACAGATGTTTCCAGCTTTTTATTGTCCAGATACGCTTCTAATTTCGCCGTTTTCGGCCAGTGGCCCTGAACAATATACTGAGTTCTGTCTGATAAATGAAATCTCTCTCTTACTACTTCAAATATTTCCTTAGGCATGTTAATCTCCGTTTCTCTCCAGTTTTCTCAGAGAGCAGTCTGTGTTATTTAATGTCAGGTTCGGACTGTAATAAGGATCTCCCTTCAACAGCTCCCGTTCCCATTTTCTGCGGAAACAGTTGACTTCTCTGGAGAAACGCAGCTGCTTCTCCGGAGTGTCTTCCATTCCTCTGGATTTGGATTCATAGTGATACAACTCTGCATATGGGGTAAAAATAATCTTTTCGCCTTTGCTTCTTACTTTCATACAGAGGTCAATGTCATTAAATGCAACTTTGAGTTCCTCGTCAAATCCCTCAACAGATTTGAAAACAGAAGTCTTTACCATCATGCACGCTGCTGTGACTGCGCTCATCTCCTGTACGCAGCGCAGACGTCCCATATATCCTTCTGCATCACGCGGAAGTTTACATAAAACATGTGCCGCAACCCCGCCAAGTCCAACTACTACCCCGGCATGCTGAATGGTATCATCCGGATAGTAGAGTTTCGCTCCAACCATTCCGACACCTTTTTGCTGACAAAGCTGAAGCATCTCTTCTAACCAGGAATCGGTGATGATCTCTACGTCATTATTGAGAAACAGCAGATATTCTCCCTGGGCTTCTCTCACTGCAAAATTGTTGATGGCAGAATAGTTGAATTCTTTTTTCCAGGTAAGGATCCTGACATTTGGATACCGATTCTTCAGTGTTTCATAGTATACGAAGGTTTCCTTCTCCACACTGTTATTCTCTACAACAATGATCTCATAATTCTTCCAGGTGCTCTTCTCTTCTATGGAAGTAACACAGAGATCCAGGTCATTGATGTGATCTTTACTCGGAATAATGATAGAGACCAGCGGCTCTCCCTGAATAGCCAGATGGCTCCTGTACCATCCCGGTTTCTCTGTCTGTTCTACAGCGGCAGGGATCTGTACTCTGTGATAGTGCTCTTCCAGTGCTTTTCTTCCGGCTTCCCCGGCTTTCTGTTTCTCTTCCTGTGACAGCTGCTGTCCGGCATCCATGTTATGGCAGAGAACTCTTGGAATGTGCACAATCTGCGCAGCCTGTTCGCTGCATCTTAAAAGCATATCGAAATTCTCGGCTCCGTCGTACTGCGGATTGAACCATCCGGCCTGCTCCATAATTTCTTTCCGGACTGCCCAGAACCGTCCAATATAATTGTTCTCTCGTAATCTGTACAGATTGAAATCCGGTTTGAATTTCGGTTCATAATGTTGTTTTCCATCCACACTGATCTGATCTTCATCTGTATAGATCATGTCTGCTTTCTTCTCAGTGACTGCCTTAACCATACAGAAAAGAGCATCCGGCGCAGGTACTGTCTCCTGATCCGCAAACAGTACATAATCTCCCATTGCCAGTTTCAGTGCTGCATTCAGATTCTCAGAGATTCCCTTATTCTCTGTAACTTTCTTATAAGAAAGTCGAATCTCTTTTTTATATTTCTTTCGTAAAAACTCTCCGGTTTCTTCTCCTTCATTGGCGTCCACCAGACAGAGCTGCCAGTTACCGTAGGTCTGATCTGTATATGCATCGATCACATTCTTCAGGCGTCTCACATCTGTATCTGCCAGTACAATAACGATACTGATCAGAGGTGAATAAGAAAAGACCGCATTCTTCTGTCTCTTCAGTTCCTTTCGGAATGCTTCGTGATCTTTGAGCCAGTCCTCATAATCCTGCTCACCATCCTTAAGCTGAGAATTGCGTACATAACGGAAAAATCTTCCAATCCCGTTTTCTTTTATATACGCATGATTCTTCTGTCTGTTCTCCAGAGACAGAAGTTTCATCTGCTGATAGAGACCTGTATTCTCTCTCTTTAATTTCTTTACATTTACAGTATATGTTTTCTGCACGTCCTGTCCGCGGAAGCAGATGCAGATGTTCTGATCGTGTATGTTCTCCAGATCTGCAGTGATGCTGAATCCAAGATTTCTTTTCTCAGACTCAGAGATTCCTTTTGCTTTTTCTACATCAGGACGTCTGTGTCTGGTGATGGTACACTCCAGAACTTTTCCATCTGTGTCCTGTACAAATACATCATCAGAATCCATCTGGTTTACTACCCATCCCTTGATGGTCAGGATGTTTCCCTGAGTGATCTGTTCTTCGTCAATATAATATTCGATCAGGCTCTCTATGCAGAAATCCTTCACCTGCTGTGCACTGGCTTCCCAGATGATTTCTTTTTCATCTCCTGCCTGCAGTGCAAGCTGGAAGTTCTCATGCTCCTGCGCAAGCTGCAGGATTTCCGGTATCTTTACTGTAAAGCCTGCGTTTTTTATTTCTTTTACTGTTTCTTTCAGATTCTCAGCTACATCCGCTCTTTCATAGCGCGAAGGTTCAGGAAAAGAGAGCTCCTTTCCTGAACCATAAAGAGAAAAATCATATGTTGTCTGGTCTTTTGTTACTGCCCATCCGGTAATGGTCAGAGTATGATTTTCTTTGTCGCTGTATATTTTCTTGTCCACACTCCAAAGTATATTTCCCATAATTTATCCCTTTAAACCCTTTTAATAGCACGGTAAACTTTCCATGCCTTGCTGCTTTCTACCTGATCAACCAGTGCTTTCTTCTGTGCAAGTTCCTGACTCATCTGGTCCATTGCCCGTTTCTGTTCTGTATATATGTTCCAGAATTTCTTCTCTGTTGTTTTGTCATCCAGAATCTCCATTTCCACTTCCATGGACTTCGTATTCTCAGGAACACTGTCTATAATGATCTGCGGATCGTCCCCTCCAAAATAGAATTCTCCGTCCGCTACCTCGCATCCATCTGTATGGAATTTCACAGTGCTTCCGTCATCCCAGTTCATCTTTATGATTCTGAGGCCTTTTGCCATTTCACCCGGATCAAGTCTGAGCATTGTGGTATGTTCTGGAAGTTTGAACTCCGCCTGAATTTTTCTGTTTCTGAACAGGTATCTCACGGAATCCGCTTCATTGAAGCTCTTTCCGTTATCCCAGAAAATCTGAAGATTCTCCATGGACTCCTGCCTCTTCTCTGCATAATAGTCTGCCATTTCCACACGTCCCGGGGAAATCTCGGCATACATGTTTCGCATTGCGGTATGTTCACCAAGGATATATTGCTGGAAATTGTGTTCCATCTGCACGTATACTTCTATGTCTTTCTCTGTGATGCCGGCTTTCTCGTAGAAGTTTCTGCTCTTTAATACTCCACGTTTGTCGTTCAGTTCCAGATAGTAGAAGATCATACGATAAACCAGAAACTGGGATGGCACAGGGAATGTAAATGTCCATTCATAATCAATCACTGATACTCTGTCCTCAGAGAGAATGATATTTGCAGGAACGAAGTCTATATTGGATACCTCTGTACTCTTCAGATCAGAACGCAGATTTACATCTCCGAATACACGGATGAATTCTGGTGTTTTCTCAAATGCTTTCTTCTCGTGAATATTCTTTACCTTCTGAATATAAGTGAAGAATAATTCCTCCAGCTCATCCGTTCTGCCATCTTCCAGAAGGTGATCCAGCTTGTCCTCCAGAGTAATTCCTGTGAGATATTCCAGTTCTGCACTATTTTCTTTAAGTGTGCAACGGTTTACTTCAATTCCTTCTTCTCTGTACATACTGGTCAGATTTTCATAAATTGTTTTCAGCTTCTGTACATGCTCTGTGGCTTTCTTCTGGGTTGGTACTTTCTTTACTGTCAGTCTGCCTTCAGCAGTCTGGCTGATCTCTGTATAAATGGAAAGCTTCTGATTTCTCTCATTAGAGAATTTCACGTAAACCGGCTCCATCTGCGGCTGTTCTTTTCCGATCACAAGAAGGAAAGAATTAGAAAACTGCGGATACAGGTCATTGCTCAGAAGTGTGTTGTATACCTGAGATTCCTGAAACAGCCCAAGACGCAGTCTGTCGAAGTTGTAATCCTTCATATTCAGCTCTCCGCTGGCAGGGAGATGTCTGTCTGAATGGATAGTCATCGGAAATTTGTAATCCGGATATGGATAATACCAGTCAGCTTTTAAGTCTCCGGCATCTTTAAGGATCGTGTTAAATTCTTTTCTGGAGAAAGTCTTCACGCCTTTGGTATTCGGATATCCCTGGATTCCCTCGAACAGAGTTCCAAAATGATCCTCTGTGCATCCTGCCCAGTATTTCAGTCCCAGCTTGTTCTCGATTGCCAGAATGATCTTTCCGTCTGGCTTCAGATGTCTGGAAATGATCTTCAGGAAATCCACATATGGATTCTCGCTCTGAATGTAAGATTCACCATATTCAAATACACCGATCAGCGTAATGTAATCGTATTTCTCAGTCAGATTCTTCTCGATTTCCTGGAAGTTTCCTACAAGGATCTTTAGGTTATCCTGATCCTGATGTCTGTATGCGTTGATCTTACTTCTCTTCATGGAAAGCTCGATGCAGGTAACTTCCTTTGCCTTCTCACACAGAGCACCTGTGACAGCTCCGCATCCGGAACCGATCTCCAGAACCCTCTCCTCTCCCGTGAAAGGAAGCCAGCTTAAGATGTTCTCTCTGATATGAGAAAAATGATACAGGATTGGCCAGCTTTTGCGCTCGCTGATGACTCTGTTAAATTCTTCTGGTGCAAAATCTCTGGAAATCGCAAGCATCTCATCCTCTATCGCACCATCGCTGTATAAGTCCTGTCCGAGATAGCAGGTCGTATCCAGGACTACTTTTCCGATTTTTTCTTCCATATATATTCCTCGCGCTCATTTATTTTTGTTACTGTTCACTTTGTCCAGCAACATGCTTTGCGGTACAGGAAAGCCGAGCCTCCTTATGCAAAGCCCAGTGAATATCGTTTGTTTTGCAAACTTAATCTGTGCCCGAAGCCCAAAGTCTCCACCGTATATCCACAAATTACTCGCCGCACCTGACTTCTACTTTTGAATCCATGTCATAGAACCCTACGGTATTCTTACTGGAAATAACTGTCACATTACATGCATCATAAAGTCTGTGGAATACTGTAAAATCTCCGTTCTTATATCCGGTACATCCAAATGACAGGAGGTATTCACCGCCCTGGAGATTCATATTCTGTGTGAAAGTCACAGTACATACATCGCCCTTTCCGGAGCGTTCTACCTTTGCATTCTCATACATGGTGTTTGTACCTGTGATCTCCGTTCCCTGGATATTCTTGAATGTGTACGCCATGATCGGCTCCTGAATATCTTCGTTAAAACGGACTTTCATGCGGATCTTAAATTCGCTTCCCTTTTCAATGGTATTGGAACACATTCCTTTGTCATCGATCACACGGAAATCTATGATCTCGGCAATGCGGCTTCCGTATTCCAGCATGTTCGGATTCACCTGAAAATCTCCCAGATCCTCTCCATTTCCTGCTGAAACCTGCTCATCAATCGCAGCTTCACTCTGTTTCACAGGACTCTGTCCTACCAGAAGCTGTTTGTACAAGTCAACCATCTGCTTCGGGGAACCTTCATCCATCTTCACACCTTTATTCAGAAGGACAACCCTGTCACAGTATTTGGAAACACTGCTCAGGTCATGGCTTACGAACAGGATCGTTTTGCCCTGTTTCTTAAATTCCTCGAATTTATGGTAGCATTTTGCCTGGAAAAATACGTCACCTACAGATAATGCCTCGTCTACTACAAGGATCTCAGGATCAATATTGATCGCGACAGCAAAAGCCAGACGCACGAACATACCGCTGGAATATGTCTTTACAGGCTGGTGGATAAAGTCTCCAATGTCTGCAAATTCCAGAATATCATTCAGTCTGGCATCAATCTCTTCTTTTGAAAAACCAATCATGGTTCCATTCAGATACACATTCTCAAGTCCTGAATATTCCATATTAAATCCGGCTCCCAGTTCCAGAAGTGCGGAAATTCTTCCGTCTACTTTTACTTCTCCTGAAGTAGGAGTCAGAACGCCGGTAATGATCTTTAAGATCGTGGATTTACCGGAACCATTGGTTCCGATAATACCCACACACTCGCCTTCATAAATATCAAAGTTGACATCATGAAGCGCATAATGTTCTTTGTAAAGTTTCTTTCTGGTAAGCCCAAGCGCTTCTTTGAGTCTGTCGGAGGGCTTATCATATAATTTATACATCTTGGTGAGGTCTTTCACCTGAATTACTTTCTTGTTCTCCACGTTATTTCCTTTCTGCCATATCTGTATCTCTATAACTGCTGTCCACTCCATCTTCTGCACTTACTGCATAAAAACATAATCTGTGAACACCTTACTCTCTTTCTTCTACAGGACATCTGCGAAATGAATGCGCAGACGTTTGAATACCCAGCTGCCGAATAAGAAGCACAGGAATGTAAATGCCCAGAAATAAATGGTCCATCCTGCGTGTTCCCAGAACCAATTCTTCATCAGGAAGGTATCTCTGTATCCGGAAACGATATAGTACATCGGATTCAGTTTCAGGATCTTCATGATCACCGGATGTCCCACCAGAGGGGTATTCTCAACGATCCACATGATCGGTGTCAGCCATACGCCTACCTGAAGTACGATGTTGATGATCTGTGTCAGATCTCTGAAAAAGATAACAATTGCACTGGTTGCATAAGACAAGCCCAGAACCAGCATAAATACGCATCCGCTGTAATAAATGATCTGGAGATAATAAAGGTCAGGAAATTTCCCATAAGCTGCATACAGAATGATCGTAAATAATACGAAGAACGCATGCACAAACATAGCAGAAATAATCTTAACTACCGGAAGGACACTGATATTAAAGACTACTTTTTTTACCAGATAATTATATTCCAGCAGAGAGTTCGTTCCTCCGATCAGCGCGTCCTGGAAAAAGAACCAGGGTACGATACCTGCTACCAGGTAAAGAACAAACGGAACTCCCAGATCTCCGGTTCCTGAACGAAAGCCTACAGAGAATACAAACCAGTATACCAGGATCGTGATCACGGGCTGGATAAATGCCCATACGATTCCCAGATAAGAGCCTGCGTATCTTGTTTTGAAGTCATTCTTTGCCAGCTTTGCCACAAGCCGTCTGTTTTTATAAATATCTTTTGGTAAAGAAAAAATTGTACTCAATCTCTCGTTCTCCTATTTGCGGTAATCCTTGAAGCTTCCCCATTTGGTATCTTTGTCAGAAAAGCTTAATTCCATTCCTTCCGGAATTGGCCATTCTACTCCGATATCCGGGTCATTCCAGATCAGGCCGCCCTCATCATTTGGATGATAGAAGTCAGAGCATTTGTAAACAAATTCCGCATGTTCGGAAAGTACCAGGAATCCGTGTGCAAATCCCTTAGGGATAAAGAACTGTTTCTTGTTCTCTGCGGAAAGTACAACGCCAAACCATTTGCCATATGTTTCAGAACCTTCACGAAGGTCTACTGCTACGTCAAATACTTCACCGTTTACAACACGGACAAGTTTGTCCTGCGGATAGTTGATCTGGAAGTGAAGTCCGCGAAGTACTCCTTTGTGGGAGCTGGACTGGTTGTCCTGTACGAATTCTACGTCGATCCCTGCTTCTTTGAAGTCATTGTAGTTGTATGTTTCCATGAAATATCCTCTGGCATCTCCGAAAACTGTTGGTTCTACTACTTTTAATCCTTTGATTCCACCGCATTCTGTTACTTTAATTTTTCCCATTTTGATTTCCTCTCTTATGCTATGTCATTATTTGCTACTGTTCACTACTAAACAGTAATCATTCTTTTATATTCTATCAGTCAAATATCGTTACTACTCACTATATCTCCGCTCTTTTCTTGCAAGTGCGATACAGAGAATGATAATAAGCAGAACCATAGCTGCTCCTATACCAAGCAGGATTTTTCTCAGTTGAATCCTCCCAGCAGAAGTCTGTGAGTCTTCGGCAGTGGTCTTTGTCTGATCTGAGGTCTGTGTACTGTCAGACTGAACTGTCTCACTTCCATCAGACGTATCTGCCCCGCTTCCGTTCTCTGAAGCAGTATCCGCTGCTGGTTCCGGTGTTGGTGTTGCTTCCGGAACTGTGACGCTTCCCAGCAGATAATCATTGTAATAATAGCTATCCACTGTCTCTCCGTTCTCCTGTGATTCCTGAACAGTCAGGTTATCCACAGTCACACCGTTTGGCGCAAGGATTTCTCCACCATTTACCTGTAGTTTTGTGAAATTCTGAAAGCCATAATTGAACAGTGCTGTGGAATCTGTGCTGGCAACGGCAAGATCTGCCGCCTTCATAGTCACTGTAATATAAGTGGTTCCATTCTGCTCAACTGCTGTCACAAGAGTATTGCCTGCCTCACTGGTGTATCCGGTCTTGCCACCGATACATCCATTATAGTAATAACCACTTTCCGGTGCAAACATTGGATGGTGAGTATGCAGAACCCTTGCTTCGCTGTTCATATTTGTTGGTTTGATCGTATAATCTGTGGTGCCGATGATCCTGCGGAATTTCTTATTCTTCAGACCTTCTCGCATGATCAGCGCCATGTCATGGGCTGTGGAATAATGGTTCGGGTCCGGCAGTCCGCTGGCATTTGCAAAATGTGTATTCGTGCATCCGATCTCTGCTGCACGCTGGTTCATCATATCTATGAATTTCTGCTCTGTGCCGCCTACATGTTCCGCGATCTGAGCTGCAACCTCATTGGCAGACTGGATAATAAGTGCATAAAGGCATGCCCTCATGCTCATTACTTCGCCCACCTGCATTCCGATATTTCCGGAATCCCAGCTGATGTCACGGGTTCCTGTTTCCGTGAATACCACATCCTCCTTCAGAGAGCAATTCTCCACTGCAAGAAGTAATGTCATAATCTTTGTGATGCTTGCAGGATAGCGGATGTCATCTCCACCCTTGCTGTACAGAACGGTTCCACTGTCCGCATCTATCAACACACCTGTTTCTGATGTGATTTCAGGTCCTGCAGGCCATCCCGGAATTTCATTGGTGGAAATAGATGCCGGGGCTGTTTCTGCTGTTGATGCAGTGTCCTGTGTAGTCACCTCTGCCGCTGCACACATCTGTACAGATGTCATTGCAATCACACTGGAAAGCAATGCAATCTTAAATAAATGGTTTCTTTTTTTCATAATACTGTGTCCTCTTATCTGTCTGTCCCCTGATGCCGAATATCTGTTACTGCGCCAAACGAACAAAATCACCAATTTCGCTATTCGGGTCAAACGGATATTCATACTTGAATCCGGCGACTTACTTGATTCGGTTAAAATCCATCAAAGGAAGCGATCGTATCCGTAATATACTTCACATCTTCCATGTCAAGATTATAAAACAGCGGCAGTCTTAACAGACGTTCACTCTCCCTCGTCGTGTAGACATCTTCTCCCGAAAATCTGCCGAATTTCTGTCCTGCCGGAGCAGAGTGAAGCGGTACATAATGGAATACACTGCAGATTTCTTTTTCACGAAGATAACTGATCAGACGGGTCCTCACCTGAATGTCATGAACCTTAATATAATACATATGTGCATTATGGCTGCATTCCGCCGGTACATACGGCTGTTCAATTTTACCTTCATCTGCAAGATGTGCCAGACTCTTATGATAGTAATTATAGATTTCCATTCGCTTGTTGAAAATCTTCTCACGTTCTTCCAGCTGTGCATACAGATATGCAGCATTCAGCTCACTCGGAAGATAAGAAGAACCATAATCCATCCAGCGATACTTGTCTACCTGTCCGCGGAAGAACTTGCTTCGGTCTGTCCCTTTTTCTCTCAGGATCTCTGCTTTATCCTGATATTCATCGTTGTTGAAAAGGATCGCGCCGCCTTCTCCCATAGTATAATTCTTAGTCTCATGAAAGCTGTAACATCCGAAATCTCCGATCGTGCCGAGTGCTTTGCCTTTATAATAGGCATCCACTCCCTGCGCAGCATCCTCAACAACTTTGAGATTATATTTCTTCGCGATTGCCATAATGGTATCCATCTCACAGGCAACACCTGCATAATGAACTGGCACGATTGCTCTTGTCTTCTCTGTAACTGCCGCTTCGATCAGCTTCTCATCAATATTCATTGTATCCGGTCTGATATCAACAAATACAATCTTTGCTCCTTTTAATACAAATGCGTCCGCTGTTGACACAAATGTATAGGATGGCATGATCACCTCATCTCCCGGCTTAATGTCTGAAAGATGGGCTGCCATCTCCAATGCGTGGGTGCAGGATGTAGTAAGCATGACATGCCTTACATTGAAATGATCCATCATCCACTTGGAGCATCTCTTCGTATATTCTCCGTCTCCGCAGAGCATTCCCCGCTCCACAGCATCACGGATATAGTCAAATTCCTTACCTGTAAAAGCAGGTCTGTTAAAATCAATCATCTATTTTCTTTCCCTTTTCATAGTCAGGTATTCTATTTTTGTAAGCAACTTCTTTCCCTTCCGGATCCCTGATGCTCATTTCACTGAAAAACTTCTCCGTTTCTCTGTCCAGTTCTCCGCGGGTCTCTGTTTCTATATAATACAGTGCCAGATATGGATTTGGTCCATATTCTACCACTTTTTCTCCTTCTTTGTAAAAAATCCAAGGCTTTACTACACATTTCTCTTCTGCAAGACGGCGGGGCGCTGTCTGATCTGCAATCTGCAGCTGTCTTCCCTGAAAATACAGCACTGCCCCGTATTTCTGAGGTGCATGGAGGTTATGCTTTGCAAACATTTCCCGGATTCTCTCTTTCTCATAGAGATAATCCAGCAGAAGTTCTTCGATCTGGAATCCATAGACCATGTCCGTCAGCTCATGTTCGTATCCAAAGAAACGACCTGCAATCTCACATACCTGGATTCCTTTTCCCGGTTTCCAGAAGAACTGCATGGACAGAGCACCTTCCGTCTGTCCGGTATAACCAATGTATCTCTGCAGAACATCTGTGGCACCCTTCTCCACCTCAGTGAGAAAACGGGACGGATAGACATTTCGTGTACTGATCGGAAGCATTCCTTCTTCCACTTCTGTTTTCTCACGGTCTGCAATGCTTACGACATTGACTCTGCCGTCCATGACCCAGGTCATCATATTAAATTCATAACCGTCATTGTACTCCTCGATCAGAATTTCCTGACAATTTGTATACTCTGCTGTCTGTAATGCTTTTCTTCTGATTTCACTCTGGTCATGGATGATAAAGATTCCTCTTGATCCATATTTATCCAGCGGTTTGCTGATCAGCGGATACTCCAGGCCGGCAATGCCCTCCTGCAGCTGCGCTTCTGTACCCTGTCTCAGCAGGTCTACAGAAATTTTACGAAAGCCCGGTGTGGGAAGTCCCAATTTCTCAAGAACTTCTCTGCATGCTGATTTGTCTCTGTACCAGGGAAGCTGTTCCGGTTTCAGATAACAGGGCAGACCTGCTTTATCTGCAATCTTCGTCATACATTCCAGAAGCAGATCTGAGAATGATGTGATGATCCCGTCTACACTCTCTTCTCTGCACATCTGTGCAATGGCATCGATATCTGTTACAGGGATCGTGTAGTCCTTATCTGCATACTCTCTTGCAATACCATCCGGATAACCGTCACACACAATCGTCTCATAGCCTCTTGCTTTCGCTTTTCTGACCAGTTCTGTAAATTCTCCAAGTGTACCCAGGATCAGCACTTTATGTTTCATTCTAATTCCTCACATTCTCTGACAACAGCTGCCATATATTTCATATCCTCCGCTCCGTAACGCTGGTCGCAGGGCAGAGGCAGAATATCAGCTGCCCAGGTATATTCCAGACTGTCTCTTTCACAGCTCTCAAGGATATTCTTCCAGTAAGTCGGCACAAAAATCTTCTTTGCCGCAAGGCGTCTGCGAAGTTCCATACCATTGGCGTGAAAATACGGATAGGCAAAAGGTCCCTCCGGAATGATCTGATTGAAAATGTTCTCTGATGGAAGCAGTTCACTCAGTATCCGGTAATTCTCTTCTCTCTTCGCTTTTGCTGTCTCATAGTCCACAGCTTTCAGCAGATTCTGCGTAAGCCTGGACATCTGCCGGAGCTCCATACCTTCATATTTTGCTGCATTTGCAAGCATATCTTTATAATAAGTTCCTGCATCCTGCTCATAACGTCCAAGGATATGTTTCATACGATCCGCGGAATAATCCGGTGTATTGTTCTCTGTCAGTTTGGTATCTGTTGACAGATAAGCACCATCACTGACACCCCAGAATTTCCTGCAGGAATAAAGAGTGTCAATACCTTTCAGTGGTCTCTGAAAAAATGCATGAGTATGGTCCACAATGATATTTCCGTAAAGCTTCTTATATTCCAGAATCCTGTCGTCTGAAAGCTGGCCATAGTAACTGACTAAATACAGGTATACTCCCTCCGGGAGCTGTCCTTTCGGATACTGAACCTCCAGTTTCTCATCCAGATGATAAAATTCTGTCTCTATCTGATTCTCACTGCAGGTATGTACTACTGATTCACACAGAAAATAAGGCAGAATGATCTTCTTACATCTGCGGCTCTCCAGAATCCACAGCAGAGCTGTCCTTCCAAGATTTACTCTATATAGATCTGTATAGTATTCCTCACCCGGCATCTCTTCCAACTGGAAATATCCGCCAATTTCTTTCGTCATTATTCGTCTGTGTCCTCCTGACGTATTACGTAATGAGGCATTTTCTTCGCTTCATTCAGAATGTTCATTAAATAGATTCCCATAATTCCGATGGATAACAGGATAAGTCCAAAAAATGCCAGCATAACCAGCATCAGTGAAGTCCATCCCTGTACAGAGATTCCAAGTGTAAAGTATCTCACCAGATAATAAATTGCCATTATCACACTTACCAGAAAACTTGCAATTCCGATATTTCTCACAAGGAGAAGTGGAAATGCAGTATGTGTAGTGATATCGTACATCAGATCTTTGACTAATCGTTTCAGGGAATAGCCGCTCTTGCCGTAAGCCCTTTCTGCATGCTGAACCGGAACATTGATGATGCGGTTCGAACTACGGATCAGAAGATTTCCGATCTGTGGCAGATAAGTGTTTGTCTTTACCATTGCATCTACAAGAAATCTGCGGATCAGTCTGTAGCTGGTGATCTGCAGATCCGGGTCCTTTCCAAGCATCTTGGAAGTTGCCCATACAGAGAACTTTGTTCCCAGTTTACGGATCGGACCATGCTTTCTGCCTTCATAACTTGCGATAATAACATCTACATCCGGTCTCTCCTGCATGGTTCTTACCATTTTCGGAAGTTCCTCAGGCTGATGCTGAAGGTCATCGTCCATAGTCACCACGAATTCTCCCTTTACGTGAGCAAATCCACACAAAAGTGCTGGATGCTGTCCGAAATTTCGTGCCATCTGTATAATACGAACCCTATGGTCTTTTTCTCGAAGTTCTTTCATTATTTCAAAGGATCTATCTTTTGACCCATCGTCTACAAGGATCAGTTCAAAATCTTCTTTCAGAGTCTCTCGGAATACTTTCTCTAATCGGGTATATAGTTCTCCCAGTGTATGTTCAGAATTATATACAGGAACAACCACTGAATATAAGCTCATATGCTTTCCCTTTCCTTTTTTCATCTTTTTGCAATCATTTTTATCATATCATTTTCAACATGCCATTTCAAGTTTCATCCTGTACAAACCTTGACTTCCCTGTCTTTTTATGTAAAATAAACTATATATGTCTATAATTGGGGAGGTATTATGTCAAAAATAAAAGACTACATACAACTGCATCTGAATATTCTGCTGTTTTCACTGACAAGTGTCTTTTCCAAAGCTGCTTCTGTTCAATACAATAAGCATGGTCTGAGCAGTCCGCTGCTTTACCTGTTTCTGTTTCTGATGGTTGCTAACTGTGGAGTTTATGCGATTGCCTGGCAGCAGGTTATCAAGAAGTTTTCGTTGTCTACTGCCTATGCCAATAAGAGCGTGTATCTTCTGTGGTCACAGATCTGGGCAGTTGTTATTTTCCATGAGAATCTGTCAATCCAGAATATCATTGGTATCCTGGTAGTTTTAATCGGAGTATGGACGGTGCAGAGATATGAATAGAATGTTTATTTTAATTATGCTGGGTGGAACTTTTTTCTCTGCGGTTTCCCAGATACTTTTGAAGCAGAGTGCAAACATTAAATACGAAAACAGAATCCGGGAATATTTAAATTTCCGCGTAATCCTGTCTTATGCGATCTTTATGCTGATTCTTCTGCTGAATACCTGGTGTTATACAAAGGTAGATATGCGTTACGGTCCGGTGATCGATACTGCGGCTTATGTGTTTGTGCTTCTCCTTTCTCATTTTATTCTGAAAGAAGAGATCACTAAGGGTAAGATTATTGGAAATCTGATCATTATTGCAGGAATTATTATCTATACGCTTTGAGCCACATTTAACCGAATCAGGAGGTCCTCTGCTTCAATTGCGAAAAGCAATAAGCAGTTATTCGGTTATGAGCAAGTAACAATGCAGCTATTTTGTTATTCAACAAAAAAGGTTCTGACCGATATCCTCAACCAAACCAGATATCAGTCAAAACCTTTCTTTTTATCTTTCTTTATAGTTTTCACTTCTGTTATACTTTATTTCTTGTACTGTCTGACGCAGACTCCATTTCCATCAAATACAGACACAAGTCCGCTGCTGCTTGTCAGAGAAATGTTCTCTGCTCTGGTGCCGGAAAGTGCGGAACTTCCTTTATAGAAGTAATACTTATTGCCATTTAATGTACGCCACCCTTTATATGCCTTTCCGTTCTTCTGGAAATAATAGGTATGCTCCCCGCTACTCTCTGTAACACGGTACATTCCATTCTCATAGCGGACACCGTCACTGCCGAAATAGTAAATATCTCCATTGGATCTGGTCACGCGGCGGCTCTTGAACATATATCCGTATTTGGTGTGGAACCAGTAGTATTTCCCGTCTACTTTCTTCATTCCCATCAACGCATAACCATCGGAACTGATATAATAAGTCTTTCCGTTTGCAGTTATCCATCGGCTTGATACACGGCTGCCATTCTCATCCACATAATAATACTTTCCGTCTACTTTGTGGAGGCCTTCTTTCTCCTTATCTGCTGTTCCTGTGTCAGGTGTTGTGGAAGCAACGTAGGAATCAACAGATTTCCATCTTGGTGTGATCTTCTTCGTATAATCTACGAAACCAAAATTCATATCAACGTCATCTCCGGCAGGGATTCCGCCTACCAGACCGCTTGTGCTATTAAGTCCATACTCACTGTTTCCATCTGTTGACTGCCAGATCGTATAATTATATTTGCTCCTGTCAGGTGCCGGAATCCTGTCTCCATAACTGGCAAGCCACACATCCATCCCGGATAACATAGACCAGTCCACATAATTGTTATACCAGTTTACATTACAGTACACCATCGGATAATATCCTGCCCTACGCACTTCATTGCAGAAAGTCAGCGCCAGCTTTGATACCTCTTGTCTGGAAAGATTGCTTGCTTTAGAATATTCCAGGTCAAATACAACTGGGTAGGATACCTTATATCCCTGCATCTGCTCAATGGCAACCTGTGCCTCTTTCAGAGCTGTCTCTGTATTCAGCGCCAGACTGTATACATATGTTCCAACCGGAACTCCTGCCAGTTCTGCCTTTGTCATATTGGCATCGTAGGTTTTATCCAGTCGGTTAGCACCATAAGAAATACGTACAAATGCAAAATCAATTCCAGATTTCTTCACCTGCGCCCAATCGATATTACCCTGCCATTCCGATACATCAATTCCTCTTGTAATGGCTCCCGGAATTACTTCTCCGCTTCCATTGTAGCAGACACCATTAATCTTCTTCCAGGCATTCGGGCTTACTTTACTCCTTGCTTTCTCTGTACCAGAAGCTCCTGCTGCCGGTACACGTTCTTCCTCTGCAACCGTGTCACGTCTGTCATAATGAGGATTCGCCATAACAGAACTTACCGACGGTATCACTGCCATCGCAGCTGCCAGAAGCCCGATTGCTATCTTTCTCCCGATTTTTATTGATTTTTTTCTCATTTCTTTCTCCTGTTCATACTATATCCGCCCAGTCTGCACATCGGTCGGAATTAATTATTACAATATTATTAAGATATTATACACAATTAATTACATATGTGCAAGATAATCACGGTTAAATTTACTACTGTATGATTATACAAGTTGCTGTTCACTCCATTCTCAGTAACTCATACAAAAAGAGACACGCAGAGTAATCAAAGCTCTTTGTGTCTCTTTATTATTTTCTATAAACTTTCTCTACACTTCAGATACAGCTCGTACTTTTTATAAGTTCGGGTCTGTCGGGTCGTAGTTTGCAGCTCCTTTTAATGGAGTCAGAGGTTTCTTTCCAAGCGGTCCTTTTAAAGCATCATCTGCTTTATATTTACCGTCGTAAATATTGATGGTTGCTCCATTGCAGTGATCATATACCCATTTCGCATCAGCAACACAAGTTCTGATACATCCATGAGATGCCGGGGATCCAAGCTTATTGTACTCAACAGTAGGAAGATTGTAGGAGTTTGCCTGTGCACACGCTACAGAATGAATGAAAATTCCACCCTGACCGGCTCCATCTACATGTGTTCCATACTGTCCCCAGGACGGTCCCATCAGCGGCTGCCATCTAAGACTTCTGCTCAATGAATAAGTTCCTGTCGGAGTTGGTGTACTCGGTAAACCTACAGATACACGGATTGTTTTTACCGGAATCGTTCTTGCAGAATCTGCATAAACAGTCATAACACCATTGGTTCTATCCACCTGTAATGTATATGGTCCTGTATATCTGCTTGTCAGATCTGTAATACGATAACCGTTGCTGTCAAAGTAGTAGAGAATACCGTTAACTCTCATACTCTTATTCTTTGCAAAACCATTTCCGGTTGGATCAATATATCTTACAAGGTTCTTAGTGTTACTTACAACTACCCATCCTGTTGTATATTTACCGGTGGAATCCAGATATCCGTTTACTCCTTTCTTCTTCATAAACTGATTTGTCTGGATCACATAATCTTTTACATAATAGTAGTTACCACTGTATTTCTTCCATCCACTCTTATACAGACTTCCTGTAGAAGATGCAAGATACCATTTCTTCTTATAACGTACCATTGTGCTCTTATACAGTTTACCTTTATGTTCTGTAGAAGTAGATGACTCAAATAAATACATCTTGCCGTCAACTTCAGTTAAACCACTTGCAAGTTTTCCTGATGGTTTGAAATAATATCCTGTGGAAGTCCACTTGTTTGTGTAATGATTTCCCTTGGAATCAAAGTATAACCATCCAAGATATTTACCGCTGGTGTTTACCAGTTTCTGCCATCCGTGTTTCTCTACAACTCTGCCTGCTGTACTTCCGAAATAGTAATAGTGAGTACCTACTTTTGCCCATCTCTTGGTCCATTTAGCTCTTTTACCATTGGATGTAAAGTAATATCTGTAGTTTCCGTATTTCACCAACTGATTTCTGTAGATCACACCATTCTTATCTGTACAGTAGAACGCACCGTTTGCTGCCTTCTTCATGGTTGATTTCAGAATATATCCGTTGGCATCTATCAGGTATGCATCTGTTCCCTTTTTATCAATTGCTGTCGCGATCACACCACGTTTGTAGCATTTACCAATATCTGCCAGCACTTCACCTTTTTTGAAGTACAGCCAGCGTTCTTTGTTAGACTTGTCCAGACGAATCCATCCATCATGATACATCTTTCCAGGAATATCATCTGTTGTACTTGCCGGCTGGAAATAATACAGATTTGACTGACCATTCACTGTAAGAGTAATCTCACCTGTCTGCGGCTTGCCATCTGCGTCCAGGCAATAGTACTCTCCGTTAATCTCAAAGTATCCGGTATATGTACCTGCTGCTTTCGCTTTCTCTTCCAGCTGTTTTACAGTTTCCAGTGTACCATTCTCATCATAATACTGGAACACAGTTCCTGTCCATTTCCAGGTGCTCATCTCCTGCTGTCCCACAGTAGAAGTATAAGGTGTGACGGACTCGCCTTCACATCCTTCATATACAACTGCTTCCTCTGCGGTTGTGAAGTAAGACTGTGTAAGATTCTCCTTAATAACTGCCGGTTCATCTTCTCCCTGTGCAGCCGGAACAACTTCCTGTTTTACTTCTGCCTGTCCGGTTACAAGAATTCCATTCTCATCAAACAGATAATATCCGGTATGTGCAGTTCCTTTATATTCTGTACTGATCTTTACAATTCCGTCAGCTTCTGTATAAAACTCAGTTTCTGTTGTTGCTGCCGGTTCTACAGTGGAATCATCTGCTGTATCTACGGTAGTATCTGCATCAGCTACATCTGCTGCATCAACCTGATCTGCTGTAGCATCAGCATTGTCTACGATCACATCCGCATCACCCTGAGATAATACATCTGCCACATTCTGCACTTCATCAGCGGATGTGTCCCCATCTGTCGGAGCCATATCTTCGCCATCTGTGTTTGCTGCATCCTGAGTCTGTGCAGATTTACGCAGTTTAAATCCTGCCTCTGTACTTACCCAGTCCTCTGCTTTCACTACAACTGCACCCTCTGCATCTGTGGTACCTGTTGTAACTGCCGGTGTCTGATCCTGCTGTGCTGTTGCTGCTGTATCAGTTCCTGCTGTGAAAACATCGTCTGTCTGATCCTGAGCCGGAACATCTGCTGTATCATCTCCTGATGAGAAAATATCCACTTCATCGGAATCCGTATCTGTTTCAGACGGCTCCTCTGCAACACTTACATCCTCTGTGTCTGTCTCTGTCACCTGTGTAACAACAGCAGACTCATCAGGTGAAGTAAATGCAGCAGCACCCGCTTCACTGACCGTTGCCATCGTCATGGCCAGACTCAGTGTAACTGCAACTAATCTTCTTTTCACAATAATGTCCTCCTCTTTTATTTATGCAGTTTCTATATAACTGTTGACCAACTCAATATCCCACGAGCAAGTCACCACCTGTCGCTTATTGCTTTTCGCAATTGAAGCAGGGAGACTTACCTGATTTGATTAAACTGATCTTTGAACAACTGCATTTATATTGTTACTGTACACCTAGTGTGCCAACAAGTTGATTTCTTGAACAATATCGCATCTAAATTTTTTATTTCCGCGTTGTTGTCAGTCGCCGTAGCCACTAATGTACAGCAGCGTTCTTTTATTACAACGATTCTCACTGCTCTAAAGCTTCATGACGCTATTCGCCAAGCCCACTTTCAATAGCAGCTACCATGTTATCCAGTGCTTCCTGTTCATCAACCCCCTCACAGGTAAGCTCAATCTCATCTCCACATTTCACACATGCCCCGAGTACACTCAGGACGCTCTTAGCATTTGCCATACCGCCGTCATAAGCAAATGTGATCTGTGACTGATATTTCATTGCTTCATTGCACAAAATCCCCGCAGGTCTCAGGTGGAGACCTGTGGGATTCTTAACTGTCACTTTCTTATTAACCATTATATAGTTCCTCTTATCTTGTCGGCCACTGTACAGCTGCCGTAACTGTTCACTCCATTCTCAGTAACTAGAGCGTTTTCGAAATAACTATACCTCTCACTTGTCTGCAAATCCGATTGCACAGATGAAAAAGCCTCAGCATAGCCAGATACTCTTAGCTCTTACTCTCATCAACAGCAGTTCCTGATGAAATCACCACTTCTGTAGTTATATCCTCTACTGTCTCATATCCGTCTGGTAAAACAATCTTGACCGGAACCTCATAGTTTCCTTCCTCTTTACCATTCAAATCTATAGAAGCTTTAATATCTTTCTGTGCATTCAGATCATCCATGTCATTCTCATCTGATTTAATGCGAACCGCAATCTGCGCAGTCTCAAATGTTACCTGCAGATCATCCGGCTTATTCTTGACTTCAATACTTTTAGTCGGAATATCAAATTCTCTGCTTCCAACAGGCAGGATACTTACTGTTACCCACACATCCTCGCTGGAATCACTGGTAAGCTTCACATTATCCGGAAGAAGGTTACTCAGATTGATCTTCTTCTCAATATCTTTAGATTCACCTGAAATATCAATACTGTCTGCCGGTATTGTAATCACATTATCATTCTGGGCAAGGCTCTCCAGTCCCTCTGTACTCCCTGCTACACTGATAGTATCCGGTACAGTTTTTACAGATCCTACCTGATATCCGTCCGCCGGTGTTCCCACATAGCCTGCGGAAATTCCCACTCCCTGACGGATCTTCCAGAGTCTTGCAGTCACTACCACTTTCGCATTATTCTCAATCCTCAATGAATTCATCTCAGAGTCAGAAAGAGGTTCCTGATTCTTGTCAATAATCGTGAGATTTACGTCCTGACTGAAATCCTGTGTATTTCCATCCAGATCAATGGCAGCATTTACCTTATCTATTTTATTTATCAGGGTCTTTGGACCTGTAATCCTTACTTTCTCAGGATTAGCTGTAAGACTTCCTACCTCATAGTCCTTGCCAGGTTTTGTATCCCCTCTACTGACATTAACTACAAACTCCTGTGTTTCCTTTTCGTCCAGATTCACACTGAGATTCTGTGGAGTAACTTTAATATCATTTGCTGATACACCAGGTATAGAACAGGTCACTGTGATCGGAACCATAACAGGATTCGTGTCCAGACTTACTGCCTGCTGCAGATCCGCTACTGCAGAAATATCCGTAACTTTGATCCGGTCTCTGATCTTCTTTGTTGTTGTGATCGCGACTCTGATAGAATCCTGGCTCTGTTCCGGCATACACATCTTACCAATCGTATCCGAAGACTCCACATATTCTTTATTGATCAGTTCAACATTATTCAATGTATAATAATTTGTACCTACGGGATTGTCAATATTCACAACAATCAACCATACTACAACAGCTACTGCGACAGACATGATCTTAAGAGGTATATTATCTGTTATTTTTCTCTTCTTCATGCTTCACTCTTCCTTTCAGTAAATGACGAAGTTTGCTGTTGTCTACGACTTGTTTATTCTGTGCCTTGACAAGAATCTCACGAAGTTTCGCGCTGTTCACGCCTCTGATCAGTCTTCCGCCCTGTGCCACAGACACCTGCCCCGTTTCCTCTGATACAATGATCGTAACAGAATCTGTCTGCTCACTGATCCCCACACCTGCTCTGTGACGTGTTCCAAGCTGTTTGCTCAGCTCCATATTATCTGATAACGGAAGATAACAGGTTGCCGCCACAATACGGTTTTCTCTCACAATAACAGCTCCGTCATGAAGTGGTGTATTATGCTCAAATATATTGATCAGAAGCTGACTTGTCAGAATTGCGTCCAGATTAATACCTGTACGAATATAGTCGGTCAGCAGCTCATTCTGTTCAATCACAATTAATGCTCCGGTCTTAACTTCTCCCATATCGAAACATGCCTTAACCAGTTCACTGATCGTCTTGTCTGTAAATCGTTCTTTCACTTCTTTACCTGCATCAAAAGGTATCAGTGAAGCCATGATCCGCTTCTGTCCGATCTGCTCCAGAGCTTTTCGCAGCTCCGGTTGGAAAATAACGATCACACCTACGATCAATGTACTTGCCAGATTTGAAAAGATCCACAGGATCGTATTCATCTTAAAAATATAGGCTACCAGAATAAAGAGGAGAACAACCAGTATACCTTTCAGCAGTGTATACGCATGAGTATACTTGATCCACACCATAAACTGGTATACAAAAAATGCGATCAGTGCAATCTGTATGATATCAATAATCCCAATTTTAGGAAGTGCCATTCTTGATAACATCTCGATCAGATTTCCTGAAATATTCTGCATACGGTTCTCCTTTCCCTTATTATTCCCTGCATAAGCAGTATCTTAAAGTTTATCACTGTTCACTCTACAAACAGTAACCAGCATTTTCCCTAAAGATTCTTTAATGATTCTTCCAGTTTCTTCTCAAAGTCAATGCTGTCAATATCTCTCTTCCTCTCTACAGGAGCTGCATCTTCCGGAATCTGTACTGTTTCCTCATCTCCATGGAAGATTGGATTTGCATAAGAAACTACATTATCCTGCTGTTTTTCATCGTTTGCAGGTTCACCATTAATCTTCTTAATGCTTCTCTCAGAAGTTGCTACAGAGGCCTTCGGCACTGCTTTAACATAATAGTAATACTCGTCGTCCTCGTATTCCAGTCTCTCTGTACGGGTATAATCTCCACCAAACACAAAGAACTCAAGGACCAGTCCGATCACAACAGAGATCACTGTGTAAATAATCAGTGCGATTACATTAATATTCAGGCCAAAATAAAATCCGCCTGCCAGGATCACAAGAACATAAACAACTCCACCTGCAACAATGGCAATTCTCCATGCATAGTCAAAAGAACGTGTACGGATCAGATTTACCAGTAAAGTTACAGCAATAAATGCAATCACTGTGATCCACATTCCCCAGTTCTGCACAATTCCGTCTGCCAGCAATTTTAATTTATCTGCCATAGCAACATCCGCATTCTCCAGGATTTTATTCTGTACACGGATAAAACGGATAAAGTAGTAAATAATTACTCCACAGCCTGCCGGAAGCGCGGAAGCCGCACTGCACAGAAGTCCGCTTCCTATAGGAAGAAGTGTCGGAACACTGAATCCAAAAGAAAGTGGGGTAAATACCAGCACGATATTATTGCCTGCGCTGAATCGCAGGAATAAAATTGTCATAAACAGGATCAGTACCAGCATAAATCCTGCAACTTCTATTCCCACTGCATAACTATGGGCGATCATCAATGCAAAACCTGCAAAAATCATAATGCTGGACGGTAAGATAGAGCATATCAGTGCCAGGATCAGTACAATAAATATATTATTGAGCTGTGTCATATATCCCATATTCGAATTAATCCATACAAAATAAACCAGAGCAAGGATAAAACGTAAAACAGGCAGGATATAAACCTCATACTGACTATATAAATTCTTAATTTTCTGTTTCAATTCGAGTAATGCTGTCATCTCTTATATCCTCCTGAAACTCCTCTGGCTGAGGATTTTTTCTCTTCACGGCCGTATATTTTGCTTAACTGTGTAAGCTCTTCGTAATAATTCTTCACACTCTTCTTGGCCTTGCGGTATTTTACCGTATACTGAATATAGGTAAGTACTGAAAACACCACCAGTACGATCACATACCCAAAAATCGCTTCCACTCCCAGTGAAACAAGATTCATCTTATGAATATTGTCTATCAGGTATTCACCAAAATACGCTGCGATACCGGCCAAAACCAGACAATAACCAATCGTAACAATGAAAAAGTTTTTAATCATGGCAAGTCCAATGTAATCACTTCTATAGAACTTACTGACTGGAAGATATTTCTTTCCTTCACCTTGTTCATACATGGCAAGTTTGTTCATGATTTTTATCTTCTCTTCATTTAACATAAATTACTCCTTACTGCATGTTTTCCCTTTTACTAAGTCTGATACCAGCTGGCTTCGCACTGCCTTTTGTCCAGTACCATTATATAATCATACAGATTAATTGTAACATATATCATTATGTATGAAAAGTGTTTTTTCTGATATACAACCTATGTCCGACCTATACAGACAGTAAGAAAATATACATTTTCTGCCCCTTTTTTCTTCAGGCATCCTGCCATTGCATCTATGGTACTTCCGGTCGTATAAACATCGTCCACCACCAGAATATTTTTTCCTCTGACATTCTTTGTCGCAAAAAAAGCTTTCTCAAGATTCTTTCTTCTCTGTAGTGCGTTCAGTTTCTTCTGGGATCTGGTTTTCACTACTTTCTTTACCAGTTCCATATCTGCCGGGATCCCTGTATAGCGACTGAGACGTTCTGCCAGATACGCTGCCTGATTAAATCCCCGCATTCGTTCCTTTGACCTGTGCACAGGAACTGGTACGATCAGGTCAGGATCCCATTCCCGCAGTTCTTTCTGTCCATACCGGTACATTGCCCTTGCAAAAAAATCTCCGTATTCCCGGCATCCATAGTACTTGTATCTGGTAACAGATCTTCTCATCCTGCTGTCATAAACAAAAATCCCTCTTCCCTGTTCAAATATATGCTGCCTTCTTTCACAGTCTCTGCAATATTCCCCTTTTTCAACGGGTTTTCCGCATTTATAGCACCTTGGATGTCCGATAGGTCGAAGAAGTCTCTCACATTCCGGACAGATCATCCGCCTTTGATCCTTCAGGATTTTCTGGCAGACAGGACAGCGTCTGGGGTAAAAAACATCAAGAATTCTGCTTAATAAACGACTTACTTTCATTTCCTGTTCCTCTCCGCTATTTTTTATATCTGCTCATTACGCATCCTTTATCTGCCGTTTCCCTCTATTTCTTCGCTATTAGGGTACCAACAAATTGTTTTCTTCTTTGTTATCTGTTATTCATCTTCCATCGCATTGCTCAGCTCTATGATCCGCTCATCCAGCGCACTGTAACGCTTCTGCTGTTTTTCATTGCGTATCATCTCCGCAAAAGTTTCCTCGCTTCCAACCACAGTCACACACTTTCGTGCTCTGGTCACTGCTGTATAAAGAAGATTCCTGTTCAGCAGCATCTGCGGTCCGGAAAGCAGTGGAAGGATCACTGCCGGATATTCGGAACCCTGAGATTTATGTATTGTAATGGCATATGCCAATTCCAGCTCCTCCAATTGCTTAAAGGAATAAATGGCAAAACGTCCATCCTCAAACTCTACTTCTGCAGTCTCTGCAAACTCATTGATTTCTTTAAGAATTCCGGTGTCGCCATTAAAAACACCCACACCTTTCTCAATGACAATACCGTATCTTCCACGGATTTCCCATTCCATCTGATAATTATTCCTGATCTGCATCACCTTATCTCCGGTACGGAACAGGCGCTCTCCAACTGCTTTCTCCGGCTTGCTCTCCTCCGGTGGATTAAGAAATCTCTGCAAAATCTGATTCAGACGTTCTACTCCCAGAAGTCCTTTTCTCATAGGCGTCAATACCTGTATCTCAAAAGGCTTGGCGTCCACATAATGAGGCAGTTTCTCCTGGATCAGCGCGATCACAACTCTTATGATAATATCTGCATCATATCTTTTCAAAAAGAAAAAGTCACGGCTCTTATTACTGATCTGTACCTGCTCACCTCTGTTGATCTTATGTGCATTTACAACAATATCACTCTCTGAAGCCTGTCTGAAAATCTTTGTCAGCTCCACCACCGGAAAACATCCGCTATGAATAATATCTCTCAGGACATTTCCCGGTCCGACGCTTGGAAGCTGGTTCTCATCTCCTACCAGGATCAGTCTTGTTCCAGTAGTTACTGCAAGAAGAAGGGAATGCATCAGATGAATATCCACCATAGACATCTCATCAATAATGATCACATCCGCCTCCAGCGGATTCTGTGCATTTCTCTCGAATTTAGCAGAACGACCGTCCCTTTCGTCCTCTGGCATTCCATTGAGTTCCAGAAGACGGTGAATCGTCTGTGCCTCATACCCGGTAGTCTCTGTCATCCTCTTGGCAGCACGCCCGGTAGGCGCTGCAAGCCGGAGTTCTGCTCCTTCTGCTTCAAAAAAGCGGATGATCGCATTGATCGTAGTTGTTTTACCTGTACCTGGTCCACCGGTCAGAATAAATAAACCATGACTTGCAGCCTCTGTAACCGCTTTCTTCTGCATTTCATCCAGAACTGTTCCTGTATCTTTCTCGATCATCTCGATCCTGTGCTGAACAAACTTCTCATCCTCCGGACACAGAATATTCAGCTCATTAAGCATACGGGCAGTATTTAATTCCAGATAATAATACTGTGCAGGATAGACAATGGTTTCTCCGTTCTTCTCCTTCAATAGCAGCTTTCTGTCAATGACCATGTCCATCAGATGCTTCTCCATATAGGACGAATCTACTCCCAGAAGACGGGAACATCTTGTAAATAACTGCTCCTTTGGAAGATAGGTATGTCCCTCCCCTGAAGCCTGTAGGAGAGTATACAACATTCCACTGCGGATTCTGTAATCTGAATCTGCATGAATTCCAATCCTGGCAGCAATCTCATCTGCGATTTTAAAGCCAACACCCGAAATATCCTCTGCCAGTCTGTAAGGATTCTCCTGGAGCACTGTATAAACAGACTCCTTGTATTTCTGATAGATCTTTGCTCCCAGATTCAGGGAAATCCCATATTTCTGCAAAAAGATCATAGCCCTTCGCATATCTGTTTTCTCAGATACCTGTGCAGCGATCTCTCTGGCTTTTTTTTCACTGATTCCCTTTACTTCTGCCAGTCGTTCCGGTTCTTCTTCCACAATACGCAACGTATCTTCACCAAACCTGCGCACGATTCTGGCTGCCAGAGCAGCACCAATTCCTTTAATGGCTCCAGAACCCAGATAACGTTCTATCCCATCTGTATCCTCAGGCATTTTCTCTACAAAAGAGCTGATCTGGAACTGCTTTCCATACACAGGATGGTGGGTATACACTCCTGTTGCTTCAATAGAGGCGCCCTGTGTGATGGAAGGAAAACTTCCGACGCAGGTTAATTCCGTATCTTCTTTTGTATCTTTTAAAACCATAACCGTGTATCCATTATCTTCATTTCTGAAAATAATATGATCTATGTATCCTGTAACCGTTTCGCTCATGTATTTTTTCCTGCACCTCCTGCTCCCCAAAACTTTTACTGTTCACTCCGTATCCGGCAAGATACTTCACAGGATATTAACAATGAACAATAATCAAAAATCTTTTACACAACACAAAAAGGCACTGCAACATGCAGTACCTCCTGCTTTATCCATCAAAACGTGCCATTACCTCTGCGTACTTACCTGTTCCCACTGCAACTACGCTCATTGCATCCTGAACCGTCAGTGTACTCACTCCTGTTCTCTGCTCGATCAGTGTATCCATTCCATGAAGAAGTGCACCGCCGCCTGTAAGCACAATTCCTCTGTCTACAATGTCCGCTGCCAGTTCCGGAGGTGTCTTCTCCAGAACTCCATGTACAGTCTCTACAATCTGGGTAGTAGAATCCTTCAATGCCACACGGATCTCCTCTGATGTAAGTGTCACCGTCTTCGGCAGACCTGTGATCACATTTCGTCCCTTCACTTCCATCGTTCTTGGATTGGATTCTTCACTGGCTGTTCCGATCTGTATTTTGATCTTCTCTGCCATATCCTCACCGATAAAAAGTCCATGGCTCTTTCTCACATAATTCAGGATTGCCTGATTAAAAGTATCCCCCGCAACCTTTACAGAAGCAGAAACTACAACTCCTGCCAGTGAGATAACTGCAACATCAGATGTTCCGGCTCCAATATCCACAACCAGATTACCAAAAGGTTTCGTCACATCTACCCCAGCTCCGATTGCTGCTGCAATAGGCTCCTCTACCATATAGACATCCCTGGCTCCTGCCTGATAAGTCGCTTCTTCTACTGCCTTTCGTTCAATCTCTGTAATTCCACTCGGAACACAAATACTGATCCTCGGCTTGCGAAACGCTCTCCTTCCGATTGCCCTGGATATAAAATATTTCAGCATTTTCTCTGTAACTGTATAATCAACGATCACGCCCTGTCTGATCGGCCGGATAATCTCCAGATCTGAAGTAATCCTTCCCTCCATCATACGGGCTTCCTCTCCGATTGCCCGGATCTTCTCTGTATTCTTATCATAAACTACAATAGAAGGTTCATTTAACACAAGTCCTCTTGTTGTAGAATAAGCCAGACTATTCCTGGTTCCCAGGTCAATTCCAATATCAGTTGCCGGCATGGAAATCCCCTTTCTGTTCTTACGTTCTTAATATCCTGTTGCCATTTATAGTAATCCCTGTAAATCATGTATTTAAGACAGTTCAACAAAGTATTTTCACTCTCTGATAAACAAGATTAAAATACATTATTTTAGATGATCGTTACTTATTCCGCAGTCCACGATGAAGGTACTGAACAGTTACGATGATTGCTATAATTCGGTCAGATAATCGCTTCTATTATATACAACTTCCTGCCAAAAGAAAAGCCCCAGAGCGTGTTTGAAAAAGACTTTCTGCAAGATGTGCGTCACAATTTGTGGGAGATTTTGTTCGGATGAGGGCGTCGTAGCGGGCTACGACAACCGAATTCGGGCAAAATATACCGCAAAGTGGGGCGTGCAGATTGCGGGAACGATTTTTCAAACACGCTCTAATCTTCCAGATATTTTTTTACATATTTTCCAGTATAAGAGACTGGTGACTGTGCGATTTCCTCCGGAGTTCCCTGTGCTACCACAGTGCCTCCCTTGTCACCGCCCTCCGGACCAATATCAATAATATAGTCCGCTGTCTTGATCACATCCAGATTATGTTCGATCACAACTACTGTATTACCGCCCTCTGACAGACGCTTCAGAATCTCTACCAGTTTGTGCACATCTGCAAAATGAAGTCCGGTTGTCGGCTCATCCAGGATATAGATCGTCTTACCTGTACTTCTCTTACTCAGCTCTGTCGCAAGTTTAATTCTCTGCGCCTCTCCTCCGGAAAGTTCTGTGGACGGCTGTCCCAGCCGGATATAGGAAAGCCCTACATCATACAGTGTCTGGATCTTTCTTTTAATAGAAGGAACATTTTCAAAAAATGTCAATGCTTCCTCCACTGTCATGTTTAACACATCATAAATGCTCTTATCCTTATACCTCACTTCCAGAGTTTCTCTGTTATATCTTCTGCCTTTGCAGACTTCACATGGTACATAGACATCCGGGAGGAAATGCATCTCGATCTTGATGATACCATCGCCACTGCAGGCTTCACACCTGCCGCCCTTTACATTAAAGCTGAAACGTCCTTTCTTATATCCTCTTGCCTTGGCATCTGCTGTTGCAGCAAAAAGATCACGGATCTGGTCAAACACGCCTGTATAAGTTGCAGGGTTCGATCTCGGTGTACGTCCGATCGGTGACTGGTCAATATTGATTACCTTGTCCAGCTGGTCCACCCCAAGGATATCCTTGTGCTTGCCAGGGATCACTCTTGCGCGGTTCAGATCTCTTGCAAGATGTTTATAAAGGATCTCATTGATCAGAGAACTCTTGCCCGAACCTGAAACACCGGTAATGCAGGTCATAATTCCAAGAGGAATCTTCACATCAATATTCTTAAGATTGTTCTCCGCCGCTCCCTTAATGGTCAGAAAACCAGTTGGCTTACGTCTCTCTGCTGGTACTGGAATCTTCAATTTCCCACTCAGATAGGCACCTGTAACTGAATTCTCATTCTTCATCAGATCCTCGGCAGTTCCCATGGCAACCAATTGTCCTCCATGTTCTCCTGCTCCAGGTCCGATATCTACAATACAGTCTGCTGCACGCATAGTATCTTCATCATGTTCCACAACGATCAGACTGTTTCCAAGGTCACGCAGTTTCATCAGAGAACTGAGAAGTCTGTCATTATCTCTCTGATGAAGACCAATACTTGGCTCATCCAGAATATAGGCAACACCTACCAGTCCGGAACCGATCTGTGTAGCCAGACGAATTCTCTGTGCTTCACCTCCGGAAAGAGTTCCGGTAGCACGTCCCAGAGAAAGATAATCCAGACCTACATCTGACAAAAAGCTTACTCGCGCTTTGATCTCCTTCAGAATCTGCTTGCCGATAAGCTGCTGCTGTTGCGTAAGCTGCATATCTGCAAGAAAGGCCTTCAGCTTCTCTATAGAAAGGTTCGTGATCTCATAAATATTCTTATCCGCAACAGTCACTGCCAGAGACGCTTTCTTCAATCGCTGACCCTTACAGGTTTTACACGGAGTGATCTGCATGAAAGATTCATACTCCTGCTTCATGGTATCTGAACCAGTCTCTCTGTAACGCTGCTCCACATTTCGGATCAGTCCGGGGAATGCCACATCATAAACACCCTCTCCGCGCTGTCCCTTATAATAAACCTTAACGGAATGTCCGTTCGTTCCGTTGATCAGAATATCCTTGATTTTCTCCGGATAATCTTCAAATGGTGTTGCCAGACTGAAATCATACTCTCTGGCAAGTGCATCCAGGATTGCCCGTGAAAAGCTTCCCTCACTTGTACAGGACTGCCATCCGGTTACCGCAATCGCTCCTTCCAGAATGCTTAAAGATTTATCCGGGATCATCAGGTCAATATCAAATTCCATCTTATATCCAAGTCCCAGACAGTCCGGGCAGGCACCAAACGGATTATTGAAGGAGAAACTTCTCGGCTCAATCTCATCAATGCTCACTCCACAATCCGGGCAGGAAAAACTCTGGCTGAAATTATGAATATTTCCATCCATGGTATCTACCATGAGAAGTCCGTCTGCCAGTTCCAGTACGGTCTCAATAGAATCTGAAAGTCTCTTCTCAATTCCCGGTTTCACGATCAGACGGTCTACCACGATCTCAATGTTATGCTTGATATTCTTATCCAGACTGATTTCCTCAGAAAGCTCATACATATTTCCGTCAATCTGCACACGGACATAGCCGCTTCGCTTCGCATGGTCCAGAAGTTTGACATGAGTTCCCTTACGACCTCTTACAACAGGCGCCAACAGCTGAATCTTTGTTCTCTCCGGAAAAGACATGATACTGTCTACCATCTGGTCAACTGTCTGCTTCTTAATCTCTCTGCCGCACTTCGGACAATGCGGAATTCCTACTCTGGCATAGAGAAGTCTGAAATAGTCATAAATCTCTGTCACAGTACCCACTGTAGAACGCGGGTTGCGGTTAGTTGACTTCTGGTCAATGGAAATCGCCGGCGGCAGACCTTCAATACTCTCTACATCTGGCTTCTCCATCTGGCCAAGGAACTGTCGCGCATAGGAAGACAGAGACTCCATATAACGTCTCTGTCCTTCTGCATAAATAGTATCAAAAGCCAGTGAAGACTTCCCGGAACCGCTCAGTCCGGTGAGTACTACAAACTTATCTCTCGGAATATCAACACTTAAATTCTTAAGATTATTAACATTCGCTCCTCTGATCCTGATAAATTGTTTCTTTGATATATCTGCGGCCATGTCTGCCTCCGTTTCTTATTCATTCTTGTCTGAATCCGTTATAATATCTAAGTAAAAAAGTTATCTGTGCCGTGTTTGCAGGATAAAATGTAACTGTTCAGTACCTTCACAGTTACGAGTCAAAATCCATTGAAAATCGCCTGCGGCGATGGGATTTTGACTTGTATGTCTCCAGTATAATATAAGAACATTTGTTCGTCAAGGCGTTTACAGCAAAAATTCTGCCATAACGGAATTACTCACATGAATTCCTTCTCTGCTCAGAAAGACTCTGCCGTCTTTCTCCTCAAGCAGCTTCATAGATTTATATTTCTTCAGAACTTCTCCATAGATTTCCTCGATCGGGCATCCGAAATTTTGCTCAAAATCCGTCTTTGCAATTCCCCCTGTCATACGAAGTCCCAAAAACATAAATTCTGCCATTTCATCCTCTCTGGTAAGAACCGGTTCCCTTTCCCGGATCAGCTCCGGACGGCTGCTGTTTTGCAGATATATTTCTCTGTCAGCTGTATTTGCAAAACGTTCCTTTCCATAAAGTGAAGACGCGCCCAGTCCAAATCCCAGATAGTCCTGTCTGGTCCAGTAACCTATATTATGTCTGCAGGCTCTGCCGTCTTTCGCATAATTGGAAATCTCATACTGTTCAAAACCATACTCTCTCAGAATCCGTGCAGTTGCTTCATACATATTATATTCGGTATCTTCATCTGGCAAATTCAGTTTTCTGGATGCAAAAGGAGTACCTTCTTCAATGATCAGGCTGTATGCTGAAATGTGCTCCGGTTCCAGTTCTGCTACAGTGCACAGATTTTTTTCCCATCCTTCATAAGTCTGGTCTGGAATCGCACTCATTAAGTCAATGTTGATATTATCAAAACCGACATCTCTTGCATTCTTATAGGTTTCCAGAAACTGCCCGTAATTATGAATCCTGCCGAGAATTTTTAACTCCCTGTCATCCGGGGACTGCAGACCGATACTCATACGGTTGATCCCATAAGATCTGTATGCCCGGAGTTTCTTCCTGTCTGCAGTTCCGGGATTTACCTCAATCGTAATCTCCGCGTTATTCTCTATCAAAAATTTTTCTCTTATTTCATTCAGGATTTCTCCGATAAATCTCGCATCCAAAACAGAAGGAGTGCCTCCTCCAATAAATATAGAGGATACACTCCTTCCCTTACCTTCCTTTACTGCATGGATTTCTTCAATCAGAGCCTGCACATAGGCTTCCTGCTCCTTCGGACCGGACGGTCCTGACAAGAAATCACAGTAGTCGCATTTCTTTATACAAAACGGAATGTGGATGTAAATTTCCATGGGAGAGCCTGTTATGTCTCTAATTTCCATTTCCATCTCCTGTCACATTTTAAAAATCTGAGTCAAAAATCTGTTCATGCCTGCACGATAAGACTTTTGAACTCGGGACACGAAGCTATACCTTTCATTTCTCCATATAGATATAACTGATCAGTATCCATCTGTACTGTTATCGCCAGATTCAGCACTATCCTGTGTATCGTCCGTGTTGTCAGATTCACTACTATCTTCAGTGCTGTCTGTATTTATATTGATATTGCTACTGCTGTCAGAAACTGTTTCTGCTGATGTATTCTGATCTGCAAGATATTCGTTGACCATCGTCATATTTCCATTTGTCACAACAGCATCTGAACTGACCTGATCCGGAGCCAGTGTCGGAGTAACCTCCGGTGCTACACTGATCTGGATTACCTGAGAAGAGGCTTCATCTACCTCTTTCTTTTTTCCACATCCGGAGAGAAGCGCACAGCTCAAGATCATACATAGCGCAATTACTGCAAAATTGTTTTTCTTCATATTATATATCAACTCTCTGTCATAGTATCACTGCTGTCTGCAACTGTGATACTTTTATTTATCATCAAGTTTCAATACACTCATAAATGCCTTCTGCGGAATTTCCACATTTCCTACCTGGCGCATACGTTTCTTACCTTCCTTCTGCTTCTCCAGAAGTTTCTTCTTACGGGAAATATCACCACCATAGCACTTGGCAAGTACGTCTTTACGCATGGCTCTTACAGTCTCTCTGGCAATGATCTTGCTTCCGATCGCTGCCTGAATCGGGATTTCGAAGAGCTGACGCGGAATTTCTTCTTTCAGCTTCTCGCACATCTTACGTCCACGCTCATAAGCAGTGTCTGCATGTACGATAAATGAAAGAGCATCCACTTCTTCTTTATTTACCAGGATATCCAGTTTCACAAGTTCGCTGCGCTCATATCCACAGAGTTCATAATCCAGGGAAGCATAGCCTCTGGAACGGGATTTCAGAGCATCAAAGAAGTCATAGATAATCTCATTTAACGGAAGTTTATATTTCAGAAGCGCACGTGTTTCTTCCATATAATCCATTCCGATATACTGGCCTCTTCGTTCCTGGCAGAGATCCATGATTGCACCGATAAATTCTGTTGTTACCATAATCTCAGCATTTACCATTGGTTCTTCCATGTATTCGATTTCTGACGGATCCGGCAGATTACTTGGGTTTGTCAGATTGATGACTTCGCCGTTTGTCTTGTGTACTTTGTAAATAACGCCTGGTGCTGTAGTTACAAGGTCAAGGTTATATTCTCTTTCCAGACGTTCCTGAATGATCTCCAGATGAAGAAGTCCGAGGAAACCGCAACGGAAACCGAAACCAAGGGCTACAGATGTTTCCGGTTCATAGAAAAGGGAAGCATCATTGAGCTGAAGTTTCTCAAGTGCATCTCTTAAGTCTCCGTACTTGGCACCGTCTGCAGGATATAATCCGCAGTATACCATCGGGTTTACTTTCTTATATCCCGGAAGTGCTTCTGCGCATGGTCTTTCTTTATCTGTTACTGTATCACCTACACGGGTATCGCCAAGGTTCTTGATGCTGGCTGTGATGTAGCCTACCATACCTGCTGTCAGCTCATCGCACGGAATGAACTGGCCTGCGCCGAAGTATCCTACTTCTACGACTTCTGTTGTGAATCCGGTTGCCATCATATGGATCTGGGTGCCTCTCTTGACACGGCCGTCCATGACACGGCAGAATACGATAACTCCTTTGTATGCATCATAAACAGAGTCAAAGATCAATGCTTTCAGCGGAGCGTTTACATCTCCGTGTGGTGCAGGGATCTTGGTTACAATCTGCTCCAGGACTTCTTCTACGTTGAGGCCTGTTTTGGCTGAGATTCTTGGCGCATCGTGGGCTTCAAGGCCGATGACGTCTTCGATCTCGTTTACTACACGGTCCGGTTCTGCGCTTGGCAGGTCGATTTTGTTGATGACTGGAAGTACATCAAGGTCATGATCCAGTGCAAGGTATACGTTTGCAAGTGTCTGAGCCTCGATTCCCTGTGCAGCGTCTACTACAAGGATTGCACCATCGCAGGCAGCAAGGCTTCGGGATACTTCGTAGTTGAAGTCGACATGTCCTGGGGTGTCAATAAGGTTAAAGATATATTCTTCGCCGTCTTTGGCTTTGTATACGATTCGGACTGCCTGGGATTTGATGGTGATTCCTCGTTCTCGTTCGAGGTCCATGTTATCAAGGACCTGAGACTGCATCTCACGTTCGGTCAGGGTACCGGTCATTTCGATGATTCGGTCGGCAAGGGTGGATTTGCCGTGGTCTATATGTGCAATAATGCAGAAATTTCTGATTTTACTCTGATCTATCATTCAGGAATTCCCTCCTACTATTTCCTGTTCTCTCCCATTATACACCGGAAATATCTGTCTGCTGATGGATTATTCCGGCTTTGGACTACTCTGATTGGTTAATTGCTAATTAAGAATTATATCACAGCTCCAGTTACTTTGTCACGTATTTATTACGCTCTGAAAATTACATACATTGTCCCCAAAACATTTTTCAGGTTGTATCTATCTTTTATTTTGTTATAATATAATTATAATGTCATTATAAAATTTATTTACGGAGGAATTCATTATGAAAAAGCTGAAAAAGGTTCTCTGCTGTCTCATTGCCGGATTAATAATTCTTACTGCAGTTCCTTATGCAGATTCCATAACCGGAATTGCCCCCAGACAGGTTCAGGCAGCACAGACAGTTCCCTCTACTCCTAGCCTGCTTTCTTTAAAAACCAAAGGTAAAAATACTCTGATCTTAAGGTGGAACGCTGTACCGGAAGCTACGGGTTACAGGATTTATCGCCGTCCTTCCGGATTAAAGTGGCAAAAGATGAAGGATGTCTTCAACAAAAATCAGACAACATTCACAGACAACACTCCAACCTTTGGCGTAAGGTATGTCTACACTGTAAAAGCATTTATAAAAAAGAACGGAAAGATTATCTGGAGTGATTATAATCATGAAGGAATCTCCATGATTGCCGGACTGAATCAGTTAAAACTGAATCAGACAAAACTGGAACTGCAGACAGGTCAGAACTTTAAACTGAAACTTCCTGACACCAGGCATACCCCTGCCTGGAAATCAAGCAACACCCGGATTGCTACTGTAGATGGAGGAAAAATCACTGCCATCAACCCTGGAACTGCAAAAATCACAGCAACTCTTTGCGGAAAAACCTTTACCTGTACCGTTACAGTGAAAAGTTCTTCCGTATATAATAAATATTCTGGTAAATATACCAAAGTAAAAAACTATCTGAAAAAGAAAGGAACTAAAAATGGTTCCGACTGGTACGTTTCCTACGGAGATGGTGTGTTTGGCTATTACTTAATCTGCGATACCCAAACAGATGGTATCACTCTCTCCTGTGACTATCTGGCAGGTGATTCCGCATATGATGGTTATGCAGCGATGTATCTTTATATTGACTGTCCTCATACTTATACCGGTCAGATTTCCATGCATGTAGAGGGAGAAAATGAAAGTCTGGATACCAGAGCATCTTTCGATGTCAGATCCTCTGGAAAACTGACTTTCTATTATAAAAATGGTCAAAAAGCTGACAAAGATACTCAGGAACTTGGAAATACTCTATATCAAGTCTTATCATCCGGGTGCGGCCAGGTTCTGAAGAAAACTGTAAAACTCTCTCTTAGTCAGCTTGGAGTTACCTATACAGTATAAAAGTTCTATTGTAATTGCTCAGATATTTACAAGTCAAACTCCATTTGCTACCCCTGCAGTACCCTATTGAGAATATCCGCAAAGGGCTCCATAGCATTCTTCACTTCCTGAACTGTGTTGGTCTGGGCACCGGCCTCCAGAAGAATGGAGCGTGGACGTAAGTGGAGGTTATAGCGGTAGCCTGCAAGGTAGATTCCCCGATAGAATTCGGGATAGTATTGTGCAGCCTGGTATTCTAATTGAAATGAGAATGCCAGGTTTTGCTGTATGTAGGGGTTCGGCAGATAATCTAGCGAACCTTTGGTGACTGTGTAGCTCAGTCCATTATAAAAAAGGATCTGGGCAGTTGGTTTTCCGTTCATGTCTGTTACAAGGTGGCGATCTTCCGGGACACCGTCTCGATGAAGGTCGATAATGACCTGAATGTCAGGGTGTTCCTGCAAATACAGCTCAAGATAGTCCCGGGCGTAATCGTAGGCTGCGCTGCGGTCAAGGTCACCGGATTCCATGTCAAACTGCTCTTTGATGTGATCAACCTTATAGCCATAGTTTTCAGTGAGAAGCTGGGTCAGGTAGTCTCCGACTCCTACTATGGTGTCTGCTTCTTCGCCTTCTCTGGAATCTGCGAAGGTTTCCTGAGAATGGCTGTGGTAGATCAGAATCTGAGGGGTTTCTGTGTCTTTGGAAATTTCGAAGTCCTGCTGGAGGAAGTCTTCTGCATTGATCTGGACGGCATCTGCTTCTGTGTTGGAATCTACAATATAGAATTGTCCCAGCAGATAGTTATAGTCTGCGAGTTTTGCCGGAGACAGGTCAATTTCCGGATGTGGGATCGCTGCTGCCAAAGTTTCTGTGGAATCGTGAAGATCTGGTTCGTCAGGTTCTGGTGATTCCTGAATTGTTTCAGAGTGGTCTGCCGCCTCTGATGCAGGTGTTATTTCAGTAGCAGATATCTCCTCGGGTATAGGTGTTTCCTCTGGCGTAGCTGTTTTTTCCGGCGCAAGTGTTTCCTCCGGCGTAGCTGTCTCCTCCGGTATAATTGTTTCCTCCGGTATAGCTGTTTTTTCCGGCATAGCTGTTTCTTCCGGTACAATTGTCTCTTCTGTCACTGCGTTTTCTTCCGGTTCAGGTGTCGTTTTCTCATTCTCAGCCACAAGCTGTTCAGACCTGGCGCGTTCACCGAGATATTTTCCATTTTCTCCTGCGATTTTTTCATAAGTTTCCCTGTCTTCATAGGAAGATACCTGGGTCTTTTTTTCCAGAAAGCGGTACAAGGGCAGATGCCTGTACACATTTTCTCCTGTAAAAAGCGCTCCCGGCAGGATTGCCAGCGAAGCAAAAAAGCACAAGCTCAGCACAATGCAGAACGCTTTCTGAAAGTTTGTCACATGGATCACCTCTTGACTTATCCTATGTCCATGTTTTCTCATTTATACACAGTTCCTGCTGCCAGGTATTTAACCAAATCAAGCAATTGGTGGGGAATTGCTGTTTACTCCATCCTCAGTAATACACTTCGCGGGATAGTTGCATATGAACAGTAATAATATCTATTCACTGATTTCCTCAAACGCCATGTTCAGACCTTCTGAAATCGTAAAACTTAAATATTTTACTGTCTCGTCTACATCTTTCGGAGTCACAAACATGGTATGAAGGTGCGGTGCGATCATTTCCTCCAAAAATTCTTTCTGTTCTGTCTCCTCCAGTGTGTCCAGCAAATGTGCCATGGAATCATGGACAATCGTTGCTGCATCTACTACTGTTGGAACCCCGATTCCGATTACTTTGACCTGAAGGTTTTCCTCTGTAAGCCCTACTCTGTGATTGCCTACGCCAGAACCTGGATTGATGCCGGTATCTGTGATCTGGATGGTGCGGTTCAAACGTCTGGTGCTTCTAGCTGCCAGAGCATCAATGGCGATAACTACATCCGGTTTTGTCTCCGCCACGATTCCCTGAATAATTTCTGAAGTTTCCATTCCTGTTTGCGCCATGACTCCGGGGATGATCCCGCTGATACGGTGCATTTTTTCTTTTCCAAGACTCTGGAGACCGTATTCACGGATCATATGTCTGGTAATATGAAGGTTCTCTACTACATGGGGTCCCAGTGAATCTGCAGTGATAGCAGAATTTCCCAGACCTACAACAAGGATCGACTGCTCCCGTTCCAGATTCATAAGTTTTTGAAGATGACGCATGATTTCCTGTGAAATCTCTCTGTGATAGTCCTCGTCATGGACAGAAAGTCCAGGTGCTTCAATGGTAATATAATTTCCCTGGGGACGACCCATTGTACGTGCACCGTTTTCTGTGGTGATTTTTACTACTGTTGTGCGGATATCTTTTTCTTCATTATAGTCTTCCTGAACTTCCACACCGCGTACTTCCACATTTTCCTCTGTAAACCTTTCTGTTGCCTCCAGTGCCAGGTCTGTTCTTATGCCATAACTTCCCAACATTTCCTCTTCCTCCCGCATTTTTATTGTGATTGTCTTATTAACTATATTTTTAGCTTTTTTTACAGAAATATGTATTGACAAAAAAGACTATTTGGGATAATATATATAAGCATGTTCATAGAAGCGCCCGTGTCTGTTTCTATGACAGGAGTATAATTAATATTTTTATTGAATTAAATTGGAGGTGTACGAATTGGCTAACATTAAATCTGCTAAGAAAAGAATTTTAGTAAACAGAACAAAAGCTGCTAGAAACAAATCTATCAAATCCGCAGTTAAGACTTCTATCAAGAAAGTTGAAGCAGCAGTAGCAAACAAAGATAAAGCAGCTGCAGAAGTAGCATTAAAAGATGCTGTTTCCACAATCAGCAAAGCTACATCTAAAGGTGTTTATCATAAAAACAACTGTGCAAGAAAAGTTGCTCGTTTAGCTAAAGCTGTTAACAGCATTGACTAATCATAGATTGAATTTTTAATTATAAGCTTATAATTAAAAGGACAGCCATTACCGTCATGTGGCTGTCTTTTTTATTGTCTGTTATTTCACACAAAATTTCCGGCAGAATATGAGATATCTATACAGGCATCTCATATTCTGCCGGAAGTTTTTGTATTATCATAAATTTGACTCAATCTTAAATCTGCACATTTTTAACCCGCATTACTCACCTTACTGCTATATTTAATAATCAGCAGTTCTACGCTCAGTTTATCTTCCAGACGTCCCGTTTTTACGGATTCCTCTGCATCTACAAAATCTTTGATTGCTTGTTCCAGTTCTGATATAGTGTAGGCTCTGGCGCAGGATGCGATGTTTCGCACTGCAAAGCTGGGTACTCCCAGTTTCGATGCCATCTCCTGCTGTGCCAGCCCTGCCTCGGCAAACTGTTTTACCTGAAGCAGCTGACGGTACTGTTTCGCAAGGAGGAACAGAATTCTCATTGGCGGTTCTTTCAACGTCAGCAGATCATAGTAAAGATCCAGTGCACGTTTCTGATTCTTCTCTGTTACTGCACGGACCATATCAAAGATTCTGTTGGTGGTCTGAGTCGTGCATATTTCTTCGATATCCTCTGCAGTTACCACATCTCTGCCTTCTGTGTAGCAGATCAGTTTCTCCAGTTCCATTCTGAGATTTCCCATGTCTGTTCCTGTCTTTGTAAGTAGAAGTTCCATATCTCTCTGTGTAATCTTCTTTCCTGCTTTTCCAAGAATTCCTGCTGCCCAGCGCATCAAAGTTTTCTCGTCCTGTCTGGCAAATTCTGCGATCGTGCCGCAGGCTTTTACCGCTTTATACATACGGTTTCGTTTATCCACTTCGGATTCCACAAAGACCATGCACAGATAATCCGGCAGTTCTTTCATATAGTCTGCCAGCTCTTCACTCTTGTTCTTAAAGAAACCAGTATCTTCCAACAGGATTACTCTCCGGTCTGCAAAGAATGGCATAGTTTCGCAGAGATCGATCAGTTGTTTAACATCAACGCCTTTTCCTTCATAATGATTGAAATTCATAGTGTCGCCATCCGGATTCAATGCCTTCACCAGATTATGCTTGTACTGCTGCTTCAGATATGCTTCATCTCCATACAGAAGATATGCCTGTTTGAAATTACCTGATTTAATGTCTGCCTGTATATTCTTCAATTTTCTACCCCTGATCTTTTTTCATATTCTCTCAATATTACTTATTGTACCAATTCCATGCAATAATAGCCAGTAGAAAATTGCTATACTAAATTCAGCCGCCCAGTTCTACCATTCTGTGAATGCATCTTCCGGCACCATCCATGACATTCTGTGGAAGGAAGATTTCTTCTCCACCCTCTCCTTTAAGACAGTTATAGATATCCATAAGGGTTGTAACTTTCATGTTCATGCAGGTGAGTTGCACAGTAACCGGGTAGAATTTCTTATCAGGACAAGCGAACTGGAGATGTTCTACGATGCTGTTTTCTGTTCCGATAATAAATTCTTTGTGATCGGATTTTTTAGCAAAGTCCATAATCCCTGTTGTAGAACCTACAAAGTCTGCCATTTCTACTACTTCCTGACGGCATTCCGGGTGTACCAGGAAAAGGGCATCCGGGTGTTCTGCGCGGGCATTTTCTACATCTTTTGCACTTACTACGATGTGTCTCGGACATCCACCTCTGTAGAATTCAAATGTTTTCTCCGGGAGTTTTTCTGCTACATAATGCCCCAGATTAGGATCCGGGATAAATAAGATCTTATCCTGTTCCAGTTTTCTGCAGATTTCTAATGCCGAAGAGGAAGTAACACATACATCACATTCTGTTTTAAGTTCTGAAGTTGTGTTGATGTAGGCAACCACTGCATGATCCGGATACTGTGCTTTTAATTCACGCAGGCTTTCCAGATCAAGTTGTTCTGCCATCGGACAGCCTGCTGCCGGATTTGCGAGCCATACTCTTTTTTCAGGGCTTAATATTTTACATGTTTCTGCCATGAAGCGGACCCCGCACATGATCACGCCGCTGCAGTCTCTTTTGGAAGCCTGGACGCTCAGTCCATAGGAATCGCCTGTATAGTCTGCCACTTCCAGGATTTCCTGACCCTGATATGCGTGTGCAAGGATACAGATATCCTTTTCTTTTTTCATGCGCAGGATTTCCTGCTGAATTTCTGCTATTGTCATTGTTTTAATTCCTTTTTTCCTGATTCTGTTTTCATTATTCCTGTTTCTCTTTTTCCCATGGCTGAAGTGGAGCAATGAACCCTGCTTTCTCCAGCTGTTCTCCGATCAGGTCCAGTCTTTCCTGGCTGGAAGCTTCTACCAGATGATAATGATAACCGGAAGTCGCACTGCTTAATACTGTGGAATGGCTGCTGTTGATAGCCTGGACAAATTCATTTACATCCTGTCTGGAACGAATATCCATCTCTGCACTGACACGTCCGTAGACTCTGTGACTGATGCTGATGTTCTTGACCCGTCCTCCACAGTCTACGATCAGGTTCAATTCTTCTGCTGCCTGTTCCTGTCCGTGACGTACTTTAAATTCTCTGGTACATGCAACGTCTTTGTCCTGCTGCAGGACATAGCCTCTGGTAGTGGAGAGGATTCCCGGTGTGGACGCCCGTATTACTGCCATATCCTGTACGATCACCTGCCGGCTTACCCCAAACTGTGATGCCAGTGCTCTGGCTGCGATCGGCTTCTCTGCCTGATGAAGGAGTTTTAAAATTTCGTTTCTTCTCTGCGCAGTATTCATAAATACAATCCTTTCTGTAACAATATTCAAGCGGAATCAGGCGGATAAGCTCATATACTTCTCTGCCTGATGTTCATTGATAATATTCCGCGAAATGTTTTCTGTGAGTAAAAATATACTTGTGGGATATCCCACCTGTAGTTCCCTGTAAATACATATTAACAGAAAAAACAGAATATATCACACAAATTTATACGATTCACATAAATCCTGCATACTGACAGAACGGATTATTCCCGATAAGAATCATTCTTCAACTGCGTGAAGATTCTTCATTGAAATATCAAGAATTGGTGCGGAGTGTGTCAAAGCACCGCTGGAAACGAAGTCAACACCTGTCTCCAGGATCTTTTTGATATTTTCTTTTGTAATGTTTCCGGAGCACTCTGTCTGCGCGCGGCCTGCAATAAAATCTACAGCTTCTTTCATCATTTCCGGTGTCATATTGTCAAGCATGATGATATCTGCCCCCGCTTCCACGGCTTCTTTTACCTGATCCATTGTCTCAACTTCAACCTCGATCTTACGGACAAATGGTGCATATTCTTTTGCCATAGCTACTGCTTTTGCAACACTTCCTGCTGCTCCGATATGGTTATCTTTAAGCAGTACCCCGTCTGAAAGGTTGTATCTGTGGTTGCATCCGCCGCCTACACGTACAGCATATTTCTCAAATACACGGCAGTTCGGCGTAGTTTTTCTGGTATCAAGAAGTGTCACTTTACTTCCTTCAAGAAGTTTTGCAACCTGGCTGGTGTAAGTAGCAATTCCACTCATTCTCTGAAGATAATTCAGCGCTACTCTCTCTCCGGAAAGAAGCACACGGATATCTCCGTTCACTGTCCCAAGAAGATCACCTTTCTTTACTGCATCTCCATCTTTGAAATTAAAATCAATTTCTGTTTTCTCATCTAAAATCCGGAATACTCTTGCATACACATCCAGTCCGGCGATGATTCCATCTTCTTTTGCGATCAGGTCTACGGTTCCCTTGACTGCGCTGCGCATAACTGCGTTTGTGGAAACATCCTCACTTGTAATATCCTCCTGAAGTGCCATACGGATCAGCTGGTCCGCCTGCATTTTCATTGTAATCTCATTCATGGCTCATTCTCATCCTTTCAATTTCATTTAAGACTGCTGTGTGATAACCGCTCAGCAGTTCTTCTCTGTTTTCGTATATTTTCATATCGACATCGTCTGCTTTCACATATTCCGGTGTTTCTCCAAATATCATATCATCGGCAGCTTTCCTTGCAAACACTAAGGATTCCAGCAGGGAGTTGCTTGCCAGGCGGTTTTTTCCATGAACGCCGTTACAGCTTGTTTCTCCGCAGGCATAAAGTCCTTTCATGGAAGTTTTGCTTCCAAGATTAACCTTGATTCCTCCCATGAAATAATGCTGGGCTGGAACGACCGGGATCGGCTCTTTTCTTGGGTCAAATCCCTCTTCTATACATTGTTCATAAATATGTGGAAAATGCTCCATGATCGTTTTCTCACCCAGTGGGCGCATATCTTCCCAGACAAATTCTGTTCCGTCTTTTTCCATCTGCTCAAAAATCTTCTGACTCAGTAAATCTCTTGGCTGCAGTTCATTGGTAAAGCGCTGTCCATTTTTGTCATAAAGCAATGCACCTTCTCCTCTGACTGATTCTGAAACCAGAAAACGTCGTCCCAGTTTATGGGAATACAAGGTCGTTGGATGAATCTGTATGTAATCCAGATGTTCCAATTCCACGTGGTGTTTCATAGCAATTCCCAGACCATCTCCTGCGATATGGGAAAAATTAGTTGAATTTTTGAAAAGTCCTCCAATGCCTCCGCAGGCAAGAACTACAAACTGTGAAAAAACAGGAATTGCCTGTTCATTCTGATCCATCACAATGATCCCGCAGACAGTATTGTCTTTTGAAATCAAGTCTACCATTGTCATATATTCACAGATTTCTATGTTTTCTCTTGTCTTTGCAGTATTCAGGAGACTCTGTGTAATTTCTTTTCCTGTGATGTCTTCATGGAAAAGAATTCTTGGCTGAGAGTGTGCTCCTTCTCTGGTAAATGCCAGATTTCCCAGTCCGTCTCTCGCGAAATCCACATGATATCGCAAAAGATCTCTGATAATATCGTTGGAACTGCGGATCATCAAATCCACGGCTCTCTTATTATTTTCATAATGTCCTGCACGCATAGTATCTTCAAAATAATTCTCATAGTCCTCTTCTCCGCGCAGCATACAGATTCCTCCCTGTGCCAGAAAAGAATCTGACTGGTCAGCTTCCTGTTTGGTGATCAGAAGAATATTCATTTTTTCCGGGAGATTCAACGCACAGTACAGTCCGGCTGCTCCGGTTCCTACAATAATGGCGTCATAACGTTCTTTCATTTTCTTTTCCTCATGCCGGTATTATACCGGATATTCTTTTTTGTCTGTGCCATTATACTACCTGACTATTTAGGTGTCAAGACACATAAATATACTATTGTAAACTTATATGATGTGTTACTATTTGTTCAATCTGCTCTCAGCAACAAGATTCTATCTGTTTCACTGTTATTCACAGTCAGAATTTTTTCGATAAGTTTTTGCAAAAATATGTTTATGTTTTCTGTATATCATGACTGCCCCTGCATCCTTCGTAATCAACACTTTGCTCCCACTGTTTTCCAGACGCCGCAGAGTATCCGGCGACGGATGTCCGTAAGTGTTCATTGATGAGCAGGAAATCACTGCCAGCTCCGGTTTTACTATGTCAAGGAATTCCTGTCCTGTAGAATATTTTGATCCATGGTGTGCCACTTTAAGAAAGTCCACATCTTCCAGCCATCCATTCTGTAACAGCTTTTCCTCTGTTTCCTTTCCAATATCGCCTGTAAAAATCCCTTTGAAATCCCCGCTGGTCATCTCCATCACCATTGCATCTTCATTTACCTCTGTTCCTGACGCCCCGGAAAGCGGCCATAAAACTTCCAGACTGGCCTGCCCATACTTGATCCTGTCGCCAGCTTTTGCATACAGCACCCTTGTTCCTGCTGCCTCTGCCAACTTTATCAGTTCCTGATAATTTTTATTCTCCTGTATGTTCTGCCAGTCTGGAAGAATCAAATTCTCCACACGCAAAACGGTCAGACCTTTTCCAATATATTCCAGAATCTGTCGCACGCCACTGATATGATCTTCGTCTGTATGCGAAATATAAATCCCGTCCAGTCTGGAGATTCCTCTGCTTTTCAGATATGGAAGCAGCTGGTACTGTCCAAGTGCGCTCTTGTTCGTACTGCCACCATCAATCAGAATATTCCACTGATTCTCGATTTCTATTACGATTCCATCACCTTGTCCCACATCCAGACACGCAATGCGAAAATCTTCCCGTGGCTTATATCCGATCAGCAGGATTCCCAGACAGACTGCTGCGGCACATAAGCCGCGAATTCCCCAGACTTTCATAACAGCATATTTACATCGGTTCTGTCTTTTATGGCTTTTATAAACTCCTGAGTTCTGTATTATCTGCATTTCCTTTCCAGAATCTTTCCTATTATACAAATCAGATTCGCACTTCAAAAAACTATCATTATCCACACCGCTCTGCGCAGTCCACCTGTATATCCACACACTCACAGCTAAAATCACATAGTAGCCCACCAGCTGACACACCTGCGGCCTTCCGCCTGCCCAGGTACAGAATGACAGTTTTCCTGCCACTGCTGCCAGAAATTCATACCCTTTCAGAATAATCCTGCCCGGAACCACTGTCAGGAATGCACCTCTGCCACTGAATAATCCCACAAGCGCCCCTGCCGTTCCACTTCCCAGCACGACCCCCACTGTCGGAAGCACCAGCAGATTCAGAAAAATTCCAAGCACTGATATCTCCCCATAAAACCACAACACCACCGGTAGTGTCGTAAGTTGTACCGTTCCAGAAGCCAGAAATGATTTCCAGAGTGATTTTCCCGTTGATTTCAGGAACACTCTTACGCCTTTATCCTCTGTCTTCCATTGATTTTTTTCTTCTCTGTCCATCACTTCTACGATCAGCGGCCACACACATCCTATCCCAATCACAGAGCCAAAAGACATTAGAAACCCTCCATCCAACAGATACGCCGGATTCTCTACCAGTATCAGAATTGCCGAAGCCGCCATCCCCGTAGGCATATCATAAATCCGTCCCGCAATCTTCGCACCAACCGAAAGCAGGAACATACACACAGCCCGCATGGTTGAAACAGTCCCACCGGTCATCATCCCATACTGCAGCATGATCACAAGCGATAGCAGCCCTGCAGGCCAGATTCCCAGACCAATCTTTTTCAGAATATTGTACAGTCCCATTCCCAGCAGACTGATATGCAAACCGGAAATCGCCAGAATGTGAATGATCCCCGCCATCTGATACCGCATTTTCAGCTCCGCATCCAGATTGCTCTTATCCCCCAACACAATCGCCTCAAATGCACCAGCCTCATTTCCACAGGCTTTCTCCAAAATTCCCGCAAACTTTTGCTGCATATCAATAAGGAACTGCCCATATGCAGAATGATTCCGCGACTGCTTCTCCACTTTTCCTTTCTTCATCACATAATAAATCCGACGGCATGCATAATACTGTCTGCTGTCAAATTCTCCCGGATTTCCGGGTTCCGGCACTTCTTCCAGCTTTCCGGACACCAAAATAAGACTTCCTGCCAGAAGTTTTTTGCTGTTTTTGTTTCTGTTATTCTCTTTTAAATAAACTCTCACATTATCAATGGAAACTTTTTCAGAATTGTAAATAAGATAAGTATCTTTTAGATATACAGATTGAAACTCTTCATTTTCCTGGCACCTGACCACCTCCCCGCAGATGGTGGATTCCGGGTGCTTTTTAATCCATGTCTGCACAGTCTCTGGCAGTGGATTTCCCCGTATCAGGGAAAATCCAAGCCAGTCTGTCACACACAGAAAAACAACCAGAAGCAGGCACAGGATACACACAGGGCGTCTCCTCACTCTCGCTGCCTCCTTTTTTTATTCTTCGCTTACAATTTTATCATCTTTCTCATAAAAACGATACAGTGCCATCTTGTCACCGAAAGTATCCAGTTTGTCTGAACTTCCAACTGTGATCTGCACTTTGTCGGCCTCCAGCGCATCCAGCAGAGAATTTACTACGGAATAAACCGGAATCTTCTCGGACACATCCAGGGCATAAGAAGAAAATACTCTGTCAAATGCCACATAACAGATCCTGTCCGCAATGGTCACATCCAGAATCTCCGTATTTTCAGGGATCGTCGGATAATGCCCTTTCTCCAGCGGGCCTTTCATCAGCTGCTCCAGTATGATCCGCTCTTTCGGAATACTGCGTTTATACCGTACTGTCCGCTGCTCTTTCACCAGTTTCTTGCCATCTTTATCTGTGAAATAAAGGGTAAAGGTATTGCTACAGTAAGCATCCGGTTCGCTTCCCGTAAACTCTGCAAAAGTATCTGCTGTCATATCGCCTACAGCCTGACCTCTGGAATCTGTCAGATCTTCATTCTCGATGGTAAATCTCACAGATGTGATCCCCGGAATTTGCAGGAATGTCTTAACAACCCCGGCACGCACGAGAAGTTCCCTTGCACGGCTCATATTGCTGTACTGACTGTTAAAGTTCACAACAAGGGTCTCGCCCTCTATGCTGTAATTCATCTGCACTTCTTCAGTAAGCAGACTGATTCCTGAGGAATCTGCCTCCTTACTGTTCATCCGCTGCATCATATCCTTGAGCAGATACTCCGAAGTGGTCTCTTCCGGGTAATATGCTTCTTTCTGAAGCTGTGTCTCATCAGCATCAATATCATAGAGATAATATGCCGGTTCTTTTTTATTTGAATCTTGGTGTACTTCTATTGAACATCCGGCTGTAAGGAGGCACAACATCAGCACAACTGCGATCATTGAAATCTTCTTTCTCACAAATGGCACCTCCTATGACGGGATATATGACAGAGGAATGCGGACAGAGAATGTAGTTCCCTCTCCCTCTCTGCTGAATACTTTGATTGCTCCATGATGCATCGCAATGGAACTCTTGGTGATTGCCAGTCCAAGACCGGTTCCGCCAATTTCCTTTGAATGGGATTTATCTACACGATAGAAACGTTCAAAGATTCTCTCAATACTGTCTTCCGGGATTCCCATACCGGAGTCTGCCACTGTTATATAAAAATATTTATGGTCTGCGTCCAGAGACACGCGAACCCAGCCATCATCTACATTGTATTTGATACCATTCTCAACCAGGTTGCTGATGGCAAGTGTAAACTTCACCTCATCCACATCCGCCTCTACAGGCCGGAAGCAGTCCAGGATCAAGTCAATATTGCGCTTGTCCGCAATCGGACGCAGACGCTTGAGAATATCCTCAAGAAGCTGGTTAATATCCATATGGGTGATATTCACATCTGCTGCTTTCTTGTCCATCTTTACAAGGGAAAGCAGGTCTGTGATGATCTTATTCTCTCTGTCGATCTCGGCAGTGATGTCACTCATAAATTCCTGATAAAGCTCCTCCGGGATTCCCTGCTGTCCTACCAGTGAATCTGCCAGAACCTTCATGGAAGTCAGAGGTGTTTTCAGCTCATGGGACACATTGGATACAAACTCCTGTCTGGATTCGTCCAGGATTTTCATACGATTGACCATCTTGTTGAATGCATCTGTGATCAGCTCTGTCTCTGTATAGTCAGGAACACTGATTTCCTCGTCCAGCACACCATCGGTCAGATCCTCGATAGATTTCGTTACTCTTGCAAGAGGTTTTACCAGAATTGTCGACAACAGCCATGACAGAAATACGGAAAGCACTATGATGATCCCGATCATCATAACGCCCCTCTGTTCCAGTTCATCCAATGTCTGTGCAATGTCCATTGTGGAAACCGTTACCAGCATCACACCCTGAAGCTGCTGAACATCCGGACTCTGGACAGGAACCGCCAGCTCCAGAACTTTACTCTTTGCATCGTAATTGCTTTTTTCTTCACCTTTGAGACACGCCACAGCCAAAGAACTCAAAAGTGTCTTTCCTTCTTCTGTGTGAAACGTATCTCCCACTATCTTAAAATCTCTGTCAGCCAGCAGAACTCGTCCGTTATATACATTAGAAAACAGTTCCAGCTTGCTGTTTACAACATCTGAGCTTGTATCATTGAGGTAATTTTCCCTGATGATCAGATTGCTCAGAATCTCACACTGATTGCTCACAGTCTCCGTAAGCATGAAAACCGCACGGTCCTGGTAATTATGAAGCATTGTATAAGTCACAATAACACCTGGCACGATCCCCAGAATGATTAAGATAATCAGAATACGAAAACGCAGACTCCTGAAAAAATTGTTTCTTTTTTTCACCTTTTCAACTCCGTTCTCTTTCTATCTATTCGTAAAACTTTTATTTTCCGAATTGTTATCATCTTATCACAGAAAAAAATGCTTTTCTACATCTTGGCAAAAAGTAATTTATTATTTTTTACCCAAAAGAAACTTTTATTGCTCTTAAACTGCCTCGTCTGCCTGCCTCCAATAACTATACTCATGAGTTAGTAACTCGTAAGTTACTTTCTTACGAGTATAATAATTCATCCAGCTTGCTCCCAAATAGAAGCTGTTCCCGTACTCTCAAAATACAATGCATAGTTATTTAAAATGTTTTCTCACTATTTCTTTATATGTTTCCGGGTCATTAATATTGGAAAAATACCAGTCCGGAGCCTGACTTTCGTAGCATTCGTAGCCATTTCTCCGCAGAAAAGCAAAGACTGCGCCTTTCCGCTGGGTAATCTCTTCAAGCATGGCATCCGCCAGTTCTGTACGGTAGACTCCCATGAGAGGTTCCTCATGTCCGCTGTGGCTCAGGATTACTGCTTTTTCATCTGAATTCTGAGCCTGACGGATCAATGCAGCCAGTTCGTCTGCCGGAACTAATGGAACATCTACGCCAAGTACCAGACAGTATGGATTCTTTGCTTTGCGAAAACAGGCTTCCAACCCACCCAACGGGCCTTTCCCCGGGAAGCGGTCTGATATAATAGGATATTCATATTTCTTTTCGCCGTGATAACCAGACAGAAGAATATCGCTGATTCCCAGTTTCTTTCCTTTTTCTATCTGCATTTCAAGGAATGTTTTTCCTTCTATTGTAAGATCTGATTTGTCCCGACCCATGCGGCTGCTGGCTCCGCCTGCGAGGACTACCATAGATATCTGCTTCTCCTGCATTACTATTTTTCCTCTTCTTTAATTTTTTAATTCAGCAATCCAAAACATTATGTGGAGTAATCCATCCTTTTTTGCTTTTAGAAAACTCTATAATTCAACCTCCAATCTGTGACATTCCCCTGATTTCATCCTGTTCTGTCTTTGCTTCATAGAAGTTGTGGCTGACTGGTTTATTCCAGATAACCTGATGAATCGCATCTTTGAGCTGTTCATCTGTACAGCCGCCGCGCATCAGGCCTCGTAAATCTGTACCTTCCTGATACTGGAGGCATCCTTTCATGAAGCCTTCAGATGTAAGACGTACACGGTTGCACTGGCTGCAGAATTTGTGAGTCATGGCACTGATAAAGCCAATTTTCCCCTTAAATCCTGCGATTTCATAGTAGTGACACGGGCCGTTTCCGTAACGTTCATTGACTGCATGCATCGGACCGTAGGCTTCTTCCAGAACTGCTTTAATGGATTCTTCGTCCTGGAATGGGAACTGTTTTCCGAATCCGATCGGCATCATCTCGATGAAGCGCACATGGATTGGATATTTCTGCGCCAGTCCTGCAATCCCGATGAAGTTTTCTTTTTCCTTGATCACCGGAACGCTGTTAATCTTCAGGGAAAGTCCCGGATGTGCAAGTGCTGCTTCGATTCCCTCGAATACCTTTTCCAGTCCATCACGTCTCGCTACTTTTTTAAAGAGTTCCGGATCCAGCGTATCCAGACTGATATTAATGGCATCCATCCCTGCATCCAGCAATGCATCCAGCTGTTCTGCCAGCAGGATTCCGTTTGTTGTTAATGTTACTTTCTCGATTCCCGGGATCGCCTTGATCTGTTTTGCAAGACTTGCACAGCCCTTACGAACAAGTGGCTCACCGCCTGTCAGTTTAATCTTACGGATTCCCAGATCTGCTGCGCACCTGCAGATGCGGAGAATCTCATCATATGTGAGGATTTCTGCATGGGAAAGTGATTTTACTCCTTCTTCCGGCATACAGTATATGCATCTCAGATTGCATCTGTCTGTCAGGGAAATCCTTAAATAATCTATTTCTCTTCCATATTTATCTATCATCGGCTCTACCTGCCTTTTACTTTTTAATAATTATTTTTCTTCTGCTGTTCCGGCCACATTATTTCTTTCATAATCGTTTGACACTCTATACTCCGCAGTCTATACTTGTTTCAACTCACAGTCGGTATTTTAGGGAGTCTGAATTCCTTTTACTACTTTCGTTTCACTTAGAGATAGGAAATTCCTTGCTTTTCTGCAAATAAGAAAAGTTATCTTGTTAAAATATCCTGATTATTGTATCATAATCCTTATAAAATGAAAGGAACTATCCTATGAAAATTAACGAACAATACCACAACCTGAATCTGCTCGAGAATATCACCTATGAGTTCCTGGGTCGTGACGGGGAAACTCATGAAGAAACGGAATCTATCCTCGTGGAGCACATGATGGATGTGTATGTAAATGAACGTCTGACCATGAAACTGGTCTGTATCCCGGAACATCTGGCCGAACTGGTTCTGGGTCGTCTTTTTACTGAAGGGATCATCTCTTCTGCCGATGATGTTGAACAGATTTACATCTGCGAATTCGGCAAACGTGCCCGCGTGATCCTGAGTAAAAATAAATCCGGGCAGCCTCATGAGGAAAACGAAGATTATGTTTCACCTACTCCTACCTGCTGCACCGGAAATCGTGTTCTTAATGATTATTTTATCACAGATCAGCCATTAATGCCAGTAACTCCGATCCCTTGGAAAAAGCAGTGGATCTTTGACCTGGCAGACTGTTTTGCAAACGGCACTCCACTCCACAGCCAGACCTGGGCGACCCACAGCTGTTTTCTTGCATGTAATGGAGAACTGCTCTTCCAGTGTGAAGATATCGGACGCCACAATGCTCTGGACAAAGCCATCGGATATGCCCTGCGCCATAATATTGATCTGAAAAAATGTGTGGTTTATTCCAGCGGACGCATTCCTACAGATATGGCGATCAAAGCAATCCGCGCCGGGATTCCGGTTCTGGCAAGCAAGGCTTCCCCTTCTGCCGAAGCAGTTGCTATGGCTAAAGAATATCAGCTTACCCTGATCTGCGCTGCACGCCGTGACCGAATGAAACTTTTTAACGGAAATAATCCGACAGAATAAATTCCGCAATACTCTTCGCGTTGTCCAGCTCAAAAAGAGGAACATCCTCCGGGATGGACAGTGCTTCTCTTTCTTCTGCATCCAGATTGGTGGCGATCGCCATCAATCTTTTAGGATTGCAGACACTTTCTGCTGAATTTCCCTTACGCACAATTTCAATTTTCGGATAATTACTATATTTAAATCCCTCCAGCAAAATCAGATCAGCCTCAGGAAAAAATTCCAGCAATTCTTTTTCCGTAATCTGCGGCTGCTGTTTTACCAGCATATATTTTCCCTTTGAAAACACTACTGTCCCGTAAGCTCCTGCCTGAAGCTGACGGTATGTATCTGTTCCCGGAACATCCGGTTCAAAATCGTGGCCATCATGCTTCAGTACTGCCACCCGGAGTCCCTTTTCTTTAAAAATCTCCAACAACCTGCAGATCAGAGTTGTTTTTCCGGAATTCTTTACGCCACTGATCGCAACTATTCTTTTTCTTTCCACCAGTTTCTTTGTTCCTCTCAAAGCAAAATCGCACTCACTTTATCTCCGGTATTCAGACTCTTGCTTTCCTGATCTTCCATGGTTTTCGTATCGATCAGGCAGTTACATCCTGCCATAGAACTGAGCACTCCGTTGGAGTGCAGTCCGTTTGGAAGGTGAAACTTACCATTTTCCCAATATGCACGAATAAAACGGCGGCCTTTGATTCCCTTTACGAAATCATCTGCCATCACACCTGTAACTTCTTTCAGACCGATTGCCGGATTCTGCATCATTTTTTCCAGTGCCGGACGGATCAGAAGTTCTACTGTTACTGCAACGCCGAAAGGATTTCCCGAGAGGCTGATCACAGGAACTTTTGCCATACACTTCTCTGAAACACTTTCATTTGAACCCTCTTTATTATACACTGAGAATAATGTTGGCATTCCCGGTTTCATCTTCACTCTCCAGAAAATCCGCTCTGCATTGAGCAGGCGCAGGGACTCATGCATGATATCTTTCTTTCCCACAGAAACCCCTCCTGTAGTGATGATCATATCAGCCTGTTCTGCTGCCTCTTTTAGCTTCTCTGCCATAATCTGTGGATCATCTTTGACTGCTTCCATATAGAAAGGTTCGATTCCCAGTTCCCGCAGTCTGGCTGACAGCATCGTCATGTTACTGTTATAGATCTTGCCTGCCGGAAGAGGATTTCCCGGCTCTACCACCTCATCTCCGGTAGTAAGGAGTACAATCCTGGGCTGACGGTAAACTGGTACTTTCGCAGCCCCCATTCCCGCCAGGACCGCTGCCTCCACATAGCCAATGTATGTTCTTTTTTTCAGAAGTGTGGTTCCTTTTTTGAAGTCTTCTCCTGTAAAACAGTAGTTGTCCCACTGCTTTTGTTCCGTATAAATTTCTACAAAATCTTCCCCATAATCTGTACGCTCCTGATAAACACAACAGTCACATCCTTTCGGAATTGCAGCACCAGTCATGATCCGCACCGCCTGTCCATGTTCTACAGCTCTCTCAGAATACTGACCCGCATCAATCTCTTCCATTACTTTCAGTTTCACCGGATGTTCTGAAGATGCACCTGCAAGGTCTTCTGCCTTACATGCATAGCCATCTACCGGTGAACGGTCAAAAGGAGGATTGTTAAATTCTGCCACCATATCCTGCGCCAGGATTCTTCCCCCTGCCTTATTCAGTTCCACTTCTTCTGTCTCGTTTATTACAGGCGTATACTGCAGAATCTGCTCCATTGCCTGTTCTACGCTGATTCCCTCCACGCACTAAGTCCTCCTTTTGTCTGTTATCATTCAACTATCAGATATTTTCAAATTTCCTTTTCTGATCACTCACAGGATATTCTCTCAAAATGACTGCTGTCATTTATCTATTGGTACAATTTCTGCCCCTTCTTTCAGTATTCCCGGCTCTATGATCTGGCAGAAAATAAACCACGGTTCCATCGGTGAGCACACTTTCTCACCTTTATATGCATCCGATGCAGGGCCTCCCGCACCGATTCTCACAACTTCCAGAAGCACGTCTCCGCAGCGAAATCTGCTTCCCTCTTCAATCACATTCCAGTCAAGCCCCTCTGTCAGAAGATTCTCACCGAAACGTCCATAACTGACAGGTTGTCCTGTCTCATCAAAGTATGGCTTTACTTTCTCATACGGTAGAAGAGTGACCTGCCTTCTTCCACCCATTCCATAATGCACGTCACCCACAAGCCCCTGTAGATCTGCTTCGCATTCATGAATGTTCTGGGAACTTGTTTTTCGTTCTTTGCTGATACATACACATAATATTCTCGCCATTTCTCTGTCTCATCCTTCCTGTCAGATTGCCCAGAATGCAATATTCACATTCTTCCCTGCATTCCGCAGGTGCTCCACAAGCTGTTCTGCCACTTCTTCTTTTCGCTTCTCTGTGATTCCCAGTTCCACATTATTCTTATTAATAGCACCACCGAAATAGAAATTAATATCCGTTGCCTGCTCAAAAAGCATCACGCCCAGCAGTGCAGCAGCATCTTTCTTTCGTTTTAGCCTGTTAAAAGTCAGCCTGTCATCCAGCCATTCTTCGCAGTATTCCAGCAAATGCTCAATCGTCAGAAATCCTTCTGTTACCAGTTCTGCACCTTCCAGCTTATAATAGGCCGGAACATCCCCGCAGGCAGTCTCACTGAGAGAAATCAGCTCTTTATCCAGATATCTGGCAGCACACTGAGCAGTAGTACCACCGCAGATCACATGGTATCCCTCTGCCTCGAAAAACGATTTCAAATATCTCTCATCATGTTCTTCCTTGCTCGGAGGACCGATCATGATATTCACGACCTGTTTCTGCCGCATCCTCAGCACAATGGCAGTAATATCATCATCCGTCTCATTCAGGTTCAGATCCAGACTTGCTTCTGCCAGATAACCAGCCATCTCCTGTGCACTCATACCTTTGTGGTATTTCGCTTTACAGAAAGCCATCACGTCTTCTCTTCCCCAGCCTCCGTTGGTGGTCTTTCCCATCCCGGCATTGGTCACACCGTCAGACATAATGATCAGCATATCTTCTTCCTGTAATTCAAAGCAGCTTTTATGAATTTCTTTTTCCTCGATCATACTGGTCTCTACCGGATAATCAAACAACTTTCCATCCCTGATCAGAATTGCATCCGGATTATCAAACTGGTAAAGACTGACCTGTTTCCCCTGAAAATTCAGCACTGTAAAGGTAGCATAAGCCAGATTCCTCACACTGCATACAGGCAGAGTCTTCGCAACAGCACGTACTGCTTCGTCCAGTTCAACCTGATTAATAATCATAGTACTAAGCATGGTCGCAGTCAATGTGGAAAGAATATTCGCTTTCACACCGCTCCCTAAACCATCGGAGAGCACCAGTACATGGTCTTTATCATTTTCTTCGATTTTATAACAGTCTCCGCAGAGAAATTCTTTCTTCTTATTCAGGCTCACATGACCAAAATCAATACATAAACCGTCAAATTCCACATTCAGTCCGTGATATCTATTTCTTTTCATTTGGTTTTTCACTCTCCAGAAGTATGGTATTTTTTAGTTTCTCCACTGCCACCTTAGTATCTGCCGCAGTCTCTCCCAGAAGTCCTGCGATCTGCTGAACGATTTTTAACTGTTCTTCTACCAGTTTATCTGCCATTCTGACTGCCTCGAGCTGTGCATGCTGGATCTGATCCTTATGTTTTCGCTCTTTTGTGATATCTTTCATAATGCAGAGGATCATTTTATTCTCCCTGTCATTCGTCATCACACGGTCCAGATAACGCTTCTGTTCTTCCAGATATATTTCATCCTGCATCAGATTTCTGTCAAATGCCAGAATACTTGCAAAGCTGTAATCTTCCATAATTTCTGAAACCGGATGTCCGATCAGCCTGCGTTTATGTGGTGTATTGAACAGATCTGTCGCCGCCTGATTCATTTGGATAATTCTCAGATTATAATCTACTGTAACCAGCAAACCAGGCATTGCATTAAATACTTTATTTGAATAACTCTCCTGTTTTGCCCGCATATATGGAATACACATGGCAACCTCTGCCTTATTCTGAATAATGGCGATTGCCTTTTCCCGGCATGTGTTGTACCCGCAGGCACCGCAGTTTAATTCATCCTTTGGAGAAAATTTTCCCATTTCTGCCAGAGCATCCCTGATTTCTTCTTCAGAAACCTCATCCTGCTCCTGTGCAGGACAGTAGCCGAAATTCTTTCGCAGTTCAAATCCCGGTAATTCATAGTCTCCCTGCTCTCTGTGAAAATCTTTTCCAAAAGCTGCATTCTTCACTGCCAGAACATCTACCAGATAACGTCCTTTCTTCATCTGAAAAGAAGGACCAGCCACACAGCCGCCGCTGCATGCATACATCTCAAGAAAACAGTTTGCAAAATCCTCCGGATGAAGTTCTTCCAGAACCTCCCTGCACTGTTCCATTCCGCTTACAGAAAGCTTGCGGATTCCTTTTACAGATCCAAGCAAGTCTGTCAGACCATCTGCAATAGCAATTTCTCTGGAACGGTAGGCAATCTGTTCAGGTTCTTTCTCAGCTATGGAAATCCCTTCTTTTTTCATCCATTGTGCAAGTTCTTCCAATGTAATAACATAATCCACTTCATTTCCGGAATCCCTCAGTTCCGACATGGCCGAAATACAGGGACTTACATAGACGATCCTTGCCTTCGGATATTGCTTTTTCAGATAATTGGCATGAAACTGCATCATAGAAGCAGACTGTACCAGGTTTCCCAGAAGATGCGGATAATGTTTCTTGACAAGCTGCACGATTACAGGACAGGCTGAAGAAATCATCACTCCCTGTTCCTTCTGCTCCGGAAAAAGCGTTTTATACTGCGCAGTCATCAGGCTTGCACCTTCTGCTGCATCTGCTGCGTCTGCAAATCCCAGTTTCTTCATCGCTTCTCTGATCTCGTTGACACCGGTTACCCCAAAACGTGCCAGATATGCCGGATGAAGAGAGGCAACAACCTGTGCCTTATTTTCCATTGCACTGCGGATTGCAGGGATCATATTCTGCTCTTCCTTGGCATCCTGCGGGCAGACAAGGATACACTTCTCACAGTAAATACACTGACTTTCTATGATCCTGGCCTGATGATCATGAACACGTATCGCCTTGACCGGGCAGTTCCGGACACATTTGTAACAGTTTTTACAACTGACTTTTTTAAACTGAAGGATTGACTGAAATCTCTGCATGCCTCGTACTCCTTATTATGTAACACTATATTTTTCACAAAAAATTATCTGTAACCGTTCCGTACTTTCACAGAATGATGTACTGCCGAATGATTATTTTTGCCTTTCCATAAAGGAATATGGAGCTGCCGCAAGGACAGCAGATCCATGTGCGACAGCCCCATATAATATTTACGATATCAGATCCGGAACTTTGTCTCCGATATTGTTTTATGCTTTCTCAATCTTAATTGCGCATACCTTATATTCAGGAATTCTTGCGTATTTGTCAAGTGCGGCGTTGGTCAGCCAGTTTGCATTTCCATCCGGGAAGTGGAATGGCATCCAGCTCTCACCCGGTGAGGTCTTTGTACCTACACGAGCGGTAGATTCAATGGATCCTCGTCTGGAAGAAACTCTGACTTTATCACCGTTTTTGATACCCAGCTTATCGGCATCTACGATGTTCATTTCGATAAATGACTTACCTTCGATCTCCATAAGCTCAGGTGTCTTTCCTGTCATGGCTCTTGTTGTGTAATGATACAGAATACGTCCTGTCATGAGGATGATTGGATATTCCTCATCCGGAAGCTCTGCTGACGGTACATATTTTGCAGGATAGAACCAGCCAAGACCGCGGGAGAATTTACCAACATGCATGATCGGTGTTCCCGGATGATCCTTGGAGGTACATGGCCACTGAAGTCCCTGTCCATGAACTTCTTCACTGTCAAGACGTTCATGGCTGATACCTGCGAAGCTCGGTGTCAGGGATGCGATTTCATCCATAATCTGAGCAGATGTCAGATGTGGCTGCGGATATCCCATACGGTTCATCAGATCAATAATAATATCTGTATCCAGTCTCATCTCGCCAGGCACTGTGACAGCCTTGCGGACTCTCTGTACGCGGCGCTCTGTATTGGTAAATGTACCCTCCTTCTCTGCATAGCTTACGCCAGGAAGAATAACATCTGCATACTGAGCTGTCTCTGTCATGAAAAGTTCCTGAAGTACAAAGAAATCAAGACTCTTTAATGCTTTGATAATGTGTGTGGTATCCGGATCAGTAACTACCGGGTCCTCACCATAAATATACAGACCCTTGATCTCGCCTGTGATTGCCTTCGGGAATACATCAGTTGCATGAGTTCCGATATTCGGATCAAGTTTTACACCCCATGCTTTCTCGAATTTCTCACGAACTGCAGGATCAGTAACCTTCTGATATCCCGGATATACGTTCGGCTGAGCACCCATATCGCAGGCACCCTGTACGTTATTCTGTCCACGAAGCGGGTTAACACCACAGCCTTCACGTCCAAGCTTGCCAACCATCATTGCCATATTGGACATAGACATAACGCCCTCTGTACCTGTGGAATGTTCGGTTACACCAAGGCAGTAGATGATAGGAGCACGGTCAGCTTTTGCATACATGATCGCTGCTTTTCTCAGATCGTCTGCATCAATATGGCAGATCTCTGCTACTTTCTCAGGTGTGTAATCTTTTACGATTTCTTTTAATTCTTCAAAACCTTCGGTACGCTCTTCGATAAACTTGTCATCCTGAAGTCCCTCTGAAAGAATTACATTCATAATACCATTTGCAAAAGCAACGTTTGTACCAGGTTTCAGTTTCAGATGAATATCTGCTTTCTTTGCAAGACCAATGTCACGCGGGTCAACTACGATCAGCTTGCAGCCTCTCTTGACTGCCTGGCGGATCTGCATACCAACTACAGGATGTGCTTCCTCAGGGTTTGAACCAACCAGCATGATCAGGTCAGCGTTCTTTGTGATATCCTCGATCGGGTTTGTCATGGCACCGGAACCAAGAGTCATTGCAAGACCTGATACGGATGCGGAATGACATACACGGGCACAGTTATCTGTGTTGTTTGTGCCGAAGCAGCAGCGAACCATCTTCTGTACCATGTAGATATCTTCGTTCGGTGATCTGGAACATGCAAAACCTGCAAGGGAATTAGAACCATACTGTTTCTTGATCTCCATAAATTTGGAAGCAACAAGATCCAGTGCCTCATCCCATGTTGCACGTTCAAATTCACCTGTTTCTTTATTCTTGATCAACGGATATTTGATACGCTCCGGTGAATGTACGAAATCGAAGCATCCGCTACGTCCCTTAACACAGAGCAGTCCTTTGTTGGAAGGTCCGTTTACAGCTTCTGTATCTACGATCTTTCCGTCTTTTACAAGGAGATAATACTGGCAGCCTGTTGCACAGTGCGGACAGGTAGTCAGAACCTTCTTGTCAATCTGATATGGACGATATTTCTTTCTGCGCTTCATAGTCAGAGCGCCTGTCGGACAGGCCTGCACACAGTTACCGCAGGATTCGCAGATACCTTCGTTCCATTTATTCTTATAATGTGCACCGATCACAGACTGGAAGCCACGGTCCATAGTGTCGATCGCGCCTCTTCCTACGATTTCCTTACAGGTATTCACACAGCGATGGCAGAGAATACACAGACTTGGATCATAGGTAAAGAATTTATTGGTATCATCAATCGGCATATCCTTCATTTCACCAGGATAGCTTGTCTCAGTTACACCATATTCAAAACAGTAGTCCTGTAATTTACAGTCACCATTCGCTTCACATGAGAAACAGTGTACACGATGGTCTGAAAGAAGGAGGTCAAGAGTATCTTTACGATAAGCAACTACCTTCTCTGACATTGTCTGTACTTCATCGCCTTCTGAACAGCGAAGTGTACATGCCGTATCAAATTTGGTTCTTCCATTGTTTGTTACTTCTACCACGCACAAACGGCAGGAACCATCCGGCAATACATCTTCCAGATAGCAGAGTGTAGGAATCTCCACTCCGATCTGTCTGGCAGCCTGCAGAATAGTCGTACCCTTCTCTACCTCTGCAGGAATTCCATCTATAGTCAAATGAATCATCTTTTCACCCTCCTTAATTCACAGAAATTGCGCCGAATACACAATTTTCCAGACATGTTCCGCACTTAATACACTTGGAGGTATCAATGCTGTGAGGCTCTTTCTTATTACCTGTGATCGCACCAACCGGACAGTTTCTCGCACACTTGGTACATCCTTTACATTTCTCAGGATCAATTACATAAGAACGCATTGCCTTACATACATGAGCTGCGCACTTCTTATCTACAATATGCTCTACATATTCATCACGGAAGTTCTTCAATGTGGAAAGTACCGGAAGCGGTGCACTTTTTCCAAGTCCGCAGAGTGAACGATCCTTGATAAAGTTTCCAAGGTGCTCCAGTTTATCCAGATCTTCCATCTCACCTTTGCCGTCTACGATCTTCTCGAGGATCTCAAGCATACGTTTGGTACCGATACGGCAAGGTCCGCATTTACCGCAGGATTCTCTCTGAGTAAAGCCCATGAAGAATCGTGCTACCTCAACCATACAGGTATGTTCATCCATAACTACCAGACCACCGGAACCAACGATCGCACCGTATTTCTTAACAGAGTCAAAGTCAAGCGGTACATCCAGATGTTCTTCTGTCAGACATCCGCCGGATGGTCCACCAATCTGTACAGCCTTGAATGCTGCGCCTGCCTTCAGACCGCCGCCAATATCAAAGATAATCTCTCTTAAAGTTGTTCCCATCGGAACCTCGATCAGACCTGTGTTCTCAATAGAACCTGTCAGTGAGAATGTCTTTGTTCCAGGTGAACCCTCTGTACCGATACTTCTGTACCAGTCTGCCCCTTTAAGAATGATTTCCGGAATATTTGCATAAGTTTCTACGTTATTCAGGACTGTAGGTTTCGCCCAGAGTCCCTGTTCAACTGTACGAGGCGGTTTTACACGAGGCATACCTCTGCTTCCTTCGATAGAAGCAGTCAAGGCAGAACCTTCGCCACATACGAAAGCACCTGCACCACGGTTGATATGCATATGGAAAGAGAATCCTGTTCCAAGGATATCATCGCCTAACAGTCCGACTTCTTCCAGAACTGCGATCGCATGTTTCAGTCGTGCTACAGACTGCGGATACTCCGCACGTACATAAATATATCCATGCTGTGCTCTTACTGCGTAAGCTGCAAGCATCATACCTTCGATCAGCCGATAAGGATCACCTTCCATTACGGAACCATCCATGAATGCTCCCGGGTCACCCTCATCACCGTTACATACTACATAATGAACAGGATCTGCCTGACGGGCTACCTGAATCCATTTCTTACCTGCCGGGAAGCCACCGCCTCCACGTCCGCGGATACCGGATTTATCAACCTGATCGATAACCAGATCCGGATCCATCTCAAACATTGCTTTCTCCAGAGCCTGGAAACCGCCGCTTGCTATGTACTCATTCAGAGATTCTGCGTCAAATTTACCACAGTTTTTCAGAACGATTCGTGTCTGTTTTGCAATAAACGGAATATCTTCCGGTCCACGGCTTACTTTGCCGCCTTTCTGATAAAGCAGTCTCTCGATTGTTTCATTGCCCTGAACACTCTTCTCAAAAATCTCCTGGCAGTCTTCGATCTGAACCTTTGTATACTGGATCACATCGTCACCCTTCTGGATACGAACCAGAGGTCCAAGTTCACAGACACCCTGACATCCTGTTTTCTTCACACCTACGTGTGCGTCTTTGTCATGAGGTCCGAACTCAATTGTTACTCCAGGGGCATCCTTGGCGATCTCCATGAATTTCTCATAGATTTTCTGGGAACCGGTCGCTACACATCCGGTACCTGAACAGACAAGGATACGACAGTCATAGGAATCAAGCACCTTAACGGCTTCTTCTCTGACCTGGTCTAATGCTTCTTTATTCTGGATCATCCCTGTTCGCCCCCTCTCAGTTTATCGATCAACTCATCTGCCTTCTCAGGTGTCATTCTCGGATGTACATCCTCATTCACCATCATAGTCGGTGCAAGACCGCATGCACCAAGACAGGAAACGGTTTCTACCGTAAACATCATGTCATCTGTGGTTTTCTTTGTTCTGGAAAGCCCCAGTTTCTTATACAGTTCTTCCAGAACCGGTATAGACTTTCTTACATGACAGGCTGTTCCGTCACAGACCTTGATCACGTATTTACCTTTCGCATCAAATGAGAAATTCTCATAGAATGTTGCCACACTGAAAGCTTTCGCTTCTGTTACACCGATCTGCTCTGCCACATATGTAAGTAACTCCCCTGGCAGATATCTGTACACTCCCTGAATGTCCTGCATGATCGGAATCAGTGATGCCGGCTTTTTACCATAGAAAGCAATGATCTCGTCCGCTTTCTGATAAAATGATTGATCTAGCATTTCGCACCCTCCTTATACCTTCTTTTCTCTTTTTATTGCACTCTATACATATTGTAACGTTAATTATAAGCTTTTTTCGTCATTTTCACAAGCACATTTATAGAATTTTTCTAATTTTTTATTATTTTCCTCTATAGATGTTTGTTTTGTTTGTTTAATTTTTATCATCTTTGTTCAACAATAAACCATCTCAGATACAAACCAAACTAAACTGAGTCAAACTGAACTGCCGTTCTTTCTTTAGAGCGTGTCTGAAAAAGGCTTTCTGCAAGATGTGCGTCACACTTTGCGGGAATGATTTTTCAGACACGCTCTAAGCTTCTCATTTAAATTTTTTATAGCAGGACTGCTATAGATCCCAACAAAAAAACAGACCGTATTTTATGAGATTTATTTCATAAAATATGGTCTGCCTGTTTCATGCGTTCTTTTTATTGAGCCTGGAAATAATATCCAACGCCCCATTTGGTGTGTACATACTTCGGTTCACTTGGATTGGTTTCAATCTTCTCGCGAAGACGACGGATATGTACATCCACTGTACGTACATCACCCGGGTATTCATACCCCCACACAATGTTCAGCAGGTTCTCGCGACTGTAAACCTTATTCGGATTAAATACCAGGAGCTCCAGTACATCAAATTCCTTTGCTGTCAGATTAATCTCTTTTCCTGAAATAAATACACGTCTGCCTTCACAATCCATACGAAGATCGCCCACCTGAATGCTCTTTGCCTTTTCTTTCTCCTCGTGGTCGCTTCCCGCACGGCGCATGATCGCTTTGATACGTGCCTTAACTTCCAGGATATTGAACGGTTTGGTGATATAATCATCCGCACCATATTCAAGACCAAGGATCTTATCCATATCCTCGCCCTTAGCTGTCAGCATCACGATCGGCACATTGGAAAATTCGCGGATCTGCTGGCATACTTCCAGCCCGTCCATCTTCGGCAGCATCAGATCCAGAAGGATAATATCATATTTTTTATCTTTTGCTTTCTCTACTGCCTCTTCTCCATCATAAGCGCAGTCTACCTCCATACCATCCTGCTCCAGACTAAAACGGATTCCTTTTACGATCAGTTTCTCATCATCTACTACCAAAACTTTCCTGCTCATTCGGTTCTCCTTATCCTACTACTATCTCATCTTTTATCTTTGCAAAAGTACCTTCTTTGATACCCTGCACATTCATAATATCCTCTATCGCAGCAAATGGCCCGTTCTCTTCTCTGTAGGCAATGATCGCCTGCGCACGTGTTGCACCGATCCCCGTCAGCGTAGTAAGCTGAGCTTCATCTGCTGTATTTATGTTGATCCTGTTATCCTGCTGAACCTGAGCGGTCATCCCCGTGTTCTGTCCTGTCCCGGCACTTCCATTCATCTGTCCATCTGATGCCCCGGACATCTCTGCCGGATCCAGTCCCTGCCGCTCCATCTCTTCCTGTGTGAGAATATAAAGCTGCTGTCCGTCTGTCAGAACTCCTGCACGGTTTACACAGGTCAGAGCTGCCTCAGGAAGATATCCTCCCGCCGCCTCAATCGCCTGAAACACCCGGCTTCCGGCTGCCAGCTGAAAGACTCCCGGATTTGCAACTGCTCCGCAGACATCAACATAGATCATCGCCTGCTGCATTTCCCTATCAGAAACTGCTTCTGACCCATTATCTATATCAACATCTGAAGTATGTTTCCCGGAATCACTTCCTGTCCCATTACCTGCATCTGAACCATCTGATTCTGCCTGTTTTTTCCGGAACTCTGCAGAATTGCCACCATCATTCTGTCGGTCTTCTGTATCAGCTTTCTTCTCATCTGTATCTTTCTTCGACTTCTGTCCTGATGTTTTCTCTTCTGATGACTCCGCATCCACCTCTGCTTTCGCTTCCTGCAGTCCTTCAATCAGAAACTGTGCCTCTCTGCTCTTACATCCTGTCAGTCCTGTAAGAAACAAAGTTCCGCACAATATCAGCATCACAGCATAACAACATCTGTTTTTTATTTTTATCATAAGGGTCCTCCTCTTATTTCTCAGAGTAAGAGTCCCCCCTGTCCATAATGCCACCCTTATTGTAACGAAATCTTAAATATTTTACAATAGTAAAATCTTATTTTTGCCATTTAAATATAATAATTCCGGAAATCGCTATCAGCAATCCAAGGATTTTGCGCCATTCAAATGGTTCTTTGTCTACTCCAAACAACCCGGCCAATTCAATTACATAAGCAACTGCCAGCTGCGAAATAACGATCAGCATTGCTGCCTTTGCCGGTCCAAGTGCTCCCATACTCTGGATTACTGTAATTGTAATAAACGCTCCGATCACACCACCAAGGAGTGTATATTTATTGTCCACCTGCCAGAGTGCAGCTACACTTTCCCGTCCTGTGAAAAGCCAGGCCAGAACACAGACTGCAAAAGCTGACAGCTGCACCCAGCCGGTTGATACCCAGAGACTGGTCTGCTTTGTCACTTCTGTATTAAAAACACCCTGAATGCTCATCAACGCTCCCGAAATCAGCGCCACTATAAATCCCCACATAAACTTCCCCTCCTGATAACCTGATAAATTACAAAACCGTTTTCGTTTTCTTATGTCGAAAAGAGGCACCGCTGTTTAGCAGTACCTCTTTTATTCTTTATTATTAGTTTATTCTGTTTTACAAATATTATTCCGACTGATTTTATGCAGTAACAGCTAGCATTCACTCCCTGATTGATAACGATATTTTTATTCGGTTACAGTTGACCCGGTTGTATCCGAATAAAATTCGACATCTCCTCCCCATAAATTACAGCACTGCAGCCTTTCTGCTTTTTACTCTGATACATTGCCCTGTCAGCCTTTCTGTATAACTGATCAAAAGAAACCTCTTCATATCCATCATAAAAACACGCACCCAGACTTATTTCTATGTTCTTCCCCTGCATCTCTATGATATCTATCTGTCGGATATTTTCAAAAAATCTCTCAAAAAATTTCTCTGCTACCCTTTGTTCCAGCATTCCCGGTATAAACATGGCGAACTCATCACCTCCGAGCCGCAAGACCACATCACTGTCACGACATGTTTTCTGTAGTTTCTCCGCAACGGCTATAATCACCTTATCTCCTACAGAATGCCCGTAAGTGTCATTGATGGATTTAAATTTGTCACAGTCGATCAGGCAAAGCAATCCTCCTGTTTTTTCCTTTAAAAATTCAGTAATCTTTTTTTCTCCGCTTCCACGATTACATAATCCTGTCATAAGATCTGTCTGCGCCAGATAAATCAGCCTGTTCTCACGCTTTTTTTCTTCTTCTATACACTCAATACAGAAAAGTACATGCAGAAGTTTTCCATCTTCATCGTAGTCTACAGGAATAAATCTGCTTCGATTCCAGCCTGATATTTTATCTGTAAATTCATGTGTTATGCTGTTTTCTCCAAGAAGCCGTTCTTCCAGCGTACTGATATCTACAAACTCCAGTGATTCCTGAAGTTGTGATTCCGTACACATTTTCTCAGCGATATTCTTGATATGTCCGCAAAAATCATCTCTGATTTCATATTCTCCCATTTTAAAATCTTTTCCCAAATATTCCGCAATCTGATCTGTCATTTTTATAATATGATATCTTTTTGTCTGCACATCAACCAAATACATAGATGCATAGATTTTGGAAAGCGACGAATAACTGCTGAGCTTTGCCTCTTTATTTGACTTTATAAACGAATTACGCAATTTCAGAAATGAGATAAGAAGCGTTCCTATCATATCCAGAAAAGTAGTAAGTCCCCTGTAATCACTCTTTGGAGGATTATCCACACCGAAAAACCCACTTATCTCATCTTTATAACGCAAAGGACATACCACCACATTTCTCACATTCTGCGCTTTTAACATATCATACGATGCACGATGTTCTTCTTTGATATCTTCTATATCAGTAATAATGATACTTTCGCCTTTGGAAAACGTATCATACCACCACTTTATTACGTCCATATCGACATTCTGCAATCTGTCTATCTCAGGAATTACTCCCTGTGCACACCATTCATACGTATTATCTGTGCCATGTCTTTCTTTACAGTCTTCGAAAATATATATTCTGTCAGAACCGATATGTCTGCCGAAAAAACGGATAAATTCATTAATCTGCTCGTCAGGTGTATGGTAATTGAGTGCGGATATAAGTGCTTCATTTATGACCAGTTCATACTTTATGATTGTCTTCATGTTGTTTTCCTCCTGAATGTCGTTCTCATCTTATTTTTCTACATTCAAGCCAGATGGAAAGTCCTTCTTTTATTTTCTGCTCTTCCATTTAATGTACTCCCATTTGTTATCCTCATTATAAAAGAGTCAGAATTTTTTTCAATAATTCTGTCACGAAACGACAGAAAATGACACGAATTGTAAATCTATGGTATTGTTTTGTGATATACTGTTACCGGATAAATACTCTCAAACTCCTCATACTTCATCCTCTGCCTCTTCATAATCCTCATAAGACTCAATCTCTGCATAAAGATGTGTGTCTCCTTTCACATCTTCCTCTGGCTCGTACAGTTCTTTACATTCCTTATCTGTATACATAATGTAATAAGAATTATCGTCATGAAGCATGATCCATACATGATTATCTGCTGGAACCGTGATTGCATAATCCTTTTCCTGCTCTGTACCAGGAGCTGCAGTAACTGTCACATTACGTACATCACCTTCTGCTTTTTCTGCTTCTTCGTACTTTTCACAGAGATCTGCTACATCCTCAGGTCTGTCCACGCCGTAGGAGAATTCCATCTTCGAAGCTTCTTCTGAAGTGCCGTCCTTATGATTCAGAATCTGAGTATGTTTCAATGGTCTGTAATCATCCGAAGCAACCACATATTCCATAGAAATCCAGTCTCCCTCTGTGTAGGATTCTCCATCTCCCTGAGAATTCAATGCGCTCTGCGTAAGTTCTTCAGGTACCTTTGTCTGTATAATGATCGTATCACCATCTTCCTTCAGATCCGTCACTTCTTCCTCTATAGTTTCATCTGTGTAAAAGCTTATAAGATCATCTGCATTTCCATCTGCTTCATCAATATACAGACAGGAGAGATACTCATCTCCTTCTTTTCCGTATTTTAATTCGCCATCTTTATAGAGCATCTGGGTAGTACCATACATATCTACATACATCACTTCAGAATCTTCATAGTCATATACCTTTGTATTCTGCAGTATATATTCACAGGTAGCTTCATAGCTTTTATGATTGCTTACAAGACTGTCTGTTTCTCCTGCTTTCATCATCTGTTCCAGTGCATTGTCTTTTGTCAGTTCAGGTAACGTATCCGATGCCTGGACACTCACACATCCTGCTCCCAGAGTTCCCATAATCAGTGTCGTCACAATAATCATTCTTTTCTTCATTTTTTAGTCTCCTTTTCTTATATTTTTTCCTTTACGATGCCAGTAAAAGCGAACTTTCGGACATATATACCGTATCAAAAGCTCTCCTCATTTTGACAGTTTTCTGTATCTATATTATTTATGTTATTTGAATTTGACTTCCCTGTCTATATTTTTGCGTGAATAGTCAAAATATAGCGTAAAAAGACCTCTGTCTGGTTTGATTTTACCATCTGCCAATGGTATACTTTTTTTAATAAGTAACCTGGCCATTATCTATCTTTACGACAGGAGGTCTTTATGATAGCATTGCGTTATTTCTGCGGATTTTCTCTTCAGATTCTTCCTTATGCATTTTTCTGTTTGTATCCATTCCGGGATCGTTTCCGCCTAAGCACAAAAAAGACAATGCTCATGGCACTGTCCATTTTTATTGTAATGGTCATTCCGTTTTCTCTTATCGCACAGTTCAACATTGGCGGTGATTACAAAGAGCTGATCTGGAATGTTATTTTTTATATTGCCCTGCTACTGTTCGGAGTGTTGTACTGCTTTATCATCCAGGCAAAAATAGCAGAAAAACTATTTGTATTTTTTGTTGTAATGAGCTACGGATTCTTTGTCACAAGTACTGTTACTTTTTTGCACCGTACTTTCCGGTTCCCATCCGACCATTTTATGTATCCGCCCCTTGCACTGATTCTCACACTTATCATAAATCTGCTTCTTGCGAAACCATTTCTCATGCTGATGGAGCGAATCCGTACTATGATCAACGCTGATCTGGAATCACGTATCTGGAAGATTCTCTGCTCCCTCCCTGCTTTGTTTATTCTAATTGCCAGTATTGCACAGTTCTCAAGCATAATAAATCTTTCCAATAATATAGTTGTCCATGTTATGTTTGTACTGTTTGCAGTATTTGCTTTCATGGTGTATGCCGTATTCTTCAGTGTCATGGAATACATCCGCAGTAAACAGGAAGAACAGCGGATTTCCGAGCGCATACTGGAAAACTACCGGAATCAGGCAGAAAACAACGAACATATTCTGGAAATACACCATGAGATCCGGCATCATATGAATGCCCTGTCCTCCTATCTTAAACAGGAGGACTATGCAGGTGCCAGACAGTATATACAGAAATTTACTGAAGAAGCCGAACAGCTTCCTTTTGTCACCTACACAGCCAATGCTCTGGTCAATTCCATCCTTTCAGAATTTGCAGAACGTGCCAGCCGTTATAAAGCCATAGTGGAGTACAGTATTATCATTGGCAGAAGACTCAACATGGAAGACATTGATTTGTGCCGGATGTTGACAAATATATTGGAAAATGCAGTAGAAGGGTGTCAGAAGGTTTCTGAAGGACAGCGGGTCATCCGGCTGAATCTCCATTCAAAGGGAAATTTTCTGTTTATTAAATGTGAAAACTCCTGCAATGAGGATAACTTGAGAATCACGAATGGAAAATATAAATCCAGTAAAAAGAACAGTGACAGACACGGTTACGGTCTTAAGATCATCAATGGAATCGCCGAAAAATACAATGGTATACTGAGCGTACAGGTACGTGGCGGCTTTTTTGCTGTAACAACAACGCTTTGTCTTGACGAAAATAACGAATAATAGGAGGCTTTCACTATGTACCATATTGTCATCTGTGATGATGAACCGATTTTTTTAACACAGATATCAGAAATGATCAGCGATATTTTAGCATCCATGGGAGAATCCTGCGAGATTCGAAAATATACTTCTATTGCAGAATTAAAAAATACATTGCAGAATACTCCCAAAAACTGTGACATTCTGATTCTTGATATTATGCTGGGTGAAAACAATGGGATCAGCTTTGCAGAATGTCTCCGTGACACCAGAAACCAAATTCCCGTTATCTTCATTTCCAGCAGTGAGAAATTTGTATTCGATGCATATTCTGCTGAACCTGTAGGTTATATCCTCAAGCCGGTCAGCCGTCAAAAACTTGCAGAAGCACTAACCCGTGCAATCCGACATCTGATCCCGAAATCCATTATAATCGACACTCCGTCCAGAACTGTATCCTTTCATATCAGGGATATTACCTATATTGAAATAATCAATAAAGAACTGCAGATTCACCTTCAGGACGGTACTGTCACGAAGATATATAAATCCCTTTCTGCAGTCCGTGAAACTCTGCCGAAAGATATCTTCGTGCAATGTCACAGATGCTACATTGTTTCTCTGTATGCTGTCCGTTCAATCAGACGCTTTGAAATCACACTGAATAATCATGAAATAATCCCGGTCAGCAAATACAGCTACCGGGATGTCCAGGAACAATTACAGCAATACGCTGCAAAATGGTTTTAATTTCTCCAAACAACAGAAAACGGCGGTCTTATCGACCGCCCCTTGTTTTCTTTAGTATCAGTCTATTCAGTTACGAAAAAATCATACAGCAAATTTCTTCATTGTGGAATATGGACTGTAAACTCTGGATTTATCCTTGGAGGTCTTATTCCAGGAACGTACTGTCACATACCAGGTACCTTTCTTTACGTTTGTAAAGGTTACTGTTACGGTATTTTTGCCTTCTGTACGTTTCACATATTTCTTAATCGGATACTTCTCTCCTGCGGAGGTCTTGTATTTGGTTCCGAGCAGAATCTCATAACCTGTGGCATTTTTGCATTTTGTGTAAGTAACAGTCACTGTGTTTCCTTTTACAGTGATATTCTTGATCTTTGGCTGCTGTGGTGTGACAACTGTGATCTTGATCTTTTTAACCTTTGTCCAGGAACCATAGACCTTATTGCCCTGTGCATCCAGAACCCAGCTTCGGGCTGCCACATACCAGGTACCTTTTGCCAGATATCTGAAAGATGCCTGTGGCTTGCCGGTTGAGGAAATTGTTTTGCTGAATTTACCGGTCTTAAGCATATCTGATTTCCTGCTGATCACGAAGTCATAACCCTGAGCACCGGCACATCCTTTGGCAAGTTTGACAGTAAGCTTGTTTCTGTCAATGGAGTAGCTGGAAATCTTTGTGTCGGCAGGTCGCAGGTATGTACCGTTTTCATCTGTGATACTTCCGTCTGTGTGAATAACTCTGCCATTGAGGGATTCTGTACCAAATGCTATGAAATAATCCTGTCCTTTGGAAAGGGTAAAGTCAGCATATGGAATGCTGTCCTCAAATGCACCGCCTACAGTTACAGTCTGGATACACTGCAGAACCCCATTCTCAACATCATACCAGAACAGATTTGCCATAAGTCCTGCACAGGAGGCATCTGCTTTTACAGAAAGCACAGCCGGAAAATCAAAAGTTCCGTTTCTTCCAAGATGGAAACCGAAATCATTCTGGTTTGTGGAAATCAGGCTGTATAATGCTGCCGGGATATATTCTGCTGTGTTTGTAACAGAAAGATCGGTATCTGCAGGTGTTTCTGCTGTAATGGAAGTACCGTTAATCTTCCAGATGAAACCATTCTCCATATCAAGATTCAGGGAAATATCTTTTCCTTTTATCCCGGATAAAACGGAAGCAGGAAGTGTCCTGGCACCATTCATGATAATGGAGATGGTATCTTTTTCTTTGGATGTCTTGATCAGATCATTAACAGTATCCCAGCTTTTCTTCTGGAAACTTCCCTCAATGTAAGGTTCCCCGTCACCAAGCTTTCCGAGATTTTTTGTATCCTGATGTTTGCATCGTTTACAGGTGTAAGTTATGATTCCGTCAATTTCTGTAGTTGGTTCTGTAGTGATAACGCCGTTGTCATAGTCATGGCCGTATGCGGAAATGGTATAACCATACGAAAGTGTTTCATTACAGTCTGTGCAGTAGGTATCTCCGCTATATCCGCTGGAAGTACAGGATGGAGAGGAGTAATAACGTCCGGCGGTGTGTTCGTGCGTGCATTGACTTCTGGTGATTGTGTAAGTAATAGATTCTTTTTCGTAATTCCCCTTATCGTCGCCATTGTAAACTGCGGTAGCTGTAATGGGTTTTCCAACTTGTAATTCCTGATCAGGATTAACATCGTTATCCCATTTCCAGTCAGCCGAAAAAGGATTGGTAATGTCTCTGATCTTTTTACAGGACCATAGAACGGATATAGTAGTTTTATTAGGATCTACTCCTGGTGCTACAGGGGCTTTTTCAATAGTAAATGTCCAATCTCGACTTTCTAATCCATTATGTGCAAAATAGGATTCACTTGCCGCTATCTGAGCTTTTACAGTATATGTGCCTGCATTTACAGGAGCACCTTGGAGCGGTTCGGTGGTATCTTTGATATCATCGTAATTACCTTTATAATATACCAATGATATTTTTCTGTTATTTTCATGTGTAGGTTTAAATTTAAACTCTAATGAGGCTTCTTTAGGCTGACCATCGTAAGTAAGATTTACAGGGGACTTAAATATAAAATCATCAACAACTTGAGCAGCTTTAAATGTGTTGGTAACGGTGTCGAATGAATAATTCCGTGTTCGAGATTCTGAACCGTTTTCTGGGTCAAGTATAATCAAATAGCTGTTTGTAGAATTGCCTTCGAGCTTGGGTAGCCAAACATACAGATTAGTGTCATCAGGGTCGAGAGAGGAATGGTTTACAGGCTTCCAATTACCTGTTCCAGGTTTGATTGTTACGTTCGCATTTTCGGGATTTTCAATAGTACAACAGTAAACCTCTTTCCCTTTGTTTGTTGGGGAACCGGATACAGAAGAGGCTTTTACCGAGCCGCCATTAATGGTAATATTATTACTGCCAGCGCCTCCCTTGCCGCCACCAATTCCGGCACCATTCGTAGAACTAGCAGTTACAGAACTACTATTAATGGTAATATTTTTGCAAGAATTTCCTTCGCCGCCACCAATTCCAGCACCATTCGTAGAACTAGCAGTTACAGAACTACTATTAATGGTAATATCACTGCCACTGCCAGCGCCGTAAAGGCCGCCACCAATTCCGGCACCATCCGTAGAACTAGCAGTTACAGAACTACTATTAATGGTAATATCACTGCCAGCGTGTTGCTTGCTGCCACCAATTCCAGCACCATACTTAGAACTAGCAATTACAGAACAACTATCAATAATAATATTACTGCAAGAGCCGGAGCCGTAATAGCCGCCACCAATTCCGGCGCCATCCCCATCGATACTACGAGCATTTAAGATTCCTGCAGTAGCGTCTGAATTATTGGTTTTTATTATAAGCTGAGCTTTGTTATCTTTCTGTAAACCGGCATTATAGTTATTCTTTGTTATAAGACTATTTGTGCCTGTTAAATGGATAGTGACTGCAGCCTCCACATCTCCCTTTATTTGCAATGCCGAACCAGCAGATGTATTGATACTTACGTTATTAAGATAAATGTTGATTTTGTCTTTCGCCAAAATATTTGTTCCATCAACCACAATTCTATTTCCTGTTTCCTGGCTACATATGAATTTGTGATCTCCTGCCGAACTTATAGTATAAACTCCATTCACAACTTTATTGCTCGTAGTTAAATCAATTTCTCCAGCTTGTTCATTTTCCGCAGCAGCCATTGCCTCATCGGGGGCATCATTAAATTCAGGAACCTCTTCTGAACTGAATACAGACAGTTCCTCATCTGTCTCTCCTACAGCTTCCTGCTCTTCATTGGTAAAAATCTCCGGAGTTTCTTCCTCAGACACTACATCCTGATTTCCGGAAGTAAATTCTTCCGCAAATATGGTCTGGGGGGGCATATTTGTAGAACACAGTGCAAGTGCCAGAATCCCGGCTAATAACTTTTTCCTCATGCTTTCCACCTTTCCTTTCTTTATACATGATCTTCTGCGTCTTGACTCTTTTGTCCTCTTTTTCTGAATTTGATACATAATGCGGTAATCACGACTGCCATATTAAAGGAAATGACAGCCACCAACACATAGCCGCCTGCGTCCTCATGCAGCAGAATTGTGCCGTACATTCCCGTAACGTTTATTGGCTGGCTTTGCATTATCCCCGTTGCTCCCACAAGAGACAGGAATAACAGGGTACACAGAACAGACAGCCGGCAGACTGCGCGCCGCTCCTGGCGGCGGTGGTATTCATGCATTCGCTTTTTTACCAATTCGATACGGGTTTTGGTATCGTACATGCCTTCCAACCTCCTTCCCAAAAAACAGTCTAAAAAAGTCTTTCACTTATATAGGTACAAAAAAACCGAAAAACTCTCACCTGAAAATCAAATTTTTTCAAAAAAACCTGCTAACAAAAGTCAAGTACTTTTAAGCAGGTTTTTAAAATTATTTCTTTAATCTATTTTTGTGTACAACAAGAAGACTGGCGTTATTTCCAGTCTGTATAATTACATCAGATG